>JBBQRQ010000021.1:0-58457 GCA_038214755.1 Verrucomicrobiota bacterium
GGTTCACATCGGCAGGAGGATTTTTTTCGTCGTGCGCCGCAACTTTGATCGCCGTGGTGGTGCGGTCGTCGAAGTAAGTTGTTTGGTCATTCAACAAAGCGAGCGCGTGTTGGATTTCTTTTTCGTTTGGTTTACGGCCAACGCAGAGTCGAAACGCATATTCAGCTCGAGCGCGATCATTCTTGCCGCCTTCTTTCCAAACTCGCAACGCCATCGCCTGCGCCGCTTCCTGAAAAACCGGATCGTTCAAAGTCGTCAGCGCTTGCAACGGCGTGTTCGAGCGCAAGCGGCGCGGGCAGGAAAAATCGGCGTTGGGCGCATCGAAAATTGAGAGCGACGGATACGGCACCGAGCGTTTCCAAAACGTGTACATGCCGCGACGAAAACGATTCTCGCCAGTTTCAATTTCCCATTTCATCGGGGCACCGTAACCGAGGCCTAACACGCCATCGGGAATCGGGGGATAAACACTTGGCCCGCCAATTTTAGCCGTGAGCAGTCCACTCGCGGAAAGCGCAATGTCTCGAATCACTTCCGCTTCGACGCGAATGCGGGGCCCTCGCGCGAGCAAACGATTGTACTGATCGCGTTCGTAAAGCTTTGGAGTGACAACCGAAGATTGGCGATACGTCGCCGAGGTTGCGATCATCCGATGGATTTCCTTTATGCTCCACTGGTGTGCGATAAATTCCGTCGCGAGCCAATCCAACAATTCGGTATGACTCGGTTTCTCGCCCTGCGTCCCCAAATCTTCCGCCGTCATCAACAGTCCGCGCCCAAAATATTCCTGCCACATTCGATTCACGATCACGCGGGGCGTCAGCGGATTTCTTTTGTCGGCAATCCATTTCGCAAACGCGAGCCGATCCATCGGCTGATTGGTCGCGAGCGGGTGCAGCACCGACGGAACATTTGGACTGACCAGATCGCCGGGTTTATGAAAATCGCCGCGTTTGAAAATATGCGTTTCGCGCGGATTTTCCTTTCGATTCAGCAGCACCAACGTCGTCGTCGCCTTCGGCCATTTGTCCATTTCAGCATCAATTTTTTTATTGGCTTCGGCGAAATTCGTATTGCCCAAACGAAATGCGCTGAACAATTCGTGCTGCTGCTCTTTGCTGCGTTTGTCGGAGGTGAGAGAAAGAACTTCCCGCAACTTTTTCGAGAGCGGATCGGCCTGCGGATGCTCGCCCGTCGTGGCGGAGAGGCGAAAGCGTCCGATGGTGTGTTGCCCGCCAAAAGTTTGGGTCAATGCGAACGTGAAAATCGTTCCGCCGTCGAAGCCAACCATCTCTCTCGTTTCAAAAACCGCTTTGTTGTCTTTGTTGCGACGACCCGGCCCGCCGTCATTCGCCCAGCCCGTTTTGTTCGTCGTCGTTCCATCAATTGCAGCCTCAACCGGAAAACCGGCTTGCGAAAAATCCGCCGTCGCACGTTGCAGCGCGACGCGATTGGTTTTCGCCGGATCACTTTCTGGCGCCGCTTCGACGCTGAATTCGCTCAGCACAAAATTTCCATTGTCGGCGCGACCCGGCCCGTTCGAGGGAAGATTTGGGTCCGTCAACGCTTCAAGCTGAAAGCCGGTAATGCCTTTCAGTTTTGTTTTCGCGGTGACGGTGTAACCGGAAACGGGCGGACTCGAAGCTGTGGCCAGAAGAGAGTTGTCGTTGAGCTTGTTGAACTTGGTTCCGACCGCGCCGTAAAACTTTTCCGGCTCCAAAACCGTCCAGTCGCGCACGAGGTCCTGCATCTTCTTTTCCCACTCCTGCATTTGCATCACGGTCTCCGGCCTGGCGAGCAACTCATCTTCAATCTTTAAAATGCTCGCCAGAATTTCCGCGCGCTTTTTCTTTTGCTCTGCGGTGGGCACTTCCATCATCGGCTCGTCGTCGTTATTCAGGAACGCGAAGAGTTGATAATATTCCTTCTGCGAGATGGGATCGTATTTATGGTTGTGACACTGCGCGCAATTGATCGTCAGCCCGAGAAAAGATTTCCCGACCGTATCCACGCGATCAATAATTGACTCAATCCGAAACTGCTCCGGATCGACTCCGCCCTCTTCATTCACCATCGAATTGCGCAAAAATCCGGTGGCAACTTTTTGTTCCGTCGTGGCGTTGGGTAGTAAATCTCCGGCGAGTTGTTCGATGGCAAATTCGTCGAACGGCATGTCGCGGTTGAATGCGTTGATAACCCAATCGCGATACGGCCAGATGGTGCGCGGCAAATCTTTTTCGTATCCGTTGGAATCGGCGTAGCGCGCGACATCGAGCCAATGCCGGCCCCAACGTTCGCCGTAATGCGGCGACGCGAGCAATCGTTCTAAAACTTTCTCATAAGCATCAGGACTTTTGTCGGCGATGAACGCATCGATTTCCGCAATCGTCGGCGGAAGACCAAGCAAATCCAGACTGAGTCGGCGCAGCAGCGTCGCGCGCTCCGCTTCCGGCGACGGCGTGAGATTTTCTTTTTCCAGTCGCGCCAAAACAAAATTGTCGATGGGATTGCGCGCCCATTTTTTATTTTTCACCTGCGGAATCGGCGGACGAACGGGAGCTTTGAAGGACCAATGATCGCGGTTGTTGACGATTTTGGTCGAAGCGCTGTCCGGCCAGATTGCGCCTTGATCGATCCAGGCGCGCAGCAAACCAATTTGTTGGGCGGTGAGTCGTTCACCTTTTTGCGGCATGATTTTTTCTGGATCAAGTCCGGCGACCAGATGAATCATTTTGCTCTCAGCGCTTTTGCCGGGAACGATGACCGGCCCATGTTCGCTGCCCTTCAACGCGATTTCTTTCACGTCCCACCGCAACTCGGCTTCCTGTTTTTTCGGGCCGTGGCAACCGAGGCAGCTTTGGGTAAAGATCGGTTGGATGTCTTTGACGAAATCAATTTTGGTCGCGGCGGCAGCAGGCAACTTCGTCAAATCCAAATCGGCACCGATCGCTTTGGCGGCGAGAGATGCTAAAGCCAGAAAGAAAAAAATTCGCGAACGAATTTTTTTCTGCAGGCTGCCATTGAGTGTCAGACAAAACATAAATATTTGGAAATCCTGAAGGAGCGCGGCTGTGTCGCAGACCAGCCGCAGCATTTCACCACGCGCGGCGGCTGGTCGAGGACGACACAGCCGCGCTCCGCAAAATTTCGATTAGGACGCTACGCATTTGTTGAGACGCGAAATAGAGACGCTTCCGCCGTGAATATATTCTAAATTTCTCCCGGAACAAGAACCCGAATCGGATGAGAGCGGAGCGGCTCCGCGCATCGTCACGAAGCGCGGCGTGAGCCGTTGCTTTCATTCTTGCGCAGCTTGATAACTCCAAAACTCAATGTTAGCGTGCGCGCCCTTTTAAAAAATGGATTACAAAAACACATTGAATCTGCCGCGCACCGACTTTCCGATGAAAGCTGATCTCGTCGTGCGCGAGCCACAGCGTTTGGAAAAATGGGAGAAGGAGAATCTTTACGGAAAAATTCAAGACGCGCGTAAAGACGCGGAAAAATTTGTTCTGCACGATGGCCCGCCGTTTGCCAATGGCGACGTTCACATCGGCACCGCGCTCAACAAAATTCTCAAAGACATCATCATCAAATATAAAACGCTGCGCGGTTTCAGCGCGCCGTATGTGCCGGGCTGGGATTGTCACGGTTTGCCGATTGAGTTCAAAGTCTCCCAGGAAATGCGCAAGGCGGGCGACACGTCTGCCGATGCTGCGACGATTCGCAATGCTTGCGAAACTTACGCGCGAAAATTCATCGACATCCAACGCGCGCAATTCAAACGCCTCGGAATTCTCGGCGATTGGGAAAATCCTTATCTCACCTTGAACAAGGGATACGAAGCCGACGAATTGCGCATGTTCGCCGACATCGTTGAAAAAGGTTTTGTTTATCGCGGAAAAAAACCCGTTTACTGGAGCATCCCGTGTCGCACCGCGCTCGCTGAAGCCGAAGTCGAATACAACGATCACGTCAGCCAAAGTATTTACGTAAAATTTCCTGTGGTCGCGCAGGCTTCCAGCCTGCAAGTTGCGAAGCTTCCAGCTTCGTCGAAGCAGGATGCCTCTGGACCCGCAGACAAGATGTCTGCGCTACAAAAAACGTTCATCGTCATCTGGACAACGACGCCGTGGACGCTTCCCGCCAATCTCGCGATCGCCTACAATTCAACTTTTAGTTACTCGCTCATTCGCGCCGGCGACGAAGCGTATATTGTGTCGACGCTGTTGCTCCCGAACGTGGCGGAAAAATGTGGTTGGGCGAATTACGAAATCGTCCGCAGTTTGGACGCGGAAGATTTGCCGCGCCTCCAGTATCAACATCCATTTTGCAATCGCATCGGAAAACTTTTCGCGGGCGATAATTTTGTCGAGAGCAGTACGGGAACTGGATTCGTCCACATCGCGCCTGGCCACGGGCTCGACGACTACAATCTCGGTCGTCAAAATAATTTGCCGATTTATTCGCCGGTCGATGACGATGGCGCTCTGGCCTACACCGATGATTTGCCCATCGAACAACAGATGCCCCCCGAGCTTGTCGGCAAATCCATTTTGGAAAAACACGGCAAGAGCGATGCGAACGTCGCGGTGTTGCACGAACTGCGAATTCGCAACGCCTTAATTCATCAGGAGAATTATCATCACAGCTACCCATTTTGTTGGCGGAGCAAAACGCCGATCATTTTCCGCGCGATGAACCAGTGGTTTCTAAAGATCGATCACACGCCCGGTGCGACTGGAATCATCGCAACTGAAACTTTTCGCTCTCGCGCCGAGAATGAAATCGGTCGTGTCGTGTGGATTCCCGCGTGGGGCACGAATCGAATCAGGGCGTCGGTACAATCTCGTCCCGATTGGTGCATCTCGCGCCAGCGGACCTGGGGCGTTCCCATTCCGGCATTTTACGACGCGCAAGGAAATGGAATTCTCGACGCCGAAATTGTGCGCAACACCGCAAACTTAATCGAGCAACACGGCTCCAACATTTGGTTTGAAAAATCATTCAGCGAACTGTGGCCTCTCGTAAAACCTGCGCTTTGGAAAGGAGTGGAGCCGGTTTCCAAATCTACCGACACGCTCGATGTCTGGATCGATTCCGGCTCGTCATCGCGCGCCGTCTTGATGCGCCGAGGCGAGTTGCAACACGACGTAGCGCAGGCTTCCAGCCTGCAAGTTACTGCGGCTTCCAGCCGCGAGTCTGCGGGCAGGATGCCCGCTCAACCTGCAGACAGGATGTCTGCGCTACGATGGCAGGCGGATGTTTACCTCGAAGGCAGCGATCAACATCGTGGTTGGTTTCAATCTTCGTTGCTGCTCTCGCTGGCTGCGAACGGCGTCGCGCCATTCAAAACCGTCTTGACGCATGGCTTCATGGTCGATGCCGACAAAGAAAAAATCTCCAAAAGCAAACAAGCTCAAGCCGGTTACGAAAAGCCGCAAACCGCCGAAGCATACGTGAAAAAATATGGCGCGGACATCGTGCGACTTTGGGTGGCGTCGCAGGATTATCGCACTGATATCGTCGTGAGTGAGGAGCGCATCAACAAGGTGAGCGAAACCTATCGCGGCATCCGCAACACGTTGCGCTATCAACTTTCAAACCTCTACGATTTTGATCCGGCGAAACATTCTGTCGCCGATGAAAATTTGACCGGGCTTGATCGCTGGATTCTCGCGAAATTTTCAGAGTTGGAAAAAGAAATCATCGCGGCCTACGACGCCTACGAATTCCACGTTGTCTATCAAAAAATTTCTCAATTCGTGGCCGTCGAACTTTCGTCCATCTATCACGACGTTGTAAAAGATCGTCTCTACACCGACGCCGCGAATTCCCATCGCCGCCGCTCGACGCAAACCACGCTCCATCGAATCGTGACGGGATTGTGCAAGATGCTTGCGCCGATTCTGGCGTTCACCGCGGATGAAGCGTGGGAGTTTGTGCCGGGAAAAACGGTGGAGTCCATTCATCGAACGGAGTGGTTGCCGACAGCATTTTCCATTTCTGAAGCTGAACAAACCAATTGGAGAGCTTGGTTCTCTTTGCGTGACTTGGCGTTGCTCACTCTGGAAACAGCGCGGCAAACCAAACTGATTGGGAAATCTCTTGAAGCAAAAATTATTTTGGAAGAAGTGCCGAAAGATTTCAGCGATTCGCCAGAAGTTCGAGAAGCTTTGCGTGAGTTGGTCAATGTTTCCGAGTTGATGGTGGATGATTTCGCGCCGCCGAAAGAGCGAGACCCAAAGGCTTATTGGTCGGCCATGCGGGCCGACGGCCAAAAATGCGAGCGCTGCTGGCATTGGGAAACGGACGTCGGTTCAAATCCCGACCATCCCACAATCTGCGCGCGTTGCGTTGAAGCGGTGAAAAGTTGCGCCGGGTAGCACCTGCCTCCCCGTAGTCAGAGCCAGGCCGACCGGTTTGGCCACGATTCAAAAAATAATTGTCGCTCCTCTCAAATCACGGCAGTCTCCGCGCCTCATGCGAGAAGTGAACATCGGAATGATCGGCGGCGGCGTGGTCGGCAGCGGAGTATTTCACGCGTTCCAAACGAACGGCGCGCTGATGCAGTCACGCCTCGGCCTCAAAATCAATTTTCGCAAAATCGCCGTCAAAGCCTTCGATGAACCGCGACCTTACGATATTCCAAAATCATTGATGACCCTCGCCTGGCAGGAAGTGGTCAACGATCCGAAAGTGGATGTTGTCATTGAACTCGTCGGCGGAACTGGCATCGCCCGGACGATGATTTTGAGCGCGCTCAAACTCGGCAAGCCGGTCATCACCGCGAACAAAGCGTTAATCTTTGCGCACGGCGAAGAACTTTTCTCCGCCGCGAAAAAATTTGAGACGAATCTTTACTACGAAGCCAGCGTGGCCGGCGGGATTCCGATTATCAAAGCGTTGCGCGAAGGGTTTGTCGGCAATCGCATCACGCACCTTTATGGAATTGTCAACGGAACGTGCAATTACATTTTGACGCGGATGAAACTTGAAGGCTCAGACTTCGATTCGACTTTGGCCGACGCGCAAAAACTGGGTTACGCCGAAGCCAATCCGTCGCTCGACATCGATGGCTTTGATTCCGAACACAAAATCGGAATTCTCGCTTCCCTCGCGCACGGGTTCTGGGTGAAGCCGGAAGAAATTTACGTCGAAGGCATTCGTTCCGTGACGAAAACCGACATCGAATTTGCGAACAAGCTCGGCTACACGATCAAGTTGCTCGGCATTGTGAAGTTGATTGACGATTTAGGATTTACGATTGACGCATCAAAAAATAAATCAGCGCGCAAATCCAAGATCGTAGATCGTAAATCCATCCAGGTTTCAGTTTACCCGGCGCTCATTCCCAACGCGCATGTTCTGGCCAATGTGAATCACGTTTTCAACGCTGTCTTCGTTCGCGGCGATATTGTGGGTGACACACTTTTTTACGGACGCGGCGCGGGCAAAGACGCGACCGCCAGCGCGGTCTTGAGCGACGTGGCCGATGCCGCGCTTGATTTGAAATACGAGTCGAAGCAACGCATTCCTCCCTTCGTGCCGCATGAAGACGATGGCGTCGTGTTGCCAATCGAGGAAATTATTTCGCGCTATTATCTGCGCCTTTCCGTGACCGACCGTCCCGGAACTCTCGCCAAAATTGCCGCGATATTGGCGCAGTTGAAAATTGGAATTTCATCTGTCATTCAGCCCGAAGGACACGAGGGCGAAAGCGTGCCGCTGATTTTCATGATTCACGACGCGCCCAACTCCGCGATGAACAAGGCGCTGGCGAAGATCAAAAAGTTGCCGGTCATCAAAGCACCGCCGGTAATGATTCGCGTGGAAAATTTTGAGTGACTCTGTATGGTAATTCCATGAACACGGTTACTGAAATTTCTAATGCGCTCCCCGCACTAAACAACGAAGAACTTCGCCAAGTGGAACGCGCCCTCATCAGCATTTATCGGCAACGGCGGACTGGAATCATCTATGACGACGCTTACGGCGTGTGGACGGAAGAGGATCAAATGTCAGTCGCCGATCAAACTTTTGCGCTGATGGATGCCGAGGAACAAAAACAGAAAAAGGCGCGGAAACCATGAGTTTGCCACAGCGGGGAGAAGTCTGGTTGTGCGACTTGGGTATGATCGCAAAAGTGCGACCAGTTCTTATTCTCAGCGTTCCCTTCGGCGACCGGGACTACGCGCTTTTTCATATTGTTCCACACACCACGGCGGTGAGGGATTCGCAATTTGAAGTTCCCTCGACTGTCTCCTGGCTGCATCGGGGCGTTTTTAATATCCAAGGTTCGCAGTCAGTTCCGCGCAGCAACCTTCTCCGATTACTGGGAACTTTGACCAAAGATCAGTTGGCGCAAATCGAAGGATCATTCCGGCGTTGGCTGAAATTGTAACCCAATGGCCGCACTTCTTTTTCGCAGCACTAACGAACAATCGCCCGCAGTCAATTTGCGCGACGCGATGCTGATTGGCCAAGCGCCGGACCGCGGACTTTATTTTCCAGAAAAGTTCCCGCGACTCACCCCAGACGAAATCGCCGCGTTTGCCAAACTGCCTTATCACGAAATCGCTTTCCGCGTTTTGTCGCGTTACACCGAGGGCGTGATTCCAGACGGCGCGCTCGCCGCGATGTGCCACGACGCTTACAACTTTGTTATTCCACTCGAAAAAACTTACGACCGCGTCCACGTCATGCGGCTCGATCAAGGCCCGACCGCATCGTTCAAAGATTTTGCCGCGCAGATGATGGCGCGAATGTTCGGACATTTTCTGCGCGAAACTGGAAAGCAACTCACTATTCTCACCGCCACCAGCGGGGACACAGGCGCGGCGGTGGCGCACGCGTTTCACAACATTCCCGGCGTGCGCGTCATCGTGTTATTTCCGTTCGAGGAAGTGAGCCGGTCGCAACGCAAGATGATGACCACGCTGGCCGACAACGTCCGCACCGTGGCGATTGACGGGAAGTTCGACGATTGCCAGGCCATGGTGAAACAAGCCTTCGCCGATCCCGCGCTCAACCACATTCCGCTGTCGTCGGCGAATTCGATCAACATTGGCCGCCTGCTGCCGCAGAGCGTTTATTATTTTTACGCCGCGTCGCGCGTCGCGAAACCCGGCGAGCCAATCGTCTTCTCCGTGCCGAGCGGAAATTTCGGCGACATGATGGGCGCAGTCGTCGCCGGACAAATGGGTCTGCCAATCAAGAAACTCATTGCGCCCGTGAACAGCAACGATGCCTTCCCGCGATTTCTGGAAACCGGTCATTACGAAAAAATTGTGCCGTCGCGCAACGCCGTTTCCAATGCGATGAACGTGGGCCATCCCAGTAATCTGGCGCGGCTCGTGGCCGTGTATGGCGGGCGCATGGACGAGACGGGCAGGATTCATCAGATGCCCGACCTCGTCGCGATGCGTCGTGATATTTTTTCCAGTTCTGTTTCCGATGAACGCACGCGCGAAACGATTCGCGAAGTGTGGACTAAATATGAATTATTGCTGGAAGCGCACGGCGCGGTCGCGTGGCGCGGATTTCTCGACTGGCTCAAGGTTGAATCGCTGGAGGATGGTCCCGCCGTGATTCTTGAAACGGCGGATCCCGCGAAGTTCCCGGAAGAAATTGAAAAGACGATTGGCTTTTCGCCGGACGTTCCGCCCGCCATGGAGGCGATGAATAAATTGCCGGAGGATTTTGATCGCATGGACGCGGATTACGAGAAGTTCAGGAAATATTTAATCCAGAAGGAAATTTCGTTGTTTTGAATTTGCGCGAGTCGAATCCAATTGTTGTCCGCCGGTAACATTCCTTTGGCCTCAATTCGCTGATGACCGCCGTATTTGAATTGTCAGTTGAGCGCGCTTCACAAACGGTTTAACTTCGCTTTCGCCATGAACCAAGAAAGGTTTTCAATCTTGAATCGGACTTCCCAACGGTTAGCTCCATTTCTATTTGCCGCTTTTTTTGCCGCGGCCAATTCGTTCGGCGCCGACAAGAAAAAGACCGAAATAAAAATTCGTTCCATTGATCCACAAGAAGCCGCGAAAGTCAGTTTCACTCGCGACATCCAACCGATTCTCATCAACACCTGCACCGAATGTCATTCCGCCGAAGATCGCAAAAGCGATTTTGAAGTAACGACCGTCGCGACGTTGCAACAGAAAGGAAAGAAGGCCGGTTCGGGCGTAATCCCTGGCAAGCCCGATGAAAGTTCCGTGGTGAAATACATTCGCGGTCTCGCGGATGGGCCACAAATGCCGAAAGGCTCGCCTCCGTTAAGCGAAGAAGAACTGCATTTGATTCGTTCATGGATCGCCGCCGGCGCAAAAGATGATTCCGCTGAAATGGCAAAGGTTGGGAATACGAATGGCTCTTTCGGAAACTTAAAAGCTGATGCTCAAAAACTTTTGAATCGTCTCCTTTACGAAAATCTTTCCGCCGAAGAACGTTTCCTTTTGACCCGCCAATTTCGCGCCACGTTTTTACCGCCTGCGCCGAGGATTCCTGAAGTTCCCGTAGCCGCCGACGTGAGGAGGCGGAATGACTCGACAGCTAAAAATATTTCCAGTCCGCCTCCTCACGTCGGTGGCTACGATGCAATTGACGCTTTCATTTTCGCCAAATGGAGCGACGTCAAATTACCCGAAGCAAAAAATCCTCCTCCACTTTGCGACGACTCGACTTTCATTCGTCGCATTTACCTCGATCTCATTGGTCTCATTCCTTCCGCCGACGCCGCGCAGAAATTTGTCGCGGACAAATCGCCCGACAAACGCGCGAAATTAATCGAACAACTTTTGGCGCGCGCCGATGATTATGCCGCGCATTGGACGCCGTTTTGGGAAGAGGCGTTGTGCAGTTCGACGACTGATGTGAATGGCGGCATCGGTTCGCGCGGCAATAATCGCCAATGGATTTTTGACAGCTTCAAAACGAACAAGCCCTACGATTTATTCGTCGCCGAATTAATCGATCCAACCTTGCCCGGCTATCGCGCGCCCAAAGCTTACACGCCGAATGAGCACCGAGTCATCTCCGGTTACATCAAGAGCGAGACGCACGAAGAGACGCTGCAAACTGCCGCGAACGTCAGCCAGGTTTTTCTCGGCACCGGAATGAAATGCGCGAGTTGTCACAGCCATTTTCTGAACAAGGAATGGCCGCAAGCGCGCTTCCTTTCCTTCGCCGGAATGTTCGCGCCACACGACCTCGAACTGATTCGCTGCGAGAAAAAAAGCGGGCAAATCATTGCGGCAAAATTTCCATTCGATCTGCCGAACGCGCCATCCGATGCGCCGAAAGATGAAACAAATCGTCTGCATCGCGTCGCGCAACTTCTGGTTGACCCCACGAATCCGCGTTTCGCCAAAGCGTTCGTCAACCGACTTTGGAAACGTTACCTCGGCCTCGGCTTGTTTGAGCCGATTGATGATTTCCGTCTCGACCAGCCGCCCAGCCATCCTGAATTGCTCGAATGGCTCGCGCAGGATTTCATTCGCAGCGGCTGCGATATCAAACACACCGTGCGCTTGATTTTGAACAGTCGCGCCTATCAACTCGCCTACAGTCCTGCGCTGGCCGATCACTTCGAGGCGCAGAAGCCGACTGAGCCGCGCTACTTCCGCTCCCCGTCGTTGCGCCGCCTGACCGCCGAGCAACTCATCGACAGCATCCGCGCTTCGACGACAAAAAATTGGAAAAATGAAAGCCGCACCTACCTCGACAAATCGTCGTCGCCGCTTACGCGTACGCTCGGTCGTCCCGCCGCGCACAACGAAGTCAGCACGGGTCGCTCCGATGATGCCGCCGTGGTGCAATCACTCGAACTTTTGAACGGAACCGAACTTTATAAAATTATTTATTCCAGCGAAGCGCTGAACGAAATCGCCGGCGAGAAAAATTTAGAAAAGGCCGTCGATAAAATTTATTGGCTCGCCTTGAGCCGCGCGCCGAAAAAGGCCGAGCGCGATTTGGCTTTGAAATATTTGACCGCGAGCGAAGAAAACATTTCTCTAAAAAAGGAAGGCGCGGGTGATTCGTCGAAGGAAAGTGAACCCCAAAAACCAATGAAAGAAGCCGTTGGAGATTTGCTCTGGGCGCTGTTCGTCAGCCCGGAGTTTCAGTATCTTCATTGAAGGAAGATAGGCTCGCGCCCTAAGTCATTTTTTCAACGCTGGCGAATAGACGCGGCAATTACTCAACGAACAGGGCTTTTCCACCTATGCCCCCACGCCACCGGAAATTTTGCAGCCCGCACACCTGACCTCAGCCGAAGAAGTTTTTGCTGAAAGATCAATCCTGCGTTCTGACTTGGGACCTCAGATCGCGAGTCGCTCCGCCAGAGAATCAAGAACACGATTCGTCTCCATTTCGGTCAGGACTCCGAGCTTGCGCTCCAGCTTGACGGTGGAGACGGATTGAATTTGTTGCAAATGGAACGCGCCGGGTTTTAGGAATGACTTGGGAATGGAAAGTTCCCAACGATTTCCGCGGAGTGAAGTCGTGTGCAAGAGAACAGTGACGAGATCAAGTTCTTCATCGGCGGGATTGCCGGTAAGCAGCAAGGCCGGGCGGACTTTGGCGGCCAGCCCGAAATCTACCATCCAGACCTCACCGGGGTTGAGGGCGGGCATCTTCTTCCTCCATCCGGTCAAGCATCATTGCGCCTTCCAAGGCGGCTTGGTCGCACCACGCCACAGCTTCATTTTCCGCCGCGAGTTCAACCATCTTCTGGCGCACCGCCCGCCGTTCCGCGTCGGTCAGTTTCGGCAGCTCATTCAGGATTTCGGTCGCGCTCATGGTGCAACACTATCTCGGCTGCGATTCTCTGACAAGCTCTCCGTTTCCGAATATCGGTTTGCGAGTTTCGCGCCCAGATTGCACGGGGGAAATCGCGGCGTTGTCCGGCGTGGGTGAGATTTGACAAATCGTTGCAGCCAGCATTTGCCCCGTTGCCAATTTTGTTTTCCTGGAGCAAATTATTCGTCATCCTACCGCTTGAGAGGAGAACCTTGTGAAAACAATTGAGCCAACCGAAACTTCCGAAATGGGAAAAGTCGTTACCAAAATCGATTTGCAAAATTGGGCGGACATCGAAGCGGTCGCCGCAGGGTATCGCGACGAAGTTCCACGTAAAATTTCGGTCGATGCTTTGGTGGATACAGGCGCGACGAGTCTTTACCTGCAAAAATCGGTCATCAAAAAACTGGGTCTGCGCCCTATCCGCGAAGTGCAATCGCGCACCATGTCGGATCGTTTTGAGCGGCGGCAGGTTTATTCGCCAGTGAATTTGAAAATCGAAGGACGTGAGATGAACACCGATGTGATAGAAATTCCTGACACGTTGCCGAATCTGGTCGGACAAATTCCTTTGGAGTCGTTGGATTTCGTGGTGGATCTGCGTCTGCATAAATTGGTGCAAAACCCCGATCATCCCGACGGCCCGATGTGGGAAGAGTTTTGAAAGCTCACCTGATTCGCTAATTCCCTCGTTGTTATTTCCGTCGTGTTGGAGCACGATTTGCCCATGAGCTACATCGGCACAGTCAATGAAGATGGAGTTATTACCTTGCCACCCGAAGCGCAACTTTTGCCCGGCGTCCAAGTGCGCGTGGATGTAATTGTCTCGCGTCCGGCTTCGGAATTACCCATCGGAAAAAAACTTTTGGCGTTGAGTGGTAAGGTCAAGGGTTGGCCAGCGGATTTTGCTGAGAACCATGACCATTATCTCCACGGCACCCCCAAGCGTGGCAAGAAATGAAAGCCGTTTTCGCGGATACATTTTTCTTCATCGCGTTACTGAGCGAAAAAGACGCGGCGCATCATCCAGCCCAGGCATTCAGCGAAGACAACAATCGGCCTTTCGTGACGACGGCTTGGATTTTGACGGAAATCGCCGATGGATGCGCCACGTCTCAACAACGCCGAGCGTTTCTTCAGTTACTTTCCTTACTTCGCGAATCAACGGATACAACGATTGTCCCATTCAGCGAGCAACTTTTTGAAAAGGGCATCGGGTTATTCGCGAAACGGTTGGACAAAGAATGGTCGCTGACGGACTGCATTTCATTTGTCGTGATGGAGGAGATGAGATTAACGGAAGCACTCACGTCGGATCACCATTTTGAACAGGCCGGTTTTCGCGCACTGTTGAAGTAGAATAATGGCACGGCGCAGGTTGAAATTCCACTCTTGCTGGCGTAAAAATTATACATGCCTTTATCTATTACTCGCCGAAAGTTTCTTCAGTCCAGTGCTCTCGCTACGGCTGGGTTGAGTCTATCGCCATTGGCATTTGGCGCGGAAGAATCAGCCAAGCCAAAACTAAAACTCACGCCCAAAGCCGACGCGATGATTTTGATCTGGTTGCCGGGTGGGATGGCGCAGACGGATATGTGGGACCCAAAAAAATTCACGCCGTTCCGCGTCGGGATGAAAGGCAACGAATTGCTCGGCACGTGCAAATCGATTCCCACTTCGGCGGACGGAATTTTTCTCGGCGAAGGTTTGGAAGGCATCGCGTCGCAGATGCAGCACGGCGCGATTTTGCGCAGCCTGACGAGCGACACGAAGTTCGGCGCGGTGCATCTCAAGGCGCAATATTACGCGATGACCGGATTTCTTTTTCCGGCGGGCGTGAAAGCCCCGAGCATCGGTTCGGTCGTGGCGCGCTCGCTCGGACGCCGCGAGAAAACTGTTCCGCCTTACATTTATATCGGGCGCGACATCGACACTTCCGATGAAGAAAAACTTTTTATCAGCGAGTACCTCGGCCCCGGTTTTTACGGAGTGAACTACGCGCCATTCATGATTCCCGACCCGACGAAGGGTTTGGAAACTTTAAACGCGGTCGGCGGGATGAAAATGGATCGGCTGGATCGTCGGCAGGAATTGTTGAAGAAAATTACCGGCCTGAGCGCGAAGGAACTTCAAGACTCCGCCAAGGCGCAGGATTATTTGCAGGTGATGGATGAAGCGCGCGCCATGATGGATTCTCCGGTGAAACGGGCATTCGATTTTGCGAAGGACGAAAAGCCCGAAGTGCTCGCGGCGTATCAGCCAAAGATCGCGGCGGAACAACAACTCGATCCCGCCTATTACAATGGAAGTCGTTTTGGAAATGGCCTGCTGCTTGCGCGGCGGCTCGTCGAGCGCGGCGCGCGTTTCGTGCAGGTGGAATATCAATATGGCCCGTTCAAAGGTTTCGACATGCACGAGAACGGCCAGAAGCGCATGGTCGAAATGAAAAAACAAATTGACGGCCCGATTGCGCAACTCATCAAAGACCTCAACGAACGCGGCCTGCTCGAACGCACGCTCGTTTGCATCATGACGGAATTTGGCCGCACGATTGCCAGCGCGCCTGCTGCGGGAAAAGAAGCGGAAGGTTTCGCAGAAAAAAACACGGGCGCAAATCTCGTGATCGACAACGAAAAAATGTTCGGCTTCCACGGTCATTTCAGCAGTTGCAATTGCATGACTTTTTTCGGCGGCGGTTTCAAACGCGGTTTTGTTTACGGCAAAACGAAGGATGAACATCCGATGCTGGCCGTCGAACAACCGGTGAACCTCGACGACACAAGAGCGACGATTTTCAAAGCTCTGGGAATTCCGGCGGATCACAACTACGTCACTGAAAGCCGTCCGTTTTACGTGACGAAAGATGGAAAAGGTCAGGCGATCGATGCGTTGCTGGCGTGACTGGTGGCCGACTTTTGTGACAGCGCGGATGACACCACCACCGGGTAGCATCTGCCTCTGGCGGGTGCGAAATTTCCAAGTCGATGAAGAGGTGAACTCGCACCCGCCAGAGGCAGATGCTACCCCGGTGGTTTTCAGTCCGCGCTCTCAAGAGACCCGGCTATGAGATCACCACAAAAAAGATTTCTGCTCGGCGATTTGTTTGTCTCCCTCCCAAAGAGTCGCGCGCCACGCCACCAATTCCCCAAAATTTTTATAAGCTTCGTCGCGCAAAACCAGCGAAGACCAGGTGTTGAACCAACCCGTTTTTCGAATTGCGCTTTCTAAAACTTCGACGCGAATCTTGTCATTTTGACCACCCCGTGTTTCAAGGCGCAGGCGAAGATTTTTATCCCGACGGTCGCCGGACCAAAGCACGTCAAATCGAATTCCAGCGCATTCGCGGGGATGGGTTCGCAAGTAAGCCTGATAGGCGTCGCGCTCGAAAAGGCTGGGAGAAATTGAGTTGCGACCTTTAGTGTCGATCAAATGCGGCAAAACTTTTTTGATGCGAAGAGGAGCCGACTCCGCCGCTGCGCAAAAAGTAATCGCCAGAAAAAGCAGCCCGCAAATTTTAATTCTTCGCGCGAACACATCGCCAGTATAGGAAACGAGAATTGGGCAGCAATGAATTTCAATGGCGGTGGCCGCCGACGGGCGCATCTCGCTTTCTTGCAATGTTCCTTTCGAATCTCATTAGCACCCGGCTTCAGCCGGGTGTTGAGGTCGCGAGGCCGGTTCAACCGTTTCAGGGGCTTGCTTCATGTGGGAAACCGCTGAAGCGGTTGAGGGTCGCAATCTGTTCCTGTTCACCCGGCTGAAGCCGGGTGCTAATGAGAGGTTGCCAGACTGAGATGCGCTCACTGCCGACGTGAGGAGGCGGATTTCAGATGGAAAACCAGACTCCGCCTCCTCACGTCGGCGGCTACGAAAATACTTCTCTGAAATATTTCCCGATCCAACGTCACGGTTTTTTCTCAGGCGGCAAAGTGCTCGCGGGGGTCGGATTAGTTTTGTCCGGCGTGAACGCTTTTTTCATGGAGTGAAACGGGCGCAACGTCATCATCAAAAAGTTTGGGATATAAACCGGTTCACGTTCGGGATGGCTGAGTGTCCCGCTGACTTTATATTCAAAAAGTTTGCTGAGCGGAGTTAACGCCAAACTCACCAGGCGACCGATGACCCATGTGTCCCGCAAAAGTTCAGCCTCAACTCGGCCCTCAATCCGCTGCTCGAAATCCACTCTGCCGCGATATTGCATTCGCAAACTGGGCGCGCGGATTTCCATATCGTCGGAGGAGATATTGCCATCGCCAACCAGAAACGTCGCAGAAGCTTCACGGGCGCGGCTGTGTCCAGCTCCCGGGACAATGGCATTTAAAATTGGCGAAAAAATTCCGAACAACGGAACGTCCCAGAGCAATCCGTCGCGCACGTTGACGCGGCCGTGCCCGCGCAAAGTTTTTAAATCGCGGGTGTTGCCGGATGCCAAAGTCATTTGCCCGTGGAGAATTCCCTCGAGACGATTGGTTTTTTTCTCCAGACTTTTTACGGCGCTTTGCAAATCAATATCCGCGACCGCCAGATCGAAACGATACTCCGCGCCTTCGTCCGGCTGGAATTGAAAATAACTCCAACCCACGGCGTGACCGTGATAGATGCCGGCGTCCAGGTTGGTAATAAGCAGCGTGAGACCGACCCAATCCACCTGGCCGGAAATTTTGTCGGCGACAAAACGCATCCATTCGAATTGCGTTCCCTGGACGAGAAAATGCAAATCGGCCTCTTCAATTTTTCCGATGGTGAACCCGCCGTTAACCCGAATTGCGGGCGGTTCGGAAAAGCGATACGGCGCGAGAGTGGCCGCGACTTTTTTTCCAATCAAGCCGGCGACGAGATAGGGATCGACCGTGCTGTAAAGATTCGTGAAAAAAAGTCTTTTCGTCGGAAAGTCCAGGCTGATTTCCGGGGTCGAAACAATTTTCCCGGCGCTTTCGAGGCTTAACTTTTCAGCGCGAAGATGTTGGTTGGTCAGTTGCAAAGAACTGGTGAGTTTATCAATCAAATTGCCACGGTAGGAAAAATTGTTGAGCGCAATTTCTCCTTCGCCAGACAGTTGGCTGATTTCGTTCCAATGGCCTTTTAGCTCCGCGCGAATTTTCGGCGGCGTGGTGAATTTAAAATCATCCAGCACGCGCTGCTGCGGTTCTCCCAACAACTGACGAATGGCTTTCGGATCAATTTCACTCTGAATACGCCAGTGAAAATCATGCGCTCGATCGCTCGCCACCAAAGTTAATTCCGCGCCGCCTTCCGGTCGCTTCACTCGCAGATGGGGCAAAGTCCAAACGCGATTCGAGTAGGTGAAATCAGTTTTTGCAGAATCGACTGGCACGTCACGATAACTGCCGCGCTCAACGGAAACCTGCCCCTCCATCTCCAATGTCGGTAAAACTTCTTCCCGCCAATTCGCCGCGTGATTCGTCCACGCGGGCAATATGACGTGCAATTCGCCACCGAGCTGAGGCGGTTTTTCCCAGGTGTATTTCGCGAGCCACCGTTGGCCGAATGGCGTGAGCAGCGGAGAAATTTTTTGGACATCGAAATCGGAAGATCCTTTTACGCCGGCTTCGCGCGTCGCGACAT
The DNA here is from genome assembly GCA_038214755.1 of Verrucomicrobiota bacterium. Classification (GTDB taxonomy): domain Bacteria; phylum Verrucomicrobiota; class Verrucomicrobiia; order Limisphaerales; family CANJXF01; genus CANJXF01. The sequence goes on from JBBQRQ010000021.1 coordinate 18,394, forward strand.
TGAGTATTCCTTTCGCGGCGATTTCACCCTCAAAAAGTTCGGCGTTCAAATCTGCAATACGCAACTCAGGCGCAAGCCACGAGCCAGCGCTGGAAAGTTTTTCGATCTGCAACCTGGGCGTTTCGATTCCAATGAGGCGCATTTCCCAGTGGCCGAGAAATGGTTCTGCCTTCTGCCAACCCGCCCACGTCTCGTCGGCCCGTTTTGGCGCGGTGTTGGTGGCCGCCGAAAAAATAATTTCAGCGGACTCGGCTTTGCCCCATTTCGTTTCGGCAGAGAGCAATTGGGTTTTTCCTCTGATGTTGCTCGGAATGAGATTGGTCAGCGATTGCTCAGTGCGACCAGCGAATTGGATCGACGCCGTCTGGCCCAATTCGGCGTGAAGTTGTTTTGCGGAAATTTTTAATTCCGTGGCAAAAGTAGCGTTGGTCAACGGGCTGGAAAGTTTGGCGATTCCGTTGAAATTGGAGGCGCTGCCCCACGGCGTCCGCGCGGAATTTATTCTGACGCGAATAAAATTATTTTCTCCCGGCGTTTCCCAATCCTGAATCCTCGCTGTGACGGAAAGATTGGTCCCCGCGCCCCACGGTGTCGCGATTTCGGCTGTGGAAAAACGAAGCAAGGCACGAATACTTTTGGGATCGGCGGCGTCACCGGCCAGATCGAGAGTTAGCTTGGAATTTCCCGCCAGATGAATCTTTTCCATGGTTTCAGCGAATCGATCCAGTGCGCCTTTGCCTTCTCTTTTTTTGCGGGGCTGGAAAATTTTCCACTGACGCGCGTCGGCAAAATTGGTGACGGTTCCGGAAATTTTTAAGGGGACATCCGCGAAGTCGCCTTCGAGTTGTTCAAAGCGAATTTCGTTTTCAGAGGGGAATTCGATTCGCGCCGCAATGTTACTGAACGAGAGGCTGGTGTGATTGGTTTTTGAAATCGGCCAGACGAAGATTCCTTTTTTGACGGTGACCGAGTTCAAATGGACACGGGAGTCGAGCAACGAACGCAGGTCGAGATTCACGTCGGTCTCAACGAAAGAAAATTGTGGCTGCGCCGACGACTTCAAAAAAGTTAACGCAGCGTCGTCCACCACGATGCCGCGATGCCAATGCCAGCGCGCGCGCGTGAAATTCAATTGCACTCCTTTCGCGTGCAGTTGGGCGAGCAAGGGGCGCTTCAAAAAATCGGGCAGGCCAACCTTGCGGAGATAGATTCCAAAAGCCGCGACCACGAGCACCGCGACCAACAGCAAGAGCGCGCACCAAAAACAAATTCGACGCAAACGAAATGGGCGGCGTTGAACGGGTTTTGCCATGTCACCTTTTCGGAACACTCAGGCTGTCCTCAACTGCCATGAAGAGCGGCCACGGAAATTCAAAAATCATTCTCGCGCCGTCGCGGGTGATCGCGGTGTAGCGTGTGCCGAACTCGGTGAAACCGCCGAATTGGAGGGACAACGTTTCGGTTTTATCGGAGCGTTTAAGTTCAATCGCAAGAGTGTGGTCAGCCTCTTTGAATCCGAATCGATCCAGATTTTTTTCGTCGGGCGAGATCCAAAACACCGCTCTCAACTCGCCGAGACGATAAAGAAGCTCGTTAAAAGAAAAGGGATTGATCATTCCTTGCGAGCCGGGCGCGAACGTCCACTCACCTTTGGCGTTGCGAATAATTTTTCGCTCCCGGCCTTGCTGATGAATGGTCACACTGGCGACTTCGTTCGACGTAAAACTCCAGATGCGCCGGTCGCGAAATTGCCAAGAAGCGCGCGGCAAGCGGGCATAAATATCGGCCTGCATTGAATTCACCGCGTCGGGATATTCGTCGAGTCGGCGGACGAAAACTTTTTCAGATTGATTAGTGCCAAAAACGATTTGCGCGAGAATGGGATTGGAAGCGCCGACGGTTCGCAAAGTGTATTCCAACGCAGGGGGCGCCAGACCGTAAGATGCGAAATCGGTCACGGGGTCTTTTTCAAAATCAATTTGGGCGCGGCTGAACAAGTTCAAGACCTCCCGTACCAGGTCCGAATCAACTAAAAAATTTGTGACGCCGCTGATGGCCCAGGAATTTCCGGCGCGTTGCAAAGTGAATTGGTCATCACCGCGCACGTCGATTTGGGCCACATCTTTTGTCGGAAAATTCACGAGGCTCCGATCGATAAAATTAGTCGGCGAACCGCGCCAGGCTTCCAGCGGTTCGCGGGGCACGAGGAAAATATGATTTTGATTTGGCAGCCGCGCGAAAACTTGCGACGGGTCGTTTGTCGGACTGCGCCCAACCTGGAGCGTCGCAAAAATATTCGTGTCGGTGGCGAAAGAAATTTCCAGTTCGGGCGTGAGCAATCCAAAGGCGTCGAGGTCCGGTTGAGGATTATCGGTTTCAAATTTTGAGATTTGGAGCGCGGCGGTTTTTTTCAACAACTCCAGGATTTTGGAGTCGTCGGCATGCGCTTGTTGCGGAGCGGTCACGCGCCAGGACTGGTTGGTGCGGGTCAACGCGAAAATTTTATTTCCGGCGCGAGCTTTTATGACGTTGATGGACGGGGGCAGGCGAAGCAAATTTGGGTCGCGCCAATCGCTGGGAGACTGTGGCAAAAAATTCAAGAACTCCGAATCTACGAGGTAAACTCCGGCGTCGCCCACGACTTGCAGATATATTTGCCGACCCACCGGTGTGTTGGTGCCGATGAGCAAATTGACTAAAACTTCCTCGCCGCGCCGCGCCGTCAGTGAAACCAGCGGAGTGGCAAAACCAAATTCCTCTTGCGCCTTGGGCCGGCTTTTTAATTCCCCCGGAGTGATGCGCGCCTGCCAATTTAGATCCGCCAGCGCTTGAAAAAGTTTTTCGATTTTCTCCGGCGCGGCGGGATAAATCAGAGGGCTGGTCAGGAGCCACGAATCGTTCGTCCGTTCCGCGCGAATTTCCCAGTGGCCCGCGCGGAGAACTTCGATCTGAGTCGCCGCGTTAGTTTTGAGGTCGCGGAAAATTTTTGTCGTGCGCGCCGCGTTGTCTTGTTCGCGAAAAGGATGTTCGACAAAAAAAATAAATCCGAAAAGCAGTCCGGCAATTGCGACGCAAGTCCATGTCGTTTTTGAATTCATCGAGCGACTCAGAGTTTAAAGTTCAAAGTTTAAAGTTCAAAGTTGGAGAGGGTCACGGGTGTGATTAAGCGGCGGTCACGATCAGTGGTGTTAAAAGCGGCGGAGGGCCGCCGCACTCCAAGACGCTGGCGCGAATTTCGACGGTGCATGAATATCGCGATAGCGTCTTGGAGTGCGCCAGCCCTCTGGCGCTCTCGTTCTGACCGCCAGTTTAAATCACACGCGCGGCTCGCATGTCGAGTGCATCTGACGGGATTGTTGTCCAAATGGAAAGAAGCGCGGACAGCGTTGTCCGCGTGAATCCAGAAAGGTGAAAACGTCTGGATTTTTGTCCGTTTCAAAACTCGCGGACAAGGCTGTCCGCACTCCACTCGCAAAGTAGCGCAGTGCGTTTCGCCTGCGCCGGAGGCGCATCTCACTAAATTGCCGGTTGCAAATTTTAGGAAAAAGGGGAAAACGGAACGCCGATCTCCAGATCGGCATTGGAATGCTCCCCATTTTCCGCGAGCCGATCGGGAGATCGGCGTTCCGTTATTTTGCGAGAAATTGAGATGCGCCCTTGCGCCGGTAGCACCTTCCTTTTTCCATGCGCAGGCGAGACGCACTGCGCTACTTTTTTGACTTTGAACTTTGAACATTAAACTTTGAACTTCTCTGGGGTCAGTTCCGTCGCCCCAGCCAAACGAGTCCGCCGATCAACAAAACCGCGCCCGGCATTCCAGCGAGCAAAATCCATTTTAGTTTCGTCATTTGGGTGGGAGTCAGAACGAGTTTGTATTCCTTGATCGGACGCGGACCGATGCCCGCGAGCAACATTTGCGGCTGATCGACCAGCCAGTTGACGGCGGCGTTGGCGAAATAATGATTTGCCGCCGTGTCGAGATGCTGATTGTCGAAACAAAGCGAATCGCCCAGGACGAGGATGCGCGTGACCCCGCGCTCGGTGCTGACGTTTTTGATGGAGCCGTATTCCACCGCGACCATCAACTCAAACGCCCCCGTTAATTCGTGGGCTTCGAAGGTCCCATCGGCGGTCTGAGTTTTGTATCGTGCCACTGCGTTCGTGCTGGTGGTGGCAAGGATTTCAACCTGGGGCGCATCGGCCGTTCGTGCGCCCGCGATGGGCTTGGTGGGAAAAACGGTGCGGGGCGAAATGAGATAAATTTGCAGCCCTTCCGACGCAATGGGTTTGAAAATGGGATGATTGCCATTGACCTGCGCGGGAACCAGATCGGAACCATCCGTGGAAAATTTCCGATCTTCCAAAAGATAACCGAGGACGCCGACATTCCATTTGGTCAAAACTTTTTCGATGCCCGAATCGCCGCCGGAAGAAACATTATTTAAAAGCACGAGGAGGCGACGGCCTTGCTTGAGATAGTTTTCGATTTTGGCCAGTTCCGCTTCATCGAAACGCGCTTTGCTGGGGCCGGCAATAATGAGGAGGTTGCAATCGGCGGGAAGGTCGTTGGTGCCGAACAAAGAAAGTTTTTCCCAATCGATATTGGATTGGTCTTTGAGGATGGCCGCGAACTTGGCGTAGCCCTGATCGTGGCCGCTGTTTTCGGGATCGTTTTCGCCGTGGCCGTAAACGAAATAGGCTTTGGTTTTGCGCGAGTCAGTCACCGCAAAAATCGCCGAAGAAAAAAGTAATTCACCTTTAAAGGCGTTGCGCCGAACGGAATTGCTTTGCCCGGAGAGCACGGAGTTCAGGTCGTAATCGTAGAGTTCGTTGCCGTAAATAACTTTCGATTTTCCGCCCGAATCGAACACGACGAAGTTTTTGTCCTTGAGGTTGGCCAGTTTGTATTTGGCCAGAATGGTCCCCGCTTTTCCGGGCGAGCGTGTGTAGTCGATGCTTTGAACGGTGATGTTCGGATTGGCGTAGCTGTATTGTTTGAGCAAGCCGAGCGTGAGGCTGTAAATCTCTTCGTTCGCTTGTTGATCGAAAAAAATGGTGACATCGATTTTGTTGGTGCGCTGAAGAAGGGAAATGGTTTGGGGCGAGAGCGTCGAAAGAGAATTGGCGCTGAGTTGGAGGCGTTTGAAATGCCCGGCAGCGAGATAGTTGGCCATGGCCACGAGCACCAAAACCGCAATGACGCCGACAATCAGGTTGAACCACTTCAACCAGCGGCGGCTCGGGGAGAAACTGGGTTTGGCAGTGGCGTCCATTTTCATTTCCAACGGCGGCTTTCAATGACGCGATAAGTCAGGAACAGAAAAAAAATGGTGAGGCTTAAATAAAAAACGATGTAACGCGTGTCGATAATCCCGCGGGTAAAATCGCGCATTTGTTCCCGCATCGCCACATAGCTGAGCGCCTGCGCTCCCCAGGTTTTTCCGATGTTGATTTGTTCGGACAAAAAACTCAGCAGAAAAAAAGTGATGCCGATAACAAAGCTGATCATCGCGGCAATGATTTGACTGCGGGTCAAAGCGGAAGCAAAACAGCCGAGGGACATGTAGAGACAACCGATTAGAAAAATTCCGAGATAAGTGCTGGCGGCAATTGGAAGATCAAAGCCCGCGCTTTCGTGGGTAAAATATCGGACTAACAAAATACATCCCAGTAACGGCAGCCACATCACCATGTAAAAAATCATCGCCGCGAAAAATTTCGCGAGCACCACTTGCAAATCGCCGACGGGCGTTGTCATCAATGTTTCAAAAGTGCCGGAATATTTTTCCAGCGCGAAGAGACGCATCGTGATCACTGGTGCGGAGAGCAGCAGAATCAGCCAGAAGAAGGCGGTGACGTAAAAAATTTCGGTGACGGGCATCGGCGTCGCTTCGCCGTTCAGATTGTTGAGGAGGATGACGAAGCTCAGTCCCATTTGGAAAACGGCGGCGGCGATGATGACGTAGCCGGTGAGCGAGACGAAAAATCCGGCCAGCTCGCGACGGGTCAAAGTCAGGAAGGCTTGCATCAAGTCGCGTCCCCTTCGTGATCCGGTCGAGTCACGCGCATGTAAATGTCTTCGAGAGATTGCTGGCGGCGCGAGAGTTCACGCAGCATCCAGCCCCGCTCCTTCGCACGGGAAAAAATTTGCGCGCGCAGGTCTTCTCCATTGAGCGGAATAAGCGCGCAGCGAAAAAATTCTCCGTCAGCCGGTGCGATGTCGAAATGTTCAATCCCAGCCATTTCTTCCCAACAATTTTTTAACTCTTCGAGCGGCGCGGCGATCTCGGCGATGATTTGTCCGTCGCTCATGTCCTTGCGCAGATTTTCCGAAGTGTCCGAGACCAGAATTTTTCCGCCGCGCATGATCATCACCCGATTGCAGGTCATTTCAACTTCGGACAAAATGTGGGTTGAAATCAGGACGGTATGATTGCCGCCGAGATTTTTGATGAGTTGACGCACGGAGCGAATTTGATGCGGGTCGAGGCCGATGGTCGGCTCGTCGAGAATGATCAATTCCGGTTCATGCACGAGCGCATCGGCCAAACCGACGCGCTGGCGATAACCCTTCGAGAGGTGGCCGATGATTTTTTTCTGCACATCGGTCAAACCGCATTGTTGCAGCACGACGTCGACTCGTTCGCGCGAACGACGAATGCCAAGACCTTTCAAGCGCGCGCGGAATTTTAAATATTCCCGCACGCGCATTTCGGGATGGAGCGGATTATTTTCCGGCATGTAACCGATGCGGCGGCGAACTTCATCCGCCTGGAAAAAAACATCGAAACCGGCGACGCGCGCGGTGCCGGAGTTGGCGGGAAGAAAGCAGGAAAGAATTCGCATGGTGGTGCTTTTGCCCGCGCCATTTTCGCCGAGGAGTCCAACGATTTCCCCGCGCCCCACCGAAAATGAGAGATCAGAAATTGCCGTGTTCCCCGCGTATCGCTTGGTCAAATTGGAAACTTCGATCATCGGTCCAGTGCTCATTTTCAGAAAAACATTTTTAACCTATCACATCCAAACGCCGAACTTCGCTTTCGAACGTAGCGTCGGGCATCCTGCCTGACGTAGAGCCGTGGCTTCCAGCCCGGCGGAAAACACCGTCATCCACCAACCGCTCCGAACTTTCTCTGAACGGTTCGACAAACCATAATTTCCAAAAACCATTTCACCGTTTCAGCCAGGCGGCGAGACGCGCGCCCTCTACGGCAGGCGAAGACGCCTGCCGCTACAATCCATTTCATCACGGAGAAGTTAACGGACAACGACCCGCGTCGTCGCTTGCTCCACAAAAAAATTGCCAGGCCTGCCTCGAATGGCGGTGACGCCGAGCGGAATTGCCGCGCCAGGTTTTTTTCCGTAAAAGATTTTCGCGGCCTCGACAAGGTTCGCTGGAATTTCGCGGTCAATACTCTCGATGATAAATCCGCGTTGGAGTCCTGCTTTTTCGGCGGGGCTGTTCGGGTCGATTCCCGCCACGATGAATCCCTGTCGCGTAGCTCGCTCCAGATACTGTTGCAGGTCGGGAGTGATTTCCTGGAGTGTTGCGCCAATTTTTTTGCGAATTAAATCCGCGTTGAAAACATTTTTTTGAGCGATCAACCGAACAGATGAGTTGATCCGCTCATGGGCGCGCGCCAGTTCGAGAGGAATCACCGTCTCCTTGTTATTTTTTTGTTGGTCGGTCAGGCGCAAAAACTCCACGACGAACTCGATAAAATTGCGCGGAGATTTCCCGCCGATTTCTGAAATGACATCGTCTTTGCGCAGACCAGCTTTTTCAGCGGGGCTGCCCGATTCCACCGCGGAAATTTTCAAAGCGCCCGCTCTGGAAATAATTTTCGCGCCGAACCACAGCGGTTGATTGTTTTCCTGGGAGGTGAAAATTTCCGAGAGCGCTTCGGCCACGCGGCGAATGGGAATGGCGAAACCGATGCCCTGCGCGTTTTGCTCGCGGTAAACCGCCACGTTCAAACCGATTAATTCTCCACGCACATTGACAAGCGGCCCGCCGCTGTTGCCTGGATTGATCGCTGCATCGGTTTGCAACCAATCTTTGTAATCGAGCGGGCCTTGATCGGTCTCGGGCCGACGCGTGGTGGAACTTAAAATGCCGCGACTGACCGAGGAACCCAAGCCGAACGGATTGCCCAGCGCGACGACGGTTTCGCCGAGCAAGACATCATCATCGCGCGCGAAGGTTATCGCGCGAAATTTCCCGACGCCGCGTGATTCGATTTTCAGCAGAGCCACATCAATGGTCGGGCTGACTGCGATGAGCTTTGCCGGATAAAAATTCGTGCCAATGGCGACTTCAATTCGCGTCGCGCGCTGGACCACATGACTGTTGGTCAGAATGTAACCGTCTTCGTCCACCAGCACTCCGGAGCCAAGGCTTTTGCGCTCGGCTTCATGTGCGGGACCATAAAAAGACCCGAGAGCGGTTTCCCATTGGTCTCGAACAATGATTCGTTGCAGTGTGCTGATGTTCACCACGGCGGGCCTGACTTTCTCGACGGCTTCGACCACGAAATCGCGCCGAATATCCACTTCGGCTTTCGCGACGAGAACAGTGAAAATACTGCAAATCAAAAACCAGCAGCGTAAAAATAAGAAAAAATTTCGCATCGTTATTCAGACAGGCAGATCAAATTTTGTTCAGTAACAAAGTAGCGCAGTGCGTCTCGCCTGCGCCCGCCGTAATTCTTGCCCCGCGCAGCGGGACGCACCGCGCTACTTGCGCCGTATCTACTTTGATCAGGTGTGTTCAAGATTTGTCGTTCAGCGTTTGCGCGCGTTTTGTCTTGCGCGCGTTCTGCCGGTTGCAAACCGGCGATACGGCAGGATTCAATCCTGCGCTACGTTTTAAAAAAGAACCGGGCTTGACTTTGCGAAAGCATGCACGGAAAAGCAATGCCGGTGTCCCCGCTCGCCACAAATTTTTACGCCGATTGGCGGCAACAGGCTCGCTCCACTTTTTTGCGTGAGGGGTCGCCCGTGCCCGAACGGCTCTTGCAAATTGTGTGGCATCATCAACGGCTCCTGCGCGATCAATTGAAAACGTTGGACGGGAAAACAGTGCGAGTTCTTCACCCCGGTTTTTGGAATCACGAAGCGGGGCCGGACTTTCGCGGAGCGGTTTTGCAAATCGGCGAAGATCACGCAAAAAGCGGCGATGTCGAAATCGATTTGCGCTCGGAGGGCTGGAGAGATCACGGCCACGATAAAAATCCTAACTTTGCCAACGTTCTCCTGCACGTGGTCTGGGAAACGGACGACACGCGTGGAATTTCCGCGCCGACGCTGGCGTTGAAACCGTATCTCGATTCGCCCATCAACGAACTGGGTCTTTGGCTGGGCAGCGATTCGGCGCAAAAATTTCCGCTCGCTTCGATGGGTCAATGCTGCGCGCCGCTCGGTGAATTGTCGGAAGAAAAGTTGTCCGAGTTGCTTCAACAAGCGGCGTCGGTGCGGCTGCAACGCAAGGCCAATGATTTTCAAGCGCGCGCGCGCCAGGTCGGCTGGGAGCAATCGTTGTGGGAAGGAATTTTTCGCGCGCTCGGTTACAAACAAAATGTCTGGCCAATGCGGCGGCTCGCGGAACTGCTGCCCAACGCGGATCTCGGAACTCTGAACTCGGAAAATTCCGCGTTCCCCGTTCCGCGTTCCGCATTGTCCTGGCAGGCGTGGTTGCTGGGTATGAGCGGACTGCTTCCGACGCAACCCGAAGAAAAGGAAAATGAATTTTATCTTCGCGAAATCTGGAATATCTGGTGGCGCGAACAACACTTAGCAAGCGACTCGATTCTTCCGAAAAGTTTGTGGCGCTTCAACGGAATGCGCCCGGCGAATTTTCCACAACGCCGGCTCGCGCTGGTTTCGCACTGGCTCGCTGATGAGAAATTTTTTTCCAAACTGGAAAACTGGTTTGTGGAAAAAACGTCGTCTCCATTGAATTCATTGCTCAAATTTTTGCAGGTCGAAGACGACGAATTTTGGTCGAGGCATTGGACGTTCCGCTCCCCGCGTTTGCCTCGACCGCAGCCGCTGATTGGCGCGGCGCGCGTTTCCGATCTGGCCGTCAATGTAATTCTTCCGTGGTTTTGGCAGCGCGCGGTCATTGGAAAAAACGAGGAATTGCGACAACGCGCCGAACAAATTTATTTCGACTGGCCCGCGGCCGAGGACAATTCGATTTTGCGTTTGGCGCGGCAACGTTTGCTCGGCGGCATAAAACGTCGGCGACTACCCAGTGCCGCCGCGCAACAAGGACTCCTCCAGATCGTCAAAGATTTTTGCGAAAACTCCAACGCGATTTGCGCCGACTGCCGGTTTCCCGATTTAGTGCGCAGTTGGAATTTGACTGACTCTGTAGCGGCGCGGCTGTGACCGCCGCCCGTAGCCGCTGACGTGGGGATGCGGAGGTTGAGGGGGCGCATCTCAGTTTCTTGCAAATCGAGGACCCCTCTCATTAGCACCCGGCTGCAGCCGGGTGAACCGGAACCGATTGCGACCCTCAACCGCTTTAGCGGTTTCCCGCAGGGAACAAACCGCTGAAGCGGTTGAACTCGCCTCACGACCTTAACACCCGGCTGAAGCCGGGTGCTAATGAGATTCGGAACGAACATTGCAAGAAACTGAGATGCGCCCATGTTGAGGGCATCGCTGGAATCCGCCTCCTCACGTCGGGGGCTACGGCCAAAATTTGCGGCGGCCACAGACGCGCCGCTACAGTTATGGGTGACCCAGAGTTGCGTCTAACTGCGCGAAGGGAGTGCTTCCGAAAGAAGAAGGTTGCTCGGCAGCGTTGGTGGAAATTTTTGCTGGCTTTTGCTCTTTTAAATCCGCTTCCGGCTCGCCGTTATTTTGCGCGTTCTTTTCTTCTTCGGCGCGCTCTTCCGCCAGTTCGATATCGCGTTCGGCTTGTCGCGGATTCTTGGCGCGCTTGTTTCGCGGCAAGGGACTCAACATCACGTTGAGACCTTTTCCGATGAGCTTGGGCGGGGCGTCTGGATGCCCGTATGGAGCGAGCGCCGCGATGAATTTTTGGATTTGTTGAAAGCCAAATTCTTTGTGCGCCATTTCACGTCCGCGAAAACGCAACGTGACTTTCACCTTCATGTCTTCGCACAAAAAATTTACCGCGTGATTGAGCTTCACTCCGAAATCATGCGGGTCGATGTTCGCCGTCAGTTGAATTTCTTTAACCTTGTTGGCGTGCTGATGTTTTTTAGCGTCCTTGTCGCGCTTGGCCAATTCATAGCGGTATTTTCCAAAGTCAACCAGACGACACACCGGCGGCGTGGCGTTGGGCGCAATTTCCACGAGGTCAACCCCATTGGCGCGCGCTTGGTTGATGGCATCGCCGAGAGATAAGACACCGAGTTGCTCGCCCTTGACGCCGATGACGCGGACTTCGCGGGCGCGGATTTTCCCGTTGACGCGAATAAAGGAAGCGGCGGAAGGAGCGGGACGAGGAGAATAAGGGCGACTCAAGAGGCCCTCACCAGTTGGAACTTGTTCATGTAGTAATCAAAACTGAGTTGGGCAGTTGCCCTTCACACCAGCATTTCTACGATGAAAACATCTGTGCCGCAAGCCAAAATCGTACAAAAGACTTTTGTGTAAGATGTTTTGATTTGTCTCAAAACTTTGGTGAGCTACTCTCTCATCGTGACTTCTACCGTTGATTTACACCAGATGACCACGACCGATAAACTCCGTCTGATGGAAGCATTGTGGCAGGAGCTTTCTGATGCGGAAATAATTTCTCCGAAATGGCACGGCGAAGTTCTGTCGGAGCGAGAGAGACTGACCAATTCTGGCGAAGAAAAATTCATCGATTGGGATATTGCGAAAAAGCAATTGCGCGAAGAGTTGCACTGAGAATTTCCATCCAACAATCGGCCTTGGCTGATTTGAAACAAGGATTTCGATTTTACGAGAGAAGAGAGAAAGGATTGGGAAACTATTTTCTCGACTCTCTTTTTTCTGATATTGATTCCTTCAACTCTACGCCGGAATTCACGCCATTCATTTTGGCCGCTTCTTCCGGCTGCGTTCCGAGAGATTTCCTTACGCCATTTATTACCAGAGCAAAGAAGAAGTCGCTCTCGTGCGAGCAGTTTTAGATTTGCGCGGCGACCCGGTTTGGATTGAAAACGAATTGCAGAAACTGGAATGAGCGACCGACTTTGAACGTGTCTTTTGCGTCCACTCGAGTATTTTGCGTGCCGAACTTTATGGCTGAAATAAAACCTTTCCGTGCTCTCCGCCCAAAACCTGAATTAGCCGCGCAAATTTGTGAATTGCCCTATGACGTGATGTCGTCCGCCGAAGCGCGCGAAATCGCAAAAGACAATCCGCTGAGTTTCCTGCACGTGAGCAAACCGGAAATTGATTTGTCGCCTTCGACCGATGTTCATGACGACTTCGTTTACGCCAAGGGCAAAGAAAATTTCAACAAACTCATTGCGCAAGGCGCGCTCAAACAAGATTCGCACCCGTGCTTTTACCTTTATCGGCAAGTCATGGGAAATCATAGCCAGGTGGGAATCGTGGCCGTGGCGAGTTGCGAAGAATATTTGCAAGGCGTCATCAAAAAACATGAGTTTACGCGACCGGACAAAGAAGATGATCGCGTTCGGCACATGGAAGCATTGAATTCCCAAACGGGTCCCGTGTTTCTGACGTATCGAGCTATCGCCGGCGTGGATGAATTTGTCGCCACGAAAATTTCTGAAGCGCCAGCAATTGATTTTGTTGCCCAGGACGGTGTTCGACATTCCGCCTGGATTATTTTGTCAGGCGAGGAGATTGAGAAATTAAAATCCTTGTTTGAGCGCATTCCGTTTCTCTACATCGCCGATGGGCATCATCGCAGCGCGGCGGCGGCGCGGGTTTATCAATCACGAAAAGGCGCCGGAAACAGCGCCTCGTTTCTCACGGTAATTTTTCCGCACAACCAGGTGCAGATCCTTCCCTACAACCGCGTGCTGAAAAATTCAAATAGCCTGACGGCCGAATCGCTTCTTAAAAAACTCGACGCCATTTTTATCGTCAAAGAAAATGGCGCAGCCCAACCAGCGCGGAAACATGAACTCGGATTCTACCTCGACGGCAAATGGCGCACGCTCAATTTTCGCCCGCAGTTCGCCGCGACCAATGATCCGATGGAAAAACTCGACGTGACCCTTTTGCAAAAATTTGTGCTTGCGCCGATTTTTGGGATTGAAGATCAGCGCACCAGCCAGGCAATTCATTTCGTGGGCGGGATTCGCGGCGCGAGCGAATTGGAGAAGCTGGTCAACCGCGGAGAATTTTTCTGCGCCTTCTCCATGTTTCCGACCAGCATTGAGGACTTGATGACCATTGCGGACGCGGACGGAATCATGCCGCCCAAGAGTACCTGGTTCGAACCGAAACTGCGCGACGGAATGTTCTGCCACATGATCGGGTGATCGATCCAACGGCTGTTAGATGAGCGGTTTTGCCACCGTCGTGATTTGAGCAAGTTTCCCCGATCAGGATGATGCTGCGAATCTCGCGCCACCGGGAAAAAAACCGTGGCCGGGAGTTTTTGATAACTTGAATGAGACAGTTGTATCCTTTATTTTCGACCTCATGACCTGGGTAGAATTATGCCACGATAAGAACCTGCAGGACTTGCCTTACAAAATTGAATTGAACCGCGCGGGCAAAATCATCATGAGTCCGACACGCAATCTCCACGGCTATTACGCGAGCAATATCGCTCACATTCTTAAAAATCTTTTGCCGAGTGGCGAAACGATTACCGAATGCGCCATCGAAACCGAAGACTCAACCAAAGTGGCGGATGTCGTCTGGGCCTCGAAAAAAACTTTTGCGATCATCAAAAACGAATTCAGTTGCTCCGTCGCGCCGGAAATTTGCGTGGAAGTTTTGTCGCCCTCCAACGCAAGGGCGGAAATGGAATTCAAGAGAGAACTTTATCTTAAAGCCGGTGCGCAGGAATATTGGGTGTGCGACGAAATCGGCGCGCTCACATTTTTTAATGCGGTTGGAGAGATTGAGCGCTCGCTTCTTTGCCCCGCCTTTCCGACTAAGTTGGAAGCCTGATTTATGGCTTCTCATTACCACGTCATCCTGGAAAAAGAACCTGTTGGTGGTTATCACGCTTCCTGCCCCACTTTGAAAGGTTGTCACAGCGAAGGCGAAACCGAACAGGAAACTTTGAACAACGCTCGGGAAGCAATTGAAGTTTATTTGGAAAGCCTCGCGGCGCATAATGAACCCATTCCCCAGGATTTGCCGATAAAATCCGTTCCAGCAACGCAAGTTGCCCGGCGGATTGGTTTTAAGTTTGACCGGCAAAAAGGCAGCCATGTCGTGTACCGCCACGACGAAAAGCGCATAGTGATTCCCTTGCACCATGAAGATTTGAAATCTAAGACTCTCCATGGATTGATCAAAGACATGGGACTGACCCCCGCTGAATTTGCCAGCCTTCTCTGATTTTGATTCTTTTTGACAAGACCCACCCTTGCCCTACCGTTTTCCAAACGTGATTAAGCCATGATCGGTTACATCGTTAAAAAAGTTCTCGGCTCCAAAAACCAACGCGAGGTGAAAAAACTTCGTCCGATGGTGGCGAAGATCAACGAGATCGAAGCGTCACTGCAAAATGTTTCTGCGGATGAGTTGCGCCAAAAAACCGCCGCTTGGAAAGAGGAGCTTTCGAAAATTGAAGACAACGCAGAACTCAAACAACGGTTGCTGGAGATTTTGCCCGAAGCTTTTGCCGTCGTGAAAAATGCCTGCCGCAGGCTTTGCGGACAGGACGTGATCGTGCGCGGTCATCCGCTGAAATGGGAAATGATTCCCTTCGATGTGCAATTGATCGGCGGTTATGGATTGCACAGCGGGCGCATCGCGGAAATGGCGACGGGCGAAGGCAAAACTCTGGTCGCGACGTTGCCCGTTTATTTGAACGCCCTCACTGGCCGCGGTGTTCATGTCGTGACCGTGAACGATTATCTCGCCGCGCGCGACGGCGAGTGGATGGGCGCGGTTTACAAATTTCTTGGGCTGACGGTCGGTTGCATTTTGCACGATCAATCGCCGAACGAACGGCGCGCTCAATATGATTGCGACGTTACCTATGGCACGAACGCGGAATTCGGTTTCGATTATTTGCGGGACAACGGCATGGCGACGCGCAAGGAAGACCAGGTCCAGCGCGGCCATTACTTCGCCATCGTTGACGAAGTGGATTCCATTTTGATCGACGAAGCGCGCACGCCTCTCATCATCAGCGGGCCGGCGGTCGTCGCCTCCGACAACGCCATTTACGATCAGTTCAAACCCCCAATTGAATCTATCGTTCACACGCAGGAAAAATTGTGTAACCGGTTTCTCTCCGAAGCGGAAGCGTTGCTCAAAAAATTACGTCCCGAAGATGGCGCGCAACCGAAGAACCCAACAGCGCTCGAAAAAGAAATTGGCCTCTTGCTTTATCGCGTGAAAATCGGCAACCCGCGCTCGGCCTCCTTGATGAAGGTTTTGGAGGAGCCGGAAAATATTCGCTTGATGAACGCGGCGGAATTGCAACTTCACGCTGACCAAAAGAAGACCGATCTTTACGCCGAGAAAGAGGAATTATTTTTCGCCATCGATGAAAAAAGCCATGAGGCTGACTTGACAGAAAAAGGCCGAACCTTCATGCGCCCGCAAGATCCCGACGCGTTTGTGTTGCCGGATTTGACGGTGAAATTTCAGGAGATTGATTCGCTGCCCGAAGTTGACGCGCGCAAACGTCTCGAACTCAAAGCGCAGGTTCAGCAGGAATTTGAATTGAAGGCGCAGCAGATTCACACCATTTCGCAACTGCTCAAAGCCTACTGTCTCTACTTGAAAGATGTGCAATACGTCGTGCAGGAAAACAAAGTCATCATCGTCGATGAAAACACCGGACGCCTGATGACGGGCCGCCGTTGGAGCGATGGATTGCACCAGGCCGTCGAAGCGAAGGAAGGCGTGGAGATCGAACGGGAAACGCAAACACTCGCGACGATCACGATCCAAAATTATTTTCGGCTTTATCACAAACTGGCGGGCATGACCGGCACTGCGGAAACCGAGGCGTCGGAATTTTTCGACATCTACAAACTTGGTGTGCTCGTCATTCCGACAAATCGTCCCATCGCGCGAAAAGATGCCAATGATTCCGTTTACAAAACCAAGCGCGAAAAATTCAGCGCGGTGCTCAAAGAAATCACAACGATTCACAATCTCGGTCGCCCCATTCTCGTCGGCACCGTTTCGGTGGACACGAGCGAGCAAGTTTCGCGCATGTTGAAAAAGGCGGGAATTATTCACTCGGTGCTCAATGCGAAATATCATCAGCAGGAAGCTGAAATCGTCGCGCGCGCGGGGCAACGCGGCGGTGTCACCATCGCCACGAACATGGCGGGGCGCGGCACGGATATTAAACTTGGCGCAGGCGTCCCGGACATTGGCGGGCTTCATGTTATCGGCACGGAGCGCCACGAGTCGCGCCGTATCGATCGGCAGTTGCGTGGACGTTGCGCGCGCCAGGGTGATCCCGGTTCGTCGCACTTTTTCATTTCGCTCGAAGACGATTTGATGCGCCTGTTCGGTTCGGATCGCATCGGCAAGATGATGGAGAAAATGGGTTTTGAAGAAGGACAGGAGCTTGAACATTTCATGCTCAACAAATCCATCGAGACCGCGCAGAAACGGGTCGAGGCGCACAACTTTCAGCAGCGCAAACGCACGCTCGAATACGACGACGTGATGAACAAACAGCGCGAAGTCATTTACGGCTTCCGCAACGAAATTATTCGCGCCGAAGATGTGCGCGACCGCCTCCTCGACATCATGGAGGAAGTTGTGATTTCCAAAGTGGCTGAATTCAGCGCGGCTGGGACCGATGTTCATGAGTGGAACATTCGCGGCCTCGCCGACTGGGTGAATCTGAATTTCCCGATTGGTTTGCCCGAAGAAGAAATTGTCAAAGTCGCCAACGCCGGTGACGAAGCGCCTCTGCCCGATTCCGTTTTCGATGGACTCAGCCCCGCGCAATTTGCCGTCTGCCAGTTTCTGATCAGCAGCGTGCGCAAGGCGTATGAATTAAAAGTCAGTTACGAAACCAATCTTGACGCGGTTCGCGGAATCGAGCGGTACACCATTCTCAGTGCGATTGATAAACTGTGGCAGGAACATCTTTATAGCATGGACAGTTTGCGCAACGCGATTGGACTGCGCGCCTACGGCCAAAAAGATCCGCTTATCGAATACAAAGCAGAAGCGTTTAAAATTTTTGAAGAGTTGATGGTCAACATCAAGACCGAGATTTGCCACAACATCTTCCGCAGCGCGTCGAGCCTGATGGCGTTCGAGAATTTTCTGCACAACATTCCGAAGCGGACCATTCACCAATCCACCAGCGCGTTCGGCGGGCAGGCAACCACAACCAGCGATGCTACGACGCGCACTGCGTCGTCCGGCGCGGCCAGTGACGTAGTGAACGAAGCGATGGAAGCCGTTTCCAAAGCGAAGCCGGTTCGTTCCGGGCCGAAAGTCGGGCGCAACGATCCTTGTCCGTGTGGCAGTGGAAAAAAATATAAGCAGTGCTGCGGGAAGAATGGGTAAGTGGCGCGCGATCCCAACAGCCATCAATCTTTTGTCGCCGACAGCGTAAAGTGAAAACTTGTTCCACGACCGACTTCGCTTTGGACCCACACATCGCCGCCGTGGCCTTGCACCACGTGTTTGACAATGGCCAGTCCCAAACCCGTTCCACCCTGCTCACGTGAGCGCGCTTTGTCCACGCGATAGAACCGTTCAAAGACGCGATGCTGCGCGTCAGTGGGTATTCCAAAGCCATCGTCTTTTACCCAAATTTCGATCTGACGCTCATGCGCGCGACCGCCGATGACGACGGTTCCTTCCGGTCTTCCATATTTCACGGCGTTGTCGATCAGGTTCCAAAAAACTTGTTCCAACCGATCCAAATCCGCGTGGGCGGAAAGCTCGCGCGGAACGTCGTTGATCAAAGAAACCTTTTTTTCCACCGCGCGAGCTTGCAAATCGCCAATGACTTTTTCCACCAGCGGATGCAAGCGATTCGTCTGATAATTCAAAATGATTTGTCCCGACTCCAATTTTGAAATCGTCAACAAATCTTCGATCAGATAGGTGAGCCGGTCGGTGTGACGATCGATCGTTTGCAGAAATTTTTCCGCCACTTCAGGATTATCCTTCGCGCCGTCGAGCAGCGTTTCGATATAACCCTTGATCATCGAGAGCGGCGTGCGCAATTCGTGACTGACGTTGGCCACGAATTCCTGCCGAGTATTTTCCAATTGGCGGAGGGCGTATTCCTGCGCCTGCACTTTGCTGATGGCTTCGCGCTGGTCTTCGCGGATTTCGGCCAGTTGCTCTTCTTTCCGCTTCATCGCCCGCAAAAATTTTTGTCGCCACGCGCAATGCACGCCAAAAATTCCCACGAGAAAAAAGAACGAAAGCAGCGGCCAAAACATAAGACTACTCCGACTTGAACCGATAACCGACGCCGCGAACGGTATCGAGATACTGCGCGGCGCCGCCCATTTTTTCGCGAAGCCGCCGCATGTGCGTGTCCACGGTGCGCGTGTCCACTGAGTTGTCGTATTCCCACACGTCGCGCAGCAAACGATCTCGCGATTGCACGACATCGCGGCGTTGCGCCAAAACGGTCAGCAACCTGAACTCGGTCGCGGTCAGTTCGATTTTTTTGTTTTTGAATTTCACGATGTGACGTGGCACGTCGATTGATAAATCTCCGAACTGAAAATTTTCCTTTGTCTCGGCGACGCTTTGCCTGCGTTCCAAAAGTTTTTTGATGCGTAGCACCAATTCTCGCGGGCTGAACGGCTTGGTCAAATAATCGTCCGCGCCCAATTCCAACCCGAGGACGCGGTCGATTTCACCCGCCTTTGCCGTCAACATGAGAATTGGAATCGCCGCCGTGTTCGGGTCGCGGCGCAGGAGTTTGCAGATTTCGAAGCCGTCAATTTCCGGCAACATCACGTCGAGTACAATCAAGTTCGGCAACGCCGAACGCGCTTTCGCCAAAGCTTCGCCGCCGTTGCCGGCGGTCTTCACCTGGAAACCAGCGTTCTTCAAATTGAACTCGATCAACTCAATCGCGTCGGGTTCATCATCGACTACGAGAATGGTTGGTTTCATGAGGCGCTGGCGGTCTGCCATTCGCGATCCGGGAACAAAGTAAAAGCGGAATATTTTTCTTTCACAAAATATTTTTACCAAGCAGGGAAAGGAAGGCAACCATCGAGCGGTGACAAGCAGGTTACGATTGGTTGTCAGAAGCGCGACGCTCTTTCTCAGGGCTGACGCACAGAAAAAAATCAAAGTCAAAAAAAACGCCATGTCACACGAATTTAACATTCGACTGTGCGTAGGGCAGTCTTTCCAGACTGCCGGTTACGAAACTTTTCAGTTTCGTGGAAAAAGATATGGACATTGCTTCACTTGTTTCCGAGGGACTGGAAAGTCCCCGGCACCGGCAGGCTGAAAAGCCTGTCCTACGGTGAAAGCCTTGCGAGCAGATTTTCACGCAATCGTAACGGAGCCGCCGTTGGATCGTCATGTTCCTTTGGTTTAATCGGTGCATGGATAATTCTTTAAGTCCGATCTTCGCCAACGCCCTCTCGTTCGCTTTCGAGAAAGCCACGATTGAGGGAAAGATTACCATCACACTTTTGGCCATCGTCTCGCTCCTGAGCTGGACGGTGATGATTACAAAATTTCGGCAGTTGATTCGCGCCCGCAAAATGGCGAGGAAATTTTTCGAGGCTTACCGTGCAACGCGCGATCCGCAGGAACTTTTTCGCGGGAAACAGGAATTCGAGGGCGCGCCCGCTTACGAAGTCTATTACGCGGGGGCCGAGGAGTTGAGTTATCAATTCAAAAACAATCCGGTGCGCGTCCACAACCAGACCAAGATCAGCCACGCTTCATTTGAATCGGTCAAAGTCGCTCTCGAGCGCAACGTGAGCGCGGAAGCGCTCTCCTTGGAAAAAGGAATGATCGTGCTCTCGACCGCAGTGTCCGGCGGGCCGTTCATCGGTTTGCTCGGAACGGTTTGGGGTGTGATGGAAACTTTTTCCGGCATCGCCAAAGCGAACACCGCCAGCTTGACCGTCATGGCTCCGGGTGTGGCGGGCGCATTGATCGCGACGGTCATCGGCCTACTCGTAGCGATTCCTGCGATGTTCGCCTACAACTTCATGGTCACGAGCATTCGTGGCATCACGCAGGAACTGGATAATTTTGCGACGGAATACGCGACGGCAATTGAACACAGCTACGTGGATAATCGCGCGCTCGCCGATGAAATCGCTGATGCGTTGAAAGGAATGTTGAACAAAGAGGAACCGGCGTATCGGGATTTTGAAACGGCAGAGGCATTCAAAGTTTAACGCGGCGATTTGATTTCAACCACGAATGAACACGAATCGAAATAGAGCGAGGAGCGCGGCTGTGTCGTCCTCGACCAGCCGCAGCGCGTTAACTTTTTCGAGGCGCTGCGGCTGGTCTGCGACACAGCCGCGCTCCGTTTCGTTGGCGCATTCATTCGTCCTTCCTTCTTAAACATGAAAAAATATTCCAAGACATCGCATCATTCGCTCAGCGAACTGAACATCACTCCGTTGCTCGATCTCGCGTTTGTGTTGTTGGTGATTTTTATCATCACGACCGCGCCGACGGTCAGCGACATTTCGATCAACCTTCCCAGCGCGCAGAGCGTTCCCAAAGATGCGCCGCCCAAAATAAATTATGTCAGCGTCGATAATTCCGGGAAAATTTATCTTAACCAAAAGGAAGTCAGCAACAGCCAACTGCTGGCGTTCCTCGTGGACTTCCGAAAAGCCGATCCTGATTTGAACGTCGTCGTTCGCGGAGACAGCGCGGTGCAATACAAAAAAATTGTCGAGGTGTTGGACACGCTCTCGCAAGCCAACGTCACCAAAGTCGGTTTGGCGACGGAACCGCAATAGAACGTTTCAAAAGCATGTTGCGAAATTGGAACGCGGATAGGAGCGCGGACAGCTTGTCCGCGAGTGAATCGTGCAATGCGGAATGGCTAATCGTTTCGCGCATTTTTAAACCTCGACAACTCGCGGACAAGGCTGTCCGCGCTCCTGTAAAGCAATGCCGCGTGTAAAAAAGGATTCCACCAAATCCAGCCTGACGATTGCAATTGTCGCGCACGTTTTGGTTTTTCTGGTGATTTTCGTTTGGGCGGCGAAGACGGGGAAACTCGATCCCGTTTTGCGCGTGTTCAATCTTGTTCCAACAAAAAAACCGGAGCCGCCAAAAGAAAAACCGAAACCAGCGGAGCCAAAAATTGCGGAGCCGAAAGAAATTGTTGAACCGCAGGAAGCTCAAAAGCAGCCGCCGCCGACCACTCAAGCCTTGACTACTTCCGCTCCGAATCCGAACGCGCCGCCTGCGCTTTCACCAGGTTTTTTCCAAGCAGAAAAGCGCGCGCCGAACGCGAAGCCGACGCCGTTTCAACCGCAAGTTCGCAGCGGCAAAACCACTGGTAAGGGAAGTAAAACGAACACGGGAACACCGTCGCTATTTTCAAACAAATCCACCAGGCCCAGCACCGTCGCGTCGGTGCTGGAAGATCGAAAGGCCGCAGTGGCTTCGCAGGACGCGATCAGTTCCGAGCAGATTACCAAAACAACCGCGAGCGACGCCGCCGCCGTGGTTTCAAAAATTTCCGGCGCCTCCATCGTGGAAGGAAAGTTCGTGGTCGTGCGCGGATTGAGTGATCGCTACAACACGACCACGTTGAACGGCGCGGACATTCCGACGGCCGATCCGTATCGCAAGGCCGCGCAACTCGACTTGATTCCCACGGCGATGATTGACCGGATCATTGTGAATAAAACTTTTACGCCGGACCAGCCGGGTGGTTTCGCGGGCGGCGCGGTGAATGTAGTGACGAAATCTTTTCCGGCGAAACCGTTCGCGTCGTTTTCTCTCGGCGCGGAATACAACACGCAATCCAGTTTGAACGAAAATTTTTTAAGTTATCACGGCGGCGCGACGGATTGGCTCGGGATGGACGACGGGTCGCGCGCGTTGCCGGGGAAATTGGAGAACGCGAACATTCCCACGCCGCCTCGGACCGCGCCCTCGCGTGAAACTCCAGCAGCGGCTGCGGCAAGACAAGCGCAAGCCGATTTGCTGGCCAGACTGACGGGTTCATTTCGATCCACGCAATTCGCCGCCAAAGAAAATACTTCGCCGCTGAATCAAAACTTTTCCCTGTCATTGGGCGACACCGCGCTTTTGGCGGAACGGCCATTCGGAATTTTCGCCAGTCTCAGTTACAAACGGGAATTTAATTTTTACGGGGATGGAGTTTCCGCGCGTTACAACAATGCCCTCGACTTGACCAAGCGTTGGGTGGACGCGCGCGGCAACGAAACGGTGAACTGGGCGGGCGCGGTCAATCTCGCCTACCAACTGCATCCGAATCACGAATTGGGATTTAGTTTTCTTTACAACCAGAACAGCGAAGACATCGGGCGGCGGCGCGTCGGGACAGATTTTACGACCGGCAGTCCCGAACTGGTCAGCGATTTAAACACGCTGCAATTCATCGAGCGCCAGTTGCACACGTTTCAACTCAAAGGCAAACATGAGTTGCTGCCGGAATCGCTCGAACTGAAAATTAATTGGCTGGCCGCGCTTTCTAATACTTCCCAGGACGAACCGGATTTGCGTTACTTCAATTATTATCACACGACCAGCGGCCGCACGTTCACCTTCGACAATTCCTTGCCTGAGCCGCGTCGGCCCACCCGATATTTCCGCGCATTGGAAGAGGACAATTTTAATACCAAGGTGGACGGCACGATTCCGTTTTGGTTTTTCAACGACGAACGCGGCGAACTTAAGGCAGGCGCATTTTACAGCAAGTCTGAAAGAACTTACGATGAACGGACTTTTTCTTACGCATCGCAAAGGAGCGATTCCGGTTTCGGCAATCCGCTTGATCCAAACACCTATCTCAATTCCACGAACCTGAATTACACCACCGTGGTCGGGCCGCGCGGCACGAATTATATTTTTCCACGCTACCTCACTTCGGAACTGGGCAACAGCACTTACATTGGCAAACAGGAAATCCAAGCGGCCTATTTGATGACGACATTGCCGTTCACGTCCCGATTGCGCGCGGTGGGCGGGGCGCGGGTGGAATCCACGGACTTGAGCGTCGCCTCGACGAGCGGCGCGTTGGCTTCCACCAACACAGCGCTTCGCCAAACTGATTTGTTGCCGGCGTTGAGTTTGATCGGCGACATCACTTCAAACCTGACGTTACGCTTGAGTTATTCGCAGACGATTACGCGCCCGACTTATCGCGAGATTGCGTCGGTGCGCAGTTACGATTTGCCGACCGATACTTTGCTCGATGGCAATCCGAATTTGCAAATCACCTCGATCAAAAACTACGACGCGCGGCTGGAATGGTTTCCCAATCCCGGAGAAGTTTTTGCCGTCAGCGTTTTTTACAAAAACCTCAAAGCACCGATTGAAAAATATTCCGTGAATCAGGAATCCACCATTCTCACTTACATCAATCGCGACGCGGCGAAGCTCTATGGCGTGGAATTGGAAGCGCGCAAATCGCTCGGTTTTATTGATCCGCTTTTGAGCTACTTCAGCATCGGCGCAAATCTTTCGCTCATCGAATCAGAGGTAAAACTCACCGCCGCCGAACTCGCCAATAAACGTCCGTTGCGCCCGAATACGCCGACGAGCCGTTCGCTCTACGATCAATCGCCCTACATTTTCAACGCCGATTTTAATTACGACAACCCGCGTCTCGGCACTTCCGCTTCATTGAGCCTCACGCTCGCCGGTCCGCGCGTTTTTTTCGTCAATCCATCCGGCCCCGACATCTACGAACATCCGCCGACGACCTTGGATTTTACTTTGGCGCAACGGCTGGGACGAAATCTGCGAATGAAATTTTCCGCAAAAAATCTGCTCGATCTTCCCTATCAGGTCACTTACGGAAACAAGCCGGACGAATTTGTTTACACGTCCTACCGTCGCGGCGTCACGCTGGGGGTTTCGCTGGCTTACGATTTCTAATTGCGCCTCGTAGGGCAGGCTTTCCCGCCTGCCGGTGCCGGGGACTTTCCAGTCCCTCGGAAATATTTAAAAAACCCATTCACGAAACTGGAAAGTTTTGTCACCGGCAAGCTCGAAAGCCTGCCCTACAACATCCTGTGAAAAAAACTTCACGCATTTGTAACTCCACCGACCTTTGATCGTCGCAGCATTGTGTCAGCTTCGTCCGCGTAGAAAAAAATCCGAAACAGAAATTGACAACTGACTATGAAAAAAATCCTCCTCTCGCTCTTAACCGCGCTGGCGATACAAAGCGCCAGTGCCAGCACGAACAATATTTCCGGCAGCCTGACCGGAACAAATAATTGGTTCTCAACCAACACTTACATTCTAAACGGTCCAGTCTATGTGTTGAGCAATGCGGTGTTGAACATCGAGGCTGGCACGGTGATCAAAGGCCAGACTAACGCCAGCGCGGCGACCATTTCGATGCTCATCATTACACGTGGCGCAAAAGTTTTTGCGAACGGCACGGCGAATAGTCCGATCATTTTTACCTCGGTGCTGGATGATGTTAATGATCCGTTTGATCTGCCGATCTATCAGCGCGGGCTTTGGGGTGGTGTCGTGATTTTCGGCAGCGCAAAGATCAACACGGCCAGCGACGCAGCGGGCAATGCCGCCAGTCCGAAATACGACGTTTACGAAGGTCTCGCCGACACTCAAATCAGCGGCCAATTCGTCCATCGTTTCGGCGGAACAAATGATGACGATAGTTCCGGTGTTTTCCGTTATGTCTCGATTCGTCACGGCGGAAAAGTTTTGGAATCGAACAAGGAAATCAACGGACTTTCGCTCGGCACGGTCGGTCGCGGAACGACGATTGAATATGTCGAAGCTTACGCGATTGCCGACGACGGGTTTGAATTTTTCGGCGGCTCGGTTAATTGCAAATATTTAGTCAGCGCCTTCAACGACGACGATACGTTCGACGCCGATCAAGGTTACTCTGGAAAACTGCAATTCCTTTTCTCCATCCAAGAGCCGGGTGCGCGCGACAAAGGTTGGGAACTTAACGGTGAACCCAACGGAATCGCCGTGGGCGCATTGCCCACGATGAAAATGGAAGTTTATAACGCGACGACCATCGGCGCAGGAACCAACGGCGGCGGCTCGGCCAACAACGCCTTCACGATTCGCGAATTCGCCTCGCCGAGTTTTTTCAACTGCATCTTTACCGACTATTCGCAACGCGGCCTTTCCATCGGCGCCAACTGCACCAACTTCCTCAATTCTGGTTCGCTGGACATGAGAAATAATCTTTGGTGGGGTTTCGGCACGAGCGCCGGCGCGAACACGGTGACGAATATCGTGATTGATAACGGCAGCGTGTTGTTCACCGATTCGACGCGCAGCAATTCCATCGTCAACCCGCAACTGCGCGGCATCAAACGCGATGACACCGGCGGACTCGACCCTCGCCCCTTGCCCGGCAGCCCCGCTCTCACCGGCGGTCGCACTCCGCCGAATAACGGGTTCTACACTCAAGTGAATTATCAAGGCGCTTTCGATGCGAATGATTTGTGGATCGCCGGTTGGACTGCGTTGTCGAAATACCAAATCATCCCGCTGGTGGTTGTGGCGCCGACGATCACATTCAACCGCAGTGGCGGTTCCATTGCGCTGAGTTCCACTTCGCAAATCGGACACACTTACCAACTCCAGTCCGTCAACACGTTGGGAACATTGCCCGGCTGGACCAATTCAGGAGCACCGGTAACGGGAACGGGATCGAACATCACTTTCATCAAACCCATCGGGGCGACGAATACATTTTATCGCATCATGGTTCAGTAGTCAGCCACTCTGCCAACGTCGGCAACATGAGAAGCCCGACTGGGCTTCTCTTTTTTTTCCAGACCAGGGAAGATGCTTGAAACTTTCTAAATTGTTTCTGCCTCGGCGTTCAAAAGCGGATTTCGCAAGACCAGCACTTCTCCCACTCGCGCCACCAGTTCGCCTGGGCTGAACGGTTTGGTGAGGAAGTCATCCACGCCGGCTTTGATCGCGACAAGTTTGGTTGTCGCGCTCGCGCAAGCCGTCAGCATTAAAATGGGAATGGACGCGGTGGAGGGCAGCTTGTGGAGAATTTCGCAAACGGTGGCGCCGTCGAGGTCCGGCAACAGCAAATCCAAAATAATTAAATCCGGCAAAAAGGAGCGCGCTTTGTTCAGAGCTTCGAGGCCGGACTCGGCCGTTTCCACTTCGTAACCCGCACTCCGCAAATTGAACCCAACCAGATCAACCACATCTCGCTCGTCATCGACCACCAGCACTTTGGACTGCAAACGAATTTTTAATTGCATGCTCTTTGAATAATGCCGGGGCCGCGACGCAGCAACGACGGGAGCGTTACGTCCTGGTTAAGATTAAGTGTCGCGCACGCCGTGGTGAGCCGCGGCAATCATTGACCCAATCTATACCTCAATGGATTGCCTCACGCGTTTCACTTTCATTTGAACCGAATGGCTCGGCGCGCGAAGCGGCCCGGTGGCTCTCTGTAAATTTTTTCCGCCAACTTAAACGCGCGCTTTTGAAGTCGGGAACGTTGTCGGCAAATCTCCTCCCGAATTTTTTTAATGGCGGGCGGCTTGAGCGAAAGATTGTGGCTCTTTAGCCCGGCGCTCAAGGAAGCAAGATCGTGATCTTTGCCGAGGCAATCACCCAACGCCGTGATTCTTTTGCGCGGGCTTCGCGTGGGGCAGAGACGCTGTCGTTGCAAAAGTCCGAACTGATGTTCCAGGTCTTTTACCCGCTTGCGCAGAGTATGAAGCTGTTTGTCGCCAGGATTTTTCTCCGCTTTTCGAAACGCTTTCCGCCCTCGCCGAAACGTTTCCTGCACTCCGTCACGCAGATCGTCCGCCGTGAATTTTTTACTCAGCCACGTTTCCACACGCGGGCGAGCGAGATTCAGCAGATGCAAAGAATTTCTTTTTCTGGCGTTCGCTGTTTTGAGCGCAGCCTCTCCTTTTAGTAAAACGGCGATCACTTGCGACAGGCCCGCACAATGTTTCTTGGAATCTTTTTTCAGCGACTCGGCGGCGCTGACCAGAGCGCGGGCGTCACGAATGGGCGCGAGTCTCCGGCCAATGTCGCGGAAAGTCCGATTCTCTTTTTCAAAAACCGTGGCAGGAATTTCGTTTCGGAGAAGCCGAAGCAGCGCGCGCAGTTTTTTCAGGCGCCGCCGCGCTTCGTGGATATTTTCATGTTGCAGGGGACTCTGCCCAAGTTCAGCCGAGGCGGCATCCATCTCTTCGCGCGCGATCTGGCGCATGGCGCTGCGCAGTGTTTGTTCTTTTTCTGTAGAGGCCATAAGTCGCTATCAATTTATTTTACGGACGGCGGACTGCATCTGGAGAAGCTGCCGTTTTTGAGGCGCGGCTCTACCTCTTTCGGATTTGCACAAGTTGACTTGGCTTCAACAACCATTCCAACTTCGCGCAACGGCCGGCTCGCAATTCGCCCACCGTCAATTTGCACAAGCCTGCCTTTTTGAAGTTCAGTGATAGTTTTGGGCCGCCCGTGCTCAACAGCGAACTCAGCCCGCTCAAATAAGGTTCGTGCCCGACCAGCAAAATGTTTTTTAGCGAAGGATAATCTTCGTTTAGTTCTTCGATCAACTTTCGCGCATCTCCGCCGCTCGCCAGATTTTTTGACGAGCGCAATTTGTTGGATTTAAAAACTTCCGCGACGATTTCTCCAGTTCGTTTGGCGCGAACGAACGGGCTGGTTAGAATCAAATCGAAACTCAATTTCATCCGGCGCATTCCCCCGGCGACACGGACCATTTCCCGCTCGCCCTCGGTCGTGAGCGGACGCTTGCTGTCGTCCGGAAAACGCGAGCCGCGTTCCTCCGCTTTGGCGTGTCTCAGAAAATAGAGGTTCATCGTTTTTTAGTTTGAAACCACCAATCGACACGAACGCACACGAAAAAGAATAATTCCCAAAATGTATTTCGGCTTGAATTCACCCACGGCGTTCGCCGACGACGTTGATAAAGGGAACGGTCGTTGTTTTGTTTCGGGTTGATTCGTATTCGTCGGTGGTTGTCATGGCGAAAAATGGTTGGGTCAGGAAATACCAAATTGCTGTGTCAGCCAAATGGCGCGCACGTCACGTTCAGGTAACAAATCTCAGCAGCATTCATAATCCAGATTTGAAATGTGCGCGACGAAGGCGCTGACCGCCTATTGGAATCGCACCCTATGCCTGGCAAAATTTCTCGAACGCGCCGCCGAAAAGATCGGCCACGTCACGCTCAATTTCAGCGCGGGAAATTTGCCAGCCGGTGTCCAACAAGTCGGAATATTTATCCGCCAAAACGCGGGTGATAATGTTTTTGCTGTGTTGCCATTTGTAGATGATTTGATCGAGCACCCGCGCGTCGGAATGCTGCGGGGTCACACTCAAGCCAAGCATCTCCAGACGCATCCGCGTCGTCTCGTCGATGAGTTCGGGATTGTTCATAAACCACCAGCAACCGAAGATGTGCAGGTTGCGAAATTTCCGCGCCAGCACGCAAAGCTCGTGTTGATTTTCCCTCGCCAAAACGGTGCAGAGAAATTTGTTTTCCGGGAACATCGCGCAAAGGTTTAAGAGCGAGGTGAGATTGCTTAAGCCAACTCCGTCACCGGCCAACCGGAGTTGCGGATTGGCCGCGCGGCGGACGCCGAGCATGATGGCGAAGGGCAAATTGAAATCCCGGCAATGCGGCAAGATCGCTTCTTCAATGAGGCGATTAAAATCGGTTTTGTCGGGAAAAAGAAAATCGGGCGGCAAAGAAATCATCAGGTAACGCGCTTGCAATTTCTTGCTCCAATCGTCGAGAAAACGACGCATTTCGGAAAATGTTTTTTGGGAGAGCGCGGTGGTGACATTGTAGCCCCAACTGGCGAGACGGGCCGCCGTGCCGGGCCAGTCTAAAAACAACGGATCGATGCGCAGCGCCGCGACAAATCGCGGGTCGCGCGCAAAACCATTTTCCCAAACCGGCCGCTCCAAATCGTCGAAAGGCGAATTGGTCATGTAGATGGATTTTGCGTTGGCCAGCTTCAGGCAGCGATTGATGTGTTGCGCGGGTTTTTGCGCCGCGAACCATTTGCGTAGCGAGCGGAGGTCGCGTTTTTTTACATCGAGATCGAGCGCGTTCAACGTGGTCAAAATTCCACGGCAGGATTCCGAAATCGGCGAATGTTGCGTGAAGAGCGCGTCCCAAATCATGCTGGCCTGATCGATCTTGGAGAGGCCCCAGAAATCTTTGTAAGGGATGTCGAAATAACGAAACGATTCGGAGATGAGATAATGATAGGTCAGTAAATCGTCGATGCCCCAAAGGAGAAGTTTGCCAAACGCCGGGTCGTAGAGATGGGTGTGGACGTCGATGATGGGTGTGCTCTGGACGATTTTTTCGACTTGCGCGGCCAGCAATTTTTTTTTCGCGGCGGAGGCGTTCATGACAGCGACGCTACAAAAGGCGGATTGTTCCCGCTATGAGAATTTTTGGAAAGTTATGGTGGCGGGCGATGATGCCGCTTCCTGGGCTTCACTCGGATCAACCGTTGTCGGCGGTGGCGGCCGGACCAATGTGCTGGTGAACCTCGACACTGCGACTAAGTTCCTGCGACTGGTTCAATCGCCCTGACGCACGCTCCGAACAGACGCGTCCTACCGTTTAATAAACAACGGCCAACACCGCTGCTTGTTCAGCGGATTTCAACACGTCATCGAACTTTGAGAAGCAGGCTGCGGCGGTTCCGGCGATAGCTGCGCGTCTAACCCGATCGTCATCCGGCCGGAATCGGATGATCAATTCCGCGGCGCGTCCAGGTTAGCCAGGCTTGGCGGTGTTCTGCCTGGAGATCGAGCAATTCCGCAACAACTCATCGACGCGGATAAACTCATAGCCGCGTTTTTGTAATTCATCCAGCAAAGCACCAAAACGTTCGTGCATTTTATCCGTGCGCTTTGGGCCGACTCCGAAATGGAGCAGCAACAACAATCCGTTCAGGCCATTGGGGTCGTCGCGCTCTCGCTGGAGAATGCTGTCGAAAATAATTTTGGATGAGACGAAATTTTTCGCGTCATCTTCTGTGTAATCGGCGTTGGAGCGCGTGCCCGGCGTGTAATTGATCAAGGTCAAATTAAGTTCCCGGCTCCATAAAACGATCTCTTCGTTGTAATGTTCGTAGGGCGGAATCCAGAATTTAATTTCCTTTCGCTTCACGCCGATGCGCTCGATCTTCTTCAAATTGTTTTCCAAATCCCGAATAAAAAACTCTTTTGTCACCAACGTTTTCTTCGGTCCTTCCCACGGGCAAAGCAGCGGATGCGTGTCGGAATGCGGGCCGAGATAATGTCCTTCTTGGACAATGCGCCGGGCCAGCAACGTGTTTTTAGAACTCGTGAAAAAATTTCCGGTGAAAAAGAATGAAGCCTTGGCGTGGCGCCTGGCCAGTTCATCGAGAATGGTTTTTCCACCTTCGGCAAATTGATCAGACGTGAATTCGAGCGCGATTTGTTTTTTGTTCTTAGGCCCTCGAGTAATTCCTCCCTCGCGAAATTCGCATTGATTAGTTTCAGAGAGGCCGTGGCAACCGCAGCAACAAATCAAAATGGAAAAGATGAATTTCATTGCGCAGTTTTTTTCGCCGCAAAACGCTGCCAGAAATAAATGGGTAGGCCGAGCGCAATGAGCACCAGTCCGGCGGTGGATTCGACGCGGCTCGTCATCCACGTGTTAATTAGCAATGCGATGGCGACAAGAACGAAGAGGAGCGGGACGACCGGATAACCGAGAGTGCGGTAAGGACGCGGCGCTTCTGGCATTTTTTTTCGCAGAACGAAGACGGCGGCAGTGGTTGCGGCGTAAAAAATCCAACCGGCAAAGACGACGTAATCGGTGAGTTGATCGAATGTGCCGGAAAGAGCGAGCACGCTCGCCCAAATTGCCTGAAGCAAAATCGCGGCAACCGGGACCGCGCTTCGTTTGCTCAACTTGGCAAAGCTCTGAAAAAAAAGACCATCGCGCGCCATCGCAAAAGGAACCCGCGCGCTCGTCAAAATCGATCCATTCAAAACTCCGATGGTGGAAAGTAAAAATGCGATTGAGACCAGCGCCGGGCCATTCGCTCCCAAAAAAGTTTGAGCGGCTTTGCTGGCCACGGGGAGAGCATCGCGGTGCGCCGTGGAATTTGCAGTGAGAATTTCCGGAAAGGGCAGCGCGTAAAAATAGGCAAGGTTCGCCAAACCATAGACCAGCAGCACGATCAACATTCCGACGATCAACGCGCGCGGAATATTTTTTCCCGGATCTTTCACTTCGCCCGCCACCATCGGCATGTTGTTCCAGCCATCGAACGCCCAGAGCGCCGCGAGTATGGCCGCGCCGAAGGCGGAGAAGCCAGACCAGGCGGCAGTTCCGGGTGGCGCGCGGAAATTTTCCCAGGTCGCAGTTGGCGCAAAAAAGAACACGCCAAAAATAATCGCGGCAATTCCCAGAACTTTCGCGGCAGTGAGAACGGTTTGAATGCGTCCCCCGAAAACAACACGCAGGCAGTTGATCGCCGAAAACAGTAAAATAATTCCGATGGCGACGATTTGTTTCTCGCCGAATTCCCAATCGATGTTTTGTCCGAGCAGAACGAAAGATTTTTTCGCCCAGACAATTTTCAAGGGAATCAGCGCGGAAAGAAAGGTGGCGAACGCGACTCCGAAGATGGCGATGGATCCGGTGGAGCCAACGACGATTCGCATCCAACCGAAAAGGAATGCGGGTAAATCTCCGTAGGCGGCGCGGAGGAAAACATATTCGCCTCCTGCCTTGGGTAGCATCGCGCCGAGTTCGGCGTAAGTGAGCGCGCCGGCGAGCGACAAAATTCCGGCAGCGACCCACGCCAGCAAAACCAATTGCGGCGAGCCGACCGCTTGCGCCATTTTCGCGGTCTTCAAAAAAACGCCGGTGCCGATAATTGTGCCGACGACCAGCGCGGTGGTGTCGCGCAAAGTGAGTCCGCGAACGAGTTGAAGTTTTTCTTCGGGCATAATTATTTTCTGGGTAGCATCTGCCTCCGGCGGGTGCGATCCATCTTCATTCGATGTTCAGGGTTCAATGTTGAACGCTGAGGTTCCTGAATTGAAGCAAATATCGAACAACGAATATCCAACATCGAAGGCAAAAAGTTTTCGCACCCGCCGGAGGCAGATGCTACCCGAACATCAGTCGGCAAATAATAATTGAGGCGATCACGCCCGCGAGATCGGCGAGTAATCCGGCGGCAACGGCATAGCGCGTTCGGCGGATTCCGACCGAGCCAAAATAAACGGCGATGACATAAAAAGTTGTTTCCGTACTGCCAAGAATTGTCGCGCCCATTAAACTGAACAGGTGATCAGGCCCGTAGGTTTTTACGAGGTCGGAGACCAGCGCGATGCTGCCACTGCCGCTCAAGGGGCGCATCAAAACCAGCGGCAATAATTCCGTCGGAAAGAGAATCAAATCCAACGCGGGTTTTAGAAATTTAGTGAGCAGAGCGATTCCGCCCGCGCCGCGAAACATTCCCACGGCTGTGAGAATGGCGACGAGAAATGGAATGATGCGAATAGCGACTTGAAATCCTTCCTTCGCGCCTTCGATAAATTCCTCGTAAACTTTCACGCGACGCAACGCGGCGTAGAGCGGGAAAAACGCGAGGAAAAATGGAATCGCCAGAACGGAAATCGCGTTGACCATTTGGACCAACTGATTCGGTGTTGCGTTGTCGGCGGTCAGCGTCGATGTGGAAAAGTTTTTGGGAAAGATATTTTGAAGTCGCATTTCCGGTTTGAGCACCACCAGAAAAAAATAGGCGAACAAAATCAGGAACAGCGCGAGCACAACTTTTCCGCCGCCAGAAATTTTGGGCGGTTCGAGCGTGACAGCCAATAGCGGCTCGGCTTCGACGGGGGTTGCCTCGTCCTTGGAAGTATCTGCCAACGGATTACTCGGTGATTTGGAATGCCCTTTTGCAAATAATTTTGCAAAAAAAATTCCAACCGCCGTCGAACAAACCGTGGCAATAAAAGCAGTGCCGACAATCGCCGTTGGATTTTTTGAACCAGCGCCAGCGAGAATGGCCACGGCCGTGGCGGGAATGAGTTGAACGGAACTGGTGTTGATGGTGAGAAACATGCACATGGCATGGGTGGCGGTCGCCGGATGCGGATTTAATTTTTGCAAATGCGTCATCGCGCGGAGACCCAGCGGCGTGGCGGCATTGTTCAAGCCGAGCATGTTCGCGGCGATGTTCATGAGCATTGCGCCCATCGCAGGATGTTCCGGCGGAACTTCCGGAAAAAGCCAGCGCATGATCGGACGCATCGCGCGCGAGAGGATCAGCACCAGCCCGGATTTCTCGGCGAGCCGCATGATGCCCAGCCAAATCGTCATGACCGCTGAGAGCGGCAAGGCGATTTCCATGACGGCGGTTTTCGCCATGTCGAATCCGGCTTTCGTCACTTCCGGTAACAGGCCGTTGCAACCGCCGATGATGACGGCGAGCAGAACCAGCCCCAGCCAGATGTAGTTTAACATGGAAAAATCTCGCGGCTCATTTCTCGCGGGCGGAATTTATTTTCAACGACGGCAAATTCCATTTGCTTTGCACTCGGAGAAATTCATCTTCGGGAAGCTGCACCAAAACGGGGTTGGCTCTGGCGTCGAGCCACAAAATTAATTTTTCCATTTCGCTTTTTTCCATGGCGGTGCAACCGCTCGTGCCGCTACCGTCGCCTTTCCAGATGTGCAGGAAAATGCAGGAACCTTTTCCTGAGGTGCGCGGGTCGGTGTTGTGTTCGACGACGACACCGAGCCGGTATTGTTCTCCGACCGCGAGCATCTTCTCCGAACTTTTCCAATCGGAATTGAAGATGTGCGTGTTATCGACCAGGGAATTGTAGCGAACAGAATTGATATCATCGATGCATTCCAGCGCGTCCGTCACGTGCAAGTAACGCACTTTCAATTTCATTTCGTCGGGCGGCGCGAAACCGAACGCGGAGGACAAACGAAAGATTCCCGCCGGGCTTTTTCCGTCGCCTTCTTTTTTTTGCGGCTCGGTTTTTATTTCCTCGTGCAGTCCCCGTCCCCAGCCCAGCCCATTCCGGCCTACCACAATTTTGATAGGCGAACTGGCGGCGCGCCATTCCGCAGCTAGATCGCTGCGCTCGAACCTTTGCAACGTGCCCGAAACTTTTTCCCAATTCTCCGTCGTGACCAAAACCATTTGGCGCGAGTTCTTGAAAAAGTCTTTGGTGAGAACCGGGGTGTAGATGAGTTCGGCAGCCCCGGCGAAAGACAACAGCCCGACAAAAATCGCCGCCAGGAAAAGTTGGCATCGCATGTGAGCGGCGATCGTCTTCATCAGCGCGAGCGATGTTGCAAATGTTCCCGCGGAAAAACAACAGGAAAGCATTTGCATTGAAAACGTAGCGCAAGTTTTTAACCTGCCGTATCGCCGATTTGCAATCGGCAAGGGCGTTGGGGGGTGTGATTCAAACTGGCGGTCAGTTGGTCAGATGTAGCGCAGGATTTGATCCTGCCGTATCGCAGGTTTTCAACCTGCGTCATGCCGCCAGAACGGAAGACCTTCGGGAACCAGAGACTTTCTATGGTTGCGACATTCAGCCGGTTTCAAACCGGCGATACGGCAGGATGCAATCCTGCGCTACGAGGACGGTGATGTCCGTTGACAAAACGTCCTGCGATTTATTACATGCCTCCCGTGTTTTTCAAAAAAAAGGGCGCAAGAAAAATCTATTTTCTCTTTACCACGTCGAGGAGGGAAGGACGGAAAAGATATTACAGGAATTTAATGTGGTCGCTCGGAGTGGGTCTTCTTTTCTCCGCCATCGTTGCGGTTCTCATTTTTATTTTTAACCGCCGCTGAGTCGCGTGACCAAATCTGTTCTGCAAATCTCCCATCTGTGCGTTGTGCGGGGACCCATCACCATTCTCGAAAATATTTCCTGGCGGATCGACCGCGGGCAGCACTGGGCCATGCTTGGCGCCAACGGCTCCGGCAAAACCTCGCTGCTCGATGCGCTGGCTGGTTATCTCAATTTCACTTCCGGCGAAATCGAAGTCCTCGGAGAAAAGTTTGGACAAACTGACTGGCGCGAGTTGCGCAAACAAATCGGTCTGGTCAGTTCCTCACTCCGCCAAATGATGGCCGAGGACGAGCCGGCATTGCTGACCGTCTTGAGCGGCAAAAATGCGGTCATTGATTTTTGGGGAAAAGGTTCCCCGAAAGATCGGGCGCGCGCGCGAAAAATTTTGAAGCAGGTCGAATGCGAATATCTCGCGGACCGGCCGTGGCGGGTTTTGTCCCAAGGTGAACGGCAACGGGTTTTGATCGGACGCGCGCTGATGGCCCAACCGCGATTGCTTATTCTCGATGAACCGTGCGCGGGACTCGATCCGGTCGCCCGCGAAAATCTCTTGCAGTTTTTGCAACGGCTCGGTTCGCAGAAAAGTTCGCCGACGCTGATTCTCGTCACGCATCACGTTGAAGAAATCATGCCGGTGTTTTCGCACGCGCTGATTTTGAAAGCAGGAAAAGTCATCGGCTGCGGAGAAAAAATTAAGGTGATGACTTCAAAACTTTTATCGGAGGCATTCGACACAGAAATAAAAGTCGGTCGAAAAGAAAATCGTTTTACGGCGAAAGTCTTTCAATAATCCACAAGCCATCGCCGTTCTTTGCATAACGGAAGCGATCATGCAAGCGGTTCACGCGGCCTTGCCAAAATTCAATCGTTTCCGGGGCAACGACGTAGCCGCCCCAATTTGGGAGCACTGGAATTTCCTGCCCGGAATATTTTTTTCCCAGTTCCTGAAATTTGTTTTCGAGAACTTCGCGGTTTTCCACAACCAAGGATTGTTTTGAAACCCATGCGCCGAGCTGACTGCCGACTGGCCTGGCCTTGAAATAAAAATCCGACTCCTCGGCGGGAATCTTTCGCGTCAACCCACGGATGCAAACCTGTCGTTCCAATTCTTTCCAAAAAAATAAAAGCGCGGCGTTCGGGTTGGAGGCGAGTTCCGCTCCCTTGCGGCTCTCGTAATTCGTGCAAAAAATAAATCCGCGTTCATCGACGGCCTTGAGCAAAACCGTCCGCAGCGATGGCTGACCCAATTCATTGACCGTCGCGACGGACATCGCGGTCGGCTCCGGCACTTCGGCTTTGACGGCTTGTTGCAACCATTCTTCAAATTGCAAAATCGGATTTTCGGCGAGATCGCGGCGACGCAACCCAGCGAGCGTGTATTCTTTTCTGAACTCAGTCAGGTTCATGCCCGAATTGAAACATCCGCGCGTGAAGACTCAAGGGACAAAATAATTGTCCGCGGTGACGGGAAAACGAAAAGAAAAACCCGCTGGTATCTCGGTGAACGAACCGCTAGGTAAACCCAGCGACCGTGCCACCGCCGACAGCGGGCGACCAACCCGTACCACCACTGTCAACCGGAGAGAAAGTCAAAACTTCTGAAGAGGTTTCCGATGGGCGCATCTTAGTTTCTTGCAATGTTCATTCCGAATCTCATTAGCACCCGGCTTCAGCCGGGTGTTGGGGTCCTGAGGTGAGTTCAACCGCTTCAGCGGTTTGCCCCATGCGGGAAACCGCTGAAGCGGTTGAGGGTCGCAATCTGTTTCTGTCCACCCGGCTGAAGCCGGGTGCTAATGAGAGTTGCAAGAAACTGAGAGGCGCCCGTTTCCGATTCTGTCAAAGACACGTCAGCGAATACAGCTCGAGGCCGCGCAGCAACGAGACCGATGGGCAAATCGAGTAACGGATCATCGCTGAGATGCGCCGCAGGAAACGTGGTTGAAACTGCCACAAAATAAATTCATAACACTGCCATGAAATTTTCAACCGTTCGGTGCCGTTTTGTTTTTCTGATTTTTGTTTTCGCTCCATTGCTCTCTTTCGCGGCCAACGAAACAAACTTTTTTCCGATCATGCCGTGGAATTCGATTCCCAATGATCCCGCGGTGTTGAGGAAAATTCGCGAGTGCGGATTCACCATTGCCGGCTTCGTGCCGCCGTCCGCTTTGACGAATTGCGAAGTCGCTGGACTAAAAACCATCGTGAGCGACGCCCGCGTCGGCGGTTACGATTGGAGAAAGGTTGACGAAAGCGTCGCGCGTTCCAACGTCACCAGCCTCATCAGGGAAATTGGAAAACATCCGTCGATCTACGGCTATTATTTGCGAGACGAACCGCCCGCCGGATTTTTTCCCGGTCTGGAGAAAGTCGCCTCGGTTGTGCGCGAACTTGCTCCGACGAAATGGGCTTACGTAAATTTGTTTCCGAACTACGCCGAGAACTGGCAATTGGAAACTTCCGGTTACGCCGATTACATCGAGAAATTCATCTCGACCTGTCACCCGACGCAGTTGAGCTTCGATCATTACCCACTGCTGGAAGGCGGCGGGATGCGCGGCAACTACTGGGAAAATCTGGAACAAATCAGCGCGGCGGCGAGAAAGTATAAACTGCCTTTTTGGAGCATCGTGTTGTCGGTGGGCGGGCTGAATTATCGCGAGCCATCGGCCATCGATTTGCGTTGGGAGGTTTATAGTTCGTTGCTCTACGGCGCGCGCGGTCTGGCTTACTTCACTTATTTTGCGCCGCCGGTGGGAAATTATCACGGCGCGCCGATTGACCAATTCGGCAACGCGACGCCGACATGGAACCACATTCAGAATATCAATCTGCAAGTCTTGAAACTCGCGCCGACGCTTTTGAAATTAACTTCCGATGACGTTTATCATTTCGGAACTTTGCCGGCGGGTTGTCACGGTCCCGGCGAAAAAAGTTTGGTCAAATCCGCTGACGCCCATTTTGCCATAGGCGATTTCACTCATGAAGATGGCAGCCGTTACGTGATGGTGATGAATAAATCGATGGCGGGTTCGTTACCCGGCTGGCCACAATTTCGGGTCGCGCCGAAAGCGTTGAAATTGATTTCGGCATTTACCGGAGAAGCCACGACGTTTGAAGGCGAACAAGTTTGGGTTGGTCCGGGTCAAGGAATTTTGTTGAAGGTGGAATGATTCCAAATCCGAAGTCAGAAATCCGAAATCCGAAAGAAATCCGAAGTCTGAAATCCGAGTGCGGAATGGAACGCCGAACTCCAGTTCGGCTCGCGGCGGTCAAGTGTCCGGCCCTTGCCGATTAGGAAATCGGCGCTCCGATCCGGAATTCTCTTTCGGCAACCGAGATCACCTGGCTTTTAGACTTTGGATTCGGCCTTCTTTCGGTTTTCGGCTTTCGGTTTTCGGATTTCCCGTGGGCTATTTTCCGCCCGCCCACTTCGGCTGCTGTTTCAAATGATAAAGCATCTCGCCTGCTTTCGGCACGAGGAGCACACCTTCGTCTTCGCGATTGGCAAAATCTTCGAGGCGAATGATCTTCGGATTGCGGTAGCCAAGATTTATTTTTTTGCAAACTGATTCAGAAATTTGGGTGGCAAGCGTGACTTGCGCGCGGCATTTTTCGACGCCATTTTCAAAAGAGCCGATTCCGCGAACGTGAGTCGAATGCGCGACGACACCCCACGGAAAATCTTTGAATTTGTCCCATTGCTTCAAAAAATAATCACGGCAGTGATAGCCGATTTCCATGATGGTGCAACCGTGCGCCACGCAAACTTCGGAAATGTGCGGCGCGTAAATGATGAGTTCGCCGCCGTCGGCCAGCACGGGTTCGAGTTTATACATGCACTTTCCCGCCGTCCAAATTTCATCATACATTTTCGGCGCGCAACTCAGAATCGTGTGGAACGGATGGTCTTTGTAAGTGATGTGGCGCTGGCGCGAAAGTTCGCTCGCCTGATCCCACGCCGACTCGGGCGAACCGGCAAAAACTCCGGCGAGTTCCTTGCCATCGATGACGAGCGCGAAGCAAAGTTTCGGCACGCTGACCATCGAACCCGCTTTGTCCACGACGGCGCGAACGGGCGTCCACTTGTTGCCGATGATCATCGGATTCGTCACAACGGCACCGAGCCAATGGAAAAAATTCAAGATTTCCGGCCCGCCAATTCCTGGAAATAAATATTTGTTGCCGCCGGAAAAGCCGACGACTTCATGCGGAAAGACCGGCCCGATGATGATGATTTGGTCGTAATCAAAAACGAGTTTGTTGATTTCGACGGGTACATCCATCGCGAACAAGCCGTCGGAAAGTTTTGAAATTTCATCCGCGGAAATGACGCCAATCTTTCGGAGCGCATCCGGATGATCCCACTGGTGATTGAAGAAACGAACTTTTCTAAATTTTTCGTGCCGCTCGGATTCGGAAATTTCCAGTCGTTCGCGAATGGCGACTTCGGTCATGGCCTGATGGGTGCCGAGGGCAATGAGCACGTCCAGATTTTTTGTGACTTCGCCGATTTGGTCGAACAAAGTTTTGAACATCAAACCAATGGGCGCGGTGCGCGTTCCGTCGGGAACAACGAGCAAAACTTTTTTGCCGCGATAATCTTTGGCCGGACAAGCCGAGGCGACAATTTCGGAAACTTTTTCTTGGGAGATAACGTTCATGAACTTGTTTTAAATTAACCACTAAAACTTGCGACATAAAGTCAAACCGCGCGCCAATGGGTGTGATTTAAACTGGCGGTCAGTTGGTCAGTTGTAGCGCAGGATTGCATCCTGCCGTAGCGCAGGTTTTCAACCTGCGAGATGCCGCCAGAACGGGATACCTTCGAAACCTAAAGACTCTCTCTATTTGCGACGTTCAGCCGGTTTCAAACCGGCGATACAGCAGGATGCAATCCTGCGCTACGTGACCGC
>JBBQRQ010000022.1:0-57340 GCA_038214755.1 Verrucomicrobiota bacterium
CTGGCGCAACTGGAAGTTGTCGCGCTCCAGTTGGGCCAGACGCAGGCGCAGCGCCTCGATGGTTTCGGGCGGTTGCAGCTGCGGCTGGAGGCGGCGCTTCCAATCGCGCAATTGCCAGCCGGGTAATCCCAGCTCGCGGGCGATTTGGGCCAGCGGCCGGCCGCTGGTGTTGAGGAGTTGCACGGCTTGCTTCTTGAACTCAAGATCGTGCGTCGTTCGTTTGGGTTTCGTATTGCTGGACATGGCGGTTTTCCTTTCTCAGGTTCTCCGCCCCTTGTCCACCGTTTCGGGGGAACTTCATGTTCAAGCCCGAGTGTTTTTTCGAGGATGCGCAAATTGCGTTTCAAGACAGGCAGCGCTTTTTCATATTCAGCGAGTCCCTGATAAGCCAAACCAAGTGTATTGAGAGTTTGCCCCAGAATCGGGTGCTCCGGTCCAAGCAACCTTTCGAGAATTGCCAGACTTTCCTCGCACGAAGATACGGCCTGAGCATAATCGCCCTGTTTCCATTGAATCATCGCCAGCAGATTTAGGTTTTGCGCACGAAGGACATTTTCTCGGTCCAAACTTTTTTGGAGAATATCAGAACTACGATTTATAGAAGCTATGGTATCCGTGTATTTGCCTTCGGAGAAATAGAGCAGCCCCTGGGTTTGGAGAGTGAGGGAAAGCGCGGGATGTTCAGAGTCGTATATCTTCCTTTGAATGGAAAAGCACTTTGCCAATAATGACGGCGCGTCGGACAACGATCCTTGTAACAGACTTGCCAAGGCTTGATCTTTCCAGATGCGGGCGATTAGCGGTTGGTCTTTTGTCGTGTCGTTTCGACAAAAACCGAGTGCGCGGTTCAATATCTCAGTAACTTTTTCCGCGTCACCAAATGTCAGATAAGCTTCAGCCGAAGTGGTCAGGAGTATTGCCAAATCCCTCTTCTTTGTTTTGGAAAACTGCTCTGCATCAGAAATGGCTTTATCAAGCTTTTGCGTAGCTGCGGAAAAGTTCCCAACATAGTAAAGCTCCATCGCCTCTTCGTGTAGTTTTTGACCCTTGGGCCAGGAGATCAGCAATTCCGAGCCGAAAAGCTCGTGAATATATGGACGCTGAGAAGAAGCTGTCAGACAAACGACGGTCGTCAGAAGACAACACAAGGGCAGAATTAGAGTCCTGCAAAGAAAACCCCTTGATCGCATGAACGGAGTTAGGAGTCTGACACCGGACAAAGTCAAGGGACTCGTGAGAGGTTTGGTATTGTCGTCAGACTTCACTCGTTACGCGACAAGCTGAATCGAACAATAATCGGCCATTTGTTTGAGGAATGCTCTGTCTCCAGAAAGGATCTTCGCGCCCAAAAATAAAGCGTTCTGAATCAGAGCGGTGTCCCCAAAGAGATTGGATGCGTTGTTGGAAAATTTCTGCCTTTCTCTGTGCGACTGCTGGCGAATCTCCAGCAGCGCCAACGCATGGCAATAATCAGCTACAAGACAGCTTTGGTCGAAGTTTCGGAAACAAGCCTGAACGTTGGACGCGACATAACCGTGTAATCTCTCAGAAGAATCATTCATCAGGTTCTTAACGGAATCCCTCAGCCTCTCCCTCTTTATCGGGCAATTCCACTTGTTCGGGTCGCCTGCGTTAGGGCCTGACCGCGGGGGTATCGGGCCAGAGAATATCTCTGGCAAGTGTGCATCTAGACGATGAATCACAAGCCCTATGCTGCAATCCTTTATCTTCTCCACACCGAACAGAAAAACATTGCTTCGTCCGCCTCTAATTTTCTCGTTGAACAATTCTCCGTGAAGGTTGTTTCGCTCATCAACGATCGTTTTGCCCAAAATAAAAGCCAGCTGAGGCTGTGCGAGTGAGCGTTTCTTCCACTCGCAGTTATCCACAATGATACGTTCACCGGAACAAATAACGTGGAATAAATCTTCGCCGGTGGAAGACCCCAGGAAATTCGATTTGAAATCGTAAACTGAAAAGGAGTGCTTCATATTTGCTCTTAACCCGTTCACCGAGGATACTCTGGCACCCCTCGGCAATGCGTCAACCAAACCGGACGATTCAGAATTCAAGGCCGGAATTGTGGGAATGGACCACACAGCGGTTTCGGCATGTAGTCGCCGGTGTAGGGGCGCGGCATGGTGTCGAGTTTGTAGTTGCCGTAGCTCGGCAGGGGCAGGGTGCGACTCGAACTGGAATCCAGGCCGTAGCTGCGGGGCGAGACGTAGCCCGGTTGCTGCGACGGATAGCCGCGATAGCTGAGGTTGTCGTAGGGCGTGCCGTTGGCTGGCGTGCGGTAATACGGCTGCACATAGGTTCCGCTGCTCCGTTGATAACCGCTCACCCATTCAGCTTGGGCGACAGCGGAGGTCGTGAGAATTGCGACGGCGAGGGCGAGTTTGGTCAGAGTTTTCATAGTTTTGATTTTTTGTTTGTTGTTGTTGGCGTTTCGTTCATTCGAACCGCCTTCACTCACTCCATCGCAAACGGGGAAATGTTTCTTACAACTATTTTTGGACAGGGATTGCACGGATGAATTTCCCGCGAAAGAACACAAAGAACGCAGAGGAAGAATTCACCGAGTGGAATTTAAGAAAAGAAGGGAAACCACAGATGGACGGGCAAGTGTCATCTGATGTTGGTCAGGGAAGTGTCATCTGATCTAGGTCAGATGACACTTGCCCGATGGACACAGATGAACACAGATCAGAAAGAGTTGCGCAAGAACAGCAGATCAACCGGGAAGTGAATATGTTTTCGGAAAATCTGTGTCCATCTGTGGTTTTCGACTGCTCTTTTTAGGATGAACAATTTGCCACGAGAACAAGCTGAAGCTTTGACTCCAACAATTGAATTTACGAACGGCGCACACGGAGTGACGCGCCCTACCTTGGATTTCCCTTTCGTGTCGTTCGTGTGTTTCGCGGTGAAAATTCTTTGCGCTCCCGTGGGTTCTTTCGCGGCTTGCCGCAGATAAATCGTTGGACTAGGCTGCGGCCATGATAACGGTGGAAACAACGGAGGCAGACGTGCGGGTGACGATTTCCAAGGATGCCGTGCCGCCGGAGCAGCTTGATGCGTTTCTGAACTGGTTGCGGCTGGAGGAGATTGTCCAGCGGAGCCGCCTGACCGAGGAGGACGCCAACCGCATCGCCGATGACATCAAGGCGGAGTGGTGGGCAGCCAACAAGGACAGATTTATTCCGCCGAGCGACCAATGAACGCGGAGTGCGTCATTGTTGACGCGAACATCGCGTTTAAATGTCTGCGCGCCGGACGACGTGATTTGCGCGGGCGCATCGGGCCGGGCGGCCATCCCAATTTCTTCAGTCCACGTTTTCTTTTCGTCGAGTTATTCAAACACAAGGAGCGGCTGGCACAGGCGAGCGGGCTGGCGGAGGCGGATTTGTTGGAAGGTCTCTACGCGGTGGTAAGCCAGTTGGAGTTCGTGAGCGAAGCGAACATTCCGATGGGAACATGGTTGGAAGCGTATCGACTCTGCAAAGAGATTGATAAAGATGACACGCCCTATGTGGCGCTCACTCTGCATCTGGACGGGCGTTTGTGGACGGAAGATCGCGAGTTGAAAGCCGCTTTGCGGGCAAAAGGATTTGATCGGTTTTTCGAGCCGCAATCCCTGCCATTCACATGAACCCTCCTGCCCTCAAATTGCTGCAACAAGGCGATGCCGCTGCCTG
Source organism: Verrucomicrobiota bacterium (assembly GCA_038214755.1). GTDB lineage: Bacteria > Verrucomicrobiota > Verrucomicrobiia > Limisphaerales > CANJXF01 > CANJXF01. The sequence continues at coordinate 3,699 of JBBQRQ010000022.1, forward strand.
GGACGAGGCGTTTCACTGGTTGTGGCCAACCGTTTTTGCGGTGGCGCAATTGAAACTGCAACCGTTTCTTCCCTCAGACATCGAGGATGTGGCGATGGAATCGCTTGAAGAATTGGTGGAAAAAGTTCGCGAGATTAAAACGGTTGAGGAATTAAAACCGCTGGCGGCGAGCATTGCGCACCATCGGGCGGTCAGCCGGTTGCGGGAACAATTTGCCGCCAAGCGTGGCGCGGGAAAAACCGAAAGTTTGAATGCGCTACTAGGCAACGAGGAAAATCCGTTTGATCCAGCCAGCGGCGATTCTACTTTGGCAAAGTTGGGGCAAACGGAATTGGCTCGTTTGCTCGGAGAACTCCAATCGGAAATAAAACCGGAACAACGCGCGATCATCACCGATTTCTTTTTGCATGGGTTGAGCTACGAACAGATTTCCGCCAAACACGGCGTGGCCATCGGAACGGTCGGAGTTTATTTGAAGCGCGGATTGGAAGCGATGCGGCGCGCGGGAGAGCGGCATCCGAAATTGTTGAAAGAACTGGAGGCGTTTCTGCGATGAATACCATGAATGACGAACGCTTTTTTGATCTGGCTATGAAGGTCATCGCCCAACAGGCAACAGACGCCGAGCGCGCGGAATTGAATTCGTCGCTGGCCGAAGATCCGAAATTGAAAGTGGAGTTTGAGCGATTGCAGGCTGAGACGAAACTTGCCAAAGAAGTTGTCCCTTTGCTGGCCGCGACGGAATCGACGGCTGGAGAATTTCCGGCGTATGCGCGCGGGCGTTTGCAAACGAAAGTCCGGGAAACGCTCGGCGCTCACAGAACGCCGCTACAAGACGCGGAGAAGAAATCGGCCTGGCGCTGGCAATGGATTCTTGGTTTGGCAACCGCAACGGCGGTGATGCTGTTTCTGCTTATTCCCGTTTTCACGCCATCGGACAAAATGATTGTGCAAGTTGCGATGTTGGATACGGCTGGTTCAACCCGAGGCGCGAACGCAAATGAAATCACGGCTCTGCAAAAACTTGGGACAGGCTCGACGGTGCAGAGTTTTTCTCAGAGCAATGAATTAGCGGTATGGGAAAATGATTGGCCGCGGAAAGAGAAGCAGCCCATTGCCAAAATTATTTATGATCGGGCGGCGGGAGAAGTTCGCGTTTTGGGCCGCTGGGATGGCAAACCGTTTCAAAAAACGTTTCTGGTCGAGCGCGATTTGGAAACGACTTTGAGGGAAGCTGAAACGTTTATTCTTGAACAGACTGGCGGAGGACACAGGAAAAACTGATTCAGCTAAATTCACGCCGTCCTTCCAACGCCCGGCTCAATGTAATTTCATCGGCGAATTCCAGGCCGCTTCCCGCGGGCAAACCGTGAGCGATGCGGGAAATTTTCACCCCTTTTCCAGCGAGACGTTTTGCCAAATAAAAACTAGTGGCGTCGCCTTCCACATCGGTGCTCAACGCGATGATGATTTCTTTAATCGGCTCTTTGGTGACGCGCGCTTCCAATTCGGCGATGCGCAAATCTTCCGGCTCAACTCCATTCAGCGGAGAAATTTTTCCGCCGAGCACGTGAAATTTGCCGCGAAAAGTTCCGGCTTTTTCGATGCTGAGGATGTCCACCGGACGCTCCACCAGACAGATCAAACTAGCGTCGCGTCGCGGATCGTCGCAGATGGCGCAAGGATTTTTTTCGGTGAGAGCGCCGCAGATTTGGCAGAGTTGAATTTTCTCGCGAGCAGTGACGAGGGAATGGGCGAGTTGCCGAACTTCGCCCATTTCGCTTTGCACGAGATGCAACGCGAGTCGCTCGGCGGAACGCGGGCCGATGCCGGGAAGTTTTCCGAGCGCGGCGGTCAATTGCAAAATGGGTTCAGGAAGAGAACGCATGAGGAATTTACGATTTGTGATTTACGATTTACGAACCAATTTTGCCGGGCGGTTCCGTTCGCATTCGTAAATCGTAAATCGCCATTCGTAAATTTCTACGTCATCCCCGGCAAATTAAATCCCGCGGTCGCTTTTCCCATTTCCGCGTCGGAAATTTCCTTAGCCTGGGTGAGCGCCTGATTTGTCGCTCCGAGAATCATGTCTTCGAGCAATTGCGCGTCGGTTGGGTTGAGCGCTTGCGGATCGATTTTGATCGAAGCGAGTGTGCCGTCGCATTTTGCGACGACTTTCACCGCGCCGCCTCCGCTGGTCGCTTCAACCGTGCGGGCGGCGAGGTCGGCTTGAATTTTCCCCATCTGTTGCTGCATGCGTTGCGCTTGCTTCATTAATTTTCCGATGCTGGACATATTTTTGATTTACGATTTTGGATTTTCGATTTACGAGCGGACTTCGACGATTTGGCCCTTGAAAATTTCCAATGCTTTTTGGATCAGCGGATCGTTTTTGAAATCGTCTTTGTTGAACGGAACGGATTCGGTTTTGGTTTTCGCAGCTGTAGGAATTTCACGCGCAGGCGACAAAGGAAGGGAAGGTCGCGAAAGACTTTCGGCGCTGACCGCAGGGGAAAGGCGTTCGGACGCGGGTTGAATATTGGGCAAGGCGCGATTGGTCGGGGCTTCGGCCTTGATGAATTTTACCTGCGAATTTGGAAAACCAAGTTCGCTCAACTTCGTTTGAACGAGCGAGTGATTTCGCGCGTTGTCCACGAGGGGCAAATGATCGGCGAATTCAGGGTCGAAGCCGATGGTCAAAATATTTTTCGCAAACGAAACCGGATGCGCTTCGACAAAATAGGTTCGGACAAACGGGCTGGCGCGACCAACGGAATCGACGAGTTGCGTCCAAAGTTTTTCCAAATCTAAATCGGCGGTCGGAACCGAATCTGTGGCCGGCGTGGCGGGAGCGGCGGTTTGGGTTTGCGAAACCGGTGTGGAAATTTTTGCAGGAGGATGCGCGGGCAGGATGGCCGCAGAGGCGGGCTGGAAGCCTGCCCCACTAGCAGGAGCGGAAACCGTTCCGCTGCGTAAATTTTGCAGTTGTTTCAAAACCGTGTCGAGGCTGACGGCGCTTCTCGCCTCTATGGCCTTGAGCAACGCCACTTCGATCAAAATCTTTTTCGACGCGGCGTCGCGCAATCGGCCTTCGCAATCGGTCAAAACTTCCATGATGCGAGTCAGCGCGTCCGCACTCAACGGGGCGGATTGCTCTTTCAACACGGCGGCTTCGGCTTCGGAGACTTCGAGGATGCGCATGTCGCCGCGCGAAACCTGGAAAATGAGCAGGTTGCGAAAATGATTTAGCAGTTCGGAAAGCAACCGCGCCAAATCTTTTCCTTGCTTCGACAAGTCATTTAACTCGCGCAACGCCGGTTCGATTTCTCCAGCGAGAATTGCTTGGGCGAGCGAATAAATCTGGCTCTGCGCGGTCAACCCAAACATCGACAAAACATCTGCCTCGGCAATTTCCTCTCCGCAAAAGCTGATCAGTTGATCGAGCGTCGATTCGGCGTCGCGCATTCCGCCGTCGGCACCCCGGGCAATGGCGTGGAGCGCGGCGGCGTCGATTTTCACGCCTTCTTTTTTCGCGATGTAAGCCAGATGTTCGACGATGAGTTTCGCCGGAATTCGCCGCAGGTCAAAACGCTGGCAGCGCGAAAGAATCGTGGGGAGGACTTTCTCCGGCTCAGTCGTGGCGAACATGAATTTCACGTGCGCGGGCGGCTCTTCCAAAGTTTTCAAAAGCGCGTTGAACGCCTCCTTCGTCAGCATGTGAACTTCGTCGATAATGTAGATTTTAAACTTGGAACCGGCCGGAGCATATTTGGCCGTCTCCCGCAGTTCACGGATTTCATCAATGCCGCGATTGCTCGCGCCGTCGATTTCCATGACATCGAGCGAACGGCCTTCGGTGATTTCGTTGGCGCGCGGATCGTCGTCGGGAAAGTCTATTTTTGGACCGTCAGTGCAGTTCAAACATTTGGCAAAAATTCTCGCGATGGTTGTTTTGCCCGTGCCGCGCGGCCCGACGAAAAGATAGGCGTGCGCAATGCGTTTTTGTTCGATGGCGTTGGAAAGAGTTTGCGTGACGTGCTCCTGACCGACGACGTCGGCGAAACGTTGCGGGCGATATTTTCTGGCGATGACCTGGTATGACATTGACGATTTACGAATGACGATTTACGAGCCGGACGAAGATTGGAGCGACAATCGTAAATCCGAAATCATAAATCGTAAATTAACGAAGCCAGGGTAACCACGGCGGACGCGGAGCAAACTACCGTTGCTGCATTCCTGCCCTGGCGGGGTTCGTAAGTCCTCGTTCCATGGCCCCTGGCAAATTCGCGCGTCAAAATAATCTCGTCACCGGAACGCATCAAGTTTTATTGCCGGAGTCAAACAGCGCGGGGGTAGCATCTGCCTCCGGCGGGTGCGACGAAACCAATTCGATGTTCGACGTCCGATGTTGGATGTTGGATGTTCCGCGTCCGATGTTCGATGTGGAAATTTAACAGGACATCGAACATCCAACATCGAGATAGGAAATGTGTTCGCACCCGCCGGAGGCAGATGCTACCCGCCACTAGAGAACCGTTCCATGAGGGATGATGGCGTTTTTTGGAATGATGACAATTCCATCGCGAATATAGTAAAGGGCGTGATCCATTTGGTCCGGTTTGCCAGCGGGAGAGAGAACGCAGTCTGATCCAATGCGGGCGTTCTTATCGATGATGGCGTTTTCGATACGCGTATTTTTTCCTATACCGATTCGCGGAATGCCTTGGTCTTCGTATTGCCGGATCGACGCGTCAGATTCGTAGTAATCACAACCCATCAAAATCGTGCGCGTTAATTGACAACCTTCGGCCACGGTGCTGCGGATTCCGACCAGGCTGTGACTGATTCGGGCGTGATTGATGATGCAGCCATCGGAAATAATCGCGTGATTAATTTCGGCCCCGTTGATTTTCGACGCCGGCAAAAAGCGTGGGCGCGTGAAAATGGGCGCGCTCATGTCAAAAAAATTGAAGCGCGGCAGTTCGGAAACCAAGTCCAGGTTCGCCTCGAAAAAAGAGCGGATGGTTCCGATGTCCTCCCAGTAACCTTGGAAGACATAGGAAAAAACGCGGTGCGATTCAATGGCGCCGGGAATAATATGTTTGCCAAAATCGGTGAAGTCGTTGTCGAGCAGACGCAGGAGAATCTCGCGATTGAAAACGTAAATGCCCATGGAGGCCAGGAACAATTCTTCCTCGGATTGCATTTTGAATTTGGAATACAAATCACGTTCCAGTTTCAACGAGTCGAGCAGGGCCGGCTCCTTGGGTTTTTCGACGAACCGCGTGATTCGCCGCTCTGCATTGATTTGCATGATGCCGAGGGATTGTGCCTGGGACCGCGGCATCGGGATGGTGGCGATGGTGACATCGGCATTGGTTTCCAGATGTTGCGCGACGATTTGCCGGAAATCCATTCGATACAATTGGTCGCCGCTGAGAATCAGCAGGTACTCGAAATCGTGGTTGAGAAAATGGGTGAGATTTTTTCGAACCGCATCGGCCGTCCCTTGATACCACGAGGTGTCGCCGAAAGTTTGTTCCGCCGCCAGAATCTCCACAAAGCCGCCGGCGAAATGATCGAACTTGTAACTCTGAGAAATGTGGCGATGCAACGAAGCGGAATTAAACTGGGTTAACACATAAACGCGGCGGAGGTCCGAATTGATGCAATTGGAAATGGGAATATCGACGAGGCGATATTTCCCGGCCAGCGGCACGGCGGGTTTGGCGCGGTCTCGTGTCAAGGGGAACAGGCGCAATCCCTGGCCGCCGCCCATAATGACCGAGAGGACCTTGCTTGTCTTGGGAGACATGCGCGTGGTGTTTTCTGCCATAATCCTTTTTCGCCAAAAATTCGGGCTGACCGTTTCTATACCTTGCGAGAGTGCGAGGGCAAGCTACTTCAGAAATGACACTCTCACAGAAGCCACTTACAAAGAATTCAAGCGGAACGTGTTTGCAGTCGATTCTGAAAACTACGACGGTGAAGACGTCGGTCCCTTTGAATATGCAATTCGCCGGGGGAAATTTGAAGAAGCTAAATTGCAACGGCTCATGGCCTTGGCGGAGCAGACGGATTTCTCCACGGCGAAACGAAAAGTAGCAGGCTGGCGGCGGCAATTGCAACGGACTCGGGGGATCATCATGCGGCTGGAAGGTCGAAAAAAGGAAGCGCGAGTGATCAGCAAATGGGGCGAAGCGTTGGGAGGGTTTCTACTGCGTGTGTCAAATCCCGGGATTTGAGGTGGACCAGTTTTCAAAGGAAATAATATGTTTCCGAATCCCGAATCGCACGATCTCGGTTTGTGATTTCAAATTCAATTTGCGCATGAAACGGGCGTGATGAGTGCGATGATTTTTTTCATAATATGGGTTGGAAAGAATTTCTGCCGGCCAGAAAAAATTGAGTTTTCATTTCGCAAAGTCCGGATCCGGCGCGCGATTCGAGCTTAAGCTGGGCTACATATTGCGAATTCGAGCCAGCGCTTTAGCCGCCGCTTCACGCACCCAGTATTCCTCGTTATCCAATCCGGCTTCGAGCAAGGGGACCATTTTTTGCGCTTCTTCTGAAATGCGCCATTCGAAATTAATTATTTGCAGCGCGTTGGCCGCGGCATGGCGCACGACACTTTCCCGGTCGATGAGTGTTGCGATCAATTCCCTGACCGAGCGCGGGTCGCGTAATTGAGTGAGACTCTCCACGGCTTTTTTTCGCACATCGGTGTCTTTGTCCTTCAACATCGAGATAATCGGGTCGAGCACATCGGGACTTTTTATGTAGTCCAAAGCGGTGATGGCCGCCACACGCACTTCGTAGCTCGGGTCCTTCAACAGCGGCAGAATCACCGGCAAATATTCCAACTTCCCGGTTTTGCCAATCGCTTCCACCGCTGAAGCGCGAATGTGCGGCACTTCGTTTTTAAATGATTTTAGCATCGGCGCGATCCTCCGCTCATCCGTCGAACTGGTCAGGGCGTGCAACGCCGCCACCCGCACCGGCAGGTCGGCGTCAGTCAATAAATCGATGAACGGTTCGATGAAACGCGGATTCTCTTTGCGCGTTTGAAATCGTTCGAGGGTTTCAGTCACGCCCAGGCGCACCGCGGGCGAACCACTTTTCAACAGGGGCAACAAAAGATCCACCGCCGCTTCTTCACTCAGACTAATTGAGTCAAAGTTTTCCTGCGCGATGGCCTTGAGCACTCGCTCTTCTGAGGTGTGCGGTTCCCAACGCAACAAGTCCAGGGCGTCCGCTGCGTTTCGGCGCACCGTAAAATCTGAATTCCGGAGTGAAGGCAAAAGCGCGGCGATACAGGGCGCCGGATCGGTTTCCCGCAAGATGCCGACGGCGTTGAGCGCCGCAGTCCGAACACCGGCGTCTTCGTCGTGCAATGCTTGCGCGAACAAATGAATTTCTTTGATTACCGCGTGGTGACTCAGGGCGTTGATCGCTCTGATTCGAGTCTTGGCGTCGTTAGATTTGAGACGCGAGTGATTTAACCAGCGCATATGTTAATTTCGTTGCATGATGACAAATCGGCAGTGGTGTGAGAAGCATTTCACAAACCAAAAATTTTAAAAAGCTTTTTTCAGACGCGCCGGTTGGAGTTCAAGCTTTGGCTTGCGGACGTGGAACAAGCTAAAGCTTGAACTCCAACCAAGGCTCCGTTTCTCCTCGGCTCTCCGCTCATTTTCCTTTTGCCTCTCCTTTCTCTTGTCCAATACTCCCGCCGTGATGCTCATTGCCGCATTTGCCGTTCTTCTCTTTTTTGCGGTCGCGAGTTTTTTCTTCGCCCTGGCGGAGGCGGCGCTTTTTTCACTCGGCAAATGGCAAATCAGACAGTTGGTCGAAAACTCTCCGCAGTCTGGCTCCATCGTGGCCAGGTTGCTCGCGCAGCCGCAGGATTTGCTGGCGACCATCGTCATGGGCAACACCTTCGCCAACGCTGGAATCGTCGGCACCGTGCTGTGGCTCGATTGGTTGGAAGACTGGCCGTTGTTGCCCTCGCTGGCCGGGCTGTTGATTTTTATTTTGTTGGGAGTGGAAATCGCGCCCAAGGCCTTCGCCGTGCGCGCGCCCGAATTGTGGTCGCTCCGTCTGGCCCAGCCCATGTCTCTTTTGCAAAAGTCCATCCGGCCTCTGCGAGAAGTTGCGCAAAAACTGAACAACTTGATTTTGCGCGCTGTCCCGAAATCGGTCAAACCGCAGACCACGATGTCCGACGAGGAATATCAAGAGCTTCTCGAACTGGCCTATCAACAGGGCACGCTCGCCCGCTCCGAGAAGGAAATTATTTTGGAAATCATTCGGCTGGATCGCCGCACCGCTAAAGACGTGATGCGGCCCCGTTCGCAAATGGCCTGCATACCCGACGATTTGTCGCTTGAAGAAATGATGGCTGCCGCGCGGAAATTCAAACATCGTCGCTTGCCCATGTACGATGAAACGCCCGACACCATCGTCGGCGTGCTCAACACCCGCGTTCTTTTGCTCGACCCGCAAATTGATCTGGTGGACGCGATTGAATTTCCCTCCTTCGTTCCCGAGAGCATGAATCTTTTTCTGCTGCTAAAAAGTTTGCAACGCCAACAACGCGGCATCGCCATCGTCCTCGACGAATTTGGCGGCACAGCGGGACTCGTGACGATGGAAGATATTTTGGAAGAGATGATCGGTGAAATTCGCGGCGAAGATGAAGCCCACGGTTTTGTCATGGAGAAATTGGGCGCGGGGCGCTGGCGTGTGGCGGGCACAATGCGCATCGAAGATTTTCGGCGCGAGTTTCCACAGCTCGGTGAAGTGGACGTGGCCGAAACGCTCGGTGGATTGCTCCTGAACCAATTGGGCGTGGTGCCTGCGGCGGGGGAGTCGGCGAGTTTTCGTGGATTGCGTCTCACTGCGCAAAGCGTGGACGAACGCCGCGTCAAAGAACTTTTGGTGGAAGCGACCAACCGAAGGGGCACGTCTTGAAAACGTGTTGTCCAAACCAACTAGGAGCGCGGACGTTCTCGTCCGCGTGTTTCAAAACGGATAAAACTCCCGCGATTTCGCCCCTTCCGATTAACGCGGACGAGAACGTCCGCGCTCCTTTCCATTTGGGCAACACGCCCTTGAGAGGCCGTTGCCCAAATCAAGATGACGCGGAAGGAGCGCGGCGTTTACGCCGCTTCAGCGCTGGCGCGTCAGAGTTTCGTGACTATTCTTGGAAATTTTCTCCTCGCGTGAGGCGAAGCGGCGTGAACGCCGCGCTCCCGCCTTCGGGCAAGAGGCGCCCCAACCGGAGACAGCCCCGATGAATAATTTGAACACAACCCTTTTTTTTGTTTTCGGATTTTGTCTGGCGCTCTCTTTCCTTTTTTCGGGAATGGAATCTGGCGTGTTCGCGCTGAATCGACTGCGCATTCGGCAACTGATGCGCGCGGGCAATCGACGCGCCACGGTTTTGCACGGCTATCTGGAGAATTCTGAAAATTTTCTTTGGACCATTTTTGTCGGCAACACCGTGGTCAATGTCACGCTCTACACCCTGATCGCGTTGAGTCTGAATCATTGGTTGCAAAATCATCCTGCCGTTGAACTTTTTTTGTTTCTCCTCGCCATCTTTTTATTTTTTATTTTTTGCGAACTGCTGCCCAAGACTTTGTTCCGCCTTTTTCCAAATCGGCTCTGCCTTTTTTTGGCGCGGCCATTTCGCGTGATTCACGTGGCGCTCCGTCCGCTGGTCGCGCTGGCCTCGTGGTTCTCGCGCAAACTTCTGCCATGGACCGGAGGAAAAGTTTTTACCGGACGACTTTCGGGAGGTCGTGAAGAACTTCGTTTTGTCATGCAGGAATCGTCTCACAGCCTGAGCGCCGAGGAAAAAAAAATGATCAACCGCGTGCTCGATTTACAAAATTTAACCGTCTCCCAAATCACCGTCCCGTTGGCGGACACCGTCACCGTCACGACAAAAACTTCGATGGAAGAAGCCCTGAAAATCTCGCGTGAAAAAAATGTCACCCGCCTGCCCGTGATGGAAAAGCAATCGGGCCGCGACCACATCATCGGCGTGATTAGCCTGAAAAAAATCCTTTATCGCGATGATTTGGATTTGGCGAAAACGGCGGAGGATTACGTCAACCCCGCTCTTTATCTACGCGAAGATTTGCGGCTGGAAGAAGCGTTGCGGCGGATGCAGCGCAGTGGCCGGCGTCTGGCCATCGTCCTCGGCCCGAATCAAAAAGAAATTGGCGTCATCAGTTTGCAGGATATTCTCAAAGTAATTTTTGGAGAGGTCAGTCTTTGAAATGCACTTCGATCCTTCCATTCTCCTGAAATTATTCGCGGTCGTTTTCCTCGTGCTCCTGAATGGATTTTTTGTCGCCGCCGAATTTGCGCTGGTAAAAATTCGCGACACGCAACTGGACGCGTTGGTCAATCGCGGTCATCGCGCCGCCAAACTGGTGCGGCACATCCTCGCCCACCTCAACGCGTATCTCAGCACCACTCAACTTGGAATTACCATGGCCAGTCTCGGGTTGGGTTGGATCGGTGAACCCGTTTTTTCCGCCGTGCTCAAACCGGTTCTGTCGCTGATTTCAATCCCCGAGCGCAGCCAACATTACATTTCTTTTGTCGTCGGATTTTCCGCGATCACTTTTCTTCACATCGTCGCTGGCGAACTCGCGCCCAAATGGTTTGCCATTCAAAAGCCTTTGCCCGTTTCACTCTGGGCCGCGCTCCCGCTCAAATGGTTTTATCTTGCCTCCTATCCAATCAATCGAACGCTCAATGTCACCGCGCAATGGCTGTTGCGCCGCTTTGGCATCGAGCCGGTCAGCGAATCCGAAATCATCCACTCCGAGGAGGAATTGCGTTTGATGGTGCTGACGTCGCAAAAGCAAACCGGCGCGAGCCAACTCGGTCGCGCGATTGTTTTAAACGCTTTGGATCTAAGCCGCCGCGTCGTGCGGGATGTGATGCGTCCGCGCAACGAAATGATTTCGTTTGATACCGACGCGACGATTGCGGAGTGCATTGACGTTGCGGAAAAATCCCGCTACTCCCGTTTTCCTTTGAGCGAAAGTGGGAACATCGACAAGACCCTCGGCGTGGTTCACATCAAAGATTTGTATGCCATGCGGTTAAAAACTCGGACCGCCGCCGAGTTGAAACCGGTCGCGCGCAAGTTGATTTATGTTCCCGAAACTTCACGGCTCGAAAAGTTGTTGCAGCTTTTTCTCGACCGAAAATCGCATTTCGCCATCGTGGTGGACGAATACGGCGGGACGGTCGGGATGGTGACGCTCGAAAATATTCTGGAGGAACTGGTCGGACAAATTCAGGATGAGTTCGATCAGGAACAGCCGCTGTTAAAAAAGCAAGACGACCGCACCTGGGAAATTTTGGGCGCGTTGCCGCTCCACGACCTTTCGGATTTGGTTGGAGAAATGTTGCAGGAGGAAGGCGTCACCACGACAAGCGGCTGGGTCACGCATCAGCTCGGCGGATTTCCTAAAGCCGGCGAAACGTTGCCCGTGGGAAATTTCGATTTGCGCGTGGAAGAAATGGATGGTTCGCGCGTGGCGCGGCTGAAGTTGACGGAAAGAGAAAACGGGGAAAGGGAGAAAGGGGGAAAGTGAGAAAGGGAGCGACGGAACGCTGATCTCCTGATCGGCTCGTCGAAAATGTGGAGCGTTCCAATGCCGATCAGGAGATCGGCGTTCCGTTATTTTGCGCGTCTTGCCAAATGGAAGGAGCGCCGACGTTCTCGTCCGCGTGAATCGGGAGGGACCAAATCGGAAGGGTTTTATCCGTTTGAAAACGCGCGGACCCGCCGTGAAGAATTGGGCGAAGAAAGGGGGAAAGTGAGAAAGGGAGCGACACGATTCTCCCTTTCTCCCTTTCCCACTTTCTCCCTTTCTCACCCCCTCACTTTCTCCCTTTCCAAGAACTCCGGCTTGACTATATTCGCGCAGCAAATTTCAGTGAGTTTCAAATTATGAAAAAATACGCGCTCGGTTGTGGTGGGATCTTAATTCTGCTTGTTCTGATTTTCGGAATGAGCGGATGCAACAGTTACAACCGGCTGGTCAGTCTTTCCCAGAACGTCGATAAAAAATGGGCGGACGTGCAGGGTCAATACCAGCGCCGCTTGGATCTAATTCCCAATCTGGTGAAGACGGTCGAAGGCGCGGCCAACTTCGAGAAATCCACTCTCACGGAAATCACCCAAGCCCGCGCTTCGGTTGGCCAGGTAAAACTCGATCCGAGCAAAGCGCCGGATGATCCCGAGCAACTGAAAAAATTCCAACAAACCCAGGACCAACTCTCCGGCGCGTTGTCGCGATTGCTGGTGGTGGCCGAACGCTATCCAGAATTGCGGGCCACTTCAAATTTCCGCGATCTCCAGGCGCAACTGGAAGGAACAGAAAACCGAATCGCCGTGGAACGAAGTAATTTCAACGAAGCGGTGCAGAGTTATAACACCGTCGCGCAACGGTTCCCCGGAATGATTTTCGCCCGGCTTTTTGGCTACAAACCAAAACCGTATTTTCAGGCGCAAGCAGGATCGGAGACTGCGCCGAAGGTAAATTTTGAGTTTGGGAAACCCGCCACACCTCCTGCCAAATGATAATGGCGCGCGTGAAAAATCTTTCTTTGGGGAAATTTTTTCCGCTGCTGATCCAATTCTCGTTTTGCTTCGCGCTGGGAAACGTGGTTGACGCGGCCGAAGTAATCCCGCCGAAACCCGCCCGCTATTTCAACGATTACGCCAGCAAGATTTCTCCCGGCGTCGCTTCGCAATTAAATTCCACGCTGGAAGATTTTGAACGAAAAACTTCCAGCCAGATTGTCGTCGCAGTTTTTCCAAAGATGCAAAGCGATTCCTCGCTGGAAGATTATGCGCAAAGAATTTACCAGGCTTGGGGCATCGGACAAAAAGGCACCAACAACGGCGCGCTCCTCCTCATTTTTCTCGCAGACCGAAAAATGCGGATTCAGACGGGCTACGGTTTGGAAGGCGCGTTGCCCGACGCGATTGGCAAACGAATCATCGAAGACGAGATCAAACCGCATTTTCAAAAAAGCGATTTCGATGGCGGATTAATCGCCGGCGTGAATGCGATTCTGCTCGCGACCAAAGGCGAATACAAAGGCAGCGGACGAACGGTCGCCGAAAGGGGCGGAGCGAGACGCAATTCTTCCAGTCTAGTTTTTTCGCTGCTTTTCGCGTTTTTCGTTTTGATGACGCTCTTGCGCTTGGTGCGTCGAAGCGGGGTGGTTTACGGTCGGCGCGGAAGAACTTATCTCGGCGGCTTTCCCATGGCAGGCTGGGGCGGATCGTCTGGTTTTTCCGGCGGCGGAGGTGGCGGAGGTTTTTCGGGCGGCGGAGGGAGTTCCGGCGGCGGAGGCGCCAGCGGGAGTTGGTAATATGAAACCAAAACAATTCATCAGCCAACTGGACGAGAAAAAAATCGTCGCCGCCATTGCCGAGGCGGAAAAGAAAACGTCTGGAGAAATTCGCGTTTACATCTCGGACAAGAAACGCGACGACCCATTGACTGCGGCGAAAAACCGTTTTGAAAAGTTGGGCATGACGAAAACCCGTTTGCGAAACGGCGTCTTGATTTATATCGCGCCGGTCAGCCAAAAATTTGCCATCGTCGGCGATTCTGGAATCAACGAAAAATGCGGGGAAAAATTTTGGCGCCGGTTGAGCGCCGAGATGAGCGAACTGCTCAAAGAAGGAAAGTTCACCCAAGCGATCGTGCAAACGTTGAATGAAGCCGGAGCAATGTTGGCCCGCTATTTTCCCGCCGCGCCAGATGACAAGAACGAATTGCCCAATAAAATCCTTCGCGACTGAGAATCGGGTAGCATCTGCCTCCGGCGGGTGCGGGTTCTGAAGTCCGGGTAGCATCTGCCTCTGGCGGGTGCGGATTCTGAAGTTCAAGGAACGCCGATCTCTGATCGGCCATCAAACAGAAAATCTTTTGCGAGCCGAGAGATCGGCGGTCCAGAAGCGAATCCGCACCCGCCTGAGGCAGATGCTACCCAAAGATTGAGTGAAGCCAAAATCCACAAATCAAATTCTTCGCTGGACAGCGGGTTCGCCACCGGTGAAATGCGACGACGAATTTGCCACCGAAGAGCCGCTGGAAATTCGCGTGGATAATCAGCCGGTGAGCGTGACCATGCGCACGCCGGGACACGACGAAGAATTGGCCGCTGGATTTTTGGTCACGGAAGGCTTGATCAAAAAACGGAGCGACATTTTGAAAATCGAACCGCACCCGCGGAATCGAGACAAAAATGTGGTCAATGTTTTTTTGTCGCCGGATGTCTCCGTGGATTTTAAGCAACTCACCCGGCATGTTTTTGCGTCGTCGAGTTGTGGTTTGTGCGGCAAGGCGACGATTGCCGCGGTGCATCAACATTTTCCGGGAATAAAATCCAAAGTGTCAATGAGCGCGAAAATCATTTTGGGTCTCTCCAAAAAACTGCGCGCGGCGCAAGAGACATTTGCACGCACCGGCGGCCTGCATGCCGCCGCGGTTTTTGATCTGGAGGGAAATTCAATGGCGCTCCGTGAGGATGTCGGTCGTCACAATGCGGTGGACAAAGTTTTGGGCCACGGTTTTCTCGAAGGCAATTTTCCTTTCGAGAAAAAAATCCTTCTCGTCAGCGGGCGGGCCTCGTTTGAAATTTTACAAAAAGCGTTGGCGGCGCGGATTCCAATCGTCTGCGCGGTGTCTGCGCCGTCGAGTCTGGCCGTGGAATTCGCGCGAGAGAGCGGACAGACATTGGTCGGGTTTTTGCGCGAAGATCGGATGAATATTTATTCGCACCCAGGGCGAATAAACTTTGGCTAATTATTTTGCAGCCAGTGATTGTTGCCCCAGCGTTTGTAATATCTAAAAGCCCGCTCCCCCAGTGCGTCCTTAATCGTATGTTCCAGTTCCTCCTGATACCCTCGCAACGCCGTTTCTTTTTGATCGGAACTCAGCGAGGCGTCGGATTGAACTTGCTCTGACCTCTCACGCAGCAGTTTATTTTTTTCAAAAATCTTCGTCGCCGATTCTTCGGGCAAATCATATTGCCGGGTCAGACGAAATAAATTCTGGAACTCATCGCTCATCGAGCGGTCGTATTCGCCATAACGCTGCTCGCCTAGAATATTTTTTAACTGCTCGTTGATTTGGTTCAACTCCCCGCGCTTTTGCTGGTGCGCGGCGGCATCAGACGGATCCATGAAGGCAAATTTATCGTCGTGCTCCTTTAGCAGTCCAAAAATCTCGCGAAATTCCTCCGCGCCCGGATGAAACCCAACGAGGCTGCGCCGGAGATTTTCGGCCGTCTCATTGTTTCGCAATTGATATTCCTGCAACTCGGCGGAGGAGAGCAGGCGCGCCAATTCCGCTTCCCGCTCGTCGCGCAACTGCTTTAATTTTTTCCAATCGGGTGGCGCGGAGGGATCCTCCGTTTCGTTGAAAAGGGCATCATGCTCCCGGTGATATTTTTCCAAAAGCGATTTAACCTTTTCCCGTTTTCCCGGCGGGAGAAAACTCAGACGCTCGGAACTTTCATTTTCTGCCAGCGCATATTTTTGGAGTTCCTGATCGATATCAATGCCGAGCAATTGAACAATTAAATCGCGTTTTTCACTGTCCAGCTCTTTGAGCTGGCGTTCTCTTTCAACCTGCGCCCGCGTTGTCAGCGGTTCACTCGTCTGCCACCAAAATTTGGAACGTCCGCCGCCGATCAGTTCGCTGCGCCGCGCGCCATACAATTTATTGACGTCGGCAATGATGATGTCGCGAATGGTTTCTTCCGGGCAACCAACCGAGCGCAAGTTGGCGATGTAGGTCCGGTAATCTTCAGACTCAACTTGTCGCCAATGAAAATTATTCGAGGACGATTTTTCAACCGATCCAATTTTCTTTTCGATGGTTGGGGAAGCATTCTTTGCCGTCGAGATTGCCGGACGCGTTTTCAGAAGATAAATCACGAACGCGAGCAAAACCAAATTGAGCACAAATGGTGCGGCTTGTTTCATAATCACTGCTCGACGAGGTGGAACTCGACGCGAAAAAATTCATCCCTCTCGCGCGCGACGATGCGGAGTGAATCCGAGCCTTCAAAAACTAATTTGCTGCCGCGCACAAAAGTCTCGAACTCTTTGCTTTCGATTTCATCCACCACGATGAAAACTTTTCCGCCGCGTTTGGCCGCGAACGCCAGCCGGCCTCCCTCAGGACTAAAAGCCAAAGTGCCTTCCAGAATTTCATCGTATTGTTTTCCTTCCAGACTATTCGCCATGATCAATTGTTTGCCAGCGCGCGTGGCAGGGAAGGCGAGTTGTTTGCTGTCAGGACTGAAAAGAAAATTCTTATTTGAAATGGCGTCGAATTCTTTGCTTTCAATTCCATCGAGCACCGGCAGACGGTTCGTTCCGCGCGCCACGACGCAAGCGAAACGTTTGCTGTCCGGACTAAAAATCATCTGCCCAATTCCTCCGTAATTTTTTTGCTCAATTCCGTCGAGCACGACAAATTTACGCGCGCCTCTTACGGCGGAAAATGCGAGACGCTTGCTGTCCGGACTAAAAACAAATGCGCCAAACCCGTTGTATTCGGCCCCTGGCACGCCATCGAAAACAATTCGCTGCTTCGCCTCTTTGCCTACAGTAAAAACAAGATGCTCGCCGTCGGGGCTGAAATGAAGCGAGCCGATTTCCTCGTAGCTGTCGCCATCCTTTCCGTCCACGACCACGAATTGTCCGCTGGCTTTGGCGGCGGCGTAAGCGAGGTGATTTCCGGTAGGGCTAAAAGTGAGCGTGTCGCCGACGATGCCATCGTAGGCGCGCTGTTCCGTGGTGTTGACGACGATAAATTGTTTTCCATCGAGCGCCGCGCCGTAAGCAACTTTTTTGTTGTCGTCGCTGAAAATGAGCGAGCGCGCCCCGATCAAGTCATATTCCTTTCCGGCCACGCCATCGAGCACGACAAACTGTTTTCGGCCGCGACGCGCGCTGTAAGCCAGACGGTTTCCATCGGGACTGAAACGAATATTGCCGGGGTTGATGCCGTCGAAAATCGCCCCTTCTTTTCCGTCGAGCACAACAAATTGTTTTCCATCGCGTGCCGCGCCGTAGGCGATGTGACGGTTGTCCGAACTGACGATGAGGGTTTCTTCAGAAATTCCAGAAATTTTTTCCCCTAGAGAAAATTGTTTCGCTTCGATTTTGAAATTTGTTTCCGCAGCGAAAGCTGAAAATAAATTCGACCCAAGAAATAAAATGGAAAGTGCAGTGGCATTCATGCTCAATAAAAAAGCGGTCTCAACCTTCGGCTCAGTCAAGACCGCTCTAACTCTGTGAAAAACTTACGGTAAAGTCTGCAGGTTGTAAGTGCTTTCGAAGTGGATCAAATCGGTGTCCGAAACGAGCATTCCATTAAAACCCCAGCCGTAGCTGACGAAGCCGGAGAAGGCGCAATTATGCGCAGCCGTGCTGCGCGCGCGAAGTGCGTTGTCCCACCCGGCATAAGAAGCTCCAGAGCGTCCCCACCCCGTATCGGTGACGGTGTGGGCAAAATCTTCGCCCAGATAAATTTTCGCCGTCGAAACGCCGCGATCCACGTAACTGTTTTTCGCATTTTGATATTGGGTCTGGCACCAACTGATCGAGTTGCCCTGCGCGTTGATTTCCTGACCGCTCAAATAAACTTCCACCACGATGTAGGCGTAACTGGACACGCGCTGCCAATCGGCGTCGTTCGAGATGGTGTTTGGAAAGGGCGAAAAGAGCATCACCTCGTGGCCGTAAGTATTTTTCAGTCGCGCGCAGAGGTCGCCCACCCAGGTGCGGTAGGTTTGGTTGTTCGGCCAGATGCCAAAAGAAATTTCATTCATCAAGATCCAAGTCGGTTTCACTCCGGTGACGGTAAAGAGCGGGATGATGTAATTGTTCTCGATGTCGTCGGCTTTCGCTGAGCCGCTCATGGTGGTCCAACCCGTGTTCAGATCGTTGTAATAAGCGCCCATGAAATTTCCATTGCTATTGATTTCGGCGCGATGCGTGTCGCTGCCCATGAGAAGCATGTGGCCGTTCTTGGAGTTGGAATTGGTCCTCCAATTCAACGTGTCAAATTGAGCCTGGCAAAAATGCTGGCCCGGAGTGCAGGGGCAACAAAAGGTGGCGACGTCGAAGCGTTTGTTAAAAACAGCGTGGGCGGTGCCGTGGGTGCAAGCGAACAATCCAGCCAGACAGGCGACGCGCACAATTCCATTGAGGAGATGAGGCACGGGATTTTTCATATTTTTAATTTTTGATTTTGAATCAAGGCAACGTTTTCGCCGTGTAAGTATTTTCAAAATGGATCAGGTCCGTGTCGGAAACGAGCATGGCGTTTTTGGCCCAGGCGTAACTGCAAAATCCGGCGAAGCCGACATTGTGCGCGGCGGTGCTGCGAGCGTTGATGGCGTTGTCCCAGCCGACGTAAGAGCAGCCGGAACGCCCCCAGCCGGTGTCAGTCACGGTTTGTCCGAAATGTTCCACTAAATAAAGTTTCGTCGTCGAGACGCCGCGCGCCACATAACTGTCTTTGGAACTTTGATATAAGTTTTGGCACCAAGTGATGGAGTTGCCGTTGGCGTTGATTTCCTGGCCGCTCAAATATCTTTCGATGGCGATGTAGGCGTAACTCGAGACGCGTTGCCAATCCGCGTTATTCGCTCCCGGATTCGGAAAAGGTGAAGCGACAATCACGGTGTGAGAATAAGTATTTTTCAGCGACGAACATAAATCGCCGACCCACGTTCGGTAACTTTGGTTGCCTGGCCAGGTGCCGGCGGAAATTTCATTGAGAAAAATCCAGGTCGGTTTGACGCCGGTCGTGGTGAACAACGGAATGACGTAATTGTTTTCGATGTCCGCCGCTTTTTGCGCGCCGGTCATGGTCGTCCAATTGTCATTCATGGTGTTGTAATAAACGCAAAGAAAGTTGCCGTTGTTGTTCACCTCCACTCGATGCGTGTCAGACCCCATCGCCAGAAAATGTCCGTTCGGCCGGGTCGCATTGGTTTTCCAATTCAGCGCGTCAAATTGAGCCTGGCAAAAATGATCGTCTGGAAAACACGGACAACAAAAGGTCGTCACATCGAAGCGACGATCGGCGATAGCGTGGGCCTTGTGAGAGGCGGCCACAGATAAAAGAATCAGGCAGCCAATGCGAACGGACGCGGACAGTATTTTGGAGCGCATAAGTTTGAAGGTTTGATTTCTCCCAATGTGAAGCACCGGATCAAAACAAGATTGACCAATGGGCGATGCCAGAGGAATTGGGAACGCAAAGAGACTAGCCAATTTGATGAGTGAGGGACAGAAAAATAAACTCGTTGGGAATGAAATGATTTGAAGGCGGTTTTGGCAAATGGCTTGAGTCGTAGCACGGCTGACATTTTTATTTCCTTTGGAAAATCAAATTTATAACGTCTCCGCCATGACAAAAATTCCTCTGGAAGATAATTTCGCCGATGTCATCGGCAAGGCGCAGCGCGGTTTGAAAATCAGCGATGACGATTTGAGCAGGCGCGCCGGAATTTCTGTCCCGG
Source organism: Verrucomicrobiota bacterium (assembly GCA_038214755.1). Lineage (GTDB taxonomy): Bacteria > Verrucomicrobiota > Verrucomicrobiia > Limisphaerales > CANJXF01 > CANJXF01. Next base: position 23,301 of record JBBQRQ010000022.1, read on the forward strand.
ATTTGAATCGATTGGCAGCCGGCGAATTTGATGAAGCAGTGGCGCGAAAAGTTGCGCCGATCCTCAGCCTCTCCGCTGATGCGCTGGTGGAACTAGGAAAAAAATCGTGGTATCCCCCGCAGCACGAGGTCAACGGACTCGCTGCGTTCAACACGAGATTCGGCGACGATATGACGGTCAATTACTATTTGATTTTCGATCCCCAAACCAAAGAGGCGGCGGCGTTCGACACGGGAACCGACACCGCTCCGATATTGGAATTCGCGAAAAACAATTCGCTCCAGATCAAAATGATTTTGCTCACCCACATTCATCCCGATCACATTGCGAAATTGGAACAGTTGAAAAAAGAGACTGGCGCAACGGCGCATGTTTGCCAATTGGAGACGACGCCCGGCGCGGAAGTTTTCCAACCCGGAAAAGTTTTTTCGCTTGGCAATTTGAAAATTGAATCGCGCCAGACCAGCGGACATGCGCGCGGCGGCGTCACGTTTTATGTGACTGGATTAGAGAAGCCAATCGCGGTGGTGGGCGACGCAATCTTCTGCTGCTCGATGGGCGGCGGCGCGGTTTCCTACGAAGAAGCGTTGCGGACGAATCGCCAGAATATTTTCAGTTTACCGGATGAAACAATTCTTTGTCCGGGGCACGGTCCGCTCACCACTGTCGGCGAACAAAAACGGCACAATCCATTTTATCCGGAGTTCGCGTAACGCAGTTTTGCAAGCTGCTGTATCGCCGGTTTGCAACCGGCAGACGTCGCGACATTCAGCGGGTTGCAACCCCGCGATGCGGCAGGTTAAAAACCCGCGCTACGGCTCGAAGGCAAAATCCCGACTAAATTTTTCATTGACCCGCACCGCGCATTTTTTAAGCTCGTGCCCCGTTCAACTCTAAATAAAAAAATATGAATACAACTGTTCCTCTTATTAGTTCCGGCACAGCCGGTCCGCTCGGCGTTCTCCATTTGCCCCGACTTTGGCTCAAAGTTTCGCTCGAATCGCGCGGTAAACTGGCGGCGGGTTATCCTGGCGCGGGCAAGGGCTACGATCAAATGGTCATCGACGGTCTCGGCTTGAATCGCGACGCGGTCATCAATTACATCAAAACTGAAAAACCGACTTACACCCAATTTGAAGCGTGGGTCAAAAAACAGCCCGGCGTGAAGTTGGACAAGGGCAGTATCGAAAAATTAAACTCCGCCATCAAGGGCTATCAACATGACGACGACACCCGGAAAGGAATTTTCGGAGCCTGCGGTTTTGGCGACAGCGATTGCTCGTTCCGCGACGCGGTGAATTTGAACAACCTCGACGACTGGAATGAATTCCACGCTGCGAACTTGAAATAGAAATCGAAATGTCTCGAACCGGCGTTGAAATTCAGCGCCGGTTTTTTTTCGCGCATCTTGGAAGTTCCGCCACAGATATAACGACGAGGAGTTCGGATCACGCGCGCCAGCGTCTTGGACTGCGGCAGCCCTCTGCCGCTTTAGGCGTGGGCCGAAGTTCCAAAGCGGCAGAGGGCTGCCGCAGTCCAAAACCTCGCGGATTTTCCGTCGAAACTTTTTCTGGAGATTCAGCGTGAACAAAATGTTTTGTTCAATTTTTCCAAAGTTTGCCCGCGTTCTTCCATTCCAACAACAACTCGCGGAACCGTTGCAGCGGCGGCGCGTCTTCATCTTCCTGCCAGACCAACACCAGCGGGACGGTTTGCACGGGCTTTAATAAAATAAAACGCAACGCGACGCTCGGCGCGACGACCGATTCCGTCACAACACCGATGCCCGCGCCTGCCTCCACATAACTCATCACCGTGCCGATGAGGCTCGGCGTATGCGCGAGTCGCGGCGTCACTCCCGCGCGCCGACATCCCGCGATGACCGCATCGTGCAAGCCCATGCCTTCGCGGCGGGCGAGGACGATCAGAGGTTCGCGCGCGAGCGCAGTCCACGCAACGAACCGGCGTTTTGCCAATGGATGAATTGCGGGAACCACGATTCCAAGTTTTTCCTCGCGCAGCACGAGCGTGCGCAAGCCGAGAGATTGATGAGTAAGAACGGGGCGGGTAATTGCGGCGGACAAGCGACCTTTGACGACCATTTCCCAGACGCGTTCAGGCGTCCGTTCTTCGAGGTGAATGGAAACGAGTGGAGAACGTTTCCGATATTCGCCGAGCAACCGGCCCAGAAAAGGTTGTGTAGGCGGGCCGATGTAGCCAAGACGAAGTTCGCCTTCTTCTCCGGCAGCGGTGCGGCGAACGCGGCGCAGCGATTCTTCAAAATGCTGGAGCAACAAAGCCGTTTCGCCCAGCAGAACAACGCCAGCGGGAGTCAATCGGACATGATGGCGAGACCGTTCGAAAACCGCCGCGCCCAGGACGGCTTCCAATTGTTGGACGGCGCGGCTCAATGCAGGTTGCGCAATGTGCAACCGGCGCGCCGCGCGCGAGAAGCTCAAATCCTCGGCCACGGCCTGAAAATATTTAAGGTGCCGCAGTTCCATGCGAATCGATTCGTGATAACAACAAAGCATCACGCTGATAGCGAGGCTTTATTTCCGTAACAACGATGGCCAAGGCTAGACTGGGGTATCAGCAGATTCGAAATGAACCAAGATTGCATGGCGGAGACTAAAGGATTCGGGGTAGCACTGTGGCGACGGCAGGGTAGCATCTGCCTCCGGCGGGTGCGAGTTCCGATTCGATGTTGAATGTTGAATGTTCGATGTTCGACGTTTGGAACCACTAACATTGACTACTAAACATAGGATCAATTCGCACCCGCCGGAGGCAGATGCTACCCGTTGATAACGCGACGCAAATTATGACGCATTGTCGGACGCGCTCTGAGAAGAAAGAAAGAAAGATGAAAACTACCAAATGGATTGTGACCCTACTCGTGGGCGGATTAGTCGCGACGAGTTGTAAAAAAAAGGACGAAGCTTCGACCGCCGAAACTACGAAAGTTCGTGTCGGTTACATTGGCCTTACCTGTGAAGCTCCTATCTTCACCGCCGTTGAGAAAGGTTTTTTCAAGGAGGAAGGACTCGATGTTTCACTCGTGAAATGCGAGTGGGCCAATTATAAGGACGTCCTTGCTCTGGGCGGATTCGACATCACGCATCATCTCATCATGTATTTCCTCAAACCCATTGAACAAGGATTGGACGTGAAGTTCACCGGCGGTATCCATCGAGGTTGTTTGCGCGTTCAAGCTGGAGCCAACGGAAATATCCGGACCGTCAAAGATTTGCGCGGCAAGCGAATTGGAATTCCGGGAATGGGAACGCCTCCATTCATTTTCGCCACTCGCGTGCTGGGCGCTAACGGTATTAATCCCAAGACTGAGATCACGTGGCTGGTATTTCCAGCGGGCGAGTTGGGGTTGGCCTTGGATAAAGGAGAGGTGGATGCCGTCGCGGATTCGGAACCTATCGGTAGCATGTTGCTGGCGCAGGGAAAGGTCCGGAACATCGCGGACCAGGCTGAGGATATGCCTTACAAAGACGAGTATTGTTGCGCGGTGATTGTGAATGGAAAATACCTTGCCAAAAATCCCAAGGCAAGCGCTGCTGCTACTCGTGCTTTATTGAAGGCAGCAAAATGGGTTGAAGCAAATCCTGTTGCTGCCGCCAAACTTTCTGTAGAAAAAAAATACCTCGCTTCCACGGTGGAACAGAATGCGGTATCGATTTCGAAGCTTCGCTATGTCCCGAGTGTTTCGGGCGCAGAAGACGCGGTGAAACAAGCCTCTGCGGAAATGAAGAAGGCCGGGATGCTGAGTCCGACAACCGATGTAGCTGATTTGGCCAGGCGCGCGTTCGTACATCTCGAAGGAGTCACCGATGAATGGCTCAACTCGCTCAAGGTCGATACAGTTGCTGACAGTCAAGTGCCGCGGAGTTGGGTTAATCGCGTCTATGCCATGAGTAATCCGCAGGACTTCTGTGGGCCGTGTGGACTATCGATTCAATGAATCCCTCTACTCAGGAATTTAAAGAAATAGGTCGTATCCAGAACGCCGACGGAGAAATGTCTCGACCTTTGGATACGGTCACAACTCTTCGCATTCCACTACGAATCCTGTTAGCGGTTCCAATAGTGACGGTAATCGGTTTTGCTGTTCACTTATGGGCTTCAAAAAATCAATCCGCCATCGAGACACGTTCGTATTCCATCTTTCTCGGAATAGTTTTTGGTTTAACCCTGGTTGCCACGTCGGTTCAGCCCTTTTGGTCCTACCTTCGGAAATGGATGCGACATACTTGTCCGCTTATTACCGCCGCGCTGTTATTCTTGTCCTTTTGGGAGATCATCACTTCTGGATTGCGATGGCTGCCTATGCCGTACTTTCCGGGTCCGCCGGGAGTTTTGCAAAGTCTTTTGACTGACCGCGCGCTTTTATTCGATAGCACTTGGAATTCTCTCATTCTTCTCCTCTCCGGGTATGCGCTGGGAGTTGCGATCGCGCTCATCACTGGCGTTTGTATAGGTTGGTTCGCGACCGCGCGCTACTGGGGAATGCCCTTGTTAAAAGTAATCGGACCCATCCCGGCTACAGCTTGGATACCACTGGCTATGGTCGTATCTCCCGACTCGAGGTATTCCGCTATCGGACTGATTGCACTGGCGGTTTGGTTCCCTGTGACCATGCTGACTGCATCGGGTATCTCCAATACTCGCGCCTCTTATCTTGACGTTGCTCGCACCCTCGGCGCCAGCCCATCCTATCTTATCTTCCGAGTGGCTATTCCGGCCGCCATGCCGAATATCTTCATCGGTTTGTTCATGGGACTGGGAGCGTCATTCCTTACCTTGGTGGTGGCAGAAACGGTGGGAGTGAAGTCAGGATTGGGATGGTATCTGAGTTGGGCACAAGGTTGGGCTGAATACGGAAAGGTCTATGCCGCATTAGTAATCATGGCGGCGTTCTTCTCCACGATCATGACCCTGCTGTTCAAAGTGCGCGACCGTATTCTGGTTTGGCAAAAGGGAGTGATTAAATGGTAGCAATGCCTGATAACATTGTTAGCACCGAAGGCGCTTCTCTTCGTGTCGTTGAAGTAAGCAAAGACTTCTCTACTCCTGGCAATTTGAATGTCCGAACCGTAGCTCTGGAGAATGTAACTCTCACCGTCGAGCCAGGTGAACTGGTGTCTCTCATTGGCCCAAGTGGTTGCGGCAAGTCCACCCTCCTTCGTTTGAGCGCAGGGCTGGATACTCCTACTTCCGGCCAGCTTTGGATGGGTGAAGAGTTAATTAATGATCCCAGCGCCGAACGCGGTCTGGTCTTTCAAGACCCCAACCTGTTCCCGTGGCTCACGGTTCGTGGTAACATTCAGTCCGGTCTGGTCGCGCGCGGCAAGCTGCACGAGAAACGACATGAAGTAGATGACTTCATGCGCCTGGTTGGACTGGAGCCCTTCGCCAATGCTTATCCCCATCACCTTTCCGGCGGCATGGCTCAACGGGTGGCTTTGGCGCGGGCTTTGATCAATCACCCCAAAGTTCTCCTGCTCGATGAACCTCTGGGCGCGCTCGATGCATTCACGCGGATGCGGATGCAGGATGAGGTCCTGCGTCTCTGGCAAGCCCGCAACACTACGATGCTGTTAGTTACCCATGACATTGATGAAGCGATCTACATGAGTGATCGCATTGTTATTATGACTCCAAGTCCGGGCCGTATCGAACAAACCATTCCTATAACCCTGGGTCGTCCGCGCCAACGCAACAGTTCAGAATTCCTTCGGCTGCGAGGCCACATCCTGGAACTTCTCCACTTCGCCGGTGCCTCGCTTAAGTAATGGCTTTGAAGGCGAGAAAAAAATATGCCAACATAGGCCGACGGCTTTCTATAGTAACAGGTAAGATACTACTGGGGTAAAACAGTCACTCGATAAAAGACATTTGAACCGCCGGGGGTGACGATGGCGGAGTTAGTCGTCAAAACATCCCCTTCATCGTGCCAATCACCCCCAAGCCAGAAAGAATGCTGCAACTGATAACGTCCTGTTCCGCCAATCCAGCGCATAAATATCTGTCCATCTTTGATGCTTGGCGGGGAAACCAGCACAGGAACACGACCGGCCAAAATCTCTCCAAGTCCGCGGGAGCGAACGAAAAGGCCACCAACTGGGGTAAGTGCGATTCCCTTTTCCCCCGGACTATAGCTGGCAAACCCATCTGAATACTCCTGAATGATCGCTCCGTCCGAAACCCGGAAAAACAGGATATTCGTCCCGACGGATACGAGCACATTTCCGTCCGCGCTAAACGCCATTGCATAGGCTGGCACCGGGAATGTTCGCAACAACGTGCCGTCTAAAACTCGCCACGACTGCATCGGCCCGGAATACAAATAGGCGCTGCCTGTGAGGACTTGAAGACCGTCAGGCGAAAACACAACTCGACCTATGCCGTAAGTCTGAGCCGTCGGCACAGACCGAAGCAAAGCACCACTTGGGACTGCCCAAATCTTAAGAGAGGTATCTATTCCCCGAAATCCCGCGCCGGAGGCGAGCTTGCTGCCGTCAGGCGAAAATGCCAACGCTGCCATCTTGCCAGTCGTTGCAATCCAACTGTGGAATAGCGCACCATTAGTGGCACGCCGCAGTTCAATTGTCGTGCCACTGCCGATGGCAAGCGTAGCTGAGTCCGGCGAGAACGCCACTGGAGGCCCTTGACTGATACTGGATAGGGAATAGGCGAGTGACCAGTCCGCTGTGCGCCAAACTCGAACACTGTTATCGCCGCTGCCTGAAGCCAAATACACTCCGTTGGGAGAAAAAGCCAAATCCCCAATCCAAGAAGTATGTCCCGATAGAGCGCGCAAAGGAACACCGTTACTCATCCGCCAAATCTGGACTGTATTGTTCGTCCCAAGCGCTGCTGCAATACCACCGTCTGGTGAAACTGCAACGGGATTCAGGATGTAGTTGTTGATGGCTGTCGACTGCCACACAATGTCGGGCGTGGCCTGTGCGAACGCAGTGGCGCACACGCCAATTGACAAAAGAAAACAAAGTCCGAAACTCCTGCCTGACTTAAGAGTTGTTTGCATGATGACTAATCACGCTGCGGATCGGCCAAGTCGACCTGACAGAAATTGGGCACCGCGTTTTTTTGCAGCCTATCCAGTTTCATGGCAGGACAGTAATTGCGCTCCAAGTTTCTGTCGAGCACGGGTTTTGTTTCGCAATGAAAGTCGAACACGGGCGCTCCTCGCAGATAACCTCCGCACTCTGCGTTTCTGCGTCTCTGCGGTGGCGGAAAAACGGAACAGCCGCAGAGACGCAGAGAAGAAAAGTGGAATGACTCAAAGCTGCCGCAACTGGCCGCTCCTAAATTCTCTTTGTTCTCTTTAACAACCATACGAGCGCGCAAAAAGATGCGCATAACGTCAGCGCCAAAATAATTTCATTCGGCTTTGGCGAAAAAATCAGAACAAAATTTCTTCCCTTCACCAGCGCCGCGAAGCTCGAAACAAAAAACGGCATCAGAAACAATCGGATGATTTGCCAGCGCTCCAGTTTGTTTCCGTGCGTGGTTGAACTGAGATAGAGAGCGATTCCGATAATCACACTAAGTCCCACGGAAGTAAGCCAGAGTCGCGGGGCCGGATCGAAGTAGCGCGCCAGCACCACGAGATACCAGATCAGGTAACACCATAAAATAATTCTACTCGTGGAAAGGGTGGCCAGGTATCGCAAAATTTTTTTCATGACCAATGGATTGCAAAATCGTCATTGATTTTGAACAGGAGGTAACAAAGGGAACAAACAAAAATCTCAGGTATCTTCTTTTAGGGCGCATTTTTGTGGACGTTGCCATTCTACTCTCATTAACACCCTGCTTCAGCGAGGTGTTAAAGGCTGACCATAGCTCATAACCGCTTCAGCGGTTTTAGGCGCAGGGCAAACCGTTGAAACGGTTGAGGCCGTCGCTGTTTCACTCATCACCCCGCTGAAGCAGGGTGTTAATGAAAGGGCCGCCAAGGCCACGGATTCTCATCGAGCCGCACTACTCAAAACTGAGATGCGTTCCTCCGTTTACCCATTCAAGTTCTCCAGTTACCGCTTTATCTCAGCACAATTAAATCCGGTGAAAACACGGATGAACTGATTTTCTAAGATGGCCAGTCGATATTTCACGAGGAAAAATCTCGCACGCCTGCGTGGATTAGTATCTGCTGTTTCGACACCTTATGGCTTATAAAGAACAACAATTGACCGACATCTCCCGACAATTCCAGATTTACGGTGAAATCCTTCACGCGGAAACCTGCAAGATCGGTCACATCAACGAAACCTATTCCGCCACTTACGATCAAGGCGGCATGCGCGTCCGTTACATTCATCAAAAAATAAACCAGAACGTTTTTAAAAAACCTTCCGCCGTGATGAACAACGTCCTGCGCGTCACCAATCACTTGCGCAAAAAACTTCAGGACCACAAAACCAATCACATTACCCGCCGTTGCCTGACGATTGTTCCTACTCGAAAAGGCGACTGTTTTTTCCGTGATCGCGATGGAAATTTCTGGCGCACCTTTGTCTTTGTCGAAGGCGTCGAGACGTTTGAATCCGTGCAATCGCCGCAACAAGCCTTTCAAGCCGGCCAAGCCTTTGGCTGTTTTCAAAGTCTTCTCGTCGATCTGCCCGGCGAACGATTGCACGAGACCATTCCCGATTTTCACAACACGCGAAAACGTTTCGACGCTTTGATCAAAGCCATCGACAAAGACCATTTCAATCGCGCGCAGGAAGCGGCGACGGAAATTCAATTTGCGTTGAAGCGCGAAAAAATTGTCAGCGTCATTCTCGACGCGCTTAAAAAAAAGAAAGTTCCCGAACGCATCACGCATAACGATACGAAATTCAACAACGTCATGCTCGACGTCGCGACGGGCGAAGCGATGTGCGTGGTCGATCTGGACACGGTGATGCCCGGCTGCGCGCTCTACGATTTTGGAGATATGGTCCGCACCACGACCAGCCCCACGCTCGAAGACGAACCCGATTTATCGAAAGTGAAAATGCAAATGGCCATGTTTAAAAAACTGGCGGAGGGTTATTACTCGATGGCGGGAAACTTTTTGACGAAACAGGAAAAGACGCTGGTCGCGTTTTCGGGAAAGTTGATCACCTTTGAAATCGGCCTTCGTTTCCTGACCGATTTTTTGAGTGGCGACACCTACTTTCGCATCCATCGCGCCGGGCACAACCTTGACCGTTGCCGCACGCAATTCAAGCTCGTCGAATCCATTGAGCAACAGGAAGCGGCCATGCAGAAATATGTGGACACACTGTAGCGGCGCGTCTGTGACCGCCGCATTTTTTTCATTCAACAACAGCGGCGGTCATAGACGCGCCGCTACATGTTCCAGGATTATTTCCTCTCCACCCGCTGATAAATCTCATCGAAAACTTCGCCCTTGTCATTGATGGCAAGAATGTCGCGTTGGTCGGAATAGAGCGTGACCAAATAAAAATGACGCACGGTTCCTGTCTTTGCGATGTACCAACGCGGGCCATCCGGTTCGCTCGTGCGCAATCGCACGCCCCATGCGCCATCGCCGAGATAAATGATACCTTTCGGATTTATTTTTCCAGCGAGGAGCGGCTTGGTTCGTTTGTAGGCGTGGTCGTGATGTTCGAAAGAAACTTGCACGCCATATTTTTCAAAAAGCGGACACCAATATTTTCGGACCTGTTGCGTAAGGTCGCTATTCTCGCCCACTTCGTCATTGCGCGCCGATGGGTAGGCCGGGACATGGTATAAAGGAAAAAGGTGCGGAACATTTTGGCGTTCGGATAAAATTTTTTCCAGCCACTCCGTTTGCGCGCCGTCGATGGGATGCGTGTGACCGGAGTCGAGCAAGACGAGCGAAAGATAATTTCCAAAATCCAGATGGTTGTAGCCCTGTTTTCCGGGCATGGAAAACAGCGCGTAAAAACCGGGCGCGCTTTCCGGTGGTTTGCCCCAGAAGCCTTTCACCTCGTGATTGCCAATCGTGCAGAGCAGGGGGAGCAGTCGGCCATCGGGCGCGACCGCATGTTTCTTCCACGAATCAAAGAAATCATACCAGCGTTGCACGTTTTCAATTTTGTTGCTGACGATGTTGGCGTAAGCCAGATCGCCGCCGATGAACACGAACGCCGGATCAAATTTCGCGGCGAGCGCGTTCATGTTGTCCATCCAATCTTTTTGATGATAGACGTCGCCGCCTTCGATGAATCGCAACGGTTGCGCTAAATCTTTCGGCATCGTGCGAAATTTGAATTGCTTGGATTGCTCGCCGAAACGAAAGAGGTAATCGGTTTTCGGCTTTAGTCCGGTCAATTCAATGGTGTGAATTCTTCGCCCGGAATCGGTGTCAGGCATGAGAACGCTGGAACCTTTTGCGTCGCTCCACTTCTTTTGTTTGCTCTCGCGGAATTGCAAAGCGGATTCGGTTTGATTCGTCGTGTGCCAGTGAATCGTCATCGTCGTCGTTGGGTCGCGCTGCCATTGGAGGTAGAGCGCGGGCGGATCAAAGAGATTTGTGTTTTGGTCTTGAGAAAAACCGGGCGCGACGGAAAGCAACCAACCGGCGAGCGCGCTGAAAACGATTCGAGTGAAAGACATTTGGCAGCTTATTTTTTGTAGGCAGGAAAAGTCAAAATTCTTTTCCAAAAGCGATTCGATCTGGGCGCATCCACTAGATTGCAGGTTTCAAATTTTCGGAAAGAGGCGGCTACGGAACGCCGATCTCCTGATCGGCATTGGAACGTTCCACCTTTTCCAACGAGCCGATCGGGAGATCGGCGTTCCATTATTTTGCAAGAAATTGAAATGCGCTCGTTCGATGAAATCGTCGTGCGAATTTCCTAACGCCAAATCGTAGCGCAGCTTTGCAAGCTGCTGTATCGCCGGTTTGCAACCGGCAGGGCGTCGCGACATCCAGCGGGTTGCAAACCCGCGATACGGCAGGTTAAAAACCTGCGCTACGTTGCGTTGCGTTTTCGGCGACGCTTTGTTTTCTCAAAAATACTTTGTCGGATTTCTCCATTGTGCGCCGATATACTTCTGAAGATAAACAGCAAGCGTCGTTGGCAGACCTCCTGGACAAAGCCCATATGATGAATTCGGAATGGTACACGCAACAAGAACTCCTTGAATTGTTGAAACAAATTGCCGCGCGGGATCAGAATGTTTATCGCTCGTTCGTTGGAAAACTGTCAGAAGTCGAACCCGGCCTGACAAACTTGTTTGGCCCGGGTACAACCAAATAGGCGAATTTTTGAGGTCGCAAGTAAGTTTACCCAACCATTTTTCCGCGATGTCACGGGGAAGGGTGTGCCTTCGAAATTGCTCGTCTCCTTTCCCTGTCCGGTTTGCGCAGCGGCGGTTACTATTCAATGAGTGAACAGTTTGACCGACCAACAGCTTTTGCGCGATTACACCGAGCGCCGATCCGAGACGGCATTTTCTGAACTGGTGCGACGGCATATTGACTTCGTCTATTCCGCCGCACTGCGCATGGTTCGCGATACGCATCTGGCCGAAGACGTAACGCAAGCAGTGTTTTTGGCATTGGCGGAAAATACGCGGCAACTCACGGAACATCCCGTTTTGTCCGGTTGGTTGCATCGCACCGCCCAAAACCTTGCCGCCAACGCCGTCCGCTCCGATGTGCGCCGTCGCGCCCGCGAACAGGAAGCCGCCACTATGAACGAATTGTTTTCCACGGAACCCGACGCCACTTGGGAACACATCGCCCCGCATCTCGACTCGGCCATTGGCGACTTGAGTGACACTGATCGCGATGCGGTTTTGCTGCGCTACTTTCAACGCAAGTCCGCTCATGAGATCGCGAAAATCCTGGGTCTCAGCGATGAGGCGGCGCAAAAGCGAGTGAGCCGCGCGGTCGAGCGGTTGCGAGAATATTTTTCCAAAAGCGGAATTGCCATCGGCAGTGGTGGATTGGTGGCGTTGCTTTCGATCAATGCGGTGCAATCCGCGCCGATGGCTTTGAGCGGGACGATTTCAGCGGCGGCAGCGGTGGGAGTAGCGGTAAAAACGACAGGAACAATGGCAGCAGGAAAAACTTTGATTATGACAACAACTCAAAAGGCTTTGATCGCGACCGCGCTCGCTGCGGCATTGGCAACGGGCGTTTACGAACTGGCGCAAAATTCGCGACTGCAAAATGATCTTCAGCGGGTCGAACAAAAATTGAAACCGCTGGCCGAGCAGAATGAGCAGTTACGCCGCGAGCGGGACGGGATGCAAAAACAACTCTTGTCAGCGCAGCAAGATGCCGAGCAAGGGAAGCGTCAAATCTCGGAGCTTCCGAAGTTGCGCGGCGACGTGGCGCGCTTGCGTGCGAGCGAGCGTGAGTTGGCGGAATTGCGAGGAGCGGATGCGGAAACTACAGCGCAACGTGAAATGAAATCATGGTTGATACGCGTTGACCAACTCAAGAAACGACTGGAGGAAAATCCAGATCAGAAAATTCCCGAACTGCAATTTGTGACGGAGCAAGATTGGTTGGATGCCGCCCGTCGCAAATTTAAAACGGACAAGGATATTCGCGGGGCACTCAGCCAATTACGACGATCAGGCGAAAGCGCATTCGCAAATATGTTGGACTCCGCTTTGAGAAAATACCTGGAAGCCAACAATGGAAAATTTCCGAATGAAGTGTCGGCATTGCAAAACTATTTCAAACCGCCAATCGACGCCGCTCTTTTGCAACGCTACGAAGTTGTTCCACCAAAAATTTCTCCAGACGGCAAAATAAAACAGGGGAATCAAGGAAAGGTTACGCAGAGCTTTCCGATCGATGACGAGTTTGATACGCGTTTTACAATCAACGCCGACGGGGTGAGTAGCGCTTATCCAGCTTGGAGAAAAAGAACGGGAGAAGACTCTAATTGGGATATAATATCTCCGGCTACGAAGGCATACAAAGCGGCTTACGGAATAAGTATGCCGACTGACCTATCGTTGCTCCGTCCCTTTGTTACAACGCCCGAACAAAAAGCCGCGCTGGAAAAAGTAATTCAGGCGACGAAAGAAGAATCTGATAAAAAATAATTCTTCAGCGAATCACGTTGGCGACAAAAGCAACCTCATATTCGTCGGCCCAATGTCGGCCAATTCTTTTCCATTCTGCCGCAGAATAGACAAAAACCCTTTGCAGATTGCCTCACGCTCGGGAACCACATAATTTACCAGCATGAGAAATCGTTACACCGCGATCGTTCAGCGTGACGGAAAATGGTTGATCGCTTTCTGCCCCGAAGTTCCCGAAGCCAACGGCCAAGGCAAGACGCGGGAGGAATGCCTGGAAAGTCTGGCGGCGGCGATTGAACTTGTCCTCGAATACAAACGCGAGCAGGGATTGGAAAACGCCGCCCGAGGCGCGGAGCAAACTTCGATTTTGGTTTGATGAAACGCCGCGATTTCTTCCGCCGTTTGTCCTCGCAGTAAACGAGGCCGCCTAAAAAATCGGCTGACTTAAAACTCCAAGCCAAGTTCCGTCTTCACGGTTTCCCAGTCCGTCCCTGGCTTGTCTGCGTTTTGCTTTTTGGCTCGGGCCAAATCACGGCGATTCTCCAAATCTTCCACCGTGTCGCGTAGTTGACGAAGAATGGTTTTGGCTTGAGTAACCTGCTCGTCTCAGTCGGAACGATTCAGTTGAAACGGCCACGTCCGAAGACTGGAGCGCGAAATTTATTCCGCTTCGACTCGATCACGACTTGCCATCATCGCGCACCGAACCCTGAACCGTAGCCGCCGACGTGAGGAGGCGGAGTTGGGCTGGCACGCGAGTCTCCGCCTCCTCCCGTCGGCGGCTACAGCCGAGTTCATGGGGAGGGAGAATATTATGCAGTGCTGGAAAAGGTTCACCGTTAAGACTGATGGCGCGTCCTGACGGCAAGGCTCCCTCCCCAGGCACCGAACCGAAAAATTCAGACAACCTTTTGTTGCATATGCAACAAAAGTTTGTACTCGCCGGTTCTTGGGTTCAATTCACGAAAAAACATTTCGGGGAAATCCCTCCACTGGGGAAAAGGGTGAAGGTGAGGGCGAAGTAACCTTCCTGGACTGAATCGCCCCGGCTAAATTCGTTGAAATTCGGCGATGTCCTTCTTGTTCTGCTCAACATCACGCAGGAGAAACAACGCCTGTCGGCTTAAATCAAAAAGCTGCTTGAACACGTCGAATGATTTTCCAGGTTTCGGCTTGTTTTCGGCGAGTCGATGCTTGCAAGCGGTGAATTTCAGCGTCCGTTTTTTTCATGTTTTTACGGATGGCCGTCATTTCTTTCAAGCATTCATCCAGCGCGGCCAAGTATCTGGGAGCGTCCTGCTCTTCCAAAGTGGCGGTGGCGGTTTTCATTGGCATTGAAGTTAGTCGAGAGGAAATAAGCATTGCAATCGCTTTCAAATTCCAGGCGGCAAACGCAACGTCGCACCCATCGGCGCAATGTCGGCCAATTCTTTTCCGCTCGTGCCGCCGCTGAGTTTGGAAAGTTTTTCGCCACTGGGACGGACCATTCTTTCATAGCTGCCGACCGCATCGTTGTAGGCGGCGTTGGCGCGTTCCAAGCCGCTGCGGATTTTTTCAAAATGTTCGGTGAACTTGGCGACGCGATTGAAAAGTTCCTGGGCAGCTTCGGCAATTTCCCGCGCATTTTCCGTTTGCGCATGTTGCTGCCAACTGACGCTGACCGAGCGGAGAATCGCGATGAGCGACGACGGTGTCGCCACGATGATGCGTTTATTCTGCGCCCAAATCATAAGGTCGTGATCGCCTTCGAGCGCCGCGCTGAAAAGTGATTCAGCAGGCAAAAACAAAACGACGTAATCGAGCGAGTTGGGGAACTGCCGACAATAATCGCGATCGGCCAAACCTTTAATTGTGGATTTAAGTTTGGTCGCGTGCGCGAGGAGCGATTCGGCGCGTTTGGTTTGGTCGGCGGAATCAATCGCGGTGAGAAAATCCAAGTCCGGAACTTTCGCATCGACGATGATGACGCGATCTCCGGGAAGGCGAACGATGAGATCGGGCTTGCTGTCGCCGCTCTGAGTTTGCTCGGAAAAATCGCAGTGCGCGCTCATGCCGGCAGCTTCGACGACGCGGCGCAAAGTCTCTTCACCCCAACGTCCGCGTGCCTGGTTGGATTTCAGCACCATTCTAAATTGCTGCGTCTCGCTGGCGAGGGATTGGCTGTGCTGCGACAAAGTTTCCAACTGTTTCTTTACTTCACCCAGCGTGGCGGACTGCGTCGTTTCACTTTGCGCCAAACGCCGCTGATAAGTTTCGAGCTGTTGCTTCAACGGCTCAACCAAAGTAGCGATGGCTTGCTGCCGCTGCGACAAATCGCCTTTGGCCGTCTCCTGGAATTTCGCGAGCGTTTCGTTAGCGAGGCGAAGAAACTCGGGATGAGTTTGTTTCAGGGCATCGGCGCTCAATGCTTTAAAGGTGTCGCGCAAATCGGCTAGAGCTTTGTCTTGCGCTTCTTTGGCCGAGCGCAAATTTTCTGCGAAATTGTTTTTCGTTTCTGCGAGCAAACGTTGTGTGGCGTCGCGATTGGCTTCCGCAGTGGCGAGAGAAGTTTTTGTTTCGGACAATTGTTGGCGGGACTCTGATAAATCTTTTTCGCGCTGCTGGAGTTGCGCGCGCAGTTCGCCTTCGAGGCGATTGTCACTCGGTAGAACAGGTTTTTTATTTTGCAAAAAACCAATCAGCCAGCCGACGAAGCCGCCAATAGCGAAAGCGATGAAAAGTTGAATCGCGAGAGACACAAAAAATTATTTAAACCACAGAGGCACAGAGGCACAGAGAAAAGAGAGGAGGCGGAAAACAAAGCTGCGGCGTCCGGTTTCTTCCTTGAACAATTCGCCGCAGGCCACGCGTTTCACACCTTGTTTCAGAACTGGCACGTTGAAGTTAATGAGCAGGCCGAGTTCTTTTTTATCCAGTTTCAAATAAGTCAATAGTTGTGCCTCGTGAATCGGATGAAGTTCGGTGACAGCTTTAATCTCGATGATGAGTAGATCTTCAATGACGAAATCGAGACGATAGCCGCAATCAAGTTGCACTTCTTTATAATGAACGGGTAAAGCTCTTTGACGTTGGATTCGCAATCCAGTTTTGGAGAGTTCGTAAGCCAAGCATTCTTCGTAAGCAGTTTCGAGCAAGCCCGGTCCCAGTTCGCGATGAATCTCAATACAAGCGCCAATCACTTTGCCGCTTAACTCATTCAGTTTTTGTCTCTGTGTTTCGAGGTTTTGGGGGTTCATAATGTTCAAAATATGAACCACGGAGGCACAGAGGCACAGAGGAAAAGAAGACACAACTGTTCGGTCTTCTCTGTGCCTCTGTGCCTCTGTGGATGAAATTCCCCAATCAAAAATGGGCGATGACTTCGATTTCAACGATGGCGCCTTTTGGCAGGGCGGCGACTTGGACGGTTGAGCGCGCCGGAAAATCGCTCGTGAAATATTTCGCGTAAATTTCGTTCATGCCCGCGAAGTCGGCGAGATTCGTGACGAACACCGTGCTCTTGATCACGTTGGCGAACGTCAATTCTTGGTCTTCGAGAATAGCTTTTACGTTTTCCAAAACGCGTTCGGTCTGCGCTTTGATGTCGCCGCTGACGAGATTTCCGGTCGCCGGATCGAGCGGAATTTGGCCCGCGCAAAAAAGGAGATCGCCGACGCGCACCGCGTGATTGTAGGGGCCGACAGCGGTGGGGGATTTGGCGGGTTTGATGATAGTTTTTGTCATAGTTTTAAATTCTGAAAGCGAACGAACATCGAACACCGAACACCGAACATCGAACATCGAACACCGAACATCGAACACCGAACATCGAACATCGAATTGACGGAACTTCGGCGTTGGATGTTCGATGTTCAGTGTTCGATGTTTTAACTTAAAATCATTTCTTCTCCTCGTACCACGCCATCTGGATATTCTCCAAAATCTTTTCATTCGAGCCATCGGGTTTGTCAGCGAAATCTTCCAGCCCGAGAACCATCTGGTGTAGTTTCGGAAAGCTGAGCTTCAACGGATCTTGCTCGGGAAATTTATCCGCCAACGCCCACGCAATTTCTTCGTAGTCTTTCCAGGTCAATTTCATCGCGGCGCAAGATGTAGCGGCTTTGATTTGGCGGGTCAAGCAAGGTTGCCAAAACGGGGGAGACTTGCTTAGATGCTGCTGATTCAAAACCCAAACCACGCTCCCATGTCCAACAATCCCACCACGCGCTCCCGCTCTTCGGAAACGGATTCGTTCGTCGAATTGGGCGAAGGTTTTCTGGTCGGCGGCGGACGCTATTCGCTTTCGCAAAGTTTGGGGCAGGGTGGGATGGGCACCGTCTGGCTGGCCAAGGACGAGCGTCTCGGACAAATGGTTGCGTTAAAATTTGTTCAATTCCAATCCAATCCGCACGTGTTGGAAGACCTTCGCCGCGAGACCGCGCGTTGCTTGAGATTGACCCACCCGAACATCATTCGCATTTTCGATTTTTACGAAGCGCCCGGAGAAGTCGCTTTCATTTCCATGGAATATATCAATGGCGCGAACTTGCATTCTCTGCGCGCGCAGCAGCCCCACGGAGTTTTTACCTGGAACTATCTCAAGCCATTCATCAAACAATTTTGTGACGCGCTCCATTATGCCCACAGTGAAAATGTCATTCACCGCGATTTGAAACCGAGCAACATGATGGTCGATGGCAAAGGCCGGTTGAAACTGGCCGACTTCGGAATTGCCGCGGCAGTCAGCGACCCATTGCAGAATTATTATCAGCGACACGCAGCCAGCGGAACCGTCACTCACATGAGTCCGCAACAAATGGCCGGCAAGCCCGCGACCATCGCCGATGATATTTATGCGTTTGGCGCCACGCTCTATGATTTGCTCACCGGCACGACACCCTTTGAAGGCGAGGATATTGCTACCCAGGTGAAAAATAATTTTGTCGAACCGATTTCCATTCGAATGGGAAAACTAAAATTGGTGAATGAAATTCCGCCGCACGTCGCCGCGATGATCATGGCGTGTCTCTCGAAAGATCCCGAGCCGCGCCCGCGCAGCGCTCTCGCCATTGCGGAGTGGATTGGCTTTAACGCCGGGACGAGCGTTCGACCAGCGCCGATTGCCATCGCGACCGTCACGGGCAAACCACCGCCGGAGCGCAAGACCAAAACTATTTCCCTGCCGCAAGCTCCCGCGCCCATCAAAGTCATTGAACAAACGAGTGAACCGGAGATCCTCCCGCCCCCGCGAAAAATTCCACGCAAGAAATTGTTCAAATGGGCGGCCACGTCTGTTCTGGCGCTTTTAGTTTTTGCGACGTTGGGCTGGATCATCGGCAACCTCGTGTTTCACACGAATTCCGGGCCGACCATGACATCGGTGCGGGACGGCTCGGCCATCCTGGACGGCGCGTTTCAAAACAAAGCGTTGATCGACGATTTTGTTCGGTGCGTCGCGGTGCAGCCTGATGGAAAAATTCTGATTGGCGGTGGTTTTAAAAATATCAATTCCCTCGACGCCAAATGCGTCGCCCGTTTGAACGGCGATGGAACGTTGGACAAAAATTTCGTGGCGGCGGCGAACAATGTTATTTACAGCGTCGCCTTGCAGGAGGACGGGAAAATTATTTTGGGCGGCGACTTGAGCAATATCAGCGGCGTCAATTGCAAGAGCATTGCCCGCCTGACTTCCGACGGCACGGTGGACACGAGCTTTCATTTGTGGACCGACACCGATGGCACCGTCCGCTCGGTCATCGTGCAGCCCGACGGAAAAATTATTGTCGCCGGGCATTTCACAAAATTTCATGGAGCGAAAAAAAATCGGATTGTTCGGCTGAGTTCCGACGGCGATCTCGATGAAACTTTTCGGGCCGGGGCGAACAACGTGATTTGGACAACGGTGTTGCAGGAGGACAAAAAGATTTTGATCGGCGGAGATTTTACGGTGGCGGGCGTGTTGCGGAGAAATCACATCGCGCGATTGAATCCCGATGGCGCGCTCGATAAAAATTTTGATCCGGGCGCTGGCGCCAATGGCTGGGTCTATGCCATCGCGGTGCAGGGCGACGGCCGAATTGTTTTCGGCGGCGATTTTACGGAGTTCAATGGCCGTCCCAGAAATCGCATCGCCCGGCTCGATCCGGACGGGAGTTTGGACGCGACGTTTAATCCCGGCGCGGGGCCGGACAGTGGAATCCGAACGATTGCAATTCAGGTCGATCAAAAAATTTTGTTGGGCGGAATTTTTAAATATTTCAATGACACGGCGCTGAACCGAATCGCTCGATTGAACGTCAATGGCAGTCTCGACCAAAGTTTCGATCCGGGAACTGGATTTGATAATGCGATTCGAGAATTGAAGCTACAGCAGGACGGAAAAATTTTGGCGGTGGGAACTTTTACAAATTACAACGGCGCGACGGTGAGTCGGATTGCGCGGCTGCGCGGAAGTTCAGCCAAGGCGAAAAAATAAGTCGTAGCCGCCGACGTGAGGAGAACGGCAGCGGTACAAACGCATGGCATGAGGCAACGAACTTGTAATTGGGGAGCATCGAACGTCCGCTAGGTTTTGGAGTGCGCCAGTCCTCTGGCGCTTTTGCAGCACGCTAACTTTCAAAGCGGCAGAGGACTGCCGCACTCCAAGACGCTATCGCGCGGTTCGAGACCCACACTCAATATTTGCCTGATTCGAAACGCGGGGACAAAAGGCTGTCCGCGCTTCAATTGGTTTGAGCAACACGCCTCAAGTTTTCCTCCGATCCGCCTCGTCACCTCGGCGGCTACAAATCTTCACACCTCCTTCACCACGCCCCAGAAAACATCCAGCTTTTTTGACAGATAAAGTTGCACGCCTTTGACCAAAGTTTTTCCTTCGAGTTTCTGTCCGGCAGCAACGATTTCTTTCAACCCCGAATTGGAACGAAGTCGCACGCTGTCCTGCGCGATGATCGGTCCTTCGTCCAGGTGCATACTCACAAAATGCGCGGTCACCCCGATAATTTTTACGCCGTGCTCATACGCCTGCCGATAAGCCTGCGGCCCGGGAAAACTGGGCAGAAGCGATGGGTGAATGTTGATGATTTTATTTTTGAAACGCCAAACGAAGTTGGGCGAAAGGATTTTCATGAACCGCGCCAGCACGATAAAATCCACTTCGTATTCATCGAGAATTTTTAGCGCGGCGGCCTCGGCGCTGTTGCGTTCTTCCCATGGAAGATAAATGAACGGCAGCTTGAATTTTTTCGCGAGCGGCTCCAAGTCGCTGCGATTGGAGACGACCGCCACCGGCTCCGCATTTTTCAACTGGTGCTTTTGGAAAGCGGCCATGAGCGCATCGGAGCAATGGGTTTCTCTCGTCACAAAAATAGCGCAACGTTGCGGGCGATTTGGATCCGTGAAACGCAAACGAATTTCCATCGCGAGGGCGACAGCCAACTTTTCCAGACCCAGCCGCAACGCTGCTTCATCAAATTGTTTTGGTTTCCACGAAGCTTGAATCGTCATGCTGAACTGTCCGCGCGTGACCTGTTCTTCCAGCGCCTCGATGTTCGCCCGTTGTTCAAAAAGAAAACTCGTCACGCGCGCGATGACGCCGGTTTTATCAAGGCCGATGACGGTGATGGTGGCGTGGTTCATAGAAAGGAGTCAGGAGTTAGCAATCAGGAGAAAACTTCGCCGCCGAATCGTGCTGGAATATGAAATCCGAAATCCGAAGCCCGAAATCCGAAAGAAATCCGAAATCCGAATATCGAAAACGACTTCCAGCTGGCACCCAAAAAACTGCTTCACCACCGGCACCATGCGGCAAATCTTTCTGCCTTCGGATTTCGGATTTCGGATTTCTTTCGGATTTCGGGCTTCGGATTTCGGATTTGGAATTATTCTATTCATTGGCAGCCGAGCCTAATTTCCGCCCTGAGATTTCTCAATTGAAATTCCGTCTCCCTTTCTCCCTTTCTCCTTATCCCACTTTCTTTTCTTTGACCCTGGCCGAAACTTTTCCTATCTTCGCGTGTTTCTCAGAGGGTAGAAATCCGATCATGGCACTTTTATCGATCAAAAATTTGTTGGCCGAAAGCGATCTCGCCACTCCCGCGCAATTCGATCAGTGCAGCAAAGCCTGGCGCATTGCCCTCGAGAGCGGCTCGCAGGATTCGCTCCTCACTTTCATCTCGCGCGAGCGTGGTCTCTCCGAAGAAGCCTTCTTGCAGCAACTCGCCAAGGCTTTGGGTTGGACTTATCTCGAACTGGCAAAAATGGATCCGCAAGCCGAGGCGCGAAACAAAATTTCCACCAAAGTCGCGTTTCAATATTTCGTGCTGCCGACAAAATTTGAAGATGGAAAATTGCAAGTGGCGGTGAGCAACCCGTTTGACGCGGCGATGTTGAGCGCGGTGCAATTCGATGCGCGCGGCCCGGTGCAATTTGCCCTCGCGCCAAAACCTGAAATTGAAAAGTCGCTCAAAAAATATTACGGCGTCGGCGCGGAAACTCTCGACGAAATGTCCAAGGACGAACCGCTCGAACTGCTCATTGGCGAGGACAAGGAAATCACCGAAGGCGACCAGGAAGCGAGCGTCATCAAATTTGTAAATCAGATTATCTGGGAAGCGTTCAAAGATCGCGCGACCGATATTCATTTTGAACCGGCGGAAGATGAACTGCGAATTCGTTATCGCATCGACGGCATTTTGCATCAGACACCGATGCCGCCGCAGTTGAAACGGTATCAAGCCTCGCTCATCTCGCGCATCAAAGTGATGAGCGGAATGAACATCGCCGAAAAACGTTTGCCGCAAGACGGACGCATCAATGTGCGAATCAAAGGGGAAGAAATTGATATTCGCGTTTCGACAGTGCCCACCGTTTATGGCGAAAGCGTTTCGCTCCGTTTGCTCACGCGCGGCAAAATATTTTTCAGTATGGAAAAACTCGGTTTCTCTCCACTGGAAGAAGCGGCCATTCGTGAAATTATTATCAAACCGCACGGCATCATGCTCGTGACCGGGCCGACCGGTTCCGGAAAATCCACGTCGCTCTATTCTTTTTTGAGCACGATCAATTCAGTCACGAAACGAATCATCACCATCGAAGAGCCGGTCGAATATGAACTCAAAGGCATCAACCAAATCGCGGTGCGTTCGGACATCGGCCTGACCTTTGCGATGGGGCTGCGCCATATTTTGCGGCAAGACCCGAATGTAATCATGGTCGGAGAAATTCGCGATTTGGAGACGGCGGAAATCGCCATTCGCGCCGCGCTGACCGGCCATTTGGTTTTTTCCACGTTGCACACCAACGACGCACCGAGCGCCTTCACGCGCTTGATCGACATGGGCATCGAACCGTTTCTCGTCGCGTCATCGGTCGAAGCGATTTTGGCGCAACGTCTGGTGCGCACGATTTGTCCGCATTGCAAAGTGGAACAAAAAGTTGAACGAACGTTTCTGCGCAAGATTGGTTTTCCCGAAAACGAAATCGAGACGGCAAAATTTTGGCGCGGCGCGGGTTGCGAACTTTGCCGACAACTTGGCTATCAAGGCCGAATGGGAATTTACGAATTGTTGATTTTGAACGAAGCGATTCGCCCTCTGGTCATGAACCGCGCGCCTGCTTCCACCATTGCTCATCGCGCGATGGAGGAGGGGATGCGCACATTGCGCACCGACGGTTGGAATAAAGTTCGCGCGGGGTTGACGACGGTCGAGGAAGTGTTGCGCGTCACGCAAACTGAAGAACACATGAAGGCGCTGGTGGACGACAGCCGGACAGAAATATGGGCCAAAAGTTAAAAAAGTCCCGCTGGCATTCGGCCAACGTGCTCGATGTCGGCGCGCACTCCCGGCATCTCTGGCAGTTTTCTGTCAACGACGGAAAATTCAGCGTCACGCGCGATCAACCGCTCTCTCCCACTGAACCGCCCGCCGAAAAGCTCGTCGCAAAAAGTTGGAGCGAAATCTGGCAGCCCAAATTAAATGTCGCCTGGTTGCCCGCCGAAAAAGTTTTCCTGCGCGTGCTGCATTTGCCGGCCAGCGATTTTGCGGAAACGCTTTCCATGGTCGAGTTGCAATTGGAAAAAATTTCGCCGATGCCGGTCGCGCAAATTGTTTGGAGCGTGGAGCTTCTCCCCAAACGCGCCGAAGACACGCTGCAAACAGTGGTCATCATCGTCGTGCCACGTGATGTGGTGGAACAATTCCTTGGCCAGTTGGAAGGGCAAAAATATTTGGCGGACCGTCTGGAGCTGCCGCTGCTGGACGAACTATTGGCGATTCAGGTTCACGAGGACGGTGTCTGGATTTTTCCGGGCGCAACGACTTCTTCCCCGTATCTGGTGGCGTGGTGGTATGGCGGACTTTTGCAGAACGTAACTTTATTTTCTTCGCCGGCCGGTGGGGAATTGGGGCCGTCGATTAAAGAACAAATTTCGCAAGTTGCCTGGACGGGAGAATTGGAAGGCTGGCTGACCTCGCCCCCGCGCTGGCATCTGGTCGCGGCGGATGAGATAGCGACGATTTGGGAATCGATGTTGAATCAAGTCGTCGATCAGCCCGTGCAATTGGTCGCGCCTCCATCGCAAACGCAAATTGCCGCGATGACCGCGCGCCGCTCTGTTCAAGCCAATGGAGCCGCGAGCTTGTTGCCGCCAGAATTTGCCGCGCGCTATCGCCAGCAATATGTGGATCGCCTTTGGATGCGCGGACTCGGCGCGGTGGTGGCGCTTTATTTAATTGGCGTGGTGATTTATTTCGGCGCTCTTCAGGTTTTAAAATTTCAACGGTATCGCGCGCAAAGCCAGGTCGCCGCCATCAGCCAGTCCTACACCAACGCCTTGAAAATGGAGGCGCGCATCCGCGTGTTGGAAGACCGGAAGAATTTGCAATACGCCGCGCTGGATTGTTGGAAAGCAGTGGCGGAATTGTTGCCCCCCGAAGTTTCGGTGGATCAAATTATTTTTCAGCGTGGAAAAACATTCGATCTTTACGGAACGGTTCCGCAGGAGAGCCAAACGGATATCACCGATTTCAACGAAGCGTTGAGTCGCCACAAAGTGAACGGCGAACCGTTGTTCAGCGAGGTCAAGATGCAAGGACTCCGGGTCCGCGGGCCGGTGGTGGAGTGGAGATTTTCCTGCAAGTTGCGCAAAGGAGAGGAGGCCAATTGAGTTCCTACCTCGACAAATTAAATTTGCGTCCGCAAGAGCGCCGCCTGGTCGTGGGAATCATGGCGGTCATTTTCGTCGTGCTTAATGTGCTGATGGTCTGGCCGCATTTCGGCGATTGGTCCTTGGTGCGGGCTGACCTCGAAAAGGCGCGCAACGATCTTTTTAAATATGAAAAAAAGATCGCCCAGGCCAAAGGTCCGAATGGTTACGAGGCGCAATTGAAAAGGTTGGAAGGAGAAGGCGAAGCGGTCGTGGCCGAACAGCAGGACATCCAATTGTTTCGCACAGTGCAAAGCAAGGTCACGGAAAATAAAGTCAGCGTGAGCGACTACGGCAAGATTACGCAAACCAGCGGGAGCCAAAGCACCAATGAATTTTTTGAAGAGCAATCCATTTCTATCGGCGTCAATACCGGAGAAAAAGAACTGGTGGATTTTCTGCTCGATGTGGGCGCGGGCAGTTCGATGATCCGGGTGCGCGACCTGGATTTAAAACCGGCTGATCAAAATCGTTATCGTTTGCAAGGGCGCGTTACGTTGAGCGCGAACTATCAGAAAAAACCCGCCGTGAAACCGGCGGCTCCGGTGGCGAAACCCGCCGCGACCGCCGCTGCCAAACCCGCAGCGCCATCGCCCGCAAAGCCAGCCGTTTCTCCAGCAGCGGCTAAACCAAATCAGCCGGCGAAACCGGCGCCCTCCACCGTCAAAAAAACCTAACCATCGCTCTTGTGAAAACTATCTATTCTCTTTTTCTCGTTCTGTTGTTCGCGCCGTTGGCCGAGGCGCAAATCACTCAGCCCGCCGCGACGAACTCGGCGTCGAACCTGCCGGTGCCGGTGCCGCGCCGCGCCATTCCCACTCGCGGCGCAGCGGGCGCGACGAATTATTTCGGCGGCGCAAAACCTTTCACCAATGCGATTGCTCCATCCATTTCCACGAATCCAAACGCAACCGTTCTTCCCTCTCTTCCCTCTTTTCCTTCTGTCGCAAATACGAATGCCGCACCAGCCACGCTTAGAACCAATCTCGGCACTGCGACTCGGCCAACGTCTCCATCAACTCCATCCGGTCCTCCATCTATTGGAGCGCCCGGTGTTGTCGCGAAAAGTCTCCCACCTACCAACGCCGTTCCCGAAGTCGGCAGCTACCATTACGACTACCAGCAAATGGCGCTCGAACAAATTCTCAGTCAATACTCCGACCTGGTCGGACGAACATTGCTGCGCGGGCAGGGTTTGCCCGCTGCGCAAATTACTTTGAAGACGCATGGCGATCTCACCCGCTCGGAAGCGATTATGGCTTTGGAAACAATCCTGGCGATGAACGGAGTAACCTTCATTTCGATTGGTGAGAAATTTGCCAAGGTGGTGGTCGAGGCGCAGGCGGGACAAGCGGGCGGCAAGTTTTCCAACGCGGATCCCAGCGAGTTGCCGGACGCCGGCAAATACGTGACGCAGATCATTCAGTTGAAATATGCGCAAGGTCAGGAAGTTCTCGGCGCGCTGCAACCTTTTGCCAAGACGCCGGCGAGCATTATTTTATTGCCGACAAGCAACACGCTTATTTTGCGCGACTACTCTGAAAACATAAAACGGATGCTCGAAATAATTGAAAAACTCGACACCATTACTCCGGTTGATATTAAACCGGAAGTCATCCCCATCAAATACGCTTTGGCGACGGATATTTCTCAAGTGCTGGGAAGTTTGACGGCGAGCGGTCCGGGTCTTTCCGTGGGTCGCAGCAATACGCGGGGAGCGGGGGTGACGCCGGGCGGTTACCAGCCGGGGGCGCCCGGAGCAAATCCAACGATCGGTCAGCCGGGAGCGAATACCTTTCAGCAGCCGGGACAATCTGGGTTGGGTGGCGCGGGCACGACGCAACGAAATAGCTTCCAGCAAAATCTGCAACGCATCGTCAGCCGCATCGCCGCTGGCACGGGTGAGTTTCAAATTCTCGGCCAGGCAAAAATTATCGCCGATGAACGAACCAACTCTCTTCTCATTTTTGCCAACGATCAGGACATGGTCATGATCAAAACAATCATCGCTCAACTCGACGTGGTGCTTGCGCAGGTTTTGATCGAAGCGATTATCATGGAAGTTTCTCTCGACGACACCAAGCAGATGGGAATCAGCTATCTTCAACAACCCAAGACAACTGGGAAATTCACCGGTGCCGGCGGGGTTAATAATGGGCAAACCATTCCAACTGGAGGAACCAACGGATCGACGCTGGGCATTCAAAATTTGGCCAGCGGCTTCAGTTACTTCGGCACTTTCGGAAATGATTTTGATGTCGCAGTCAACGCGATGGCGACAGACGCGCGCGTGAACGTTCTTTCCCGCCCACGCATCCAAACCTCGCACGCCGTGCCCGCTACGTTGTTCATCGGAGACACGGTTCCTTACATCACGGGCACTTCTTCTTACTTGAGTGTGAGTGGAGGCACCAGTTCGCAGTATCAGGAAAAGCGGGTCGGCATCACGTTAGATGTCCTTCCGCTCATCAATCCCGATGGCCTCGTCGTGATGGACATTCAGCAAAATATCCAACAGCTCGGACCCAATCAGATCATCGATGGAAATCCAGTTCCGACCACGACGGAACGTTCTGCTCAGGCCAAAGTCGCCGTGCGTGATCGCGAGACAATTATTCTCGGCGGATTCATCAGCACTACTAAAAGCAAATCCAAATCCGGCGTTCCATATCTCAAAGATATTCCCGGTCTGGGAATACTCTTCCGCAGCTCGGCCGACAGCATGAAACGCGTTGAGTTGATCGTTCTGCTTCGCCCCACTGTTCTTCCCTCGCCGGAATCTGCCGCGTTGGTGGCGGCGACGGAGCGGGATAAATTGTCCGGCGTCAAACAAGGCGAGTTCGAGATTCGCGAAATGGAACGCAAACGTCAGGAACAGCTCGACGCGCAAATGCGGAAAAAATTAGGCATCAAAGATCGCCCACTCTAAACTGGACGGAATGCCCGCGCGCGGAAAAATTCTGGTCATCCGAGGCGGCGCCATTGGAGATTTCATTTTGACATTGCCCGCGCTCTCGGCGTTGCGGCGGCAATTTCCCGAAATTCATCTCGAAGTTCTCGGCTATCCGCACATCGCCGACCTCGCTGTCGCCGGGAGAATCGTGGATCGGGTTCGTTCGATTGAGTCGCGAGCGCTGGCCATGTTCTTTGCGCGTGGCGGAATTTTGTCCGACGAGTTGCGCGAATATTTTTCCAGCTTCGACATCATTATTTCCTATCTCTACGACCCTGATAAAATCTTTCAAACCAACGTGGCCGCTTGCGGCAAAGCGCAATTCATCGCCGCGCCCCATCGTCCTGATGAAAATTTAAAAATTCACGCGACCAAAGTTTTTCTTCAACCGCTCGAACGCCTCGCCATTTTCGAGGCCGACTCGGTTCCGCAATTATCTCTCAACCCTCAACCAAAAACTCGCAACCAACTCGCTCTCCATCCTGGCAGCGGCAGCGAACGGAAAAACTGGCCGCAATCCCAATGGGCTGAGTTGATCGCGCGCATCCTCGACGAGACAAAACTGAATCTGCTTTTGATTAGTGGCGAAGCCGAGTCGAATCGATTGAAAAAATTATCCGCGGATTTGCCAAAAGATCGTTTCCAACTTGCCGAAAATCTTTCGCTGGTTGAATTGGCTTCTCGCCTCCAAAACTGCGCCGCTTTCATCGGGCACGATTCTGGAATTTCGCATTTGGCCGCGGCTCTCGGTTTGCCAGTTCTCGTTTTGTGGGGCGAAACTGTGGAAGAAATTTGGCGGCCAGAAAGTCCGCGAGTGAAAATCATTCGCACCGCGAAAGGTTTGAATGGAATTACGGCTGAGCAGGTTGCCGCAGAGTTGGCGCTTTTCTCAATGTGAACAGCCTTTCCGCCCAAGACCTTTGGAGCCGCGTAGAAAATCAGGACCGAGGCATCTAAATTTTCTTCTCTCATTAACACCGTGGCTTTAGCCCGGTGTCCAGTGCGCGACGAAAGATTCAGCCGTTTCAACGGCTTGTCCATACGGACGCCGAAGCCGTTAAAACGGCTGAATCTTTTCCTATACGATTTTCCCACCGGCTGAAGCCACGGTGTTAATGAGAGTGAGGCGTCAAATAGAATTTAGATGCGTTAGCTTCGGGTAAAAAAATTGAAAACCGTTGACGCATGAAAACCCGTTACCTAGATTAGCCGGACATTTTTTTTGGGCGGAAATTTTTTTCATGACTAAACCTTCAACTCGAACAGCGGGCAACGGATTGGAAGGCATCGTCGCCGCCAGCACACGGCTCAGCGATGTCAAAGGCGATGTCGGCGAACTGATTTATTGCGGCTACAACATCAATGAACTCGCCGGAAAAGTTTCCTACGAAGAAGTCATCCATCTGCTCCATCGCGGCCATCTGCCGAACGTTAAAGAATTGGCCGAATTAAAATCCAATCTCGCCGCCGAACGCGATTTGCCACAAGGCGTCATCGACATTATCAAGAAACTTCCGCGCACCACGCCGCCGATGCACGCGCTGCGCACCATCGTCTCGGCGTTGGGCTGTTTCGATCCCGAGTGCGACAACGACTCGATGGACGCGCAACGCGAAAAGGCGCTTAGGTTGATCGCGCAAATTCCGATCATCACGGCGTATTTTCACCGCGCGCGTCAGGATAAAACTTTGTTGCCGCCGGATCATTCGTTGAGTGAAGCGGCGAATTTTCTTTATCTCGTCGATGGCGAAAAACCTTCCGCCGAAAAAGAAAAAATACTCGACCTGTGTTACGTGCTTCACGCCGATCACGGAATGAACGCGTCCACTTTTTCTGCACGAGTCACGATCGCCACTTTGAGCGATATGTATTCCGCGATCACCTCGGCCATTGGCACTTTGAAAGGTCCGCTGCACGGCGGCGCGAATGAGGGCGTCATCAAAATGCTCCAGGAAATTGGCAGCGTGGAAAAAGTGGATGCTTACATCGAAGAAAGTCTGGCGCAAAAAAAGAAAATCATGGGCATCGGCCACCGCGTTTATAAAACACTCGACCCGCGCGCGCCGCATCTAAAACGCATGGCGCAAATTTTGAGCGCAAAAATTGGCGAGCCAAAATGGATCCAGATGAGCGAGCGCATCGCCGAGATTATGCTCACGGAAAAACATCTCAATGCGAACGTCGATTTTTATTCAGCGACCGTCTATTACTCGCTGGATATCCCGACGGATTTGTTCACGCCCATTTTTGCCATCTCGCGCGCGAGCGGCTGGACGGCCCATGTGCTCGAACAACTCCAGGACAATCGTTTGATTCGTCCACAGAGCGAATATATCGGGCCGGTGGGATTGAAGGTGACGCCGATTGAGCAAAGGTGACAATTTCCATTCGATGTTCAGTGTTCGATGTTCGATGTTCGATGTTTCGCATTGAAAACAAACATCGAACATCGAACACTGAACATCGAACATCCAACGCCCATTAAAAATGCCGCCGCGCGGTGTCATGGACACCAACGTTCTTTACGCCGGACTTCGTTCGCGCCATGGGGCTTCCTTTCAACTTCTTGATGCACTTTGGCAACGCAAATGGACCCTTCTTCTCAGCCAAACCGTGCTCACGGAATACGAAGAAATCCTCAAGCGCGAATCGGTCGCGCTCAACTTAACATTTCAAAAAATTGATGCTCTGCTCGACGCGCTTTGCGCTCTAGCTGAACGCCGGCGTCTCTCCGATCTTTGGCATCCGGTATTGAGTGAATCAGAAGATGAGGCGTTCGCGCATCTGGCTGTAGAAGCCAAAGCCGGTTATCTGATCACCCATAACGTTCGGCATTTAGAACCCGTTCGGAAGCTCGGCGTAAACCTTCTTGAACCCAAAGATTTTCTCGCAATAATACGCCTATGACGATGATTCACGCGCAGGTTCCGGACTATCTCGCCGCGCTCGCGGCAGAAACGGCCGCCAAAGAAAAAACCACGCTCGACCAAATTATCGCGCTGGCACTTTGCGCACAATTGGAAGCGTGGAAAGTGCGCGACGATATGGAAGTCCGGGCCTCGCGTGGGAGCCCCGAAAATCTTCGCCAGATTCTCGATCAGGTTCCAGACGCGCCGCCTCTGCCCGGTGACGAGAAATAGCGTTGAGAAAATCTCGCCGACCGTACCTTCGCCAATCTTGCCGTTTGAATCACATAGCGAATTTTTTAAATGAACATTCACGAATACCAAGCCAAACAACTCCTCGCCCAATACGGTGTCACCGTTCCAGCGGGGGAAGTCTGCGATACCGCGGAGGGCGCAAAAAAAATCGCGGAAAAACTTTTTGCCGTCGGTGAAAAAGTTGTGGTGGTCAAATCACAAATCCACGCCGGTGGTCGCGGCAAGGGAACTTTTAAGAGTGGTTTTCAAGGCGGCGTTAAACTTTGCAAGACGGCCGACGACGTATTTGAAAAAGCCAAAGCCATGCTCGGCAATATTTTGGTGACAAAACAAACCGGCCCGGAAGGACGCCTTGTTTCCAAGTTGTTGATCGATGCCGCGCCGCAGATCAAAAAAGAATTTTATTGCGCCGTCCTGCTCGACCGCGCGTCGTCCCGACCAATCATGATGGTCAGCACCGAGGGCGGAATGGACATCGAGGAGGTGGCGGAAAAACATCCGGAAAAAATCCTCAAAGAAACCATGGACCCGGCCGTCGGCATTATGCCATATCAAGCGCGCAAGCTCGCGGTGGCTCTCGGTTTGAAAGGAGATTTAATTGCGGCCGGCGCAAAATTGCTTCTCGGCATCTACAAAACGTGGTGGGAATCCGACGCCGCCATGGTGGAAATAAACCCGCTCTGCATCGTCCTCGGCGCGGACGGGAAGGAAACTTTGTCCGCCGTCGATGCGAAAATCGGTTTGGACGACAACGCGTTGTATCGTCACAAAAATCTTCAGGAGATGCGCGACCTCGCCGAAGAAGCGCCGTTGGAAATCGAGGCCAGCAAATACAATCTCAACTACATCAAGCTCGACGGTTCTATCGCTTGCCTCGTGAACGGCGCAGGCCTCGCGATGGCGACGATGGACATTATTCAGCATTTCGGCGGCAGCCCGGCGAATTTCCTCGATGTCGGCGGCGGCGCAAGCAAAGAGCAAGTGACTGCCGCATTCAAAATTATTCTCAGCGATCCGAGTGTGAAAGGAATTTTGGTCAACATTTTTGGCGGCATTATGGATTGCAACGTCATCGCCACCGGAATTGTGGCCGCAGTGAAGGAAACGCACTTGAGCATTCCGCTCGTTGTTCGCCTTGAAGGAAACAATGTTCAAGCTGGCAAAAAAACTTTGGCGGAATCCGGCTTGAGTTTAATTACTGGCGATTCCATGGCGGACGCGGCGCAGAAGGTTGTTAAGGCTGTCGGCAAATGATAAAATTGGAACATGAAAAATCGTATGGGAACTTTTTACACGAGTTGCAAAGTAGATAACCACGTTGATCGACGGAAGTCCGTTGAAGTCTCGAAAATGCTGGTGGACTCTGGCGCGGAGTTTACTTGGATCAATGCGGAAACCCTGAAGAATATCGGCGTCAAGCGTGAGGAAAAAAATTACACGTTCGTCATGGCCAACGGGCTGGAAATCACTCGAGCGGTCGGCTTTGCCATCATTCATGTCGGCGATGCGTTGACGATTGATGAAGTCATTTTTGGCGAGCCGGGGGATTTACAAATCCTCGGCGCTCGGTCACTTGAAGGCATGAATCTGCGCGTGGATCCGCGCGCCAAAAAACTTGTCGCCGGTGGACCAGTTTTGGCCGCTTGAGTTTCCGCTTATGCTCAAAGTCATCGAACTCGCCTTTTGTTGTTACGCCGTCACGGACATGAAGCGCGCCACAAAAAGTTGTTTAGACTTTTGGCGACTGATACTTTGACCGTATGACGATGACATTGTTGAAAGAAGCAGCGAAGCTCCCACTGTCTGACCGAATCAAACTGGTCGAAGACATCTGGAACTCCATTGCTGATGAAGCAGATCATCTTCCGTTGTCCAAAGAGCAGGAACTCGAACTCGATCGGCGACTGGCGTTGATGAGAAAAAATCCGACCCGGGCAATTCCATGGGACCTTGCCAAGCAACGGATTTTGAAACGGCGATCGCCCGCAAGATGAAGCGAGAGTTGACGATCCAACCGGAGGCGGAGACCGAAGCGAACGATGCTTTCAACTGGTATGAAGATCAGCAGTCAGGTTTGGGCAGTGAATTTTACCGTGAACTAGCGCGCTGTTTTGAATTTATTTTAGCAAACCCACTCTTGTCGCGTGCAGTGTATCGCGGCTTACGGAAAAGAAAATTAGATCGGTTCCCTTACTTGATCGTTTATCAAGTGAGCGATGATGAGATTTCGGTCGTTTCGGTGTTTCACGGCAGCCGCAATCCTGCAGTTTGGAAAAAACGCGCGTAGTTTTTTTATGCTCAAAGTCATCGAACTAGCCTTCTGTTGTTACGCCGTCACGGACATGAAACGCGCTCGTGAATTCTACGAAGGCGTGCTGAATTTGAAGGCCACCACCGTCACGGATTCCGGCCACAACCAGTGGGTGGAATATGAATTCGGCCCATATGCGCTCGCCATCGGATGCGCGCCCGGAATGTTCAAACCAAGTCCCGACGGCTGCGCCGCCGCGCTTGAAGTCGAGGATTTCGATGCGGCCATAAAACAATTGCGCGAGAGCAATGTGAAATTCCGCATGGAGCCGATGGATTGTCCCTCGTGTCGCATGGCGATGATTTTTGATCCCGACGGCAACACCATTTGCATTCACAAACGGAACGCGAAGGAATAGATTTTTGCCATGAATGCGACCTTGGAAAAAGAATTGGACGCGCTCTCACCGGAAGAAAAAACCGAGGTGATTGACTTCCTCTTGCCGAGCGTAGTGGGCAGCGACAACGATGAAATTTCCACCGACTTGCTGGCTGAACTGGAACGCCGTGACGATGCCTATGAAGCCAATCCCACCGGCGCGATGACGTTGCGGGAATTCGACAAGAAGTGGTTTGGCCGGAAATGAGTTTGCAACTCATCATCACGCCCGATGCCGATCACGATATTGAAGAAGCCTGTGCCTGGTATGACGAGCAACAAGCCGGTGTGGGACTGCGATTTGTTCTGGCGGTGCGTCTGCGCTATGAGGACATTTTGCGGTCGCCATTGTTGCCGCGTCCATTCGGGCGGAAAGCGGTTCGTAAAATTCGTGTCCCGCCTTGGCCTTATTTCATTTACTATCGGATCGTCAACGATGCAGAACTTCGTGTTGTGGCCGTCATTCACGGCGCTCGCGACCCAAAATATTTAAATTACCGACTCCGGTAAATCTCATGGCAATACTCGTCACACCCCAAACCAAAATTCTCGGCGAAGGCATTACCGGCAGCTTTGGCGCGCGTCACACCGACGGCTGAGAGGCTGGCATCGACTCAAATTGAAACTCTTTAAATGAACCCGGCCGACTCGAAGGAAAAGCAAACGCACAATCCTGTCTCTGAGGAGTTAAATCAATTAGCCCGGCTCCGCGAGCAGCGTGATGATTCCTCGAACAAACTTCTGCGCAACATTAAGCAACGCTTGCCGCAACTGGAGGAATTGCTGGCACGGGTCGAAGATCACTGGGGCATTGAGGACGGCTTTTATCGTTTTTATCATCACTCTTTCAAGGTCTATCATCTTCAATATGCAACCAAAGAAATCTGCGACGCCTTGCAAGGCCTGCTACCCGACCATCCAATGAATCGGTGGTTTTCGGAAATCGTCGCGCAAGGCACCGGCATTGAATTTGAAAGCTCACACAATAAA
>JBBQRQ010000023.1:0-57008 GCA_038214755.1 Verrucomicrobiota bacterium
TCGACCTCACCCCGGCCCTCTCCTCCGAGGAGAGGGAGAATCTTATGCAGCGCTGGAAAATGTTCATGGTTTAGTGAGTGATGGCGCGTGCTGAGGGCAGGTTCCCTCTCCTCGGGGGAGAGGGTTAGGGTGAGGGCGAGCAATCTTCCCAACTGAATCGTTCCGCCTAAGTTAGATCTCGAGGAAACTCCACCGCGTTGCCGATCGCCATCGCTTGATTGGCGATCAAAACCGTAGCGGCGTTTCGCAAACCCTCCTGCACGTCGCAGATCGTTTTCGGATTTTTCTCCCGCACATGATCGAGGAACGAAACGAGTTGATCCCGCGTGTCGTCGCCTTCTTCGTTTTCAATTTCCGTTGGCTTGCCACGATGCGCCCATGGATCGTTCGCTAGTGAAAGCGTTTTGCCCGAAGTCACGATGGAGGCGTTGTTGCCCGCCGCATTTTGCTTCGCCCAACCGACGTCGTCCGGCCCGTTTTCGGAATAGAGCAGTCCTTTTTTATCCGTGAGGAACAACGTGCCGCGCGTGCCCATGATCGTTTCCGACGCGCCTTCGTAAGCATTGCTGGCGAGCGACGAATAGGTGACGCGCACGACGTAAGGTTCTTTGGATTCCGTTTCGCGGTCGCTCGCTGGCGGCGTGACTCGATAATCGTAAATGCAAAAAATATTATCGGCCACGTCGCGTCCATCGCGCCAATAATCGACGCCGCCACTCGCCATCACGCGCTGCGGAAAAGCGCCGAGCATCCAATTCGCCACGTCGATCTGATGACTGCCCAGTTCAGCCATCAAGCCTTGCGAAAATTCGCGATACAATCGCCAGTTCAATCGTTTTTCCAATACGTTCCACTGCGGATTTTTTCGCTCCACCGGAACTGGTCGTCGCCAGTTGTTGTTGCGATGCCACTGCGCTTTGATCGCTGTGATGCGCCCAATCATGCCCGCTTCAATCATCGCGCGGGCTTGTTGATAAATCGGATTGGAGCGGCGTTGCAGACCCACTTGGAAAACGGTTTTCGTTTCGCGAACTTTGGCGGCGAGTTTGCGCGCCTCGTCGATGCTGTAACACATCGTCTTCTCGCAAAACACCGCGCAGCCGCTGGCGATGGCGTCGAGACAAACGCGGTAGTGAAGATAAAGCGGCGTCGCGACAACCACGGCTTGCGGTTTGATTTTCTCCAGCATCGGGCGGTAATCGGAAAAAGTTTTCGTTTGCGCTCCAGCGAATTCCGCCGCGCGTCGCAAATGCGGCTCGTAATCGTCGGCCAGCGCAACGATCTGCGCGTCTTCAATCGTGGAAAGTTTGCGAATCAAATCCGAGCCGCGCCCGCCCGTTCCGATGACCGCGACGCGAATCGGTTCACGCTCTGCGGCGAACAAAGGATGAACGCTGGCCGCGACTGCAAGTGTCGCGGCTGCCCCGAGAAATTCACGGCGCGTCGAATGACTTTGGGTTGGATTCATTTTGTTTATTTGGCGGGAAATGTTTGAGCGAAGCAATGCTCGCCCTCACGGCATGGTGACAACACATAGGTAACACTTTGATGACAACACATGGGTGACGCTTTGTGCGATAAATACGGCAGGAAAATGCTTTTTGGTCGTCCGGCCGAATTGCTACAGACCTCAACGCAAACCCCGTATTTCTTGCTTTTAGGGGCTTGCGTTGAGGTCTGTAGCAATTCTCGTTTAAGCCCGAGAGGAGCCTTGAAAACATTGAAAGTGTTACCCATGTGTTGTCATTGTTTGTAACCCATGTGTTGTCATCGTGCCCACCCCGGCCCTCTCCCCCAAGGAGAGGGAGGAGCATACTCGCCGCTTCGGTTCTATTTGGCCTGATCTTTTTCGCATAGTTTTTTTGGCGATAGCTCAACGCGGAAACTGAAACCGTGATTCCACACTTTTCCGAAGACGGCCATTATTCTCCCTCTCCTGGGGGAGAGGGCTGGGGTGAGGGCGAACTTTCATTTACTGCTCGTTCCGGCTGAACCATTCAAGGCGCGGCGCGCGGTTCTTTTTCTCAATCCACAGAACTTCACATTCGCCGCGCAAATTTTCCGCATAAAATTTTTTCGCCTTTTCTTTTCCCATGCTCAAAAGCGCGGTGGAAAAAATTTCCGCTTCGGCGGCAGTAATGCCAATCACAGAGCATCCCGCGTCTTCAATCGGTAAATCGCGCTCGTGTGGATTGATGATGTCAGAAATTTTTTGGCCAGGATGAAAAGTCGCCGAACTGGAAAGCCCCTGATTGTACAGTGAAACGGTTTCAATTCCTTTATCTTTATTCCACGGGTCTCTAATGCCAACCACAGCAGGTTCTCCAAACGTGAGAACGGAACTGGTGGCCGCGCTCAAGAGAGAATTCTTCACGCCATAATCTCTCAACAAATCGGCGACGACATCCAGCGCGTAACCTTTCCCAATCGCGCCGAAATCCAATTGCACATCAGGATGATTGAAGGAAACCCGTCGGCGAAGCGCGTCCATAACCACATTCTCGAAATTGATTTTCGCATCCGATACACCTCGAGAAGCGGTGATGTCAAAGTAGCCCTGCGTTCGTTGGTAAGCACTATGGCAAGTTTCCAAAATCGCGAACAATTCGTGGCTGACCAGCATCGAGAAGAAACGCGCCCGCCGATTGATTCGAAAAACTTCGCTGGACGGGTCAAAGCGCGAAAGCATTTTTTCGATTCGGTCAATTTCGTCCAACGCCATATAAGCCGCAGCCACGTTATCTTCACAGTCTTCGCCGGTGATGATGATTTCAAACAGCGTGTTCATCGCCGGGCGAGCGCGATAGGTGAAAGCTGGGTTGGGCATTTTGAAATGTTGTTGAGAGGTAAGGATGAAATGTGTTTTGCAGGAGAATTTCCATTCGATTCGTCGGATAAAGATTGTTTTTCAACTGCGAAGTCATGCTCGCAGTCCCAAACAATAAATTCGCGCAACAAAAAATTTCAAAACTGGACTGGGCGTTTGAGGCGCGACAAATTCTTTCATGCCGAAGAAAAACTTTTCAGATCAACTGGTGGAAGCCACACGCGAGTTGTCGGCGAAAGTGGATCGGCTGAAATTTTCTCCGCCTGTCGCGCATGTTTATAATCCGCTTGCTTACGGCTGGCGAGCGCAGGAGGAATATTTGCGCCGATTTGGCAATGGAAAGAAACGCGTGGTTTTTTTCGGAATGAACCCCGGCCCGTTCGGCATGATGCAAACGGGCGTGCCCTTCGGAGAAATTGCGGCGGTGCGCGATTGGATGGGCATTCAGAAAAAAATCGACAAGCCAAAACGCGAACATCCCAAACGTCCGATTCTCGGTTTCGATTGCCCGCGCTCGGAAGTGAGTGGGCGGCGTTTGTGGGGCCTTTTCGCTGATCGTTTTGGCAACGCGGGAAAATTTTTCGCCGAGCATTTTGTCGCTAATTATATTCCTCTGGCATTTCTCGCGGAGAGCGGCGCGAACCTCACGCCGGACAAATTGCCCGTCGCCGAAAGGGAACCGTTGCTGAAAATCTGCGATGAACATCTCCGCCGTGTCGTGGAAATTTTGCAGCCGGAATGGCTGGTGGGCGTGGGAGGTTTCGCGATGGGGCGCGCGAAATTGGTTGCGGCAAATTCCTCGATTCGTGTGGGACAGATTTTACATCCAAGTCCGGCCAGCCCCGCCGCCAATCGTGGCTGGGCGGAAGCCGCGATGAAGCAATTGATTGAATTGAAAGTTTGGAAGTGACGTTGCCCAATCGCGCGGGTGCATCTTGGGGGGCGTCTTGCCCAAAGAGAAAGGAGCGCGGACAGCCTTGTCCGCGCGAATCCAAGTCGGGTGCAAATGCTTGGATTGTTTTTTTCCGTTTTCGAAACGCGCGGACAAGGCTGTCCGCGCTCCAATGGGTTTGGGCAACACGTCTGCCAGATGCGCCCCGGCACGGAGGTTTTTCATTTCGAATTTCCAATACAAAACAAATGTTTTTCTCCGCGCATGAAAATATTTCCTGCGCTGATTGCCGGAGACGCAAAGCATTTTTCGCCGAGATCATTTTTTGCCAACAGTTGGAATTCGCCGCCGGGCCTCACCACTCGCATCACCCCGTCGTCGTTCAGAAAATAAACCAAGCCATTGGCGGAGACGAGCGAGGCGTGATGTTCACCCATTCGCTCCTGCCAAAAAAGTTTTCCGGTCGCCGCGTCGAAGCAATGCGCCACGCCGGAATCCGATACCACAAAAAAATAATCGCCGGCGATAATTGGAGACGGCACGTAGGCCGCGCCTTTGTTGGTGCGCCAGACGATGTGCGATTTCGTCACGTTGCCGGTTCCGTCCGGACGAATCGCGAGAATGTGGTGATCGGGAAAACCGCCGGTGATGTAAACGAGTTTTGTTTTCTCGCTGTAAACGGGCGACGCCACGAATTGCTCCGTCGGCCCGTCGATGATCCAAAGTAATTTTCCAGAGCGCGGATCGTAACTGGCAACGCATTTATCGCCGGAGAGAATCATCTGCATTCGTCCAGCCATTTCGCGCAGGAGCGGGACGCAATAGCTGCGGGTGCGATGGAGCCGCGACGTTTTCCAAAGAATTTTTCCGGTCTCGCATTCCAGCGCCACGAGGTAGGAATCGCCGTCGTGATCGCCGTTCAAAATGACTTTGTCCTCGAACAAAATGGGCGAACTGCAAAAACCGTGGACGCTCGCGAACGGGCCGGGACGAACGATCCACTCTTGTTTCCCATCGAAATCGTAAGCCGCGACGAGCATCTGGTTCACGTCGAGAAATGCGACGTAAACAAACGTGCCATCGGTCGCGGGCGTGCTGGAGGCGTGGCTGTTGAGCGAATGTTTTCGTTCCAATGGAGATTTGAGGACGGCTTGTTGCCAAAGAATTTTTCCGGCGTTGCGTTCGAGACAAAGAAGTTTGCGCTCCTCCGTTTCTGGCAAACAAGTCACCGTGAAAATTTTATCCTCCCAAACAATCGGCGAGGCATGACCGCGACCGGGCAGTTCAGTTTTCCAAACGAGATTGCTGGAAGCACTCCAATGGATCGGAACATTTGTTTCCAGACTTGTGCCATCGCCGCGCGGCCCGCGCCAGACCGGCCAGTTTTCAGAGTGGGT
Organism: Verrucomicrobiota bacterium; assembly: GCA_038214755.1. GTDB lineage: Bacteria > Verrucomicrobiota > Verrucomicrobiia > Limisphaerales > CANJXF01 > CANJXF01. Next base: position 5,117 of record JBBQRQ010000023.1, read on the forward strand.
TGGTTGAGGTGTAGAAAGGACAGCGCAAATGGAAAACGCACTGACCGCGATGCGCTTTGTAAAAGAAAAATGACTTTCGATCTCGCGCACGCGAGATCAGTAACATTGCCCCCAACGCGCTTCAACGTTTCTCGGAATCAGAAGCTGATTCTTGTTTGTATGTCGCCCGCCGCGACGACAATCTCGGCGAAATTCAATCCAAGAGAGCGCGAAAGAAAAAAACCGTCCGTGAGCCGTACGGAAAATTATTGGAACGTGTCCTCAGTGGCGAAGCCGATGCGAACATCTGATTTGAGGATCTTTGTCGGCTGTTGCAACGGCTCGGTTTCACAATGGAGATTCGCGGCAGCCATCATGTTTTTCGAAAACCGAATTGCGGCATCATCAACTTGCAGCCCGGTGGACAAAATGCTAAAAGCTATCAAGTGCGGCAGGCGCGAAAAGTTTTGCAAGGCAATCCCGAATGAACAAATCCAGCTACGAAGTCGTAATTTATTGGAGTGACGAAGACGCCGTTTTTGTCGCGGAAGTCCCAGAGCTTCCCGGTTGCGGCGCGCACGGTGAGACCCGCGATGAAGCTTTGCGCCAGGCTGAACAAGCGATTGATAATTGGCTGCATGCCGCCCGTCAGATGGGGCAGTCGATACCCGCTCCCCGAGGCCGCTTGGCTTTTAGCTGACCAAACTAAAAAACTCATTCCGTCACCGCGCGGTCAACGTGAAACCTCCAACAATCCTGTAGTCCGAATTGCCCCATACGTTCTATCAGCCCTTCGGGCTATTTTTTGTTCGATTAATTTCGCAATCCTTCGGGCCGTTTCTAATCCGCTGCAAATTTCCCAAGCGTGAATCACGTCATCCATCGAATAAACATTTGCGCACCGAAAAAGTCTGGGAGACATACGTCCCATGTCCTCGACTCATCTTTGCCTTCATGTCCACGTCGTTTTCGGCACTAAACATCAACGCCCTTCGATCGACGCGGTATGGCGTCCTCGTTTTCATGCGTTCATGGGCGGCGCCATTCGCACACTTGACGTAATCCCCGAATCAGTCGGCAGGGTGGCGAATCACGTTCATCTTCTGATGGGATTTCGCGCGACGCATCGAATGGCGTGATGCGCGACGTGAAACGCGCATAAGGCGAGCGGAATAGCCCGTGTTCTCCAATCACGGTGCGGCGAGAACGTTGGTAAGAATCAACGGTTGGTCAATGGCGCTGCACTGGCTGCCCCAAAAAATATTATAGGTGCGAAGGGCGTTGGGCATCGTGTGCTTTTTGAAAACCAGATTATCGATGAGCGAGTTGAACTTCAAATCGTCATACGTGTTCAGGTCCTTCCCCACCGCTTCGCGCGTCACGTGACAGGCGCGGCAGGAAGGTTTGAAGACATTGTTGTACACATTAATTTGCCCGCCCGTCCAGCCTCCTGGGACGTAATCCGATTTGAAGGTCGTGCCAGCATACCAGCCTTGCACAAGGTCCGTGATCGCCGGGGTGGTCGCGGCGCGCAACGTGGTTAAGGTCAGCGTTCTGAAAGCGCTCTCTTGTGCGGCCTGGGTGAAGCTGCCATCTGAGGAATATCTGAATGATTCCAGATCAAATGGTATAAATTTCGCCTTGAGGTCTCCGGTGCCGGGGTTGGTAGGCGGCACTTTGCCACCGTGGCAAACGAGGCACAAGTTCGGCACATACTTGAAGCCCCTCCCATCCAAATCCGCTCCGTCAACGCGTTGGTTTTTTGCGTCATAAACATAAAACTTGGTGAAACGATTGGCTGGAGCATTGGTCTGGGTCGAAGCCGAATACTCCATGCAAACTGTCGCGATCAAACCATTCGCGGGACTTCCGCTCCGCTTCGCCGCGATGGCGGCGTCCGCCGATTTATAATTCGACACGTAATAAGCGATGTCGCCATTTGCGTTGGTGGCCATGCCCATCCAGCGGCCGAAACCGAGGTCGCCGTTATTGAAGTAAATCGCTTCCGTGACTGGGCCGCTGCCAAAACCATTGGTGGCGAGCCAGCGTTCCAACGTGGGCTTGGAATTGTTCGGATCAATTGCTTTGTAGTAAGCCTGGGCGTAAGCCGCATCGCCATCCCTGAATTTGAAGTTCAACATGTCGCCGGGATTGGGAATTGGAATTCCGGGAAAGGCCAGCTTCACCGCCACACAGTTTGATCCCTGCGGCGCGAGTGGATTGGCCGGGCCGGTGTTGACGGCATTACTGATAATGCACGATGCTCCGGTCAAAGTGATGTTGTTGGCGGAAAAAATTTGAAACGTCGCGAGCGTGTTCGGAGGAAGATTATTTATCGTCGTGAACGGCTCCGTGATGAGTTTCAATTCGCGGGTCGGTTCACGCATCCACACGGACACCGGCAGATTAATGGAGGGATCAATCTCGAGCTTCACGCAGGCCGTCCCGTTGGTGAGGGGAACATAATTGCCGCAAGCAGTCAGACCCGTCCGCCGCATCCGCCAGCGAAAACGATTGGTCACGAAGGTGAAGCCAATTTCTCGTCGGAAAAATCCCGCCGAATAATCGTAGTACCAAAGCGGGAGCGGAGTGAACATGTTTTGCGGAACTACCTGGCCAAACGGCAGCCCGACGAATACATCAGCTCCCGTCGCCAGACCCAAAGGCGTGGGGGCGACTCCTCCCGTCTGCGCAAAGAGGTAGACCGCGCTGTAGGTCGTCACAGACACATTCGTGCCTTGTTCATCCACCCCGCCACCGTTGCCCGGCAATCGTCCCGTAGGATCAGCCACGTTAACGCCGGAGAATGACAGAGCGACTGTGCCGGAATACGGGTTGCCAAATTCATCCACGAACGCATTGGCGGGAAGATCAATGGTTGCGCCGCTCACTGTATCTGTGATCGACGTCGCCATCGAGGCATTGATCATTTCCAAATGACTTCGATGAAGCGAGTAAGCGACCTCCGTGGCTGCGTCCAAAAAAATCCTCGAAATCGGTTCGTAGCCGGGCGCGGAAATATTCAACACGTAACGAGAACTCAAATTGGTCACCGGCATGGAGAAATAGCCATTGCTGTCGGACAAAACAGTTTGGCCGTTGACGGTGACCACTGCGGTTGTGAGCAAAGGGATTCCATTCTCTGTCACCGAGCCGCTGAAGAGATCGGACGGATCCGTCGAAATAATAATTTTGTCAGTGGCCACGCCGCCTTTGTTATCGCGCACCGAAAAATACATCATATGCACGCCGCTGCCGTTGGGAAGCTGCCACAAAACGGTCGGTGAGTTCGACGAAACGAAAGTGGTGTCGCCCAGACCGGGAAACCATTGATAGGTGAGCATGTCGCCATTGATGTCTTCCGTCTCCAACGTCAAGCGCACGGTCGCCCCGGGATTGGCGCGGTGAATTTGCAACCCAGTCGAAATATCCTGAGCGTAGGCGGCCGTTATGCGTGGGACGTTGTTCGACAGCGTCAGAATGATGGGGCCGTTGGTCGGAAGAATCATCGTTTGTTGAACATGAGCGCCTTCGCAATCCGCGATGAAAGTGTACGACCCCGATGACAGTCCCGTGAAAAGGAATTCACCGCTGCTGTTGACTTGCGTCACGTTCGTCGTCCCGAACGTGGACGCCGCTTTGACCGAGGCCAGGATGTTCAGGCCGAAGAACGAATCCTGACGTTGAAACGAATTATTGCCGCCCAAAATGACCTGGCCGAAAGCCACGCTGCATGACGGCGTCACCGCCAACGCCGGGAGCGAGAGGTTTTGATTGCTGACGGTGAATTGTTGGGTCGAGCAGCCGGAAAAGCAGAAGCTGTTGCTGTAGCACACGCGATAGAGACCGGGAGCCACGTTCGGAAAAGTGAACCCGCCTGCCAAATCCGTTTGCACTTGACCCATCGTGAGGGAGTTGCTCACGTTCATTAGCGTCACCGAAAGGTTGGGAATAAAAATGCGGTTCGTAATGACGTTGGTTGTGCCGGTCACAAACTGGGCGTAGATCGAACCACCCACCTCGCCGTGCGGACCGAAGACTTCATTGAGTTCGCTCGACTCGCCGCTTTCTCCTGCTGCGTTGACGGCGGTGACGACCAGGTAATAGCGCATGCCGCTAATAAGACCGGACAAAAAATAAGGATGCGTAACACCGGTGATTTTTTGTCCATTCGGCAGCGATAAGTAATTGCTCCGCGTCACGCCCGGAACGGAAGCGAGGTAAACATTGTAGGAAGTGGCACCAGCGGAAGCGTTCCAATCGAGGAAAAACGAAAGTTCATAGGGCACGAGAACCAGACCGGTGGGCGGCGCGGGTAGGCCGGTGGAGAATAATCGAAAAAACTTAGTCGCTGGGCCAATCGGCGCGGTGGCGGAGTGATTGTCCCCGTTGTCGATTATGGTCAAGCCCGCATCGACCCAGGCAGGCGGCGTGAGACTAGCCGTGGATTGAAGCGCGAAGCCATTGCTGCTCCAGGACAAAATTACATTCCCGCCGGAGCGCGCAATATTCAGAGTGGGCGCGCCGATGGCGAGTTGCGGCGAGAGCAACCACAAGAAGGCGATGGCGAAAACGCATGAGACCGGTCGAACTCTGGCAAATATTTTTTTCATAGTGATAGAGGTGTGCCGTCGGTTGAGGTGAGAAGTGAATAGGCTGCCCTGCGGAATTTGCCTAAGCCAACAGCGTTCAAGCAAACGTCCAAGCGAACCAATTCCATTTGTGCGCGGCGGGAAAGCATAGAGCCTCCGGATAATTGGGGACGCGCCGATGCAACCACGCTCCGTCGAAAAAGACAATGGTTTTTAAATCCAACGGAAGAAAATATTGGGAGGGGAAATTTCCAATTATCAAACGCCCGCTTCCAATGGTTTGGTTTTAGAGAGCGGAGACGAGACTCTTTCGTTTTTGAAACTCGCCCAAAATCTCGCCGGCGTAATGGCGAGCAAAATAAGGATCAACTGGCTCGCGATAAATGCCATCAACCACGGAAACGCTTTGTCCATGAAACCGTAGGAATGCAAACCGATGCCGAGCATGTTCACGCCGAACCATGAAAAACTCGTGATGACATTTCCGACAACCGCCATGGCCATCAGCCCTCGCTCTTTCACCAGCCCGCCCCAACGCGCGTGCAACGTGATGGCGCACCAAATCACGATGAGCAACGCGCCGTTTTCCTTCGGATCCCAACCCCAAAACCGGCCCCACGATTGATCGGCCCAGATGCCACCGAGAATGGTTCCGACAAAACTGAACAGCGTCGCAAAACAAATAATTCCATAAACCATTCGCGTCAGAGCCTTGGCTGTTTCCGGTGAAAGCGTTCGAGTGAGAAATCCGCGTAAAATATAAATGATCGCCAGCAAACCGGCGATGAACATGGAAGCGTAACCGGTCGTGATGACCACGACGTGCGTCGCGAGCCAGATGTTCGTGTCCAAAACGGCCTGCAACATTTCCATCGTGTCGCCGCTCAACGAAAGATGATGCGCGATGATTTGCGTGACGAATCCGATGAACGCCGCCGCGACCAACCCGATGCCGCCTTTGAAAATGCGTTCCAAAATCATTCCAAGAATCACCGCGCCCCAGCCGATGAAAATTGCCGACGAATATAAATTGGTCACGGGCGGCCGGCCTTCGAGATACATGCGAAACACCAGACCGATGGTGTGGATAGAAAACGCGACGAGGATGAGCGCGAAGGCCGAACGCCGAATCCATTCGTTGAGATTGATCCAATACAAACAGCCGAGCAGAAGTGCCGCGACGTAAATAACCATTGCTTTGTAAAACGGCTCAATCTGGTTGAAGAAAAATTCCTGGCGTGCTTTTTTCAATTCGCGCGAAAGAGTGTTGGATTGAAGCCAGCCGCGATACTCGGCGACGCCTCGGTTAAACTCGGCTGCATCGTTCTTCGCGTAGGCCGTGGCGACTCGCGCCAGAGATTTGAGGGCGGGATGAATCTCATTGGCGCGCATTGATTCCATCAGGACGGTGCCGATATTTTTCCAGCCATCGCGCCGTTCGCCCGACAACGGCGGGACGGCCAGCGGATAAGCGTAACTTGCCAATTTCTGATAACGCTTGAAGAACGAAGCCATCATTTGCAAATCGGTTTCGTCAAATTTTTCTCCGGCTTCGCTCGCCTGCAATGCCACCAACCCGGGCGCGATTCTTTCCTGAAACACTCCGAGTTCGCGCGCAAAATCCGGCGAACCTTCCGGCTCCAAACTGTTTTTGATGCGATGATACAAAATCATGCTGTCGTAGAGATGCATCAAATCTTTCTGAAAGGGCGTGCGGGTTTTCGCGCCATCTTCCCGGCCTTTTTCCGATTCTGCGAGACGCCGGGCCTGTTGCTCGACTTCTTCCAAATGATTCGTCAGGTCGTTGAAGGAATAATATTCGAGTTTGCCTTTCTCCGCGCCGAGCAGGTTTTCCAAATCAGGATGTTGCGCGCGAAAAATTTTGCGAGTGTCAGCGTCGTCAGGGCGCGTCATCGCTTCGAGCAGCCATTCCGTCGGAGAAAGTTTGTTGGTCGTGACCCACCACTTATCGTCCGGGGCTTTGTCGTAGATCCCGGTCAACGATGCAAAAACTCCTTTTGCGCCGCTCAGCTTTTGCGGCTCTTTTACTCGCACAATCGATTTGCCGCTCATGCTCAACAACGCGTTGCGCGCGACGGAATCGAAGGGTTGAATGCGTCCGCCCAACAAAACGGGGAGACGACCAAACTCTGCCCGATCAAAAGTATCTTTCGATTTCGGCGCGCGCACTGCGGACAAAATCCAAGCTAGGAAAATCGCGGCCAGAATTCCGGGCAACCATTTTTTCATAGGCTCCGCCTTTCGTGCGCCACCGCCGCAACGGGAATTTTTTTGCCGGGCGACGAACGCTTTGCCGCCGGTGACACTTTGCTTTTTTGTTTTTTTCCGAAGCTGACGAGGTGCATTAAAAATTGAGTCAACAACCCTGCGCCGACCAACGTGCAGGCGAGATATGGCGTGATCGCCGCCGGATTTTTTACAACTTGCAGCACAGTAATTTTGTCATTGAATTTATCGAATCCCGCTTGGAAAAAAGTTTCGCCCGCATAGCGCAACGGATCGTTCATTTTGATCAGCACATCGCGTTCTTCGCCGTGAGCACGGTCGCTCAAATGAATTTTACTGGAAAAATTCTTTGGAGTGAGTGTGCCGGCGTAAAGGTCGTGGCGAAATTCCAGCAGCGTGACCTGATACGGCTTGTAGTAACGAATCGGGCGCAGCGCAATCTGGTAAGTGTGACCGTTGAACTCAAAACTTTGCGGCTCGGTCAACGCGCTTCCGAGCAATGTTCCCATTTTTCGACCAAGAGAAAAGTTCCACGGAAATTTCGTAAGCCAGAGGGAAACCGTCCAATCTCCAATCGGCCTTTTGTCCGAAACAATTTCCAAAAGCGCTGTCGGTTTATTTTCGTCGTCCATCGTCGCGACCAACGGCGCTGGAGAAAATTGGAGGCGTTTTCCAATTCCTTCTGTCGCTTTGATATTGTTGGCTGCGAAGATCATCGGCCCGGCCGGTTCTGAATTCTGGAAAAAGTTTTTTACGCGAATGGCAAACGGGAGTTTCGGATGATGAATTTCTCCACCTTTGGCGAGAAGCGTTTCGGGAATGGAAACAACTTCATCGTGATCAGGACTGGAAACATCAATGACCGCGAGTTCGTTGTGGCGGGAATCTTCGCTGTAGTTCCGCGTCTCCCCTTCCGCAAAACGGATGTTGCTCTCCACCTGAAAAAGCTCGGTCAAAAATTGGCCGAGCAACAACAAAATCAATCCGCCGTGAATGAGAAAAATTCCGGCTTTTTTTTTCGTGAGTTGAAAACGTTTTGCATGCGCGGCGATGAGGTTGATCAAAAGCAAACCGCCGAGGAGCCAGCCGCCGGGAAAAACCGGGATTTTCCAACTTGCGCCTTTCGGTTGCCAAAAAATAAACAGGCTGCGGAAATATTCCGACTGCGCGGTATAAAGACCGAGCTTCACTTGCGCGAGCGTGCCGATGAAAACCAACAGCAACGCGAGACTGAGAAGCGCCACGGTCAATCGCAGCGAGCAGAAGAAACTGATGACGCGGTTAATCATTTGCGGAATGAAGCTCACTTTGTAGCGCAGGTTTCCAACCTGCTGTATCGCCGATTTCCAATCGGCAAGCCATGCGAACGCGAGTTGATCCGGCGAACATCCAGCGGGTTGGAAACCCGCGATACAGCAGATTGGAAATCTGCGCTACGGCCCTAAGGCGAAATCCCGGGTTAAGCAGTTTTCGTCGGGAAAAAGAAAACCGTTGAAACGGTTCGACATTCCGCACGTCACTTTTCACCCAGCTAAAGGAGGGTGCTAATGAGATAACAGCAACCTCGGCAAATTCTAATTGGGAAAGTATTTTAATCATTCGGATAGTGAACGGATTGCACAAATTTCACAAACGCATCTTTCTCCCGGGCGACGGTCGCTTCGTCACCCATCAATTTATAGAACCAGATTTTCTCTTTGCGCGGAACCGTGGCGGCGATCAGGTGCGCGGGTTTTCCGGTTTTTGCATCGGTGCCGTTCATGTCCACTAGAGTCGCTTTTCCGCCGAGCACGTCAATGGGCGTTGTCAGTTTGGCAACATCGGATTCGGCAACCGGATCAAGCGAAAGCTGCTTGCGCCAGCGATTGACGTTCATCAGTAAACTGCCGCCTGAACCCGAAAACGTGGTCACGGAAACTTTTGCTTCGTGATCCGCATCGCCGACGGAAAAACTTTTCAACACCATCTCGGAAGGCGGCTTTTCCTGCCAATTCGCCGGGACTTCCCATTTCGGTTCGCCGGAGGAGCCTTCGTTGGGAACTTTTTTAATGTTGGTGCTGACTGGTTTCGCGGCAACCAGCGCTTCGGCTGGTTTGGCGGCGTTGAAATTAATCGCTTTCAAAAACTCGACGAAGACAGGTTTGTTTTGGGAAACGATTTCTTTGTCGCCGCGCATTTTGAAAAACCAGCTTGTGCCCTCTCTTTCCAAAACGGCCGCGATGGTTTTCTGTTGAGCGCCGGTGAGTTCGTAAAGTTTTCCGTCCGACGCGCCGATGGAAATTTTCTCAGAAACGATTTCGTTCTCGGCAATGGGCGACAAACTGATTTCGTTTCGCCAACGATTCACGTTTCCCAACTCGGTTCCAGCTCCTCCAGAAAGAGGAACAATGGAAACTTCCGCTTTTTTCTCGCCACTCGTGACCAGAAAATTGCCGACGCGCATCTCGGTCGGCGCTAATTCCTTCCAGCCCGCCGGAGTTTCCCAATGGATCGTGGAAGCGTTGGGGTTCGCGGAAATTTCATTTTGCGCCATTGCCGGTCGCGCTTCGGCGGGAACTTCTTTCGGCACGGAATAAACTTTGATTTCTTCTTTGCCGCAGCCAATGAAAATCAAACTCCCTAAAACCGACAACATTCTTTGCGCTGAACGATGGCCTTGATAAAAGGTAAATTTTTCTCTCATTACAGAAGTATTAAAACGATTCGGGCAAAAGTTTGAGCACAATCCGGTTAACTCGGACGTGCGATGAGTCAGACTTGTTCGACTTTGAGTTTTTCGCCAGTTGCTTTTCTTGCCAGATCAAAATGAATATCGCGACAGACCACCGGCAGATCACATCGGATCGCCACCGTTACCACAAAAAGATCATTGCGCGGGATGAACAGGCCTTTCGCCCGAAATTGTCGTTCGAGAATCGCCGCCGCCGGCCAGTCATCCGTCTCAAACAGAAAATGATGGCTCATCGCCAACGCTTGCTGCAAGTCATCCTCTTCATTTGGCTTCACACCGCTCAAAAGTTCAAAATGAATCGGACAAGTGTAAGCAGCGCAATCCGTTTCCAGCAGGCGGGCCACCCGATGTTTTATTCTGGAATCTCCTTTGGCTCGCAAAAACTGAACCCACGCAGACGAATCAATGAGTCTCATACACGTCACGAGCTTCCAGTTCCTCGTTCGTCAGCGAATAATCGGTTTTCCCCGCCAGGGCGCGCTCGATGAACGCTCGTTTCTCCTGCATCCGGATGTAATCCGACAACGCCTGGCTCACGGCTGGAGATTTCTTCTTTTGTCCGGTCGCCTTTTGAATTTGTTTTAATTCTTTTGCATCAATTTCAACGGTAATTCTCATACAATGATTTGAGAATACGATGCAAAGACAATTCCACAAGTCAGCTTTTCAGAAAGTTATTTTCCGACAGCCATGACCTCGCGTGTGATGAAGGCATCCAACTCATTTTCCATTTGAGAGAAAAAGACTTTCGCAATTTCATCGCGATGTGCCTTCAATTTATCCCACGCGGATGAGTTCATTTTCATCCTTCAGGTAACGGGTGAACGGAGTTTCTTGATCCAAATCGACCAAATCCACAGTGCGATCAGAAACCTCTCCGGCGCGGGCGGCTGCGTGAAAAAAATTTTGGGCGGGCAAACCGGAAATCGCCAAATCCAAATCAGAAGAAACGGACACGCGGCCTCTCGCTGTAGAACCGAAAAGATAAATTTCCCGCGCGCCAGCCGATTTGAGTTCGGCGACAACGCGTTCGACATCTCCATTGATTTCCGGTTGCATCTATTTTCCGACCGTCATGCCGAGGAGAAACTCGATATTGCTTCCCGTCTTCTTCAGCTTATTCAGCATCAATTCCATCGCCTCGACGGGCGGCACTCCGGTGAGAGCGCGGCGCAGCATGACGACTTTGTCGTATTCCTGCGGATGATAAAGCAGCTCTTCTTTGCGTGTGCCGGACACCTCGATGTTGATCGATGGGAAAATTCGGCGATCAACCAAATGACGGTCGAGACTGACCTCCATGTTGCCGGTGCCTTTGAATTCTTCAAAAATAACTTCGTCCATCCGCGAACCGGTATCGACCAGCGCGGTCGCCATGATCGTGAGTGAGCCACCTTCTTCGATATTCCGTGCCGCGCCGAAAAAGCGTTTCGGTTTGTGCAATGCATTGGCATCGACACCGCCGGAAAGAATTTTGCCTGAATGCGGTTGCACGGTGTTGTAAGCGCGCGCCAGGCGAGTGATGGAATCGAGCAAAATGACGACGTCGCGTTTGTGCTCGACCATGCGCTTGGCTTTTTCGATGACCATTTCCGCTACTTGCACATGGCGTTCGGGCGGCTCGTCGAACGTGGAAGAAATCACTTCCGCGCCTTTGCAACTGCGCTCCATGTCAGTGACTTCTTCGGGCCGCTCGTCGATCAACAAAATAAAGAGATACGATTCGGGATTATTTTTCAGAATCGCGTTGGCCAGTTTCTGCATCAAAACCGTTTTGCCCGTGCGCGGCGGGGCGACGATCAAGCCGCGTGTTCCCTTTCCAATCGGGCAAACTAAATCGAGGACGCGCGTGGAAAGCTCATCCGGCGTCGTCTCCAGAATGAAACGCTTGTCCGGGAAGAGCGGCGTGAGATTTTCGAAATGCGTTTTGTCCTTCGCCTTGTCGGGGTCTTCGCCATCGACTCCTTCCACTTTAAGCAGCGCGAAAAAGCGTTCCTTGTCTTTCGGCGGACGAATTTGTCCGGCGACCAGATTTCCCGTTTGCAAATCGAATCGCCGAATTTGCGAAGGCGAGACGTAAATATCTTCGGGGCACGGCAAATAATTGAAGCTGCGTGAACGGAGAAATCCAAAACCTTCCGGCAAAATTTCCAAAACGCCCTCCGAAAAAAGCACGCCGGCGCGCTCGGCATTTTTCTGGAGGATATGAAAAATAACTTCGTGCTTGCGCATCGTGCCGAAGTTTTCAATCCCCATGTCGCGGGCCATCTGATTCAACTCCGGCATCGGCATGGCCTGAAGCTTGGCGATGTTCATCGACGCGCCCGGCGCACGGCGATCCGCTCCACGTTCGCGTGATTCGCGTTTTTGTCCGACCGATTCTTCGCCGTTTTCCTCAACCGGCGTATCTGTCGCAGTCGCTTCGCCATTGTGAGAGACGTCCGCCATTTCCGGCGGCTGCTTCTCCTCGCGTGAATTCTCCGAAGCGAATTCATCGGCTGAGGCGGATTCAGCCCCGGGCGCGGACTCAATTGCGGAATCGGAAACTGTTTTTGATTTCGGTTCGCCTTTTATTTTGGGGGCTCGTTTAGTTGCGGCTCTGGGCATAGTTTTTAAATAGTGAAAGGCAGTGGAAGGCGCGTGTGCAGGAATTCAACTGCGAATGATTGGATGTTCTAAATTTGGTTTTGTTCAAACTGAAACCGACTTTTCATAGGTGAAAAAAGTTTGGCTTCAATAAGGCAAAGGAAATCTTGCGGTCAGTTCGCGGACACGCTGCCTCACCCCATGAGCGGCGTCAAGGTTCTTAAAACTGATTTTATTTTGAAGGGGATGGAAAGGTATGAAGGTGCAAGGCGAAGACGCGATCGCTACGACAGAATAAAATTTTATCGGTGTCGATGATTTGTTTTCTCAGGCCAAGACAATAAATCGGAAGATCGATCGGCAACGTTACAGGTCGCAAGTTTACTTCGTCTGGATTTTTTCTGGCGAGATCGGCACTCCGAGATCAGGCGGCTTATTCCACGAGCGAACATCATCAAAGTGAAGTGTCTCAACCGTTCCTCGGTGGCAATCCACTTCGACTTCGATCCATTCGGAACGAGGCTTGCCCCCGCCGGGATACACCCATTGAATCGTCAGCCGTGGAATCGGCGGCATCCCTTTAATCTCGGTGGGCCGGAAAACGTTCGGTTTCCCATCGATGTGCAATCCAGAATGACCGAGCTTCGTCACGGTTTGGCGCGCCAGCTCGATGGCTTGTTCTTCCGTGAGTTTCCAGTCGCCGAGATAATCCTTCAGCCGAAACGGGATGTCTTCGCTATCAAAGAAGCGGCGTGACGAACTGATTTGCGTGATGCCGTTGACGCGATAAACAAACTTCCAATTATTCTTCAAGAACAAGTCCACGTAAGGCGACCCGCCATTGTTACTGCAATAAAATCGTCTGACCTGTTTGGTCGTAATGGGCAACGGCAAGTCGAGTCCCAGTTTGCGCACCATATCTTCGGCCGCGCGCAAGACTACGGGCACGAGGCAATAGGCATATTCCGGGTTGATGTCGTTCGTCCATTCGTTCATGCGCCGCCAGGAACGGGCGAGGGGATTAAAGGGGGAGTCTGGCAATTCAGCTGGCAGGATTTTAACTTTTGGCGGCGGGCGCTGGATGATGGCCAAAGTGGAACTAAATCTAAGTGACGCAATCGTTTTTCGTTGGGCATCCACTTCGATCTGGGTTGTTGAAATTTTGCTGCGCGGATCCGGCCACATAATTTGGTAATAAGGTATAATATTCGTTCCAATCTGCGGCAAGGGCAGGACGGTTGGTTCTAAATTGGCGAACACATCTTCCAGCGAATAGCCGAGTTTTCTGATCGTTTTTCGGGCGAAAGTAATGGCCTCCGCCTGCGTCATTCGAGGAGTCCCGTAAAAGCTGGGCCGCCGATACAAAGCTTCGTATCCCGAGAAAAACGACTGAGGGCCGATAAAACCGCCCACCCCTTTTTCAAACCAAATAATATAACCATTCGAGAGTTCGACCGTCCCGCCGATTTCTCCTCTACGATGCTCGAATGGGAATCGTTTGATTTGTTTCATCTCAGGCACTGGGAGATCCAGTTTTTTTGCGAAGCTTCTAATATGTGGAAAGACGGCCTTCAACACGGCATTGGAATAAACTGGATCCCAAATATTGATCAACTCGCCGCAACAAAGAAAATCAATTTTGAAATCTTCAGTTTTGTCTTTCGCCGGGAGCGGCAAACTCGTTAACGCCAGAACGGCCAGAATAATCCAAATTTTCATTTTAAGGCTCCGGGGGTGGCGGCCAATCGCCGCGCTGGTTGAATTCGTTCAACCGAAGTTCCCTATAACCATAAACCCTTATGGTATTCTCGAAGGTGGCCTGCGAAATCCAGCCGGAATTTTGGTATGCTCGTGTTAAAGCACCGACGATAGAGAGTGAGTTTGCCTGCTGACGCCACCAAAACATCCATTCGCTTCTGAAGAATGCATATTTTCGATAGTCTCCCCACTGGTTTCCTTCATTGTCCGTATAAATCGTATTTAAGGGATAAGAGTAATACGTATCTACATTCCATCCGACGAAAGCCGATGGCCGAGTGTAGGCGAATCGATCTTGATTTGTGTAATAAGCCAGATCGTTGGTCTGCGCCCCGATGCCGAAAGCGGCCGGCCAATCGCCGGCAACGGTTGAACAACCGTCCAAGAAGACAAACCGATATGGATGAGGCTCATCACCAAAAAGCGTCGAAAATTGATAGCACCATCCGCTGAAGAGAAACGCTTCCGTGCGAACCGTATTAGTTCCGTCCTGATAAACGTTCAAGTCGTATTCCGCGCCATCAGGATGAATCCCATACGGCGGTTCATTCGTCATCTTGTCCCAATCGCCCCCGATCACAAAAGCAGAGCCATGTCCCCAGTAATAAAAATTCCGAAAGAGCGGCTGCAGCAAATGGCCTTTCAAATTATCCCACGATGCGTTGCGATCCTTCATCGCTTGCAATGGGTCAGGCGACATGTCCACATCGTTGGTTCTTCCGTATTTGAGCAAAATGGACGCTGACGCCAAACCGGCCAGGCTGGGACCGCCGCGCACCGCCTGCCATGCCTCAATCGTTTTCACACGCGCAGCCGGGACAAACTTGTCCTTGTCTTGATATGCCACGTTCCACCCGCCGTTGTATGGATAATCCAAAGCGGAAAGCGGCGCGGGTCGTTGCACCGTTCCACCCGCCGAAATGAGCGTCACATAAGGATCAAAATAAGGATCGGCTTCCACGTTGTCCCGCAAGTTGCCGAAGTCATCATACAAATCCCAGGTCCAGGAAATATTCCCGTTGGTTGTCGTTCCTGTTTGACCGCTCACCCATTGCCCGTTGGCGTCGAACACGTCGATCTCCCAAGTGGCCGGGAAAATCGTGGTTTGCGCTTTAAAAGTGTGATTGGTTCCGACCAATAAATTATTCCATGTCTTGAAAACAATTGGATTGCTTACCACAATTGAAACCGCCGGATTGGTCAGCGTCAGGAACGGCGTGGTGTCGGTCAACGCGCCATCCAACTGAAGCGTTGTTCGCAATTGCAGTTGATAAGTTCCATTCGTGAGCCGGTCGCTGTAAAACCAAATTCCGTAAGTCCATTGCACGTTAGGATTGCCGGGTGTGCCGAAATCATATTGCGCTTGGGTGTAGCGGGCGTAGGGAAACACTTGGCCGTTGACCAGGATTTGTGCGTTCGGCACCGCTTGCGCATCGACTCCTAAATAAATGGGCAGGAATTCAACGCCATAACTGAAGTGATATTGCGCATAATCATAAAAGAAATCAGGCACGAGAAACACGCGAAAAAATGCCATGTTCGGACAATCACATCCGCCGCTCGTTAAATCCATCGGAACAGGTGTTTCGCCATCGAAGGATTTCTCGTCGAAGGAAAATTTGCTCTCGCTTTGCTTCTCCGGTTTCTCGACTTCAAAAATGAAGAAATTATTTGTGTCGAAACCCGGCGGATAAAGCTTCAGCGGAACCGAAACTCCAGAACTTTGCATCGCCCACAATTCCGTTGCATCATCGGAATCGTCGAATCCACTCGTCGTCATCGACGCGCCGGGAGCAGGCGGGCCATCCCCGCCCGAAGACGATCCGCCACCGTTGGTTC
This sequence comes from Verrucomicrobiota bacterium, assembly GCA_038214755.1. Classification (GTDB taxonomy): domain Bacteria; phylum Verrucomicrobiota; class Verrucomicrobiia; order Limisphaerales; family CANJXF01; genus CANJXF01. Next base: position 20,849 of record JBBQRQ010000023.1, read on the forward strand.
CTCCCGGGGAGGCGGGAAGAAGGCAACACGGGATAACGAACGTTGTGCGATTGGTGCTGTTGGCTGGATAGGCATTGGTCAGCGTTCCCCACGGCGTCGATGGATCAAGCGAAGATCTGTTTTGAATCAAAAAATATTCGCTTCCGGTGCTGGGAAACGAAAGAACGAGATTGGTTCCTTGAATTTCCAGTGACTGGCCGACGACGGCGGATGACTCAAAGACAGAACCCAAGATAAATGCTGCCGCGATAATTCCCGATTGGATGGTTTTCATAGTTGTTTTTGGTGGGTTCGTTGATTGTGCTAAAAAAGGATACGGATTGTCATGTAAGTATTCTGGCATCCTTTGTCAAACTTCTTTTCTCGTATTGCTGGCGAGTGCCTTCGATCAAGTCGCTTGAAGCTGTCAGTTCCCAAGTCGCGATTCTCTTAAAGGAGGAACGCGAGAAGCGTGCTCTGTCACTCAATGTTCTGGCTCAAAAAGCGGGCCTGTCACGGCAGACAATCAGTTACGTAGAACAGGAAGTGCAGAATCCGACGCTTGATACTTTGCTGCGTCTCAGTTCCGCTATGGAAATTGAACTCGCGGATTTAATTAAACGAGCAACCAAAGCCGTCTCGGCGAAAACGAGGGATTGAAAATCTTCAGTAAGGCAGCGGAAATCTTGCGGTCAGTTCGCGCACCCGCTGCCGAACGATGTGCGCAGCATCCACATTCTTGATGTCCAGCAGCACCTCGGAAATCATGTCGGCAATCGCAGCCATCTCCGGTTCTTTCATGCCGCGCGTTGTGACTGCGGGAGTGCCGAGACGAATCCCGCTGCCTTGAAATGGCGAACGCGTTTCAAATGGGATCGTGTTTTTGTTCACGGTAATTCCCGCTTCATCGAGCGCGATTTGACAATCTTTCCCCGTCAAATTTCTTGAACCGACATCGACCAGCATCAAGTGATTGTCCGTCCCGCCGCTGACCAAACGAAAATTATTCTGCTGCATTCCATCGGCGAGCGCCCGCGCATTTATCACAATTTGTTGCTGATAAGTTTTGAAACCCGGCTGCAACGCTTCGAGAAAACAAACCGCTTTCGCGGCGATGACGTGCATGAGCGGGCCGCCTTGAATTCCGGGAAACACCTGCGAATCGATTTCCTTCGCAAACTTTTCGCCGCACAAAATCAAACCGCCGCGTGGGCCACGCAAAGTTTTGTGCGTGGTCGTCGTCACGAAATCAGCGTGGCCAATTGGACTCGGATGAATTCCCGCCGCCACCAACCCAGCGATGTGGGCGATGTCCGCCAGCAACATCGCGCCGACTTCGCGCGCGATTTCTCCCATCCGTTTAAAATCGATGACGCGCGAATACGCGCTCGCGCCGACCGTGATCATTTTCGGTTTATGTTCCCGCGCGATTTTCGCAAGTTGGTCGTAATCGATCCGCTCGTCCTCTTTTCTGACGCCGTAGTGAACGATCTCAAAAAATTTTCCGGAAAAGTTTGCTTTGTTGCCGTGCGTCAAATGTCCGCCGTGACTCAAATCCATCGTCAGCATTTTGTCGCCGGGTTTGAGCATGGAAAAATAAACCGCCATGTTCGCCTGGCTGCCAGAGTGCGGCTGGACGTTGGCGTGTTCCGCGCCAAAAAGTTTTTTCGCTCGATCGATGGCGAGTTGTTCGACGACATCGACATTTTCACAGCCGCCGTACCAACGCTTCTTCGGATACCCCTCGGCATATTTGTTCGTGAGCACTGAGCCTTGCGCTTCCATCACGGCGGGGCTGGTGAAATTCTCGCTCGCGATCAACTCGATGTTTTCCTGCTGGCGAAGGCCTTCGAGAAAAATCGCGTCGGCAATTTCCGGATCGACCATTCTCAATTTCAATTCGTTGGGAGTTTTAGAAGTTTCCATTTTATTTACGCGTCGTTCGTGTCGTCCGCCTTCAAATTTCGCGGCTAAAAATGCGTCCACCATTTTGATGGCTTGTTCAGGCGGAGTAATTTTTCCGCCGATGCAAAGCACGTTGGCGTTGTTATGTTGTCGCGCCATCGTGGCCATGTCCTCGCTGAAAACCAACGCGGCGCGGATGCCGGGAATTTTGTTGGCGGCAATGCTCATCCCAACGCCAGTCGTGCAAATCAGCACGCCGAGATCACTTTTTCCGGCGGCGACATTTTTTGCGACGGACTGCGCATAGTCCGGGTAGTCCGATTGCTCGGCAGAATGAACGCCCAAATCGGCCACGTCGATTCCGCACTCGCGCAAATGATTTTTTAAAATCTCCTTCAACTCAAACCCACCGTGATCCGAGCCGATGGCAATGGCCGTTCTCTCCGCGCTCCGCATTTCCAAGCCCGGGGAAGTTTGTTGGATAAATTTAAAGAGCGACGCGATGCCCTGCTCAATTTGATCGCGACAATCCAGATAAGTTTCAAAAGAGCAGCCGATGGGATCGCTGATGTCCTTTTCAAAAATGTCGAGCGTCTCGTCAAACTCCCGCAGCAAAAAAGTTTTCTCCGCCGCGAAGGGATAAAGTAGATTGATGGTATCGACATGGTGATGCGTCAGGCCAAAAATGTAATCGGCTTCCTGCACCAATTGGGCCGTGAGCATGTGGCTGCGCTGCCGCGAAATATCGATGCCGATTTCTTTCAACGCGCGAACCGCATGCGGACTGGGCGGCTGGCCATCGATGGCGCCGACACCGGCGGAAAGCACTTTGAGATCGTGTCGCCCCCGCATTGCGTGGCGAAAAAGTCCTTCGGCCATGGGACTGCGGCAGATATTTCCGGTGCAAACGAAAAGGATGGTCTTCATTCCCGCGTAAAAAATCAAAGTGAGGCGCGTCGCCAGAATCGTCAACGGAAAATCAGGGTCGGCGGGTCTGCTCGATGACGGCCAGACCTTTTAACAAATCCAGCGCGCGAATTAAAACGGGGTCGCTCAAGGCGGGCGGGGTGTCGTCTAAATTTTTGGGGCGAATCGGCGTCGAAGTTTTTCCGGGCGTTTCAAAAATGTCTTGCTCGGCGTTTATTCCTTCACGTTGCAAGCGGACCAATTCCGCCTCGTTCAGGCGACGACGCGGGCGATCACTCTGAGAAATTTCCGTGGCGTTGTTCGTCTTGCTCATCGCGCTGACCACGTTTAGCCTGGGCGAAATTCGATAGGCGTTCTCGTAATAGGCTTTTTCATCTTCTGCGCTCACCGCAATTTCAATGTCCGGCTGCAACCCTTCTCTCGGTATTTCTTTTCCGTTTCCTAATTTGACCGGCGCGGATGCGATTTTTAATTGCTGGCCGTTGGAAAGTGAGAACTCCTTGAACACGCTGGCCTGGCCGGCGGTGTTTGTCCCCAGGATTACTCCGACTTGCGCCGTGCGCAGAATTTCCGCGAGCGCCTCGGCCGCTCCGGCCGTTTGGTGATTGACCAGGATGGCCACCGGCGCGGTGATTGCATTGGTCTTCGATTTCGCGCGAGCCGAGGAATCGCCCCCACGCAAAAGTTGAGAATCGTTTTTGATAAAAAGATCAGCGGTTTTCGCCGCCGCCGCGTAATCCATTCCCGTGGCGAAACGCAAATCGAGCACCAGCCCTTTTATTTTGTTGGTCGAAACCAGTTTTTGATAAGCCGCTTTAAAATTTTCAGTCAAGTCGCTCTCGATTTTTCCAACGCGAAAATAAGCGAACACATTTTCCAGAAGGGAAACTTTGCTCAAAGAATTGGGATCCAAGGAGGCGCCCGCAGAAGAGCCGCCGAGCACGACCTGTGATGGCAATTGATCAAGCAACCCTTTCACCGCAGCGCGATCGAGTTCTGTCTCCGTCAATCCACTTTTGTCGCGAAGCAACTGATAGACCTCATCGAATTTCGGCAACTGCGCATCGGCCAATAAGCCCATGGGAAGCGCAAAGAAAATAATCAGCCCGGCCAATAAAAAATTAAATCCTGGTCGTTTCATGTCGAAAATAAATTGCGCGACACGAACTCGAAAGTAAAGCGACGAGGAATTGCGGAAACCACAGATGGACGCAGATGAACGCAGATAAACGAACGGTCCCCGACGGAGTCGTCTGGCTTTCTGCACGATTGGGTGACTGCCTTTCACGGCCTTGTTCCGGCCCCCATCTGCGTTCATCGGCGTCCATCTGTGGTTTGTTTGGAATCCCTCTGACCAATCACCCACTGCCAAGACGTCGCACAGAAATTCCTTGTCGGATTCAGCCAGTCAGCGGCGATACACTTCTGAAATGGACGATACCGATCTGCAATTATTGCACCGCTACACGCAAAATAATTCGCAAGACTCGTTCGCCGCGCTGGTCAATCGCCATTTGAATTTGGTTTTCTCAGCGGCGATGCGCCAAGTCCGCTCGCCGCAATTGGCCGAGGAAGTTGCCCAATCCGTTTTTGCCGATCTCGCGCAGAGCGCAACCAAACTTAGGCCGGACACCATTCTCACCGCGTGGCTTTATGAAGTGACACGCCGCACCGCGATTGATGTCGTGCGTCGCGAATCCCGCCGACAACTCCGCGAAAAAGTCGCCCATGAACTTACGACTATGAATGCCACCGCCGACGATTGGACAGAGATCGAACCGTTCCTCGACGAAGCCATGCACGCGCTCGACGCCACCGACCGCGCCGCCGTCCTGCTCCGTTATTTTGAGAATAAAACGTTGCGCGAAGTCGGCGAAACTCTCGGCACGAGCGATGACGCCGCCCAAAAACGTGTGAGCCGCGCGGTGGAACGATTGCGGGAATTTTTCGCGAAACGCAGCGTCACCACCGGCGCGAGCGGACTGGTCGTCGTCATTTCCGCCAACGCCGTTCAAGCTGCGCCAATTGGATTGAGTGCAACGATTTCAGCGGCGGTCGCGATTGGAGTAGGAATTAAAACCACAGGAACAATTGCCGCAGCGAAAACTTTAATTATGACAACCACTCAAAAGATTCTCATCACAACGGCCATCATGATCGTCGGAGGCGCAGGATTTTACGAGGCACGCCAAGCTTCAACTTTGCGAGGCGAACTTGAATTGCTCAAAGCCAGAGGGACGCTCGCACCCAAACAATTGCAGCAGGTAGGTGACGCCGCCATAACGGAACTGGCCGCACTCAAAGAGGAGAATGAGCAATTGCGTCGCAACACCAAAGAACTTCCTAAATTACGTGGTGAAGTTGCACGGATGCGTCAGGACTTAAAAGACCTGGCTGAATCCAGCGCTGGTGGAAAAGACGCATTTGTTCAACAAGCAATCAAATGAAAGGCGGACGGAGTTAAGCTCCGCCAGTTGTTCGACGATCGCCCAAACCAAAGAGTACCTGAGATGCAATTATTAAGTGACCGGCAGTGGATTGATATTGCCAGAGACAAGGATCTGGATTCGGAAATTGGAATTCGTAAGGCATTGAGTGAAGTGCGAAAAGTCGCTAAAAATAATTTTGCACCGGTCTTGAGCGAAGGGTTGCGTCAATTCGTTGAAGCCAACAACGGGCAGTTGCCAAATGACTTGGCTCAATTGAAGCCTTATTTCAAGAACCCCGTGGATGAGGCAATGCTTGAGCAATACAAGATTTTACACACAGGAAAAACAAGCGACTTGCTCCCAGGCGAGTGGGTGATTGGTGACAAAGCAGTGATTGACAACGAATACGACCAACCTTGGCGGATTGGCCCCGGCAGCTACGGTATGGTGTCGGTAACGCATGACGAATTAGCTGGACTAGCGCAGGAACTCGCCCCCGCTTTCAAGGCTTTTTCCGCCGCGAATGGCGGAGGGGCACCGGACGACATTAGTGCTTTGCAACCTTATATCACTACAGCCGCGCAAGAAGCCGCCTTCAAAAAATTATTAAAAATGAACCCGAGTTTGAATAGAAAGTGATTTGTGCCTCCCAATCATCGCACCGCCTTCTTCGATGATGGCGCGACGGAACTGCGCGCCGTCGAATCCATTCCATCCCCCCGCAAAAAGCGCCAGAGGACTGGCGCACTCCAAGACGCTTCGCGAAGATCGGGAGTCCCCGGAAAACGCGCCAGCGTCTTGGACTGCGGCGGCCCTCCGCCGCTTTCGGCCAGCGATAACGCCAACCTAACGCCGTGCCTTCGCCGCGATGTCGCGACGAAACTGCGCGCCATCGAAATGGATTTTTTCCACCGCTGCGTAAGCTGCCGATTGCGCGGTCATTAAATTTTCCGCCCATGCCGTCACGCCCAAAACGCGCCCGCCGTTCGTGACGATTTGATCGCCTGACTTCGCCGTTCCCGCATGAAAAACTTTCGTGTTCGACAACTGCGCCACTTCATCCAAACCGGAAATTATTTTTCCCTTCGCATAATTTCCTGGATAACCGTCGCTCGCCATCACGACGCAAACCGCCGCGCCCGGTTTCCATTTCAAATTTATTTTCGCCAATTTTCCATCGACGCTCGCGTCCAGCAGTTCGACCAGATCATTTTCCAATCGCGTTAGATAAACCTGCGCTTCCGGATCGCCGAAGCGCGCGTTGAATTCCAAAACTTTCGGTCCGTCGCGCGTCAGCATCACGCCCGGATATATTATCCCGCGAAAATCAATTCCTTCTTCCGCGCAACCGTTGAGCCACGGATCCAAAATTTTTCGGCCTACTTCCGCGAGTTCCGTTTCGTTCAAAAACGGAGTCGGCGAATAGGTTCCCATTCCGCCGGTATTCGGACCTTTGTCGCCATCGAAAATGCGTTTGTGATCTTGCGAGGTGGAAAAAAGTTTCGCGGTTTTTCCGTCGCAAATAGCGTGGAGTGAAATTTCCGTTCCTTCCAAGAATTCCTGAATGACAATCGTTGCGCCCGCTTTACCAAAAGTTTTGCTGACAAGAATATCGTCAATGGCGCGATTCGCTTCGGCGATGTCGCTGCAAACAATTACTCCTTTTCCAAGCGCGAGGCCGTCGGCTTTGACGGCACAACGTCCGCCTAATGAAGCCGCGAAATCTTTCCCGTGTTTCGCATTTACAAAAGTTCCAGAGCGCGCGGTTGGAATTCCATATCTCTCCATAAACTTCTGCGCGAAAACTTTCGACGACTCAAACTGCGCTGCTTTTTTATTTGGTCCCCAGATGCGAAGATTATTTTTCTGAAATAAATCAACGATGCCGAGCGAGAGAGAATTGTCCGGCCCCACGACCGTCAAATCGATTTTGTTCAACTGAGCGCAGGCCAGCAACGTTTCCAGATCGTCGGCGGCGATGTTGACGCACAAAACCGGTTTTCCATTTTGCAATCGCTCCAGTTCAATGCCCGCATTTCCCGGAGCGCACCAGATTTCCGTGGCGTGTTGCGACTGCGCCAGTTTCCAAACCAGCGCGTGCTCGCGTCCGCCTGAACCAATCACAAAAATTTTCATTGCGGGAACAATGAAGCAGGACAGTGAAAGGTGAGAAATAATTATTTGATCGTCCCCGCCAAGCCCTGCGTGATTGACGAAGCGGAATTTCTAAAAGCACACTCACGCGATGACCCACCTCGATTCCTCCCGGCCAACGCGCGCGCGTTATTGGGTCATCGTCTTCGCCATCACGCTGGCGATCATTCAATACATTGATCGCGTTTGCATTTCGCAGGCCGCGCCTTACATCTCCAAAGACCTCCGCTTGTCGCCGACCCAAATGGGGTATGTTTTCGCCGCGTTCACTTTGGCCTACGCGCTGTTTGAAATTCCGTGCGGTTATCTCGGCGACCGGATTGGCCCGCGCAAAGTTCTCCTGCGAATCGTCCTCTGGTGGTCGTTCTTCACCGCAGCAACCGGCTGGGTGAAAAGTTTGCCAGCGCTGATAGCGACGCGATTTCTCTTCGGCGCGGGCGAGGCGGGTTGCTTTCCGAATCTCACCAAGGCTTTCAACCGCTGGTTGCCGACGCAAGAGCGGACGCGCGTGCAAGGTCTCATGTGGATGAGCGCGCGTTGGGGCGGCGCATCCACGCCGTTGCTCGTCTATGTCTGTTTGCAATACATGCACTGGCGCACGGCCTTCCTCGTGTTCAGTTTGCTTGGCGTGGTTTGGGCCGCCATTTTTTACTGGTGGTATCGCGACAATCCCCGCGAGCACAAAAGCGTCAACGCCGCTGAAGCTGCCCTGCTTCCGGCGGACCGCGATTATTCCACCGACCATCTGCATGTCCCCTGGAAAAAAATGGTTCGATCGAAAACGGTTTGGTGTTTGTGCGTGCAATATTTTTCCATGAGTTACGCGTGGTATTTTTTCGTGACTTGGTTTCCCACGTATTTGCTGAAGGAGCGGGGATTCGATTTGAAACAGAGCGCGCTGCTGGCGGGAACGCCACTGTTGCTCGGTGGTTTTGGTTCGCTGCTCGCCGGCTGGATCGCGCCTATTTTGAGCCGGCGGTTCGGCGTGGCGCGGGCGCGACGCGGACTGGGCGCCACCGGACTTTTTTTCGGGGCAGTCCTGCTCGTTGTTTCAACTTTTATAAAAAATCCTTACCTCGCCGTGACCGCCATCGCGCTCGTAAGTTTTTGCAACGACCTCGCCTTGCCGACGGGTTGGACCGCATGCATGGATGTGGGCGGACGCTACGTCGGCACGCTCTCCGGGACGATGAACATGATGGGCAACCTCGGCGGGTTCGTCTCGCCCATCGTCATCGGTTACATCGTCGAGAAAACGAACAACTGGTCCCTGACTTTCTACGTGGCGGCGGTCATCTATTTCATCGGCGCAATCTGCTGGCTTGTTTTGGATCCGGTCACGCCGTTGGAGGAGCAGGTCAAAGATTAAATCACTGCCGAACAGAATTGTAGCGGCGCGGAATAATTTACTTTCCCTCCAAATGGCGCTCGCTACTTTAACCCGCGTCAGCATCCACAAATATGAAACCCATTTTCCTTTTTCTCGTGGCCACACTTCTTGTCACTTCACAAAATTTCGCAGCGGAAATTCGCATCGGAATCATCGGTCTGGACACGTCGCATTGCACGGAGTTCACGCGACGATTCAACGATCCAAATGATAAAAATTTTGTGCCTGGCGGAAAAGTTGTCGCCGCGTTTAAAGGCGGCAGTCCCGACATCAAGGAAAGCTGGACGCGCGTCGAAGGTTACACCAAACAATTGCAGGAAAAATTCGGGGTCAAGATTGTTGATTCCATCGAAGAACTTTGCGCGCAAGTCGATGTCGTGATGCTGGAAAGCCTCGATGGCCGGCCGCATTTGCAGCAGGCGATTCCGGTTTTCAAAGCGAAGAAGCCGATCTTTATCGACAAGCCCGTCGCTGGAACTTTGGCCGACGCGATTCAAATTTTTCGCCTGGCCAAAGAAAATAATGTGCCGTGCTTTTCGTCATCGTCGCTGCGGTATTACCCGACGATTGATGAATTGAAAAAATCCGAGTTCGGTGAATTGAAAGGCGCGATCTCGGTCGGCCCCGCGCACAAGGAATCGCATCATCCCGATTTGTTTTGGTATGGAATTCATCCGACCGAAGCGCTTTTCACGATGATGGGAAAAGGTTGCGAAAGCGTGTCGCGCACCTCAACCGCCGACACCGACGTCGTCACCGGAATCTGGAGCGGCGGAAAAGTGGGAACATTGCGCGGACTTCGCAACGCGGCTGAACCGTATCGCTTGACGGTTTTCGGCAGCAAAGCAGTTTTGGATAAAAAATTGGAAGGCGATTACACGCCGTTTTTGCGTGAGGTGATGAAATTTTTCCAGACGGGCATTGCGCCAGTTTCCCCCGAGGAGACGCTCGAGATTTATGCGTTCATGGAAGCAGCGGATGAAAGCAAACGGGTAGGTGGTTGTCCGGTGAAAATTGCGGACGTGATGAAAAAAGCGGAGGCGGAGATTAAATCTGATGTTGTGAAATGAAACGCTCGCCCTCACCCCGGCCCTCTCCCCCGAGGAGAGGGAGAATCGTTCGCCGCGTTCTGGAATTGCGGACGTGCAGGGTTGTCCGGCGGTTTTTTTTCCAATAACGCAAAGGCGGGAATGACACGAAGCGGATCAAAAATTTCGAGCGCGGCGAATAGCTGTTCCCTCTCCATGAACCCGTTTGTAGCCGCCGACGTGAGGAGGCGGAAACTCGCGTGCCTGGCCCAAGTCCGCCTCCTCACGTCGGCGGCTAGGGTTCCGGGGTTCAATGCGCGAAAAAATTTTCGGGGAAATCTCTTTTGGGAGAGAGGGTGAGGGCGGGTTTCCTCAAACTGAACATGCCACTTCTCGAAATTTCAGAGTTAAAAAAAACTTTTCGCGCCCCAGATGGTTCGGTTCAGACGGTCATTGACATTCCGAAATTTTCGCTCGGAGAACAATTCCAAATTGCCTTGCGGGGGGAAAGCGGCTCTGGAAAAACCACCCTGCTCAATTTAATCGCGGGAATTTTGAAACTGGACTCCGGCGAGATTTCCATCGCAGGCACAAAGATTTCCACTCTGGAGGAACCAGAACGCGACCGCCTTCGCGCGGAATCCATCGGCTACATTTTTCAAACGTTCAATCTCCTGCAAGGCTACACCGCGCTGGAAAATGTTTTGCTGGGAATGTCGTTTGGTCCCGGAGTCGATCGCGGATTCGCGCTCGCTTTGCTGAAACGCGTCGGTCTCTCTGAAAAACTAAAACATTATCCGCGTCAACTTTCGACCGGCCAACAGCAGCGGGTCGCCGTCGCGCGCGCCCTCGCCAATCGCCCGAAATTGGTTTTGGCCGACGAGCCAACGGGAAATCTCGATCACCAAAATTCGCGCGACGCCTTGAAACTGATTCGCGAAACGTGCCACGAAAATGGCGCGGCGCTTTTGCTCGTCAGCCACGACCGCGAAGTGCTCGCGCAATTTGAAACCGTTTTCGATCTGGAAAAAATAAATCGCGCGGCAATTCCGGCCTGAAGCTGGAGTGCCGGTTTCGGTTTACCCGCGCTCGCCGTCGAGCTTGAAAGGCATATCATTTCGCGCTACATGTTCTCCATGCCGTCGATCCAGCCGATGCCCATTCGATTGGAAAAAGACTTGCTTGTCATGCTCAACGAGGGGGCGCGAATCACTCCGCACAAAAAACAGGAGTTGATTCGGATTACGCTCCGACAGTACTTACCAGCCGTGATTCACGCGGAAGCGCTCAGCAAACCAGTCGCCCGCGTCACCAATGTCCGGCCTTGGCCCAAAGGCGCATTGGCCAAAGCTTACAAGAAGATCGAGCGCGAAAATTGGGACGAGATCGAAGCTGCCATCAAACCTTTGCCGCCGCGCGCGGATGACTGATGAAGACTTTTGACATTTACACATTCAATTTTCCGGGCGCCGGCATTCATCCCGCTGTAATTCTCGGCGAGCAAGATCGACTCTCCAACAAACCCAAGGTCAATGTTTTGCTTTGCTCCACCCAGTGGGCCACTCGACGCGCCGAGCTGCACGAGATTATTTTGGACGAATCGGACGGGCTTGATTGGCCAACGATTTGCAAATGCGATCTGCTCTACACTGCCGAAAAAAAGGACGTGCAAATAAAGCGCGGCTCTGTCACCGACCAGCGCCGCCGCGTGATCGCTTCAAAAATCATCCGCGCTCTAGGCATCGCCGGACTTTAACCGCGTGTCTCCGCGCCCCGATTTGAGCTTTAGGTTCAGTTCAAGCTGGTCTGTTCCTCGCGCACTGTGAAGCTTGAAGCCCTACGCAACTGAGAATTCCCAACTCGAAATTTTCCGCATGAGCACTCTAAGAATTGTTTTCAAAAGCCTGCGCCAACATTTGCTCTCGACGCTCATCACCGCATTTTCCATCGCGCTGGCCGGCGGTTTGTTGATTTCAGTTTGGGTCGTGAAATCCCAGGCGCAAAAAACTTTCACGCAAATCAACGGTGGTTTCGATGCGGTGCTCGGCGCGCGCAGTTCGCAGCTTCAACTCGTGCTCAATTCCATTTTTCACCTCGAAGCCTCGCCCGGAAATATCGAGTGGCCGGATTTTCTCGAAATCAAAAACGATCCGAATGTCGCGCTCGCGATCCCCATTTCCGTCGGCGACAATTATCGCGGCTATCGTCTTGTCGGAACCACGCCGGAGATGTTTTCGCAAAACGAATACGCGCCCGGAAAAAAATATCAAATCGATGGTGACGGAAATTTTTTTCTCCCCGGTTATCAGGAAGCAGTCGTTGGAAGTTTCGCCGCGCAACAATTGCATCTGAAACCAGGCGACGAATTTCATCCGTATCACGGTTTGACCTTCAACGAAAAAGAACAGCACGCCGAGACTTACACCGTCGTCGGAATTTTAAAACCGTCCAACACGCCCGCTGATCGCGTGATCTGGATTCCGCTCGAAGGATTGCAAAACATGCAGGGCCACACTGAAAAAACTTCGACGGAAGTGAGCGCGGCGCTGGTGAAACTCAAAAGCCCGATCGCCGGAAAACTTTTGCAGATGAAATATAATCAGCAGGGAAATCGGCTGACGCTCGCCTGGCCCATCGGCGCAATCATGGCGCAACTGCTCGACAAAGTAAGCTGGTTCGACCGGGTGCTCGCGCTCGTCGCGTATCTCGTCGCCCTCGTGGCGGCGGCTTCGATTCTCGCGAGCATTTACAATTCGATGAATGAGCGGCGGCGCGAAATTGCGATCTTGCGCGCTCTCGGTGCGAGACGACGGACGATTTTTTTCTCCGTTGTCCTGGAAGCAATGGCCATTTCCGCTCTGGGAATGTGCGCGGCGTTTGCGATTTATTTTCTTGTGATGAGCGTCGTGGCGAAAATTATTCGCGCGCAAACCGGAGTTGTGCTCGACCCATTTACGTATCACCACGTGATGATTTTTGCGCCGCTTGGAATTATTGGATTGAGCGCGCTGGCTGGAATTGTGCCCGCGTTCAAAGCCTATCGGACCGATGTCGCGGCGAATCTCGTCCCGAATTCGTAAATTCGTAGCGTAGGATTCGTAGCGCAGGATTGCATCCTGCCGTATCGCAGGTTTTCAACCTGCGTGATGTGGCGAGAATGAGAGGGTTTTCCGTGTTGCCGACGTTCAGCCGGTTTCAAACCGGCTATACAGCAGGATGCAATCCTGCGCTACGGTCGGTATATCCCTTTCTACTGGATTCTCACTCCTGACTTCTGAATTCTTCCCCCGTGCAATTGGCTCATCTGCGCCTTCGCGACTTCCGCAATTACGCGCGGCTCGATGTCGATTTTGCGCCTGGCTTTCACCTTCTGCTCGGCGACAACGCGCAGGGCAAAACGAATATTCTCGAAGCAATTTATTTGCTCGCGACGCTGCGGTCTTTTCGCGGAGTCGGCGGCGCGCAAATGGTGCAGCATGGCAAGAAAGGATATTTCGTCGGCGCAAAAGTCGTCGCGCAAGGCGCGCACGAGATAAAGATTTATTGGTCGAGCGCGGAACGAAAATTAAGTCTCGATGCGCAACCGGTTCGCAAGCTGGTCGATTATTTCGGAACGCTTCGCGCCGTGGTTTTTTGCACGGAAGATTTGCAACTCATCAAAGGCGCGGCGCGTTCGCGTCGGCGTTTTCTCGATTTGCTTTTGGCGCAAACGCATCCGGTTTATTTGCCCTTGCTGCAACGGTACGCGACGGCGCTGCGTTCCCGCAACGCGCTCCTGAAACAACGCAGCCTAGACGAAGCCGCGCTGGAAAGTTTCACGCGCGAACTGGTGCAAATCGGAAATCAACTCATAAAATTTCGTCAGGAACTTCTGCCCAAAATTTCTCCGCTCGCCCGTCTCGCCTATCGCCGCATTTCCAGCGACGCCGAGGAGTTGCGTCTCGTTTATCAACCGGCGGTGAAAAAAGATTTCGCCGTGGAACTCGCGCAGTCCCGTGCCCGCGAAAAAACTTTTCGCTCGACGCTGATCGGCCCGCATCGCGACGAATTGCAATTGCTGCTCGACGAAAAACCGGCGGTGAAATTTGCCAGCGAAGGACAAAAACGCTCGCTCGCCATCGCGCTGAAAATGGCGCAGGCCGAATATCTTTCCGGCATCCACGGCTCCCCGCCGATTCTGCTCATCGACGACGTGATGGGCGAACTGGACGCCAAGCGTCGCGCCGGATTTTTGCCGTTGCTCACCCGCGCGCAACAAGCTCGCAGCCAGGTTTTCATGACCTGCACGGAAGAGAATTGGCCGCGCGAACTTGGAAAAAATTTACAGCGCTGGGAAGTCAAAGGCGGAGCATTGCGCAAAATTTAAAAGTCCTTTTACAATGGAGTAACCCACAGCGCCTGGTCATTGCGAAGGTGTGTCAAAGACACGAACGTGAACTTGAAAAGCATGTTGAGAGCAAGCATTCTAATGCCATGAAAACAAACCTTCGCCTCAAACTGACGGCCGTTTTTGAAGCTGCTCCCGAAGGCGGCTACACTTGTTATTTTGAGGAATTTCCCGACGTGTTTTCCGAAGGTGAAACCATCGAAACAGCCAGGGCGAATCTCCACGATGCGTTGCAACTCGTCCTCGAATATCATCGGGACGAGGCGCGGAAAAAAGAAAGCCCCTCCGTCGTGCGTCAGGAAATGGAACTGACAGACGCTTGAAACTTCGGGATCTCGAACGCCACTTGACCAAACACGGTTGTCATTTCGCACGCGAAGGCGGCAATCACACATTGTGGAAAAATGCACGGACGGGAAAAGTCGCTCCCGTTCCACGTCATCGCGAAATCAAAGAGGGCACTGTGCGAGCAATCTGCAAGCAACTGGATATTCCCAAGCCGTGAAACGCGCAGCCAGGTCTTCATGACTTGCACCCACGAAAATGGGCCACGTGAATTGGGGCGGGAGTTTGCGGAAGATTTTTTACGCTGAGAGGTCGTTAATAATTTTGCGCGACTCTGCATCGAAATTAGCGAGGTTCTGGTACGTATAAACAGCCACCATGATTTCCCGTTTGCCATCAAGATCCGGAACATGATGGTGATGCTTCTCCGGATTCTTGGCTAAATCGCGAGCGGACTGGCCCAATTCGTCTGCCTCTTCAGGAGTCAGAAAAATGAAGATATTATGAAGGGATTTCTTCGATTCCGGGTCGTAAATTCGCATAAGATTTCAAACCGCGTGGGAACAGAATTTACTGCATCTTCTCCTGCACATCTTCCTTCGTCGTCGCGACATGCCAGTCGAAGAAGATTTGGTTGCGAACTTTTTTGTGCGCGCGTTCTTTCGGCAGAAATGGATAATACGCGGCGAGGCTCACCGCGTTCAATTGATCCGCATCGACAATTGCCCATGAACTCGATGGGTTGCGAATGTCGCTGACGCGTTTGGGCAATTCATCCAAACCAGAAGCGCCGCGATTGGGAAGACTTCCATACGGATAACCGAACGGCCGCGAAATAATGTCGTTGGTTCTGTTTTGCACTTCCACGCTCACGATGTAACTCAGCGGCTGCTGCAACGCCTTCGCTGGTGTGAAGAACGAAGCTGATGTCCAAGCCTGTTCCGCCGCCGGACATTTGGCGACTGCGAGCCGACGCACTTCTGGAGTCGGCTTGGGCAAGCCCAAATAAGACGCGAGATAAAATGGCATTCGGATTCGCGCATCCGAAGTACCGTCATCAAAGTAGGTGTCGTAAAAACCTTGCCAGACGGGACCGGGCAAACGGTCTTCGTGATCGCTGGCATACATTTCAATCGCCGCCCCGAGTTGCTTCAAATTGCTGACGCACTTGATGCGATACGCGCTCTGTTTCGCTCGCGACAGACTTGGCAGCAACAGCGACGCGAGAATGGCGATGATCGCAATCACGACGAGCAATTCGATCAAGGTGAAGCCTTGATCATTTCGATTGAATGGAAATTTTTTCCTAAACATGCCGTCCATCAAACACCTCAATTCCCGAAAAGATTTTCAAACATATTTTTTCCATTTCGGCAAGCCTGCTGAACCCAAGTTTTAGCTCGAAGGATTTGGCGCGCAACGTGAAGATCGCGACTCAATCCTTTACCCCAAAAGTTTTTTTCGTAACATGCCGTTGTGATTCCGCTCGAATCCACCAAGTTGTTCAGCAAGCTCGTTCCGCCGGAAATTGAGATCGTTCGCCAGGCCACGCGCGAAATTACTTTTGCTCCGAACAAAGAAATTTTTAAAGAAGGCGATCCGGGCGACGGCCTTTACCTCGTGAAAAGTGGTTTGGTGCAAATCTCCGCCGTATTGAATCAGGGAGAGCGCGTGGTGCTGGCGCGACTTGGCCCCGGGGAAATGTTCGGAGAAATGGCGGTGCTCGATTCCAACCCGCGCTCGGCCACGGCTCTGGCTGAACAAGCGACAGAAGTTTTTTTCATTTCGCGCGAGGGGCTGCTGCAATTGCTCGAAAACATTCCGCGCCTCTCCGCCTTTTTTGTGCGGGAACTTAGCCAGCGGTTGCGCGATTTCAACGGGCAATACATTCGCGAAGTTTTGCAGGCGGAGCGGCTCGCGCTCATCGGCCGTTTCGCCAGTTCCATTGTTCACGACTTTAAAAATCCACTGAACATCATCGGCCTTTCGGCGGAAGCGGCGGGCGGCGAAACCGCCACGCTGGCCGAGCGCGTGAAATCTAAAAAACGCATCGACAAACAAGTCGAGCGCATCAGCAACATGACCAATGAACTTCTGGAATTTGCCCGCGGTTCGCCGGCCGCCATGAACCTTTCCTCGGTCAACTTTGCTTCCTTCATCGAAAATTTATTGGAAGAAATTTTGCCGGAGGCCGAGTTAAATTCCGTGACCGTCGAAATTCCAGACCCGCCTCCAGCCGTCGCCGTCCGGATGAACCCTGCGCGTTTGTTTCGCGTTTTTCACAATCTGATTCGCAATTCATTCGATGCGATGAGCGGGCCGGGCAAAATTATTTTGCGATTCGCGCAAAAGCAGAACGAGATTGTCACTGAAATTGAAGACAGCGGGCCGGGTGTCGCGCCGGAGATGGCCGACAAGCTCTTCCAACCGTTCAGCACCTATGGGAAATCGAATGGGACGGGTCTCGGCTTGAGCATCTGCAAAAAAATTGTGGAAGATCATGGAGGGAAAATCTACGCGCACGACCAGCCCGGTCACGGCGCAATTTTTGGATTCACATTGCCAATCGAAAGTCCTGATGAACACGGATGAACACAGCGCGGCGAAGCCGCCATCACACCGGAGCGCCGGTATGCAACCGGCTTTGCGTCAATGCTTCGAGGCCAAGCCGGTTGCAAACCGGCGCTCCGTCTTTTGGACTCCGCGTTTATCCGTGTCCATTCTTGGTTAAATTTGATTTCGCATGAATCGAATCCATTTACTCTCTGAACAGGTCGCCAACCAAATCGCCGCGGGCGAAGTCGTGGAACGGCCCGCCAGCGTCGTAAAAGAACTGGTGGAAAACGCGCTTGATGCCAAGGCCACTCGCGTCACCGTGGAAATTCAGGCGGGCGGACGCAGTATGATTCGCGTGACTGACGACGGTTTTGGCATGAGCAAAGACGACGCGCTTCTCTGTCTCGAACGTCACGCCACCAGCAAGATTCAGCGCGCGGAAGATTTGAGCGCGATTGCCACGATGGGTTTTCGAGGAGAAGCGTTGCCGAGCATCGCCAGCGTGAGCCGGTTTAATCTCACCACGCGCGAGCGCGACAACCCCGCCCCCGATGGAACGCAAATCACGATCAACGGCGGGAAAATTCTGGAAGTTAAATCTGCCAGCGGCGCGACCGGAACCAGTGTGGAGGTGCGGCAACTTTTTTTCAATTTGCCGGCGCGAAGAAAATTTTTGCGCAGCGAAGAAACCGAATTCGCGCACATTCAACATTACCTCACGCTCGCCGCGCTCGCGTATCCCGAAGTCGCTTTCACATTTTTAAAAGATGGCCGCTTCGTCTGGCAACTGCCGCCCGCGAAAGTTGAAAACAATTTGGAATCGCGTACCGGCGCCTTGCGCGAGCGAATGCGCGCGCTGCTCGGGGGCGAAATAAAATTATTGCCCGTCGATTTCTCCGGCGACTTGCCTGAAGCCAACGAGTCGGATGAAAATTCGCCAGTCGAAATTCGTCATTCGTCATTTCATTTGTGGGGTTTTATCGGCGCGCCCGGCGTTTCCCGCTCGACCCGCGAAGATCAAAACATTTTTGTCAATCGCCGTCCGGTGGAAAATCGCGGACTGAATTTCGCGTTGCTGGAAGGCTATCGCACCGCGCTGATGAAAGGCCGCTATCCGGTCTGCTGTTTATTTCTCGAAATCGATCCCGGCGAAGTGGACGTGAACATCCATCCGTCCAAACGCGAAGTGAAATTTCACCAGGAGCGAGCCGTGCGACAATTGGTGGCGGAGGCGATTCGCGAAACCCTTTTGAACTTTCACGGCGAGGCTGAAGCCCAGCGGAGATTGATCCGCGGGCAGTGGCAGAAGCCAAAGCGCGTCGATGCCATTGGAACAACTTTTGAGGTCACATCGACCCCCGAGTTCTCCACACCATCGCTTCCCGAATTTCCGTCGCCGCTGAAACCCGCGATTGAATGGCCAACGCGATCCGTCGCGCAGCCGCCATTGAAAATGGGATTCTCTGCGTCGAAACCGAATCCGCCTGCGCTCGCCTCCATTTTCTCTCGTCCATCGCCGACACCCGTCAAAGCACTTTCGACGCCTCTCGCCCCACCTTCGCTCGATCCGGTGCCGCTGCTGCGCGTTCCGTTGCGGCTGATCGGCGTGGTCGGAAAACTTTATGTCGTGCTGGAATCGGATCGCGGATTGGTTTTGCTGGATCAACACGCGGCGCACGAGAGGATTTTGTTCGAGCAAATGTTGCGGCGATTGGAAGAACACGGGAATGCCATGTCGCAACGTTTGCTTTTGCCGGAGACGATTGAGCTTTCCGCGAAGGATGGAAATTTTCTGCGTCAACAATTGCCCTCGCTCACGCGGCTGGGAGTTGGTTTGAGCGAATTTGGCGAACGCACTTTTCTCCTCGATGCGCTGCCGCCGTTTGTGAAAGTTTCCGACCCGCGCCGTTTTATTTTGGAATTGATCGATGAATTGAAAGCGGCTGGTCAAAGCGTCAACGCCTTGCGCCTGGGCGAACAGACCGTGGCGAAAACGGTTTGCCGTCACGCGGTCAAGGCGAACGATTTTCTGGCGCGCGCCGAATTGGAAAGTTTGGTGGAGGATTTGCGCCACTGCGCGATGCCTTACACTTGCCCGCACGGACGCCCGACGCTCATCGAAATGAATTTCCGCGAGTTGGAAAAGAAATTCGGAAGGACCCAATAGCGATTGGGTAGCATCTGCCTCCGGCGGGTGCGGATCAAAAATTGTTTTCGCACCCGCCGGAGGCAGATGCAACCCGTTGAAATGATTTATCTAAACCAATTTTAGATTCGTCAGAATTTGTGTGGCTGGCCCGGATTTGTTCAACGTGTAAAAGTGAAGCCCTGGAACGCCCGCGCGCAAAAGTTCTTCGCATTGGCCCGTCGCATATTGAATTCCAAATTCGGAAACGGCCCCGTCGTCATCACCGAGTTCATCGAGCCGGGCCATCAGCTTCGCCGGAATTTTTGCGCCGCAAAGAGCGGTGAACTTTTTGATTTGTGACGCGCTTTGAATCGGCAAAATGCCCGGCACAATTGGCACAGCGACGCCAAGCTTTTTTAAATAGTCACGAAATTCAAAAAAGTCGTTGTTATCGAAAAAAAGTTGGGTCAGGACGAAATCCGCGCCGCAATCGATCTTCGCTTTCAATCTGTCCCAATCAATTTCCTTGCCTTCTTTGCAGGCGATATGGCCTTCAGGAAATCCGGCCGTGCCGATGGATAGTTCGCCCAGTTCCTGAATAAATTTTACGAGTTGCCAGGAGAACTCGAAGCCGCCTTCCGTTTTTTTGAACTCGCCGGTGCCGGGCGGCGGATCGCCGCGCAACGCTAAAATATTTTTGATGCCGAGCGAGCGCGCCTGCTCCAAAACTTTGGCGATTTCATCCTGGGTCGCGTTGACGCAAGTGAGATGCGCCATGGCCGGCAATTTAAAATCGCGCTGAATGCGATGGACGATCATCAACGTTTTGTCACGGGTGCTGCCGCCTGCGCCATAAGTCACCGAGCAAAAATCAGGATGCAATTTGAGCAGCGCAGGAATTGTTTTCTCGAAAAGATTGCGTTCGCCCTCCTCGGTTTTCGTCGGAAAAAATTCGAGGGAAATGACGGGGCGTTTTGCGGCGCGGGCCTCGGCGTAAATGTCACGGATGAATCGCATTTGATTGAGTATGCGCAGATCGGCGGACGATTCAATCTTTGGGTACCAGCGGGTAGCATCTGCCTCCGGCGGGAGCGAAGACGCTTCGCTGGTGGATTGTTGGATGTTCGATGTTCGATGTTGGATGTTCAATGTTCAGTGTTAGATGTTTAGTTGAATGTTGGTTTCAACTTTCAAACATCGAACATCCAACATCGAACTCTGAACATCGAATTGAAGAATTCGCATCAATCCAACCCTCCACCAATCCAACCATCCAATCATCCCCCCAATCCACTACCCGGTTATGCTCGCGGACTCGCGGCGGCGCTGCGTGAAGCGGCGACAGTTCGTGTAACCCACGGCGCGCGCCAACCGAATTGCTTGCTCAAAATCCATTCCAACTTCACTCGGGGCGTGAGCGTCGGAACCAAACGTGATCGCCACTTTTTTTTCGTAGGCCAGTGCGAGAATCGCGCGGGTCGGATAAATCTCTTTGCAATCTTTGCGCAAGCCGGCGGTATTCAATTCGATGGCGGTGTCCATTTTTTTCGCGGCATCGAGAAACTGCGTGAAAAGTTTTGTGCAATCTTCTTTCGGCACGAAACAAAATTTTTTGGGCAAATCAGTGTGGCCAATAATTTCAAACAAACCTGATTCGGCCGCTCGCGTGAGCCGTTCAAAATAAACCGACCAAACCTCAAAGGTGTCGCGATTTTTCCAATCGGAAATCCGGGTCGGATCGTCGATCGCCCACGAATCGGAAACGTAATGCACCGAGCCGATGAAATAATCCCACAAATGTCGCGCGGCTAGATCGCGAATCCATTCTTCGTGGCCGGGAAGATAATCCACTTCGAGGGCGAGTTTGATTTTTAGGTTTGGAAAATCTTTTTGCGCTTTGAGAACTTTCTCGACGTATTCATCGAGTTGATCGTTGCGCATTCGCCAATTATCGAAGTCATCGCGCAACATCGGCGAGTGATCGGAAAAGCCGATTTCTGTCAAACCCACCTCGATCGCGCGCGCGGCATATTCCACTGGCTCGCCGACCGCATGGTGGCAAAGCGGCGTGTGCATGTGGTAATCGGGCACCGAAAACATTCGCGAAGTAAAAAGTAAAAAGCAAAAAAGGTAAAAGCATTTGTGGAAATTTGCGGCTCCGAGAAAATTGGGAAGCATCGAATCCGGGAAGCGACTCGCTTTGACAGTAGCGATTCCAACTGCTAAATCCATGACATGAAGCTGAACTTCAATCGCGAAAAACTTGGGCGTTTCTGCCGGGAACGAGGGATCGCCCGGCTCGAATTATTCGGCTCGGGCCTGGGCGAAAATTTACGTCGTGACAGCGACGTGGATTTGCTGGCGACCCTCAGAAAGGACGCTCATCCCACGTTGCTCGATTGGGCGGACATGCAGCAGAAACTCGAAGAAATGTTTGGCCGCCCTGTGGATCTGGTTAGCCGCCGCGCCATTGAACGCAGCCGCAACCGCTACCGAAAATTTTCCATTCTCTCCACGGCGATGCCGATCTATGCCGAGGAATAACGCATATCTCTCAGATATTCTCGAAGCAGCGAAGGCGATTCAGCGTTTCACCCATGGAATCTCCCGCGAAGATTTCAAAGCGAACGAGGAAAAATATGAGGCGGTGAATCGGAAGTTCGAGATCATCGGCGAAGCTGCACGCCGCTTGTCACCGGATGCTCGCAAGACTTTTCCAGAAATTCCGTGGAAACTCATCACTGCCATGCGAAATATTCTTATCCACGATTACGACGATGTGGATTTGGACATCGTTTGGGACACGGCCCAACGCGATCTCCCGCCGTTGATCGCTCGATTAGAACCCTATCTGTCAGGCAATCCGCCTCCGGAACTTTGAAATTACAAATTACATGGGTTACTTCGATTAAAAAGAATTCGCCCACTACGCGGGAATCCCGTTGAACATATTTGCTCCCTCGGCAGACAAATCGGGTAGAAGAAAATAAATTTTCGCGCTGGCCGTTTTCTTTAAATTTGGGCGACCGAGTCATTGCGGTTGTACAATGGCTCACGGCCACCTATACGCGCGGCTTGATTCCGAGATGCTCGGCGATGCTTTTGACGATGACGCCGAGATTCCGGGCGGTGGGATTACCATTGCGATTCAACATCCGGTGCAACGTTTTTTCGCCCAGACCTGTTTCACGTGCCAATTCTTTGAACGTGATTTCGGCGTGAACCACATCGCGCAGCATCGAAAGTCCCTCGGCAGTTTCGCCTTCGACCAACGCGCTGATCGCTTCTGCGTAGAGCGCGCGCGCAAATTTGCGGTCGCATTGAATTCGCGCCACAACGGTTTCTTTGTAATCTCGTGTCAGTGCCATTTTATGCCTTTGTCTGTCTTCAAATATCACACTCAGCATTCAATTTCATCTGCTCGTCTCCCCTAATAGAACTTGACCACGCTTCCTTTCCTCCGTTCTATTTACGCCGTTAGGCAAAATTCATGTTTGCGCAACTTAAAAGCCTGTTTTCCAATGATATCGGGATAGACCTCGGGACAGCGAACTCTCTTGTTTACGTTCGCGATCAAGGAATCGTTTTGCGGGAACCTTCCGTCGTTGCCATCGAAGCGGGAACCACCAACGTGCTCGCCGTCGGCGAGGAAGCCAAGCGGATGCTCGGACGCACTCCAGGGAATATCGTAGCCATTCGGCCCATGAAAGACGGCGTGATCGCCGACTTTGAAATCACCGAAGCGATGCTGCGTCATTTCATTCAAAAGGTTCATCACCGCAAATTGATTGCGCCGAGAGTCGTCGTGGCTGTTCCGTCTGGAATTACCGAAGTGGAAAAACGGGCGGTCAAGGATTCCGCAACTCATGCCGGCGCGCGCGAAGTTTATTTGATCGAGCAACCCATGGCTTCGGCCATCGGTGTCGGTCTTCCGGTCCACGAACCGGCAGGCAACATGATCGTCGATATCGGCGGGGGCACCTGCGAGATCGCGATTATTTCTCTGGCTGGAATTGTTTTTAGCCGGAGCTTGCGCGTAGGCGGAGATGAATTTGACGAAACAATCGTCGCGCACATGAAGCGCGCCTACAACTTAATGATTGGTGAACGCACCGCGGAAGAAATCAAAATTCGTATCGGATCTGCTTTTTCCCTGGAGCAAGAATTAACAATGGAAGTCAAAGGTCGCGATCTCAGCGCCGGTCTGCCCAAAACGCTCACCGTCCGCTCCGAAGAAGTTCGCGAGGCATTGCAAGAACCGCTTTCCAGTATTTTGGAATCGATTCGGATTACACTCGAACGTTGTCCCCCCGAACTTTCCGCCGACCTGGTCGAGCGTGGAATCGTGATGGCGGGCGGCGGCGCACTGTTGCGTGGCATAGATCGTCTGGTCGCGGAGGAAACCGGTTTGCCGGTCCACATCGCGGACGATCCGCTCAGCGCGGTCGCCGAGGGAACCGGTCGGGTCTTGCAAGAACTCGCCTTCCTCAAACGAGTCGCTTCTTCCAGAAGTTAATTCTTCAAAGCGTTCACCTCAAATTGTAGCGGCGTCTCTGTGAGCGCCGCAATTGGGTGAAATGTTTAGAAAGCCGCAATACATCGCATTGGCTTCCGTGGCCGTGGTCGCGCTGATTATTTTTAATCTGCCGAGCCAGACGACATCGCACTTCAAGCTGGCGCTCAGCGGAATTTTTCTGCCGTTATTCGGTCTCGCGGGTTCCTCGCAACAACTTCTGCAAAAAACGGGCAACACCCTTTTGCCGCGAAATATTTTGAGCAAGGAAAACGAAAAGCTTCGGCGAGAAAACGAAAAACTGAAAATCCAGGCGATGCAAAACGAGGAATTGTTGCGCGAAAACTCCAGGCTGCGCGATTCGCTGGCGTGGCAAAAACAAACTTCGTGGAAATTACAACTCGCCCGTGTCATCGCGCGCGACCCCGCGAACTGGTGGCGCACGATCCAAATTGATGTCGGCTCGAATCACGGAGTTCGCACCAATCTGCCTGTGCTGACTGCGGAGGGTTTGGCGGGCCGCGTCGCCAACGTCGGCCCAAATCGTTCGCAGGTTTTGCTTTTGGGTGATCCCAATTTACGCGTCGCCGCGCTGGTGCAGGACAAAGACGTGCGCGAAAACGGAATCATCATGCCCAGTTCCACTCCGCTCGATAACACCATGGTTGACCTCCAATATTTTTCGCATAACACCGCGATCAAGCCCGGCCAATCCGTCATCACCAGCGGCGATGGCGGAGTTTTTCCGAGAGGAATTCTCATCGGCCAAATCGTCGATATGCGAAACAACAACGTCGGACTTTCGACCGAGGCCCGCGTGAAAATTTCGGCAAATCTAAATTCACTCGAGGAAGTGTGGGTGATGTTTCCATGAAAAACTTACGAAGCCATTTGATGAATCGTAGCCGCCGACGTGAGGAGGCGGATTCGTATTTTTCACGCCGAAATTTGCCCCCTCACGTCGGCGGCTACGGGATGTCAACGGAAAGAGCCGCTTGGAAAAACTTTGAACTTTGAACCTGAAACTTTGAACTCAATGAACCAATGAACGCGCTCAGTCCCATCATCATTTTGCTCGCGGCGTTTGTGGCGGTTTATTTGCAATCGACGGTTTCATTCTTTCGCGATTTCACCGGCGCACAAATCGACTTGCTCCCGACGCTCGTGGTCTACGCAAGTTTGACCACCGGCATCACCACCGTCGCGTTTCTCGCGATTTTCGGCGGACTTTTGTTCGACTCGCTTTCGGCCAATCCGCTCGGCGTTTCTATCGTTCCGCTTTTTGTTATTGGCTACGCCATCCACCGGTTTCACGGATTGCTTTTGCGCGAGGAATTTTCCGCGCAGTTCGCGTTTGGCGCATTGGCGAGTTTGCTCACGCCGTTGCTCACACTTTTAATTTTGCTCAGCGGAAACAGCAATCCGCTGGTGGGGTGGGGAACGATTTGGCAATTTTTTGTAATGTCGCTCGGCGGCGGTTTGCTCACGCCACTTTGTTTTTTGATTTTGGATCGCATCAATCGCGCGCTGAATTATCAGCCCGCTGCGCAAACCGCGTTCCGCCCAGATCGCGAAATAAAACGCAATCGTGGCTTAAAATTATGAACAGCGCATTTCACAGTACGGGTAGCATCTGCCTCCGGCGGGTGCGAAGAAACGTATTCGGAGCGCCGATCTCCCGATCGGCACGGACCGGCACTCACGGCAGCGAGCCGATCAGGAGATCGGCGTTCCGTTTCGCCCGGATCGCGAAATCAAACGCAAATCGCGGATTAAAATTATGAAGGGCGAATTTCACAACACGGGTAGCATCTGCCTCCGGCGGGTGCGAAGAAACGTATTCGGAGCGCCGATCTCCCGATCGGCACGGACCGGCACTCACGGCAGCGAGCCGATCAGAAGATCGGCGTTCCGAAAAATGGCTTCGCACCCGCCGGAGGCAGATGCTACCCGGTCTTTGATTCGGAGTCCGTCGGTGGGAGGCACTCAGTCTTTGATTTATTAAAGCATGTTAATTTTCGACCAACTGAAACGAGACGACCGGACGCTGAGAATTATTTCTTTCGGCCTGCTGGCCGGTCTCGCCATTTTGCTTTGCGGACTTTGGTGGGTGCAGGTCGTCTCCGCCAAACGTTACGAAGCAAATTTGAAAAACCAATCGTTTCGCTCCGTGCGCATTCCCGCGTTGCGCGGAAAAATTTTGGATCGCAACAATCAAAGCCTCGCGGAAAATCGTCCGCGCTTCGACGTGAATCTTTATCTCGAAGATTTGCGCGATCAATTCACCGCCGAATACACCAACACCGTGCGAAAACAATTCTTGCGCGATCATCCCGGCGCAAAAATTACGGCGTCGGTCCGCACCAATTTAATTGCGCGGGCGCGCTATCGAGTCGCCGCAAAAATCACGGCGCAAATTTCCACCGCGCTGGAGCAACCCGTCATCTTGGATGAAGCGCGTTTCATCGGACATTATGCTCGCCAGCCCTACATCCCGTTCCCGATTTTGCAAAATCTGAACCCGCGTCAAGTCGCCACTTTTGCCGAACAACTGACCGGCTTGACCGGAGTGGAAATGGAAATCCAACCGACGCGCACCTATCCCAACGGAACTTCGGCCGCGCATCTCCTCGGCTACATCCAGCGTCGTGATAAACCCGACGAGGACGAAGAGATCGCGTGCAAATATTATCTGCCCGATTTTGTCGGTCGCACTGGCGTGGAAGCGAGCTTCGACAACTCGCTGCGCGGAAAAGCGGGCATCAAATCTTTGCTCGTCAATAATATGGGCTATCGCCAGCGCGAAGAAATGTTGACCGAACCCGAGCCGGGAAAAAATCTCGCGCTCACGATTGATTTGGGAATTCAGCGCGCGGCGGAAAAAGCTTTGGCGGGGGCGATGCCGAATGTTCGCGGCGCAGCCGTGGTGATGGACGTTCGCAACGGCGATATTCTGGCCTTGGTTTCCGCGCCTGCGTTCGATCCCAATATTTTTCCCAATGGAGTTTCGACGGCGGAGTGGTCTCGTTGGAACGACGAAAACTACAGTTACATGTTCAATCGCGCGACCTACGGCGCGTATCCGCCCGGATCGATTCTGAAAATTCTGACCGGACTCGCCTGTCTGGAAAACAACGTGATGAGCGTTTCGGAAACCATCAACAATCCGGGATATTTCTATGAGCCGAAACTTTTGGGCAGCCGAAAAATTGATGATTTGGCGCCGCCCGGCGAATACAATTTTCAGCGCGCCTTTATCAAATCAAGCAACACCTATTTTATTCATTTTGGACTGAAGGCTGGCTTGCGAAAGCTGGTCGAAGTCGGCGAACGATTTCATCTGGGCGAAACCACTGGCATCTTACCGCGCGAAGAAGTTGCGGGAGAATATCCGCACTCTGACCAATTGAAATCATGGACCCTGGGCAACGCCGCCAATCTTTGCATCGGCCAGGAAGTCACCGTCACTCCCTTGCAAATGGTGGTGATGACTTCAGCCATCGCCAATGGCGGAAAACTTTTTTGGCCGCGGCTCGTTAAAAAAATTCAGGCATCCGACGCGGAAAAAGAGAATGAATCCAGTTTGCCCGGAAGTCTCCGCGCTGATTTGCATCTGAATCCCCGGCACGTGGAAATTATTCAGCGCGCCATGCTCGCCGATGTCGAGGATGCGGAAGGCACTGGGAAAGCAGCGGCCCTAAAAGGTCTTCGCGTCACGGGCAAAACCGGCACCGCGCAAATCACAAAAGGAAATCAGGTCACGGATCACGTCACTTGGTTTGTTTCCTTCGCGCCCTTCGATAAACCAAAATACGCCGTCGTGGTCATGGTGCAGTCGGGCGCGTCGGGCGGCGGAACTTGCGCGCCAGTCGCGCACAAAATTTACGAAGCGATTTTAAAATCGGAGCAATCGACGCCATCCGCGACGACTATTGCTCAAAGAAATTAAATGTACGAAACGCATCTCAACGAACGAAAATCGTTCCTCGATTGGCCGCTGGTTCTGGCGGTGTTGGGACTGATGGCGGTCGGGGCCGTCTTCATTTATAGCGCGTCGTTTGCCAATGAATCGGCGCGAACGTTGAGTTGGTTCAAGCAACTTTATGTGAAGCAAATGATCTGGTACACGCTCGGCATCGGCCTGGTGGTTTTGGTTTGCGCCTTTGATTATCGCACATTGGCGCGTTGGTCTCTCGTTTCGTATTGGATCACCATTTTGCTTTTGCTCGCGGTGATGGTGGTGGGGACGGAACGGCTCGGAGCTAGACGATGGATCATGCTCGGCCCTTTTCAATTGCAACCCTCGGAGTTCGCCAAGATCGCGTTCATTCTGATGCTGGCAAATTTTTTGAGTCGCCCCGTCGAAGAACTGCGTTCGCCAAAAATATTTTTCACCGCGCTCGGCATGATCGCGTTGCCCTTTCTGCTCATTTTGAAAGAGCCGGATCTCGGTTCGGCGCTGGTGTTTTTTCCCGTGGGTTTGCTGATGATGTTTGTCGCAGGCGTGCCCGTTCCGTACCTGACGAAATTTGTCGGCGGCGTTGGCTTGCTCGTCATTTTACTTTTGGTGGACGTTTTGTTCGCTCCGCCCAATTGGCAAATCAAATTGGAAGCGTATCAAAAACATCGGTTGCTCACTTATTTCGGAAAAGATTTCGCTCCACGGAACGCCACGCCGGCGGAGCGCAAACAAGCGCAAATCCTGCAACGCAACAAATCCTACAACGTGGAGCAGGCGCTTATTTCAGTCGGTTCAGGAGGGCTGACTGGCAAAGGCTGGCGGCAAGGCACACAATATTCGCTCGGATTCCTGCCGCGGGCCGTGGCCCACAACGACTTCATTTTCTCTGTCATTGCCGAGGAGGAAGGTTTCGTTGGCAGCGTCACCGTCTTGACGCTTTACACCATCATCCTGTTTAGCGGGATAAAAATTGCCAGCCAGGCGCGCGATCGCCTCGGAAGAATTCTGGCCGTTGGTGTGGTGGCGCTTTTATTCAGCCACGTCTTCATCAACATCGGCATGAACATTCGGCTCATGCCAGTGACGGGTATCCCACTGCCGCTGCTTAGTTACGGCGGATCCTCAGTGCTTTGCTCGCTGATCGCCATTGGCATTTTGCAAAACGTCCACATGTATCGAAGGGCTTATTAATTATGAGTGAAAGAAATTTTTCGCGCCGCCGCCGGGGCGGAATGCGCTTCCGTCCTCCGGGCGGGTTGAATCCAAACCAGCGACCCGACCGCGCCGCCAACGAAGCGCGCGCCGATGTCCTCGGTGAAAAATCCGGCGGCAACGAGCCGATTTACGACAAAGCGCGGCACGAACAGGAAATTGAGCGCGCCGAAAATGTTGCGGCCGGATTGCCACCGCAAGGAATTCCTACCGTCGAAGAAAAGCCCGAATCCTCCAAAAAAGATTTTCGCGAACCGGATTTGAAAGTTCCCGCGCACGTGGAAGAACCGCCTTATGAACAAGTCAAAATAGCCGAACCCGTTCCCCAAGGGATTGTCGATAGCATTCGTGTCGCGGCCAACAGGGTCATAAAAAAAGTGCAGCTTTTAATTCGTCCGGTGAAACGGACGAACAAGGAAGTCATCATCAACGCGGAGTCACTCGAAACCCGCGTCGCCGTTCTCGAAGAAGGCAAGCTCGAGGAATTTACCATCGAGCGCACGACGGAAGAACGGTTGGTCGGCAGCGTGTTCAAAGGAAAAGTTCGCAACCTCGAAGACGGATTGAAAGCGGCGTTCGTGGATATTGGCTTCGAGAAAAACGCCTTTCTGCATTATTGGGACATCGTTCCGAACAGCTTCGACAGCGGCGTGGAATTGGTCGAGCGCCCGACGAAAAAACGCGAGCGCCCGCGCATTACGCAAAAAGATATTCCGCGTCTTTATCCGCCGGGCAGCGAAATTATTATTCAAGTGACCAAAGGGCCGATTGGAACGAAAGGCCCGCGCGTCACGACCAATTTGGTTTTGCCCGGAAGATATTTGGTCCTCTTGCCGAACTCCGATCAATGCGGTATCTCGCGAAAAATTGAGAACCAGGAAGAGCGTCAACGTCTGAAAAAAATCCTGCGCGAACTGACGATCCCCGAAGGCATGGGCGTCATCATGCGCACCGTCGGCGAAGGACAACGCGCCGCCTACTTCGTGCGCGACCTCGCGTTGCTCCTCGAAGAATGGAAAGGCATTCAGGAAAAAATCAAAGCGCAACCGTCGGCCACGTGTGTTTTTCAAGAGCCGGATTTGATCGAGCGAACGGTGCGCGATTTTCTCACCGAAGACATCGAACGCATCGTGGTGGACAGCGCAAAACATTGCGACCGGATGCGCGAAATGATTTCGAAAATTTCCAAACGTTCCGCGGAGAAGGTCAAACTTTACACCGAGCACCAGCCGATTTTTGATCGCTTCAACATTACCAAACAATTGGAAAATACTTTCTCGCGCCAGGTGCATTTGAAGAGCGGCGGCTATCTGGTGATCGACGAAACCGAAGCACTCGTCGCCATCGACGTGAACACCGGGCGGCACAAAAGCAATCGCGATCAGGAGTCCACGATTTTCAAAGTGAATATGGAATCGGCGGATGAAATCGCGCGGCAACTTCGGCTGCGGAACATGGGCGGATTGATCGTGCTGGATTTTATCGACATGAAATCGCGCCGTGATCAGCAGGCGGTTTATCAACGCATCCGCGAGGGTTTGCGTCGCGACAAAGCGAAGACTCACGTCCTGCCGATTTCGCAACTCGGTTTGATGGAGATGACGCGCCAACGCCATTCTGAAAGTGTGCGCTCTGCGGTCTATGACGATTGTCCTTATTGCAAAGGCCGCGGCAAAGTGAAGAGCGCGGTGACGATGAGCGTGGAAATCCAACGCAAGCTCAGCGAAATTTTAAAGAAACGTCAGCGGGACGAATCGGATTTTCAACTTCGTGTCGTGGTGCATCCGAGCGTGCTGGAACGATTGCGCAAGGAGGACGAAAAAATTATTACCGAAATGGAGAAACGCTATTTTGGAAAATTGCTCTTTCGTCCCGATCCCGCCTTTCACGCGGAAGAATTCAAAATCATCAACGTCGCCACGAATGAAGAGTTAGCCAGCGGCGCGTAAAATAAAGGAGCGCGGACGTTCTCCGTCCGCGAGTCCTCAATTGGAACGCCGATTTCCCAATCGGCAGGTCTCGAACGCTGGTCAGTCGCGAGCCGAACGGGAGTTCGGCGTTCCAATCGCAAAACGTCCTTCGGAGATTTATCCTGCCAATCAGTGAAGGGTGGCACAGGCGACCCGCCTGTGACGTCCGGACACTGGCCGGACGGAATAAGAGGACGTTGGCATTAGAAACAGACGCACGGAAAAGTTCGAGCGCTTTCGCCGTTCCCAGCGGCGGGTCGCCCCTCGGAACAGGGGCCTGTGCTACCCCTAAAGTTTTCCAAACGCGCGGACGGAGAACGTCCGCGCTCCCTTTTCAAATCTCCCGAATCAAGATGATCCAGGCGCAATCATTTTTGTCATCGCCCGCGATGGCGAGGGAATCTTCCTTCGTGATTTTCTCCGTGATTTTTCTGACATGTTTGCCTTTGCCGAACACGTTGATTTCGTAGCGCGACCCTTCAATTTGTTTGATGGCAACTTCGCATTGTCCGAGCCGGATTTTTTGTGCGCCGTGCGAGGTCAGAGAGATTTCCTCTCGATTCACGGTAAAATATTTTTTCCATTTAAACATACCCAGCTTTTTACTCAGAGCCGGATCGAGAACTTTGTGGTTTTTATCAGGAGACGATTCGCCATTCGTGCCCCAGATTAATTGCACTTCCAACTTGGTATCGGCGGCGGCCACGTTCGCGAGGCCGACGGAAGAAATTAGAACAAAAAGGGCAGGCCATGTTGCGAGGCGAATCGGTGAAATGAAAAATTTGTTCATCGTCTAAAATTAATTTCGTTTGATTCCATCACTGCGCCTTACTCGCGGTCAACCAGATAAACCACCGTCATCCCGTCCGCATTGGAGTGATAAGTAATCGCGCCCATTTCTTCACCCGTGCTCTCCATTTCCCCCGGTAAAGAAGGCGAGGTTCCGGCATTGAACGCCAGGAATGAAATCATCAACAACGCGCATCCCGCCGCTAAACCTGCGGCGATCCGAGCGTAGGCCGGCTTCCACCAACGCCCATCGAAACTCCGCGCCAACTCCTTGGGTTGCCGCTCTATTTCGCGCCGTATTTTGCTCCAGTAAAAATCCCGCGATTCGGGCAACTTCATTTCCATTTCGTTTCCGCGCAAAGCAGTTTTGGTGAATTGCAACTCAGCGAACAGGCTTTGAGCTTCGTTATCTTTGCGCAACAGATCAACGGTGTCGCGCGTCTCTCGATTAGAAACTTCTCCGTCCAGATACGCCTGCAATTTTAATTTTGTTTCTTCCTTCATTTTAATTCGTCTCGTTTGTAACCGGCCAGCAACGCCGCCATTTTCCGTCGCGCATAAAAAAGTCGCGACATCACCGTTCCAATCGAACACTCCATCCGTTTCGCGATTTCTTTGTATTCCAAATCTTCAAACTCGTGCAGCACCAGCACCGTGCGATGTTCCACCGAAAGTTTGCCCAACGCTTCATCAATCCGCTGTCGCAATTCCGTTCGCTCCAAACCTTCGGTCGGATTGACCGTCACCACCGGCATCTGTCTTTCCACTCCGCCCGATTCTTCGTTTAAAACCTCAATCGACTCCGCGCGATGCCGTTTGTTCTTCCGCAACTGGTCGAGGCACAAATTAATTGTGATCCGCGTGATCCATGTCGCGAAGCTGGAGTCGCCTTGAAACTGGGCCAGCCTTTGCCACGCCTTCACCCACGCTTCCTGGGAAAGATCAATCGCTTCATCCTCATTGCGCATCATGCTGAAGGCGCGCCCATAAATTTTGTCCCGATGCCGCGCCACCAACTCTTCAAACGCCAGCATGTCGCCTGTTTTCGCCGACTTGACCAGGAGTTCATCAGCTTGCGTCGGGTAATCCTGTTGGCTCGGCATGATTTTTGACGGAGAAATTTGGAGAGTTATTCAAACCACGAATGCACACGAATAAACACGAACCTGAAAAAGCATCAGGCCAAGACCTTCTCTCT
Organism: Verrucomicrobiota bacterium; assembly: GCA_038214755.1. Lineage (GTDB taxonomy): Bacteria > Verrucomicrobiota > Verrucomicrobiia > Limisphaerales > CANJXF01 > CANJXF01. The sequence goes on from JBBQRQ010000023.1 coordinate 53,660, forward strand.
TAAAACAATTCATGTCGATCAAACGCAACGGATTCTTGTCGGAAATAAATTCGGGTTCATTTGTGGTTTTGATGCTCACTCAGGCCGCTTATAATTTTCCTTTGGTGCTCGGCAATTGACCGGCCATGCGCGGGTCGCGCTGGCCGGCAAAGTCCACCGCGCGCGCAAAAGCCTTGAACAACGCCTCGACGACATGATGCGGTTCCTCGCCGTAGAGCAATTCCAGATGCAGGTTGCAACGCGCTTCGTTGGCCAATCCCTGAAAAAATTCTTTCGCCAAACCAAAACGGAAAGCCGAGGACATATCCTGTTTTCTTTCCGCGCTGCTGATTTTTTTGAACGACATGTTGTCCAGTCCCCGCCAAACGAGATAGGGTCGTCCGCTGAAATCCACCACGCAACGCGCCAAACATTCATCCATCGGCACGAACGCTTCCCCGGTGAGCGGATTGCGCGGATCAAAACCAGTTCCGTAACGGCGAATTCCCTTCTTGTCGCCGAGCGCTGCGAGAAACGCCTGACCGAGCGCGATGCCGCAATCCTCGACCGTGTGATGCGCATCGACTTCCAAATCACCGTTGCAAGTCAGAACCAAATCCATCGTGGAATGTTTCGCAAAAAGCGTGAGCATGTGATCGAAGAACGGAACACCCGTTTTGATCAAGGATTTCCCTGTTCCATCAATATTCAGTTCGAGGGAAATCTGCGTTTCTTTGGTGGCGCGCTTGATTTGCGCGGCGCGTTTTTTCATCGCGCGGAATTAAACAGTTCCGAAAAAGAAAACAAAGAGGAATTGTCCCGTCTTTATTCTAGCTTTTCGATTGAACTCGTTGAACGAACGACAACGGCTGAACCCTCTGCCAAAAAAGCGGAAACAGGTTTTGCGCGAAGTGTATTTTCAAAATCGGCTCCATACAATTTTCGCACGTCGCAATCGAGAACAGGATTGCGAATGGGGAAAATATTCCAACGAGGATGTTCAACGGCATATTCGGTCGGCACGCGCTTCCGTTGAGCGGTGTAGCCCCAATAATGTTCCGTAATGAATTCCTCCTCGGAGTTTTCTTCCAGCGGATAAGCTGCGCCACAAATCTCTGCCGATAAAAAATTCCAGCGTTTTTGAAAAAACCACTCGTACCGGATCGTTCCCGAACAGGGTTGATTATCTTTCATGGGAACCGTGTGTCGCATCGGCATCGCGAGATAAGGCTCGCTGTAAAAAAGTTTCGCCATCGTCGCGATGGCCCGGCGGGGAACCATTTCACGAATAAAAACGACACCGCGACGCCAGCCCTCGGCCGTTTTCTTTCGGACGTAGAAACGCAAGTTCACTTCCTCGAAATCTGTGTGCAGTGGAAATCTGATTCCGAAAATCCGCGTATTAAAAAAGCAAAACCCGACGATGCTCACATAAGTTTGTCCGTTCCAAAAATCCAGTTCGAGACCTCCCGGTAAATAATTGCGAAGAAGTTCTGGTTCCGCCGCGTAGTTTAACATCAAAAGATTTTTCCACTCCGCTGTGAGAAAAATACGCATCACGCACCATCCTTTTGCAACCCACAGGCTTTGGAAAAACGAAGCCGATTTCTCGCGAATGTCCTATAGCCCCAATTGAAGATTCTTCGCATCACTGGAGCGATTGAAAAAAGATAAATGGGAAAGGCCCAACCGATTCGGCGCAAAACATAACGATAAACATTCGCTCCCTGAATTTGGGTTCCGTCTGGAAGCAGAAGGCGCAAATCTTCCGTTAATTCAGATCGAGATAATTTCAGTTCTCCGCGAACCCACTCGCTTTGTAGCGGCGCAATTTCAAAACCACGCGCGTTGAGTATCCTTTTCCAGAACGGAACCCAATTCCTACAAAAACCGCAGGAACCATCATAAAAAATCCATCCTGAAAATTTCCTGTTCACACGACAAATCTACCCCAAAAACGCCTCGTGCAACGCCTTCATCGCCTGCTCCCCTTTTTCCAAATCGATGATGACGGAGATTTTTATTTCGCTGGTGGAAATCATTCCGATGTTCACGCCTTCTTGGGAAAGTGTTTCAAACATTTTCGCGGCAACGCCAGGATGACTGCGCATTCCGACGCCGACGATGGAGAGCTTTCCAATTTTTTCATCGGCCAAAACTTCTTTGTAGCCGATTTCGCCTTTCAAATCTTCGATCGCTTTTTTCGCCTTGAGCAAATCGGGTTTGTCCACGGTAAAGGACAAATCGGTCGCGGGCATTCCGGCGTTGTGGCTGATGTTTTGCACGATCATGTCCACGTTGAGATTCGCGTCGGCGATGGCTTTGAAGACGCGCGCGGCAACGCCCGGTTTGTCGGGCACGGCGACGAGCGTGACCTTGGCCTGATTTTTGTCGAGCGAGACGCCGCGAATCACGACGCCTTCCATGCTGGGTGTTTCTTCTTTCACAATGGTTCCTGGATTGTCGTTCAAACTGGAGCGGACTTCAAAGACGACGCCGAATTTCTTTGCGAATTCGACCGAGCGTGACTGCATCACTTTTGCGCCGAGGCCGGCGAGTTCGAGCATTTCATCGTAGGAAATTTCGGAAAGTTTTTTCGCGCTTTTCACAATGCGCGGGTCAGCGGTGTAAACGCCGTCAACGTCCGTGTAAATCTGGCAAAGATCAGCGTTCAACGCCGCCGCCAGCGCAATGGCCGTGAGATCGGAACCGCCGCGACCAAGCGTGGTGATTTGTCCTTCCATCGTTTGCCCTTGGAATCCCGCGACGATGACGACGTTTCCTTCGTCGAGCAATTGATGAACGTGTTTCGGCGAAATGTTTTTAATTCTCGCCTTCGTGTGAACGCCGTCAGTGACGATCCCCGCCTGCGCGCCGGTCAATGAAGTTGCGGCGAGACCGAGCGCATGCAGCGCAATGGCCGTGAGCGCAATCGTCGTTTGTTCGCCTGTCGCGAGCAGCATGTCCATCTCGCGGTCATTCGGCAGCGGCATGATTTCCTTCGCCATCTTGATAAGATTATCCGTGACGCCGCTCATCGCTGAAACGACCACGACCACTTGATCTCCCTTGTCGCGATATTTTTTAACACGATCCGCGACATTTTTTATCCGGTCGGGATTCGCCACGGAAGTGCCGCCGAATTTTTGAACGATCAAAGCCATGATTGAAAAATTAACTGCTGCGGGATGCTTGCTTGCAGATTATTTAGAAACTCATGTCGCGAGTTCCGGGCCGCCTTGGTACATCGTGACCCCGTGTTTGAGAAAGAAGAGACTCCAAAGCGATGGGATGGAGCAAGAATATTTTGGGAGAGAGGTGAGGAGCTTTGAGCGCCAGTAAATCGGCTGGGCTTTTGTAGTCCCGGGAA
>JBBQRQ010000024.1:0-55320 GCA_038214755.1 Verrucomicrobiota bacterium
CACCTGGTACGACGTGGCCGTCGTTTCTCCTGATCCGAACAACGTCTATTGGGTTTCTTTTCCCGGCTGTTTGATTGGGCCAGTTCCACCCTTTCGCGGATGCAGTGTGAATCTTCCGGTCGATGCGAATTGCGATCAACACGTCGCGCGCGCCTCGGATTCCGGCGCGCTCGCCCCAATACGCGTTCGATTTAAACTTACTCCCGGCACGCGCGAATATCGGATTTATCGCCGCGCCGACGAAGGGCCGTTGACCTTGGTGGCGCAGGGCGCGGGCGCATACGACCCGGCGAAGCCAAATAAAATTCTGGAAGTGCGCGACGACGCGATGCCGTCCAGCCCGACGCGCCTGTGTTACTTCGTTCAATTGCTCAATGAACATGGCAACGGTAGCCCGCTTTCTTTTATCGGTTGCAAGGAAGTCAAACCCGCCACCTTGCCGCGACCCGTTTTGTCCGAGCCGCAAGCCATCGGTGCGACGAACAATCCGCAAGTCTCGCTCAATTGGTTTTGTCCGACACCCGGTGTTGCGCGGTTCCAATTCAAGATCAGTCTGGCCGATGCGCCGACGCCATCGGCTCCGAGTGGATTTGTCGGTCCGCAAATAAAAGTGTTTCCGGCTTACAACAAAGATTCCAGTTATCTCGGACTCGGGAACGCAAAGGAGGTGTATCTGTCTATTTTTTCAGAAGCACACTTGACCTCCCGAATTGGTGCGGGTTTTGGCCCAGGGCCGAAATTTACAATCAATGCCAACGTCATGCCGAATGTGACCTACAACATTTCCGTCGCGGCGGTGGATGATCAAGGGCACGTCGGCAACGCTTCGGGAGTCTGGCAATTCAAGTGGATCCCGCCCGTGCAACTCGCGACCGTGCCGTGGCCCGCGCGAAAACTTCCGCCAGTGCAGACCTTCAACGTGGACGGGCCGGGAGTGACGGCGGGCTTATTACAAGACGCCAACTTCCAACTGGATCGGCGTTGGCCGGTGGGCATTCGCATCGGCCAGATGAACCAGGACTCCGATCAAATAGGAATTACTTTCAATGTTCCAGGGACTAACTATGCGAGTTACAATGTTTACCCGTTCACCTTGAATCCCGATCCCAACACGCAAGTCTTCCGCAGGAAATCGAGCGGAGAAAATTTGCTGCCGATTGTCGTTTACCGGCAACAGGTGACGAATGCGAGTTTCCCGAAAGTTTCGGGCGACGTGACGCAGGTGTCTCCGTTGATTGAACGTGTTCCGTGGACGGTATTCACCGTAAACCAGAGTTATCGGACGGTGGTGATTCCCGACCGGCTCTTTGCCATCGGTTACGATGTGACGATGGAGAATTATTTTTATCCGCTCTGGCTGCGCGACCAACAGCCGGTGTTGTTGGGTGCGCGCTATCGCTATTCCGTGGTGCGCTTCAATGCGAAGCGCGAACCGGTGGAAGTGATTTCAGCAGGAGAAGTGGAAATTCCGTCGCAATAATCGCATGAGGAATAAATCCGAAATCCGAAATCCGAAATCCGAAGCAAGCGTCACGGAGCGCGGACAGCTTTGTCCGCGTGTATTCCGATTCAAATCCGAAATCCGAAATCCGAGATCCGAAAGAAATCCGAAGCCCGAATACCGAAGGCGCTGCGGAACTGCACTGATCGCAAATCACTTTTGTGCGCGCTGCCGGGAAGTCTTTTTCGGCTTTCGGATTTCGGATTTCTTTCGGATTTCGGGGACTCGGATTTCGGATTTCGCGTTCAATTTCTTTTTTGCTTTTTTCGCGACGACATTGCTTCTCGTACCCTCCAGTTCCCGCGCCGCTTTTGTTTCCGAAACTGCGACTGAATTTTTTACCAGCGGTTATTTCAACAACGACACCAATGCGGATGTCCTCGTCCTCGACAAAGTCACCGGCATCGGACGCGTTGGTTACCAGGACGGAACTGGCGCGCTCACCTGGTCTGCGCCTTTGCTCACTGGAGTAGAGAACGTCACCGGCTGCGCGGTGGGAAAATTTTTGCAATCCACTCGCGACAATCTCGCCGTCACCTCCACCGACTATAATCGCGTTCCTCTCGTTGACCTTTCCAATACGAATTCCGCGAGCACTCCGTTTATCGTGACACCGCTCGGAATTGGAGCGCACACGTTGGTGGGAATGGTTCAGCCATCGTCGTCGCTGGATGCGTTGTTCGTCGCCAGCGCCTTCAACAGTCCGCCCGCCGAGCGGATCGAGTTGATTAACTTTTTCCCCGGCCCTCTTACCTCGACATTTGGCCCGTTCAACGAAACAGGTTTGTTCGAGCGCGGCAACGCATTGCAAGTGACGACGAATGGTCCAACGTTTGCCGTCGGCCTCGTTCGCGGCGAAACGAATGACACACTGCACCTCTGGCAATTTACCAATGCGCCAAGCGTCATCGCCACGTTGAGCAATCTTCCGCCCGGCAGCGATTACGTGTTCGGAAAATTTGACGGACAAATTCTGCCGCATTTTTGGTTTTATGTTTCCGGACAATCGAACGTGACCATTCGCCCTCTGATTTCCAGCGGCGGTGGCTATAATTTCGGCGCGGCGATTTCGCTGAACTTCACGCAAGCGGTTCAGAATATTTATTACGTCGCGCAAGGCAACGACGGCAGCGCGTTCATCCGATTTGGCGACGGCATTCAAGGCGCGCGATTACCTGGAGGTTCGCCCCAACTCGCCCCGAAATACCGCGGGGGTGGAGGAGCATCCGGCAACGTGTTTAGCGGAATCGCAGAACTGGACAACGGACGATTCGCTCTGTTCAGCGCGCCCACCGGAGGCGTGAGTTCTGTTCGCGCCCAAGTGATGACCTTCGACGGGACGACCTATACGCAGATCAGTTCCAACAATCTCCCTTCGCTCACGACGCGCAACACGCGGGCGACGGTGTGGCTGTTTCAATCCGAGCCGTTCATCACCAGCGCGGCCACGCTCATCTCTTCGCTTACCGTGCCGGACTGGAGCAGTGGCGTCTTTGGTTTGCCCGGTTCGCTTTCGGTGCGCGCGGAAAATGATGCGGGCGCGTCATCGGGTTTAGGAAGTCCCGCCACAAATAATTTAGGCGCGCCGCCATCCGGCACGACCTACGCCTTGCCCGATCAATATCGCGACGACATTTCTTTTTTCAGCTACGCGCCGCCCCGTCCTGCGGAGCCGGTCGTCATCACCATTTCTCCAGCGCCCGGAAATTATGGCGGGCCGATCCAAATTTCGTTCACCAAACAAAACGTCGCGCACCAGGTTTTTTATCAAGTCGGAAATGCGGATACCTATCATTTGTATTCCGCGCCGTTCACGTTGACGAACGACACGACAATTAATTATTACGGCAATGTGCCGGGCGGCTCGCGCGGGCGATTGCAATTCGCCAGTTACACCGTGGGGCACACCAACATTCCACTGACTCCGCCGGTGAAATTGCCGGGGAGCGACACCAATCCGCCGCCTAATCTGAATACGAATTTTGTGCAGCTTTCCGCGAATGGAACGTTGTTTTACAGTCGCCACACAGCGCTCGCTGAATCGGAAAATTTTCAAGGACCCTCGCCCTACTTGAGTCTGGCGGACAGTCCATTTAACGCGGCTGGTTTTAATTATTTTTACCTCGAAGATTTTGAAGACGGCGCGTTCAACACTCCCGGCGCGACGCCGAGCGCGGGCTGGGTGGTCGTAGGACCGGGCGGAGTGGATTCGGTGGAGCCTGGTGGACGTTCGTATTATTCTGGCGGCTCACAAACCAACCTCACCATCACCTTCAATGCAGCGGCGCTCGGAGGAAAACTTCCGACTCACGCGGGAATTGTTTGGACAGATGTCGGATCGGTCAACCCCGGCACATTTGGATTCGGCAATGTGCGTTTCACCGCGCGCGATGCGAACGGCGTTTCCCTTGGAACAAATTTTGGAAACAATTTGGGCAACGGCTCAGGCATCCCGTCGTCGGCGGAAGACCGTTTCTTCGGCATCGTAAATCCCGGCGGAATTTCCAGCATCAGCATCAGCATGCCCAACAGTGGCGATTGGGAAGTTGACCATTTGCAATATGGCTTTTTGGACTCCGCCGGATTTAACGATTCCATCTGGGCAATCAATCTCGACGGCACCGGCGAAAAATTCGTGACCGAAGGCGCGCGCCCGCGTGTTTCGCGCGACGGTCAATGGATGGCTTTCCTGCGCGAAGGCGGGAGTGTCACCACGCGCGGAAATTTGTGGTTGAGAAATCTCCAGACAGGAGCGGAAACCCGTTTCTTCACCAACACCGATTCCATCGTCGGTTTCGATTGGAATGGAAACGCAGAATTAATTTTCGACAACAACTGCGGTCTCTTTCGCAAGCCGCTCAACGGACCGGCCACACCACTTCCACTCGCCATCACTCCTGAATGTCTCAATGGCGCGCCCGTCGTCAATCCGTTGAATGCGCGTCTGGCTTTTCAGAACTTGAGCCCGAATGCGGCCGGCGTTTACGTCACTCCGCCCGATTGGTCGTCGCGCACAAGAGTGAACGAGCCGGCCACTCTTCGTCTGCGCTGGCCGGGATGGTCGTTCGATGGCGCGCGCTTGGCGATGGCAGATCGAGTGTCCTCCGCGTTCATTAATACCGGGGTCAATTTGTGGACAGCGGCGGCAGACGGTTCGAATCTGCACCAGATCACGGTGTTGACCGAGCCAACGGGCGGCTTTCCGCACGGTGCCATTTGGACCCCGGACGGCCGGGCACTGGTCGGCGCCGGCCGCATTTACGGAACGAATGGATTGTGGATCATCCCTCTTTCGGAGGACGGCTTCACCTGTAGTGGTTCGCCTCGCCTCCTGCTCACGTCCGCTGGAAGCGAAATTGATTTTGCTGGTTCGATCCGCGTCGCGCCTCCTGCGCCGATCGGTGTGATGCCCGGATTATTTGTTCGTCAGGAACCGAATGCCGTGGTGGTTTATTGGAGCACCAACTTCGCAGGCTACACTTTGGAAAGTCAGATGAATCTTTCTCCCCTTGGGGCCTGGACGCCGATTACCGGACCTTACTTTTTGGCAGGAGGTTACTACGAGTATCGCGAAGCTCGCGCGAATCTTGCCGCTGGAAAATTTTTTCGGCTGCGCTTAACCGGCGTGATCATTCTGACGCCGTCCGAGCCGGACCTCTCATTTCGTTTCGAATCTAACCAGGTCGTTTTAAATTGGCCTTCGAGTTATGCGAGTTACACGCTTGAAGTAACGACGAACCTTTCACCACCGGTGATGTGGTCGCAGGTGACCGGAACCTATCAGACCAATGGCGTCGTCGAATTTCGCAGAAATTTGCCCGGCCCGCCCCAGGAATTCTATCGGCTGCGCTGGCCTTGAATGGAACCAACTTGAGTTTTCAGCGGTTGCCAAAAAATATTTCCGGAGAGGATCGCCGATTTCCAAATCGGCATGGTGTCGAACGCTCGGCTGCAACGAGCCGAACCGGAGTTCGGCGTTCCGTTCCCAACGCCGCAGAGAGAATCAATCCACGTTACGAATTTTCCTGAGCGACTACTTCTTGGCCGGGGAGGGGACGCGCGTTGCGTTTTTTGATTCGAGAATTAAAACCCAATCGTGAAGTTGCCCGGCACTCCGGAATTCAGGAGGAGGACAGGTCCACCACCCGCCCTCGTCGGAGTTGATAGGGCCGAGGACCGTCTTCTCGCCGGTCACTGGATCGAAATAGGTAGCGGCATAGGTGTTGTGATTGCCGAGGTTTTTAACCACGACGCTTTCGCTTTCCGGGACGTAGATGAGCCGCACGACTCCAGGAATTCCCGACGACTGCGGGCCGAAAACATCGGTGTTTTTTTGCGGATCAATTGTTCCCCACGGCCCGCCGCCATTTTTGCCGATGACCAGAACCTTCTCCCACGAATTGTCTTCAACGTCCGTTTTATCCCAACCCGGAGATTCACTTTTGGCCGAACGCCACGTCGCGTCTGAAATAATTTTCAACGAGTCGCCGTCGGCAAATTGAATTTCCATTCGGGCGATCAGTCCGGCCGGATTCGCTCCGGCGTCTGGAATATTTTCCGCCGCAATCGCGATGAGGTTTGTTCCAGTTCTTAGAAACCGAGCGATGTCGTCGAACTGTTTTCCCGTTCGCCAATCGTTTCCTGAACCAACTGAGTCGCCATTCAAGCGCGCGGAAAATTGATTGTCTGCCGCGACGCGAAGTTGCGCGGTTTTGATTTTTTTATTTTCCGGCAGAACAAAAGTTTTGCGAAAAAATCTTTTTTCAGCGGGCGCGTTTTGGGCGGGATTACCTTCGGGAAACCAAATCCAATTCGCGCTGTCAAAACTCAAATTGGATTTTTGCGCGAACGTGGCCCACTCCGGGTGCGGCTGAAATTTGTGCCAGGAATATTGTTGAAAAAGTTTTCCGCCGAGAGCGACTTGCCGCGAGCCGGGCAGATTCATCGCTTCGTCCCACGGAATTTTTCCGTAACCAAACCCGCCTTTGTGATGAGGCGACGGGCCGTGCGGATCGTTCTTTCGATTCACCTGCCAGATTCCATTCGCTCCGTAAGTGTGACCCGCTGCGCCGTTCATCATGCAGAGCCAAAACATTCGCCGCGTCCATTCCGTCGGCAAATTGTCGCCGAGCATTTCAAAGGCAGCTTCACCATTGATGACCGGCATCACCGGCTGGTCGGCGTAAGATTCGCGCATGGTGTTGACGGTGGGTGCAACGGCGTCGCGCTGGCCATGCGGCGTTTGCAGCATGTCGATGTCGATGAGCGAAAGATCGTCGATGGCGTGACGCGCGCTGAGTCGGCCAAGGCCAGTCGGATGAATCGTGACGAGCCGATGAAATGGATCGGTCTCGCGAATGTAGCGCGTGACCTCCGTCCAATCTTTCACCTGCTGGCGGTCGTCGTACGGAAAGTTTTTCGCGAGATACCACGGAAGATTTGCTTCGCCTGCCGTGCACCAGACCACGGGCAACGCGCCGTAACGCGCGATGAGATAGCGCCAGTGCGCCTCGGATTTTTCCACGCCCATCCATTGCATGAAATATCCCCACGCGCCGACGATGACCGGTGTGAAACCTTGATCGACGAGATAGAGCAAACGTTTGTCCGCCGCAGCAAAATATTCCGGGAGAATGCTGGAATAATTTGTTTGCCACGGGTAGCCCGCTTCGTTCGCGCCGCGCGTATCGAATGGGTGCATGTCGGGAAAAAGTCCGGCGACCAGTTGGATGACGTTGAAACCTTTTTCCTTCCGATCCTGCGCGAGCTTTTGCACATCCTCCGGCCAATGCAGCCGGGCGGAAAGTCCCATCCACCACGTATCGCCCATCCAGAAAAACGGCGTGCCGTCGTGGTATTCCAAGTAGCGGCGGTCGGCGGATAATTTTAGCGGGCCGTGACGATAAAGAAGATTTTGTCCGCGGTAAGGTTTGATTTCCACTTTGCCCGCGACACCGTGAAGCCCTTTGTCTTTTGTGTCGGAACATTCGCTGCGGAACCGATGCGTTCCAATGGTGGGCGATGCATAACGCGCTTTCCAAATATTTGTTCCCGCCCAAAAGGCCGGGACGCGAAGCTCACGTTTTTGTGGCTCAATGAAAACGACATCGAGGGTCACGGCATTGAATAGATCGGCGTGAGTTTGTTTCGCGGTGAAAGTCAATTCGACCATGACGTTCGCTTCCGTTTTGAAAATTGTTTCCTTCGCCGAAGCGACCCACGCAAATCCCGCCCAGAGTAACAACGCGAAAAGCAACTTGTGCCAGGACGGGTTTTTCAAATTTATCTTCATAGTTTTTCCTGAAATACCGCGCGTCGCCTCATGGCGGTTTTAATTTCGACGGCATTCGCGCGGTCATCAATGTAATCAGCTTCCCAAAATAAAATTTCTTTCGCGCCAAGTTTATCCGCGAGGGCGAAAGTTTGTTCAGCGTCCGCGACCGACGAGGGAACCCAAGCGTAAGTCCACACGTTCACTTTTCCTTCGGTTTCTTTTCGCAGGGCTTGATACGCCAGTTCTGCGTTGCCGCCATTGCGGTAATAACCGGCAGCGACGAGCGAGTCCACGAGTGCTTCTCGCGCCCAGGTCGTCACGTCGAGCAACAGTCCGCGCAGATTTCCGTCAATTTTATTTTGCTCGCCGCGATAATGCCACGGATGGGCCACCATCGCGGAGATCGGAAGTTTGCGGCGATGCGAGCGAATGAGTTGGCGGGCGGCGCGCATGAATTCGGTCTGCGGCTCGTCGCGAAGGCGCACCCAGCGTTCATCGCTATTTTTAGTTTCGTGCGGATCAATTCCAAATTTCTTTTTGAAATTTTTTATCAGTGGCTCTTCGTAACCATTGTCCGCCACGCCGTCGGCATCGGTTTGGGGATTGTCGCGCAGTCACCAGTGCGAATCCAATCGAAGAAAAACCCGTCCAGGTCGTAGCCTAAAAGTTCCTTGAGCAGCGCGAGTTTGTATTGGCGAACTTCCGGGAAAGCGAAGCTGAGTTGCGAGCGATAAAATTTCCCATCGCGTTTGCGCCAGCGAAACTCCGGATGTTTTTTGGAAAATTCGGTCTGCAAACCCCAGCCATGATCGTCCTCGTTGATGGTGAGCCACGCATGAATTTCCAAACCGATTTTGTGCCCGTAACGAATGGCGGCGGCGAAGGTGTCGAACGTGCCGTAGTCCAGTGCGTCGAATTTTTTCAGCAACGCCGCACGTTGTTCCGGTGTCATGTTGGGAGTGAAGCGTTGCAGGAGTGCTTTGTCTTCGTCGGTTTTAGGATTCCAAAAACTGTCGTCGTCCCACTGGCCCATCGGGCGGAGAAGTTTGCTGTTGTAACAAGCGCGTCCGCCATCGAACACGCGCCAATAAACTTGGGACCAGCCCGCGGCTTTGCACAAATCCAGCATGTGGCGCACGCCCTCTTCGCCCCACGCGATGCCCGGCTTCAACATCCAATCCGAATGAGTCAGCGGCGCGCTCAGAATAAATTTGTGCGGCGCGTCAGATGTTTTTTCATTTTGCGCCAGCGCGTTGAAGCCAAATGGCAGTGCGCTGCCCGTCAGCAAAGTTTTTTGAAGAAAGGTTCGTCGGTTCATAAGTTAATCAGGAAAAAATCTGACTTCACGAAGGTTCGTCTATCCATCATCCCGGTGGCATGGAAAATCACACCAGCGGGTCAATCATCTCGATGGCCGCAGGCGCGAAGTGTCGGGTATTGTGCGTCGCGACGCTATGACCGTGAAAGAGCGCCGTCGCCGCGATCAGCGAATCTTCGCAAGACATGGTTCGGTTTTTCGATTTGAGCTCAGCGAGCAATTGTTTCCAACGCATCAACACGGGTTCAGTTAATGGCTCGGTGGCGGATGCAAATTTCTGCCGCGTCTCTTTGAGCCAGGCCGCCAGTTCGGCGCGATGCGTAGCGGGAGCTTGCTGCAATCCATATTCGAGTTCGGCCAGAGAGACGACGCTGATAAAAAATTCGTCCTGCTGATTCATCCAGGCGGTAAGCTTGGCCGGAACACGCTTTCGTTCGAGGAGGGAAAGAAGATCTGTGTCGAGTAGAAAGCTCATTTGAACGGCAAATAATTCCGCGCCGGAGCGGGAAAGGGATGCGGACAGCGCGAAAGTTGTTTGAGGAGTTGTTTGCCCGAAGCGCCGCGCCGCGCGGCCGGTTTGGGCGTCAGAACAATACTGTTTCGCCCGTCCCGCGCCGGACGGACTTCCACGATTCCGCCATTGGACAAGCCCGAAACATCGCGCCACCATTTAGGCAACGTGCCTTGGCCGACCTTGGTGACTGTTATCGTGTCCAGTTCCTTCATGGTTTAAGGATTCATTAATCCAGCCGCTTCGTCAACGCATCGCCTTAACTCCATTTTGAGCCATTGAGAAAAATACGTCCCTACGCGTTAAAAAAATCTCAACGAAAACAAATCCGCGTCCTTCAACACAAACCGCAGGCGAACGGGCTTTCCGATCAAGCCGGAAATATCCTGGCCGGATTTCCATTTTACCACGGCGTCCAGTTCGTCGCCGAAGAGCAAATCCATTTCGGACAGCGAATAGCCGGGGAAGGGTTTGCGCTGTTCATCTTGGATTTCCACCTGCACTGATCCGCTTGCCGAGGTTGAATAATTCAAAAGAAGATTTTTCCCGGAAAACGTCAGGGGCCGCGTCGTGAGCTCGCCTTCTCCGTGATCCGCATGGACGGAAACGAATCCGTGACGCCGAATCGTAATGCGGCGAAGCCGATTGTCCGGCCAGGCGTAATGCTCGCTGATATACATGGAGAATTCGTTGGTGCTCGTCTGCGCGATGCCCCAAGCGGGCATGTTATTTCGATGCGTCCAGTTGCGTTGGTCGAGTCCGGGGCGAACCCACGCTTCCAAAAAAGTTCGATCCCAGTTCCGTCCATCACGACTGCTCATAAAAACTGCGTCGGAAACGCCGGCGTCCGGAATGGGACTGATTTTTTTTCGCTCCGGCACGAAGCGCATGGGAAAAGCCAGATAGTGATGCGGCGCGCCGGGACAAGGAATCGTTGCGCTGGTGTAAAAATGTTCCAGCGGAGGTTCCGTCTTGTCGGCCGCGCGATATTGATTCGGCTGCGGCTCGTTCCAATGTAAAAAGTCTTTCGATGTGTTGTGTTGCACGGCGCGAAATCCCGAGTATCCACCGCTTCCCCAATAGCGTGAATAGCAGCGATACAACTTCGCCTGCTCATCCCAAAACACGAGGTTGAGCGAATCGAACGCGCCCTTGGTCATCACCGGTTCGGGCTGCAATTTTTTCCAGTGAATTCCATCCGGCGAGCTGAACGCGAATAATCGGCTTTGCAGTCCGCCCACCGCTTTGTATCGCTCGTCGGCTTTGGCGTTTGGGTTGGCGTCGAGGAAGGGCGCGAAGTTGTGCGCTTCGACTCCCACGTAAACGATGTTGTTCTCCTTGGAGCCTTGGAATTCGTAAAGTCCGAGATTAGGCCGCGTGAAAAGAATTCCATCGGCGCTTTCGGCGTAACAGGTGACTTGTTTGTCCGAAGCGTCACCGCCTTTTGGAATGTAGCCGCGATAGTAGAGACGAATGCGCGGCACGTCCTGGAAAACGGTGAAGTAGGCGCTGTCCGGCCCTTCCCACGGTTTGTCGGTGGTCAAAACGACTTCGCGGCGAATGGGCGTTTGCAACTTGAGAGAAACTCCCCGGCTCCGATTGGAATCAATCAACCAATCATCCACGAACATTTCCACGCGCGTGCCGAGGGCGGCCGCCGGAGAGTTGGGGATGACTTCTGCGCTCGCCAGAGAATCAACCATTTCCAAAACGCTGCTGGAGATCAGCAAACCGACGAAGCACTTGGTCAATCGGTGTTTCATAAATTCATTGAGTGGTCGCGCGTGGCGTAGGAAGTTTCATTGTCTTTTCATCCGCGACGCGAAACGAATAAAGCCGCGCGTTTCGCACTGTGAAGCAAAGTTGAATCTGTTTACCTTGAAGGCGGCGAAGATCCTTCTCCTTTTTCCACTGAAGCCGTGCCAGCGTCGTCCGCGCGCCTGGTAAACCTTCCATCGCAAAATTAAGCGACTCGCGATAATGCGACTTGAGTAAAAGATAACGAATCTCCCGGCCAGTAAAACCCTTGGCCAGATCACAAAGCGTGAAAAAATTTCCCAGCGATTTGCTCATTTTTTTTCCTTCGACGAGCAAATGCGCGCCATGCAGCCAATACTTCACGAACGGTTTGCCTGACGATGGCACGCCCGCGCCTTCACTCTGCGCAATCTCGTCCTCGTGATGCGGGAAAATCAGGTCCTCGCCGCCGAGATGAATGTCGAAACTCGCGCCGAGAAGTTTCATGCTCATCGCGCTGCACTCGACGTGCCAGCCCGGACGGCCCTCGCCGTCCGGGATGTGCGCCGTCGCGCGCGGCAAATGGTGTGGCAACAGACAGGCGAGCGTTTTTAAACCGTCAAGAAACGCGGCCTCGTATTTCCCCGTGAACTCGCGCAGGGAAGTTTTCGTTTCGCGAACGCGCTGGATGATTTTGTCCTCCACGTCCGTGATGTTCATCACGCGCAACACGGCGAAACCTTTGAACTCGAGGTAGCGCCGCACCAGGTCGGCGAAGACGAACGTGCGCCAGTTCGCGATTGCGCGAAATCGTAAATCGTCGGCCCGCAGCAAGACAAGCCGACTTTTTTTGGATCGAGCGGAACGAACTCTTCAATGCTCCGCGAAAGTGTGTTGAAGAATTTCAGGGCCATTTTATCTGAACAAGTCGCTGTGCGTTCCGGTGCGTTCGAATCGAACGTGATTTCCCTCCAACGAATAAATCAAAACCCAGTCTGATTTGATGTGGCAATCCCGGCTACCTGACCAATCACCGTGCAACGGATGGTCTCTCAATTCTGGCGGCAAAGGTTGGCCTTCGATGAGCAAATCAATAACTTCTTTGAGCTTCGACAAATCCCATCCTCGCTTGTCTGCGCGTTTGACATCCTTCTTGAACTGGCCGGTTCGGCTGAATGTTCTCACAAGCCGAGGTCAGCGTAGAGCTCCTTCTTCGTTTTGAAATGGCGGACGTTCTTTCCGGCTCTGCTGTTGGCCAGCGTTCTCGCGGTGAGTTTGTTGGGAATGCGCACTTCGAACGGCAGACCTCGATTCAATTTTATCTGGCGATAAAGCACGTTGATCGTCTCCGAGGCGGTCAATCCGAGTTCATTCAAAATTTCTTCCACTTCGCGTTTTAAGTCCGGCTTGATTCGCGCGCGGATTGTGGCGGTCTTACTCATGCAAATACTGTGGCTACGTTGTAGCCACGTTTCAAGAGCAAATAACAGTGAGCTAGACGGAGAGACCAAGGACTTCGCCGTCAAGCCGCTGCCTAGTTGATCAGTTCGAAATATTCTTGCGGATTAGCCAGCGGATTTTCGATGAAACGATTTGTCACGGCGGGAATGAGCGTCCAATCCGCCTGGTTGAGATTTGTTTTGAAGTAGAGTCCGAAGTTCGTGAACTCGGATGGCCAGCAGACGAGAGCTTGCAATGGCTGGTTTTGACGGCCAATGGAGAGCGACGGGTTTGCGGGGTCGGGAGCCGAGACAGCGGTGAGAGTTAAATGGGTGGGGCTGTAAATCGCCTTCATGCGTTTGTTTCCCGCTCCTGTGAAAGAAGTCCCGGAATTAAATGTTCCGATGTTGTTGAATCGCACCGTGCCGCTTTGGCTGTCTATCGTCCCGCTGTTGATGAAAACGTCCGGATTGACTATCAGTTCGGCTTCGCCTGCTGATTTCCAAAACGCGGCTGGAGATCAGCAAACCGACGAAGCACTTGGTCAATCGGCGTTTCATAAAATCATCGAGTCGTTGCGCGGGGCACGGGAAGTTTCACCGTCTTTTCATCGGCGATGCGAAATGAGTAAAGCCTGGCGTTTCGCACTGTGAAGTGAAGTTGAATCATTTTGCCTTGAACGCGGCGAAGGTCCTTCTCCTTTTTCCATTGAATCCAGCCGCCGTTTTCCAATGTATCAGTCGTGACTGCACGACAAGATTTTGTTTCAAAACCTTTCAGCGGATTTCCTTTTTCATCGAGCACTGCAACGGCGACAGAACCATTCTGTGCTTCGGCGTTCACAAAGAGCCGGTCGCCATTGCAAAGGAACGGTTGAGTCACGAGTTCGCCGGATTCCGCGCCAGCTTCCCACGCGGCGAATCCATCCAAGCGCATCGTCGCCAGGCCGATGGCGGATTCCCAATCGGTTTCCTTGGTGTCGTGACGAATAGGAAAGCCGCCGTAGGGAAACCACATTTCCTTTTCCCAAAAAATCGGGTCTGCCGGGCCGAGCACCATCCCGCGATCAAAGTCGTTGCCGGTTCCAACATCGAGCCAGGGTTTGCGCCACGGACGATTCCAATGAAGGCCCTCCGCGCTCCATGTGAGTTGAATTCGGAAATATCCGGCTTCGTCGTGCAGGGTCGCGAAGCCCAAATAATATCCGCCTTGTGGAATGACGAACAGATATTGGATGTTCGCGGTGGGCGGATCTTGCGCGTCGGTGCGCAAAACCACCTGCTCGTTCTTCCAGTGAATGCCGTCCTCGCTTTCAGCGAATGCCTGGACGCGTTTGGCGTTCCATTCGCCCGACAACGAAACGCCGCCGCCATCGTCCGCGCCTTGTTTTCCGGAACGTAAAATAAATTTCTGCTTCTGAACTTCCGCCGCGCCTGGTGGGCGGAAGGTGATGCGAGGACCTTCGAATTCCGCCGTGCCATTTCCCAGTTCCTTGGGAGTGAACGTCGGCATGTGCGCAGTGAAGGGTGTGCCTTCCGCTGGACCGTCGGGAGTGACCTCGCGGCCTTTGAGTTCCCACACTTTGTAGAACGCGACAAATTTCTGGCGGCGCTCATCCCACATCACATGAATCATGTCGGACGGGACAAACCAGACTGGATTCGATGGATGTTCCGCCCACTTAATGCCATCCGGCGAGAAGGAAACGAACTCGCCATCGTACGTAAACCGAACGCCCAGATAGCGCCGTTCAGGCGGCGTATCCGGGCGGGGATCGCGCGCAATGGTTCGCGTTCCTTTTTCTGGATGCGGCCCAAGCGGCAAACAATTTCGCGCCGAGGCGCCGCCGAATTTTTCAACCGCCAAATCCGGCTTGGTCCATTTCAAACCGTCGTTGGATGTTGCGTAACCCCATCGGTAATGATTATCCGCGAAACGATATGCGATATACCAAAGGCGCAACTTCCGCGTCGTCTCATCCTGCATCAAACGATTGCCCCACACATAAGGCCCGACGCCTTCCCACGGTTCGGATCGTCGCATCACGGGATTGCCCGGATGTTTTCCGGCGGGGAAAAATCGTTGAACCAAACGGGAAGTGCGGGCAACGGTTGGTTCGCCCAGCAGCAGAACGCTTTCGTTCGGGCTGATCAAAAATGCCGGGGTGCGGCCAATCGAATTTTTTTCGGCGACGGTAAACTGGTTTTTCTGCGCAGCAAAAATTGCCGTCTGAAAACCCAATAAGACAATCAGAGTCAAGGCTTCGAAAGATTTTGTTTTCATTTTATGGTGAACGGAGAAAAGGGAATTTTTTTGCTCTTTCCATCAGCAACTTTTAACGAGTCAGTGCGCGGGGGATTGCCGAAGGCCGATCTCTGCTGAAAAATTTTCAATCCATTGAACTAATTTAATCGCGTGGCCTTCAATCGAAAAAATTTTGCGAAACTGGCTGGGAGAATTTCGCGGATGACCAAAGTTTCCAGTGGCCCATTGTCGATGACTTCGCTTGCGGCCGCAGCGTTCCAGTTCACCAGATTGGTGGAAACTTCCGCGCCAAATGAAAGATCCGCCGCCGCTTTGCAATGCGGAAAGGTGAAAACGAATTGCCCGTTTTCCATCGCGCTGGTGACGACATTGATGTCAGATTTTTTCGGATCAAATCCCATCGCGTATTCGAGCAGGTTCGGAAATTTATCCCCATCGGGATTGGCGATGTCGCCGCTGATGTTCGGGTCGGCCAACTCTGCGGAACTGAACTTCGCATTTTTCCAGTCCGCGATAGTAGTGGTGACATTGATCGCCAGGGAGCGCGTCACCGCATTTCCATTGTTGTCGGTCACGGTCACTCGCGCGGTGTAATTTCCCGGCGACGGAAAATTTTTTGTCGGAGTGGCATTGGTCGAAAAAGTTCCATCGTCAAACGTCCATTGGTAATCACGAATCGTTCCGTCAACATCGCTGGCGGTGGCGGAAAAATTTACGGTGAGCGGCGCGATGCCATTGGTGGCATTGGCTGACGCTGCGCAAACAGGCGGCTGTCCCAGGACAGTTTTTTTCAAAAACCAAGGCGTGGTGGTCGGGTCGGTCTTAAAAAATGCCAGCAGTTGGCGGGCGACTTTCGGAACGGCCCCGGTGGCATTGGGGTGCGTGAAATCCGATTCCAAATCCGAGCAGAGCCAGGTGAATCCGTCGGAGCGCGCGACCAGCCCGTCTGCCCAGAGGTAAGGTCCCCACGAAAGATAGGGCGCGACGACTGGGCCTTTGGCCGGATCAAAATTTAGAGAAGCGTCGCCGCTGATTTGTTTTTCGATTATCCATTTCACCGCGAAAGCGGTTTCGTAAGCATACGGTTCCGGATTCAATCCGCTCCCATAAACGTAGGCGCGCGTGCGGCTGGAAACGTAAACCGATTTTAAATTGGGATAGAGAATTTTGGCGTTGCGCACCATCGTCTCCAGATAACTTTGCAAGAGTCGGGCATGATTGGTCAGCGCCCCTGTTTCTCCGGCGATGGCTTCCTTCAACCAAATCGCCTGCACTTGGTTCGTGGTTGCGCCAGCCGAAGTGAGTCGGGAAAGCACGTTGTTCCAAGTCGCGGCATTGAGGTTTGTCCACTGCGGCGCGTCCTGTCCGCCTTGCGCGCCATCCAAGATGATGACGCGCGGATTTTTGCTCGGGTCCGCATCGGCGAGCGCTTTGAAATGGTTCGTGCCTTTGCTCGCCCATTCCTGCGTCGTGTTGGACATGCCGATGGAAAGCAAAACAATTTTCCCGTTGTTCGTGTCGGCATTTCCGGTGGAGTTCAACGGCTGGATTTGGTTGGCGGCAATGTTCAAGCCCGCCGCCAGATGCGCGGGCGGACGATTATTCGCGCCATTGGGATAAAGTCCGCCGCTGACTCCGCTGTAAAATTTCAAGCCAAGCTCCGGCAATGGCGTCAGGCCGAGATTGGTCAGTGTGCAATCAGCCCGGGCGGCCAACGGAAGCAACGCGAGATGGAGCAAAATTTTGAAAGCTTTCATGGCGCGTTGTTCCCGGAAGCACTTTAGGTCGGCAAAAGTTTCATTCAACTGTCTTTTCTTGCGGGAGTGGGCTGCGACGTTTGATTCTGAAGGAGCGCCAATTCCACAACGGTCGAGCGAGACTTGTCGAACTCTAATATTTGCCCGGTCTGATTTTTTAATGGAACTCGACGGTCTCGCTCTACCGAATTACCTTTCGGCTTTGCGACGAAACAGATTTTTGCGACAGTTCGGCGGTGCGCCAACCGATGACAATTTCTCAGGTATCTGTCCCGCATAAAACCTTTTGCCGAGTGTGTCCGATTGGTGATGGTCACACAAATCGTGGCGTAATGAATCGGTGAGGCGGATTCAAGTTTCGCGATGAACGATCACCAGATTTCCAGTCGGCCACCAGTGCTCGATGCGATTTTCGCGGAAACCCAGGCGCTCGGATTCAAGATGGCTTCCGAGCCACAGACTGGCTCGCTGCTCCGCACGCTTGCAGCATCGAAACCCCACGGAAAGTTCCTTGAGCTTGGCACGGGCACTGGGTTCGGCACGGCTTCGATTCTTTCTGGCATGGATGCGGACTCATGCCTTGAGTCTGTCGAGAGCGACGCCACCGTGCTCGCCGTAGCGCGGCGGCACCTGACTGGCGACCGCCGAGTGATATTCCATCATGAGGACGGCGCGAATTTTTTGCAACGAGCACAAGGCCGCTTCTTCGACTTCATCTACGCGGATACCTGGCCCGGCAAATTCACCCATTTGGCGGAGGCGCTGGCCTTACTTGCGCCGGGCGGTTTTTACATTATCGACGACTTATTGCCGCAGCCTGGCTGGCCGGAGGGTCACGCTCCGAAGGTGCCGCGCCTGATCGCCGAGTTGGAGAGTCGCACCGACTTGAGCATGACCAAGCTCTGTTGGGCTACTGGTTTGATCGTCGCTACTAAACTTAACCCGAATTCCGAAATAGCGGCGGCGAAGCCGCCGGGTAGCCCAGGCGACCCGCCTGCGGCATACCAACCAAGTTTATAGCGCGCGGCTGTGTTGGAAAAATTTGCGCCATCCTCAATGATGCTCACACCGAAGCGAAGAAACGGCGTCGCCAAAATGCGATGCGGACGAATCCAATGGATGCCATCGTCGGATTCCATGTAGGCCAGCCGCGACTCCATCGGATTGGAATCTTCCGTCCGCGCCCCATACCAAATGCGGAAACGCCACGTCGCCGCATCGCGCAGCACGGTGAGATAGGGCTGGAAGTTGCCGTCCTCTTTGCCGGTGACGATGGGGTTGGGCAAAGCGGGATCGCGCAAAGGAGAATTCACGACACGCTGGACGTTGACGCTGGATTCGATCAGGAATTCGTCGAGAAATAAATGCGGGCCAACGCCAAGAAGAATTGGTGCGGCGGGGCGAATTTTCTGCGATGGAGGCGACGGGAAATAAATCGAGGAATTGTTTTTCGGCTTCGGCGAGAGAGGCGACTGGGATGCGGCGTCTGGTGCCTGACTGCAAAAAACGGAGAGGGACGCAAGCAGCAGGAGATTTTGCCTCATGGCTTTCAGTGGTTGAGTTTACTTTGCAGACTTCGCTGCCTTGTCTGGTTCCAAACTCAACATACCGTCTTTCCGCACCACACCCAGATGCGCATCGATGGCCGCTTCCACCGGGTCGGGGCCGGTCTGGCTGAGGCGACGGCGGATTTCTTTTCGTAGCCAAATATAAACGGAGTAGTCGGCGTAAGGAGTATTACCGTGCGGCTTGCCGGTGACGGTGTTGATGTCTTCACTGAAGGCGGGGGTGGTGACGAGTTCCAGCTTGATGCGCTCGATCAAGCGAGCATCGACTTCAGCGGCGGGCAGGCCATGCACAGCGGCGAGGAGGTAATTGCCGGAATCGCAGAAAAACCATGATCCACCGTAGCAGTAGGCGCCGTCGTGGCCGGTCAACAACGAACCATCGGCGGCGGAAATGACCCGCAGACCATAAGGAGATTTGACTTTCTCTGAGGTGCGATAATGCGTCAGCACTTGTTCGTCGGTGAGAACTTTTTTGCCGAAGACAGCGTAAGTAAGCGTGGCGCCATAAAATACATCCTGGCCGAGAATATCCTGCTGTTTGAGGCTGGTGGGCATAAAACCGCGGGTCACGTTGAAGATGCTTTGATATGCGGCAATCGCGCGTTCGATGTCTTTGTTCGTCACGGGCAATCCGAGTTCTTTGGCGGCCATAAGCGCGCCGCAGTGAAAGCCCTGGTTGCTCGCGGGCGCATCGTCATCGTCGTATTCCAAGACATCCATGTAGGTCTTCCAACCCTTTGGTTTCGGCACTCCGGCCAGCGGCGGCGGAATGTAGAAGCCGTCCCGTTCATGCTGCCGAATAAATTCATAAGCCCGGCGGACAAGTGGTTCGTTGACGTTGCCTCCGGCGCGTTTCACCAGCACCGCCCAAATCAAATAATACTGCGCGTTCTCCTCATACTTCATGCGATTCCAGAAGACCGCGCGATACGACTCAATGGTTTTCTCCGGGTCGTCCAACCCCAGCGCGGAGTAGATGCCGGTGCTGACCCATTGCTTCCAACCGTAACTCATGCCCGAAATAAAAATGTATTTGCCGTCACGCAGCGCGTTGCTTTCATCGCGCATCAGATTGCGGCGCAGCAGATACAACGACGTGTTGCGCAGGATCGCTTCGAGGGCGGAGGAGTTCCAACCTTTGCCATTGGCCAGCGCCAGTTGTGCGGCGAGCTGCGCGTCGTAATGCGAACGTGCCGGGCTGGCGAAAAGCCACGTGGTATAACTTCGTGTTTCGCCCGCGGCCAATGATTGCCAGCCGTCCAACTGATACTGATAACCATCCTGCGCGTCCTCGCCGCCGGGTCCCTTTTTGATGAAGATTGAAGTCGGCGCGCTACCATCGCCTGTCAGGACAGCGACGCGATTTTCCGGCGGAGGCGCAACCACCACATCGCAACGGTTCTCCCACAGTCCCGGTGAATCGGCGATGATTCCGAACACGCGATCCGGAGTGCGCACCATCGCCACAGGAAAAGTTTCCTTCTGGGGCCGCGAGCGTTCCGTTCCGAAAAGAGTCCGCGCCTTGACCGGTCCGGAGAAGGAAGCGAGTTCTCCCGCCACGGCGACATCGAATGGAAAAGTAACGGAGAATTTCTGTGCTGCCTCCGCTGTCACTTCCAAAGTGCGTTCCACCAGCGATGGATTTTTTCGCGTGATACGCCAGCGCAGGGTGAGCGCGCCGAGCTTTAGCGGACCAAGTTCGATCACACCATTGCGCTCGGTCTTCGTGCGGAACTGCACCGGCGCCAACGACGCGCCCGGCAACAGCAGTTCCACTCCCGCAGGCGCAGCATCCGAGGTCTGGCCAACGAGCGTTTTTCCTGACCGATATTCCACACCCATCACGCCGCCCTTTTCGACCAATGCCGGGCGCAGTTCGATACTCCCGGTTTCGCCGGCCTGGACCGCTGAATTCAGCGCCCAAAAGATTGCCCCGCTCAAAGCGAGTGAAATGATTTTCATGAAATTTTTCTTAAGTGGACGCATTGACGCGCCGCCCGCCACCGAGCAGGCCAGCGCCACTGCAACGCGGCGCAAAAATTGTCGTCGATTTATTTGGTGGGTTTCATTTTTCGGCAGAGGAGAAAAACTATTTCGATTCGCCATGGTCTATTTGAACTCACCAAAACCAAACGCCTTGGAAAGGAGAGTAAATGCAATACCGCCCTTCTCATCGCCTTCGACAAATTCCGTCATGCGCGCGTCCCACTGGGCGAGGATCGGATCTTGGCGACTGCGATTCCAATGAGCCTCGCTCGGCGCGGCGGCGAAAACGAACAGCCGATTGCCATCGCGATAAATTGCCATGCTGACTTCATTCGCGCGCATTCCTTCGGCGAGCTGCGGCCAAAGTTCGTTGTGGGCGAGTTTATAATTTTCATAAGCTCCAGGGCGCAGCGTCATCGCAAGTCCGAAGGTGAACATAATAAAAATAGTTAAGGAGCGCGGCGTTCACGCCGCATCAACGTCGCACTCAAAAGCGATTCAGAAATTTCCATCACTCTCCAAATAGAACATTGAAGCGGCGTGAACGCCGTGCTCCTTTTTGCATCGTTTAGATTTTTCATCCTTAACCAGATTCCATTTTTGCGCGGAGGAAATCGCGGAGTTGAATCGTCTCCGAAAGATTATCCACTTCGTTGCAATGCTCCCAATCAATCCAGACATATTCGACGCCGACGTATCCGGAGTATCCAACTTTTTTCATCGCGCGAAGAACGCAAGCATAATCAATTTTGTTTTCCTTGAACGAAGTTTGCAAACGGCTTTGGCGCGCGCATCGAGCGTGAAAATGCGAGGCGTGTGCGATGAGCGGCTCAACGGCGCTGTCGGGCAGACCGTCGCGAGTGAAATGCGTGTAGTCGAGTGTGAGCGTCAGGCCGGGAACATCGCGCACGAGTTGCCACGCGGCTTTTGGATTGGGCGCAATCGAGCCGACATGGGCTTCGACGCCGAAAATAATTTTATTTTTTTTCGATTGCTCAACGCGCCACGCCAGCTCAACACAGGTGCGTTGCCATGAGTCTGCGGGTTTTTCATTTTCAAAATAAACTCCCGGCAATGTGGTGACGTGTCGCGCGCCGCAAGCATTCGCGTAGTCCAAAGTTTTTAGAAACCAATCGCGGGCGTGACCCCGCCGCTTTGCTTCAGGATGATTGATGGCATAAGAAGTAAAATTTGGATCCATCTGAAGAAAAATATCCGCGCAACGCAGACCGCGATCCGCGAGTTTGCGGCCAAGTGCTTTTCCAGATTTCGTGAGAGACTTGAATTCTCGTGAAGGCCAAAGATGCGAACGGCCTTCAAATAATCCAATGTCCACGCCGTCGAATTCCAGCATCGAAATTAAATCCAGGACGCAGTTGTGCGGCAGCAACGGAAAAGTAAAATCCGCGCAGGCAAGTTTCAGTTTCATGTAGGTCCCTCTTCCAAAAGCGGTAGAGGACTACCGCACTCCAAGACGCTACCGCGAATTTCAATGCGGCACGGACAGCGCGAAGCGTCTTGGAGTGCGCCAGTCCTCTGGCGCTTTAGCCAACGCGCTCCCAAAGGCTTCACAGTTTATTTCTCCCAGCTTTGGCGCGCGCCATAAATGCAGTTCGCCCGTTTGTTTGCCACTCTGCCGCCGTGAGATAACCGGCATCAATGATTTGCGTCGTGCCGGTGACGCCTGAAGAATCTTCACAACTGAGAAACAAAATTGTTTTCGCCACGTCGTCGGGCATGAGCGCGACACCCATCGGCACACGGCGCAAGCGCGCGGCGAGAGCGGCTTCTGGATTGCGATGAGCATTCAAATGTGCGCGCAACATCGGCGTGTCGGTGATGCCGGGACAGACGCAGTTGCAACGAATTCCATCCACCGCGTAATCGAGCGCGATGGATTTTGTCAGCCCGACAATTGCGTGTTT
Organism: Verrucomicrobiota bacterium; assembly: GCA_038214755.1. GTDB lineage: Bacteria > Verrucomicrobiota > Verrucomicrobiia > Limisphaerales > CANJXF01 > CANJXF01. The sequence continues at coordinate 22,283 of JBBQRQ010000024.1, forward strand.
TGTCGTTGTATAAACTGGAGTCAAAGCTTGTCCGACGAAGCTGCTGATGGAACCAACATTGACGATGTAACCACGTTTGCTCCGGCGCAAATGCGGGATCGCGTGCTTGGCGGCGAAGAACATGGATTTCAAATTCACATCCATCACATGGTCCCACTCGCGCTCGGTGTATTCGTGGAGCAGTTTGATGTGAACCATGCCCGCGTTGTTGACGACGATGTCGAGACTTCCAAAATGTTTGACGGTTTGCTGAATGGAATCGCGGACTTGTTTTTCGCTGGTTACATCGCAGGCAATCGCCAGAGCTTCGCCGCCTTGAGATTTTATTTCCGCCGCGATTTTTTTGCTCAACGCCAGGCGCCTTCCAATAATCGCAACCTTCGCGCCTTCGCGCGCAAACAATCGCGCCGTCGCTTCGCCGATGCCTGACGTGGCGCCACTGATCCACGCAACTTTGTTTTCGAGTCTGTTCATAAAAATTAAATCCGGTTGCGTTGTGCGCGGCGGCGTCATCGTAAAGAAATTTTTATCACGCCGTAAGCGGGAACATTTGTCAGCCCGATCGCCGTCACGCCAGTTTCCGTGGACAACGACAGAGTTTTCGTTTCCTGATCGCCGGGAATCAAAAGTTGCGCCGTCGTGATGGCAGGGCGGAACGTTTCCGGCAACCGCAACGTCACGGCTTTGGCGGTAGGCTGATGACGGACGAGATGCAACAGCAGGTTTTTTCCCTGGCGATACACCACGACTTCAACGCCCGACTCCGGCGCGATCTGAAACGAGACTGGCTGCGTGAGTTGAAGCGCGGTTTTCGCAAACTCACCGGGCGCGGGCGCAACGACCTTGCCACGGCCAACGGAAATTATTTTCACCGGCGCGGTTTTCAAATCCAGCGCACGCCAGAGAGAAGAATCAGTTCGCTTGCGTCCAAGTTCATCGTAAGCGCCGGTGTCTGCTGCGGCCACCAGCGTCCCGCCTTTGCGAACCCACTTGGCCAACACGCCCGCACTTTCATCGTTGAGGCAGGCGGCGGTTTCTACCGTGAGAAAACGGAAGGGGCGAAGTTGTTTGGCGGAAAAGTTTTCGTCGCGCAAACCGATGACCGGGGTCCCGGCGGATTGCAGGGCAGACAAGTGCGGCGGAATCAACGGACGCTTCAGAACGTTGCGCGAGTTGGGAGAAATGAGCGTGACCACGCCCGCCCAACGTTCGCCCGTGAAAAGTTCCTGATGCGTCGCGTGCCAGCCGAGCAGACGCGACATTTCTTTTCGCGCGGCGGCATCAGTCGTCCCAAGATCAAATCCATCCACGATCCACGGACGCGCCGCGTGCGCCAGCGTGGCGGCAATCATCGGACTGATAGTTCCTGCGGGCAGCAAACCGGTGTAATCATCCGGCTTGGAAAATGTGCCGATGTAATTCCACAACGGACGGCCCGCCGCCAGCGCGTGGCCCAGCACCATTTTTTCCGAGGTCTGGCGCGAGTTCAGCCCGACGGTTTCAGACAACAAAACGTCTTCGCGCTCATATTGAAAATCCGTTCCCAACATTCCCGTTTCAAAAAGAAATTGTGTGTTGGCGAAGAACATGATCTTTGAATTCTCCTTTCGCAAACGCGCGCGAAAAGTTTCATTCACTTCCGCCCACACGCGATTGCGCCAGTGCATCCAGAGCGAAAACAACGGCCCGGCTTCGGTGGGAATCATCAATTCACTGGGCGCAATTCCGAACAGCCGCTTCGTTTTCTCCACGCCACAACGACGCCCCACGTATTCGCGAAACGCTTTCTTGCAGGAATCGCAATGACAAGTCCACCCGCCCTCCGCGAAAAAAAACTGGTTGTTGTCCAGCATGATTCCGTCGGCGTGATACTCTCGCGCGATGCGCACAGCGCGAGTCAACGCCGCGTCACGCGCACTGGTGTTGGGACACAACCACGGCACGCCCCAGACCATGACCGGATTTCCCTTGGGATCGCGTTGCAACCAATCGGGATGTTCGCGCTTGATTTTTTCGCTCATGAAATCGGGCGACAATCCCAACGCCATGACCGACGTGTAAAGAATCAGCCGATAACCTTCCGCGCGATACGCCGCCACGCCCGCGCGAAATTGTTCGTCCTTGAGTCCGTGCGCGGCGCGATTTTTCAAGTCGGGAGAAACGTTGTGCGCGTCCGTCGGCAAAACGATGATGGCGTTGAAACCAAAATCTTTTTTCAAACGCGCGGGACGGTCGCCCGGATTTGCCAGCGCGACGAATTGTGAAAGAGCGTAAGGCTGGAGAATATTTGCTTCGCGCAACCACGCCGCGCGATTGGGCGGCGAGGCGGATAATGGCAGGTCACGCGGGATCGACTCGAGCGAATCAGCGTGAAGGTTAAGTGCAAACAGTGCGCAGAAAGTTGCAGCGAACAATTTCATGTTTGAAATTATTTTGCGATGAACCGTTCCCACTTTGTTTTGAAAAACGGGCGGTCAAAAAGTTCCGGGTTCAACACGCCGTTTGGTTTTTTCCCCAACGATAAATCGACCATTACCTGACAGGCGGCGCGCCCGATGTCGCGGAACAATTCGTCCGTCCACGCGATGCTGTGTGGGGCGAGCAAAACATTATCCAGTTCCGCAAAACGGTTCGGCGACGTGACGGGTTCTTCCGCGAAACAATCAAGCGCCGCTCCCGCGATGCGATTATTTTTCAACGAGTCGTAAAGCGCGTTCTCTTCCACGATGCCGCCGCGCGCCGTGTTCAGTAAATATGAGTCGGGCTTCATCAACGCCAATTCCCGCGCGCCGATGAGTCCGCGAGTTTTTTCGGTGAGCGGACAATGGACGGAAACAAAATCGGACTGCTTCAATAATTCTTCGAGACTCACCAGACGCGCGCCTGCTTTCGCCGCTATTTCTTCGGTCGCGAATGGATCGAAGGCGAGCGGTTGCTTCATTCCAAAACCGCGAAGCAGTTCAATTGTTTTTCGCGCAATGCCGCCGAGTCCAATCACGCCAAGCGTTCTATCCCGTAATTCGCGGCCCATATATTTGGAACGTTCATCCCATTGGCCGGTGCGCACGAGTTTGTCTTTGATGTGAACATTGTGACTCAGCGCAATCATCCAACCGATGACGGCTTCGGCAACGGGACGATCCACCGCGCCGGTTGTGATTGTCACCAGGACGTCTGCGGCGGTGCAGGCTTTCACATCGACGGCGTCGTATCCCACACCAAACCGCGCAATAACCAAAAAATTTTCCGACTTCGACACGCTTTCGGCTGTCACCGACGGCGTCAGCACAATCACACCTTGCGCGTTGCTAATTTGATCCGCGCCGATTTGTTTCTGATGCTCTTTGAAAACGTGTTGCTTGACGTGTGGATGTTCCGCCAACACCGACAAACCGATGTCGCGATATTTCGACGCGCCGTTGCTGTCGTAAAAATCGGCGGTGAGCGCGACGGTGAAATCTTTTTTCATGCGGCGGTTATCCAATCAAAACCAAATGTGCGGAGAAGGTTTTGCGCCCAATTCTTTGAAGGCGTTGTTGATGGAACGAATCATCATCCCGGCATCCGAGCCAAGTCCGATGAGATTGAAATTTTGATCGCGACGCTTACAAGCATCGCCGGGATCAAGGCTCATGATACCTGAACCGATTCCAAGTTGTTGCGCGCGTTCGCGGATTTTTAAAATTAAATCCGCCATGCCGGGGCCTTCCCATTCTCCGAGATGGCCGTGGCTTGCGGATAAATCTGCGGGACCGAAAAAAATAAATTCCAAGCCGGGAACGCCTAAAATTTCCTCGATGTTTTCCGCCGCTTCGCGCGTTTCGATGAGCGGAATGATGAGCGTATTGTTGTCGGCATCTTTCAAATAATCTTGAAACGCCATACCCCATTTTACCGCACGTTCGCCGCCGACACCGCGCGCGCCCTTGGTGGGATAACGTCCATGTTGAAATCCCAATTCCAGTTCCGCTCGGGTGCGAATCAGCGGCAACAACACACCGTGTGCGCCGATGTCGAGCGCGCGTTTGATATTGCTTTGCGAAAGTTCCGGGACGCGCACGAACACCGCGGTTTCCGTTCCGCGCACCGTGCGGACATGCTCCATCACTTCGCGCCAATCGAGATGACCGTGTTCCATGTCCACGCAAATCCAATCGAGACCCAGCGTAGTCGCGATCTCGGTGACGCTCGGCGCTTCCAGCGTGATCCATAGACCGTAGAGCGGTTCATTGGATTTAACTTTGCGACGCAGTTTTTCGATGGCGGGAATTTTCATTTGGCAGATTCGGAAACGGTTGATGTCGTGTTCTCCTTGGCGAGGTAATTGCCATAGCCGATGACCACGGTGGACGACACCAATACAAACAATCCCAATCGCATCAACCAGTGCGTCCGTTTGCTGACGCCTTTCCACTCGGAAAGATAAACTCCCAGCAATGTTCCAAAGATGATGATGCTCGCCATGTGCAACGTCCAACTGGAGAAATCGTATTTGCCCATCTTGGTCGTGCCCATGCCGTAGAAGAAAAATTGGAGATACCAAAGTGTGCCAGCGATGGCGCAGAGAATGTAATTGGCGAGCAATGGAACTCGTCCGGTTCGCGCAGGATTTTCCACATTCCGCGTTCCGCGTTCCGCATTCCGCGTTCGGAAATAGTCGCCGCCTGTTTTGTTGCGGACGTTCAGAAAAACACACCAGATAAAATTCGTCGCGAAACCGCCGGACAAAATAATGATGAGCACCGGAAGATTTTTCCACAGATCGGAAGATCCGTTCGTCACCGCGAGTTCGGCGATGGGTTTCCCCGCCGCAAAACCATACGACATGCACGCGCTCATGATGCCGCAAAACGTCGCGACCCAGACGCCTTTCTTGAAACTGAATTCTTTGACGGTCGCCGTTTTTTCTTTTTCGGGCAGCTCCCGTTCCTTGGCGATGCCCGCAAAGCCGCTGATGACGATGCCAAGCAGACACACGACCACGCCGCCCATTACGATGAGGCCGGAAGTGGTCTTGATGACTCCGGCGAATTCTCCGTTAAAAATTGGCGGCAGCAATGTCCCGAACGCCGCGCAATAGCCGAGCGCCATCGCCGTGCCGAGGGCGAAGCCGAGATAGCGAACCGTGAGGCCGAACGTCGCGCCGCCCACGCCCCACAACATGCCGAAGAAGAAACTCCAGAAGAGACTGCGCGCCGGAGCGTGCTGCAAAGTCGTCAGGAGATTCGGCACAGCGAGATACGCGATGATCCACGGCGCAACAATCCAACTGAACACCCCGCCGACGATCCAATAACTTTCCCACGACCAATGTTTGACCTTGCGATACGGCAGATAAAAAATCGCCGACATCAACCCGCCGATGGCATGGAGCGCGACGCCGAGTGGAGGGTTGGGAATCATATTAAAATTCTGTTTTTGTCCCGAAGGGACTTCCGAGAATAGCCCGACGTTTCAACGTCGGGTGCTGGCGAATGACAAATAAGTCCCGAAGGGACGAATGAAATTTTAATCTTGTATCCGGTCAGCCGTCCCTTCGGGACTCGTTCTTTCTCTGACAAAACCCGGCGTTGAAACGCCGGGCTATTTTCATCATGTCCCTTCGGGACAAGAAATTCTGGATTCCTGAACGGCGTAATCTCTAGCTTGATAATTTCACGTCTGCGCGACGGGTTTTGCAGCCGAATCCCAACGGGATTCAATCCATTAGCCCAGGGTTGCCAGGCACGAGCTACCCTGGGAAAGATGTTAAAAAATAATTTCAACCCCAACGGGGTTGCATCAAATCGGAACGATTGAAGAAGGCTGCAACCCCGTTGGGGTTGTTTATTTATTTGTCGGTTCACCCAGGGTAGCTCGTGCCTCGCAACCCTTGGCTGAGTGATGCAATCCCTTTGGGATTGTCGAATTCCCGCAGGTTTCGAGAAGCCGTTGAAACGGCTGAATCTCTCCTCGCGCGCGGCGCACCGAGCTATGGCCACGATGTTAATGAGAAACACTTTTTCGTTTTTCAAAATGAACAAATGAGTTTTCACACAGGCTCGCGCATGGTTAGCCGTTGCGGTCATTTGGAGAAGGTGTGTCGTGATGCTCAACCTTAAGGGTTAGGTTTTGCTTGATACCAGCTAGCACAGGCAGGACGTGATTTAGGATTTGCTCTGCGGTAGCCCGAAACTTCCGCCCCCGAGTACTAACCTTTAGCCAGCCGGTTTTGTCTCGGTAATAGCGCTCTGTAAAAGATTTGGTGCAAATCAGAATAACGTAGCTGTCGTTGGTTAGATTCATGTCGCTGTGTTCCAGTGGTGAGTTGTGGTGCTCGGTCTTCCTGAGCGGGAACTCTTCGAGTTGGGAGGCTTTCGTCATGGTGAGCGGCGTGGTTGCAGTTTAATTTGGCTTGTTTTTACAAAAAAATTCAAGCCAACACCCGCGCCACAGTTTGATTCCGCAAATAATCCGAAAGTGTTTCCGGCCCGAGGACGCCGCCTCCGCATCCGCTCAAATTACAGCCGCCGTAAGGCATTCCGTGCGCGAAAAGATTGTGCGCGTTGATCCAACTGTTTCCGGCCACGAGCCGTTCGGCCACGCGATTCGCGCGGTCGAGATTCGCGCTCCAAACACTGTTGGCGAGGCCGTAGGTGGAACTGTTCACGAGGTCAATCACTTTGTCCTCGTCATTGAAAGTCATCACGTAGGCGACCGGGCCAAAAATTTCTTCGCGCGCGCAGACGTTGCCGGGGTCGCCGGTGAGCAGCGCGGGCTTCACGTAAAAACCGCGCTCGTGGCCTTTGACTTCGGCGCGCCCGCCTTCGAGCAAAAATTTCGCGCCGGTCTTGATGCCTTTGTCCAAATATCCAAGGACGCGGGAACGTTGTTTTTCGCTGACGACCGGGCCGATGTTTGTTTCCGCGTCCGCCCCGTAGCCGATTTTCATTCCTGCCATCGTGGCGGTGGCTCGCTTCACGAATGCATCGCGAATTTTTTCGTGAACAACCCAGCGCGTCGCTGTGCAACAAACTTGGCCGGCGTTCAACGTCACTGCGGCTGCCAGCGCATCGGCGACGGCTTCGACATTTACGTCGTCAAAAATCACCGCCGCGCCTTTGCCGCCGAGTTCCAATTTCGTCGGGACAAGATTTTTTCCGCACGCCTCGGCGATGAGGCGACCCACTTCCGGCGAACCGGTAAACGACATGCGTTTGAGTCCGGGATGTTGCGCGAGCGCCGCGCCCGCAATTCCACCGAGGCCGGTGACGACGTTGACGACGCCGGGCGGAATACCCGCTTCTTCGGCGAGTTTCGCAAAATAAATCGTCGAGAGCGGCGTGTCTTCGGCGGGCTTGATGACAACCGTATTTCCAGCGGCCAGTGCAGGCGCGACGTTCCAGCCGACGAGCAGAAAGGGAAAGTTCCAAGGGAAAATAAATCCACAAACGCCATACGGAACACGCACCGTCCGCGCATCAAAACCGGAAACGGCAATCGGCTCGCGACGCCGCGTCTGCACCGCGAGGTCGGCGTAGTAACGAAACGATTGCGCGGCGTGCGGCACGTCAAACGCGGCGGCCTGCCCGCGCGGCTTGCCGACATCGAGCGATTCAATCTGCGAAAGTATTTCCGCGTTCTTGTCAATCAAGTCAGCGAGCCGATGAAGAATCACCGCGCGATCATTCGCGGGCATCGTGGCCCAGCCGCTTTTTTGAAAGGCCTCTTGAGCGGCTTTGACGGCAGCATCCACATCCGCCGCGTCGCCCGCCGAAATTTGCGCGACCACTTTGCCCTTGCCGGGATCGAGCGTCTCAAAAGTTTTTCCGCTTTTGGCTTCCACCCATTTTCCACCGATGAACATTTTGAGCGGTTGGGTGGCGAGGAAATCTTTTACGGCTGGAAGTAGATCATTCATAATTTTTTGTTTGGTTTAATTTTTTAGAATCTGCGCAGGTTTTAGCCGGGGCATTTCACAAGACGGAGCGCCGGTTTTCAACCGGCTTTAGGTCGCACAAAGGCCAAATCCGGTGGCAAACCGGCGCTCCGTTCGGTTGGCATTTTGCGGGGCGTGTGAAATATGCAGGTTACGAGCACGAGATTAAAACGAAGCAGTGTAAGGAAGATTGCTCTGGGTCGTTTGAGTATGATTCGAAGGATTGAGCCCGAAATCTCCACTGCGCAATTTTGTTCCTTTGCGAAATTCCACGTGGCCGTCCGCGAAAATAAAATTACCCCCTTGAAAGTGAACTACAGAATAAAGCTCTTTGCCGACGGATAAATTATCGTGCCAGTAGGTATAGGAGTTAGGAGGCCCGCCAAATTCAGGGCCAAAGGCGGGGCGCAAAGCGCTAAACGAAATCTGCACCGAGCTTTCCTGGATGACGATCAATTGGCTGGGATTTTTAATGGCCGTCAATTTTCTTTCCATGATGACGGCATTCGGCTCGTAACTCGTTCCGCTCAACGCCGTCGGATTATTGGCGGCAAGCGGGCCTGTGCCAGGAAGAGCCGTGGAACACATATAAATTTTCGAGCTTACTTTTTGGTTGCTCTGGAGATATTGCGCGATGGCGTAGAGAGCATTGTTTTGCCAACCGGGAGCGGCGGGATTCATAAAGTCATAAACCTGGGACGCCTTGGGCGGAAGCGTTTTGTTGTCCATCTCATACATGACCAGAGCCAGTCCGATTTGACGCATGTTGTTGAAACATTCTGTCTGCCTGGCTTTGGATTTTGCTTTCGCGAGGGCGGGCAAAAGTAGTCCCGCTAGAATCGCGATGATGGCAATGACGACGAGTAATTCGATTAAGGTGAATCCCAAAACGTCGCGCGCATGAGAGGGCAGGGGAGTGGACCCTGTGGCCGTGCCTCCGCGCATTGGAATTGTGGAATTGGGGTTCAACGGTGTGTTGCTATCAGATTTCGCCAGGAAAGAGAAAGGGATAAGATGATAAGCGCGGCGAATTTTTTCCCATTGAACGGAGGGTGGGCTTGCCTATTCCCGCCCTCCCCAGATGAATAGCCCCTCAATTATTTCTCGCGGAATTCGTAGAAGCGGCGGTCGTAATTCGTCGCGCCAGGTTCGCTAAAATAGAAGTTCAGATTGGTCACCAATGTCCAGTTCACGAGATCCGAAGACGCATACACCTGATGACTGAGGCGAACGGAATCCGGCAATTGCAGACGCGGTTGGCCAGGCGCGGCTCCATCCACCACTGGAATTCCGACGAGTTGTGGCGGAATGTTGACCGGGTCGGCTGACGCACCGACAGCGTTTGTGGGAACACGATTCGCGGGAGAGGAGGTCGTTCGACTGGCATTTACGCGAGTGCTTTTGGATTTGCTCGGCTGAAGTGCCGCGAGTGAATCGGGGGCGGATCCGGGCTTGGCCGACGACCCGTCCAGCGTAGAAAAAGTCCAACTGAGAATATCCTGATTCTGGCTGTCGGCTCCTGTGGATGCCGTGAAGCCAACCCATGCTTCGCCGTTTTTAAATGGAACAACTCCTTCCAATTTAAACTGAGCAACCAACAGCGGCTTCGTCAAATCATCCAGAAAAATTTCCATCCGCTCCGGAATGTATCGAATGCGGACGGTATGAATTTCCCCATCAGAGAACAATGCGGGGGCCGTGATGGCACCCAAAGGAGATCCCCCTCTCGGTTCCATTTCACTGGCAATGCAACTGGTGATTTGGATTTCGTCGTATTGGATGTAAGTCCGGTGATAGTGATAGTCGTCGAATATTATCGCCACGGCATTACCGCCACGCACGAAGCCCATGTGGTGGCCACTGACTCCGACAGAAGGAGTCGTGGTGTCTTGCAAAACAAAAACAATTCCATTCGCTCCGTGCCCTGTTTTCTCAGTGATACGAAGCTGGAAGGTGGTGTCAAATCCACCAAGAATGGATTGCTTTGTTTGGAGCCAGAGACCTCCGACCCTGCCTCTGTGATTTTTGTGAGAGGGAGTGAGCCTGACAAAATCATCCTGTAACTTTGCTTCTGCTTGAAAAATCAATCCGGTCGGTGATGCAAAATTTCGGTAGTCGAACTGACTTCCAAAAAGGTCGGCAGTCAGCAAGCAGCCCAGAATAACTGACAGCAACAGGATTGATCGTGGGTGATTCATAAAAGTTTCTGGGTTCGACTGGATCGATGCGTCGTTCCCCCAGAGGCTACGAAAGGTGGAGTAAAAATCAACGGAGAACTTCCGGGCGGGCCTGCGATGTAATCAGCACCCAGGGACAATCGAATAGAGACGACAAATTCTTCGGAACAAAATTAATTTGCACGCACCGGAATCTGCTTCAGTAATTCTTCGTGCGATGGAACTTTCGGAAGTTGCTTCGTTGAATCTGGATCGGCTGCCGCGCGCAATAAATTCACCGCGAATTGTTGCGCAACGGGATCAACAGAAACCGAGGCCTCCAGATCGAGATCGCAAATCCAGAGGCGTCCTTTGCCCAGCGGAATTTCAAACAGCACCGTTCGATATTGTTCGGGCACTTTGTCGGCGGAAATATAACTGTGCGCCGGAATGAACCGGATCAATTCGCGCGCTGACGAACCCCTCTTGAGCCGGTGCGACGCATTGGCCACGAACACGCGCCAGTCGTTGGTGCGTCCCCACCATTTCAAATCCATGGGCGCAAGTTTTTCGGCGAGCTTCGTTCGGGCGCACGGAGAAAAATCTGCGAATTCGCCGGGCGCATTTTTTCCATCGAGAATTTCGGATGAAAACATCGCGGTGAATTTTTCTCCCGGTGAAAACACAATCGCGGTCGCGCCACCTTCGATGGCCGCGCGCACTGCGCTGTCTTTTTCCAGTCCAGTCAACTCATCTTTGAGACCAAGCAAAATGACTCGCGCAGTGGCGGGTTCTGCTTGCGAGGAAAACTGCGCGTTCGTTTTCAAAAAGCGACCCAGTTCCGGGCCGATGCTGCGGGTGAAAACGGGAGCGTCAATTTTTATTGGAGACGCACTTGGGAGAATTTCGACGTAATCCGTCGAGCGGCTGATTTCTTTTTCGCCTTTTAACAGACGTAGTTGAAGCAAAAGTTCCTGACGAGCTGAGGCGGGCGGCAATTTAATTTTTGTGACAAGCCGGTGCGTGGAAAAATAAGGAAGCATCGTGACGCGTCCGAGTTTTTCAGAACTGATTTTCTTTCCGCTGGAACGATCCAGAAAATTTAGCTCCACCTCCAAGTCGGAAAAATCGCGACAATCCTCGTCGTCGTTCGTGATGAACACGGCGGTATCAAGTTCTTCATTCGGAAAAAATCGGCGGCGTCCAGTTTCCAGAGCGAGACCGATAGGCGAAAACGCTTCGCGCATCGCCGCGAGAACGGAATAAGGTTTCACGGTGGCCGCGTCGTAGCTGTGGGAGAACCAGCACTCTGTTGCGAACAACATGAAACCCGCGGTGCGATCTCCGCGTTCGTAGCGAAGACGTTCCGCCCAGCGCTTCGTCACCGCGCGATAATGTTCGAGAAACCATTTTGGATCGTTGCCGCGATACGCGAGATTTCCAATCCACGCTTGCGGCGTGAGCAAGTCGCGCGTGTACCGGAACACCGGCAAGCCAGTATCAAGATCAGGATAACCGGTGGACATTTCCTGGCCGATGAGCGGTCGAGTGCCCCCGTTGTTCTTCGCTTCTTTTTCAAACTTCGCGTCCGTGATGAACGAAGATGCGGAGTACCAATTATTGTAGCGGTGAATGTCGTCCGCATCACCGTCGTCGAGGTTGTTCGGCTGAAAAAGTTCTTTGTAAACTTCCGGCTCCCGCGCGTATTCCGAAGAACAAATTACCGGTCGCGTGGGATCGACTTCGCGCGTTTGCTTCACCACGTCGGACAACTGTTTCAGCTTCTCCAGATTTTTAGAATCTTTCAGCGTCATCTCGTTGCCCACCGTGTAAATAAAAACGGTCGGATGATTGCGCGCGCGCTTCACTACGTCTTCGTTCTCCATGAGCCAATGCGCAAAAAGTTCCGGGGGTGTCGCGCCGATTTTTCCAGCGAGCGCCCACGGACGAATTCCTTCGAGGCTCACGCCCAAACCGATTTCGTCAGCGGCGTCAAGCCACGCTTCATTCCACGGCGTCGCGTGAGTGCGCGTGACACGAATATTTCCGTCGTGGAGAAATTGAATCAACTTGTGCGCAAGCTTTGGATCAAATGAATTTTTTCCGTAAGGCAAATGATTCGCGCCGCGCAGCCAATACGGTTTGCCATTCAAGAAAAATTTATTTCCGCGCGCCTCGAAAGTGCGAAAGCCGACGTTGTGCGTCCACGAATCCAAAACTGCGCCTGCCTCAGATTCAAGCGTGACGTCGAGGCAATACAGATTTGGTTCAGCAGGCGTCCAGAGTTTTGGTTTTACATTGCGGAGTTTGAGTGTGTGGGAATTCGAGTTTGCGTTGATTTGAATTTTCTCCGCCGGAATTTCTGCGAAGACTTTTCCAGTTTTTAAATCTGTCCATTTTGCTTTGAGCCGGAGCGCGGCTGTGTGCGGAGCACCAGCCGCAGCGGGTTCGACTGGCTTTGGCGTCTCCGGGTTTTCCAACGCGCTGCGGCTGGTCGAGGACGACACAACCGCGTTCCGTTCGAGCAGCCGCGCTTCGACACGCACTTCCGCGCCGTCGAGTGATGGCACGAACCACACGTCGTCCAATTTCGCCGCGCCGCGCACGACGAGTTTCACCGGCTGCCAGATGCCGTGCAAATCGTAGGCGCGATTGTCAGCGTTGGGTGAAAGCGGGCCGAACATTCCTTTGCTCATGCTGCGAACTTTCGACGCGGTGAGATTGACGGTCACGGCTTCGCCCATTGTCAGCGATGACGGCGGAATTTTTTCCATTGAGACAAAAACCGCGAGCAGGTTTTCTCCAACTTTCAAATGAGGTGTGAGGTCGTAGCTGAACCGGCTAAACATTCCTTGGTGTTCGCCGACCAATTTTCCGTTGCAAAAAGTTTTGCTCACCATCGCGACGCCGTCGAACTCGATGGAAATATTTTCCCCGGACGGAATCGTCGGCAAATCCAGACGCAAATAATACCAGCCGTCCTCGGCGCGGTCGGTGTCGAAGCCGAGTTTTTTTAATCGGTTCGTTTCGTATTTCTTAAAATCTTCCGAGTCATCGAGCCACCACTGAATGCGATTGAGCAACTGCGGAACGGGAACCGGCACGCAATTGTTTTCGTCGGCGGAGTTTTGCGGATTTTGATTCGCGGCAATGGAGTAGCTCGGTTGGTAAAGCCAAATACCATTGAGAGAAAAAGTTTTCCCTGGAGACATGTCACTCTTGCCAAGAGAAATTTTTCCGTCCTCGACGGCGATTGCGTTGACGGCGAGAAAAAGCAGGGAGTTTAGAATAATTTTTTTCATGGAATTATTTTTCAAGCCGGAACTGTTCAGTGAGAAGGTTGCTCGCCCTCACCCTAACCCTCTCCCCCGAGGAGAGGGAACCCAAAATGATCGCGCTTAATAAATCACTGACCGTTGCACATTTTTCGACGCTGAATAACTTTCTCCCTCGCCTTTGGGGAGAGGGCCGGGGTGAGGGAGAGCGTTTCAATTCCTTGCATTGTTACTTCGCTTCAAGATTTGCGGGCTGGAGTCGCGGGACGAGCAAATGAATCACGAGCAACGCGACCAGATAAGCCGATCCGGCAATCATGAAAATCAATTTGTAACTTCCCGTCGCCTGCAAAATTGCGCCCACCACCAGCGAAATAAACATCCCTCCAATCGCGCCCGCCATTCCCCCAATGCCCACGACGGAACCGACGGCTTTGCGCGGGAACATGTCGGAAGTCAGCGTAAATAAATTGGCCGACCAACCTTGATGCGCCGCCGCCGCCACGCCGATCATTCCAACCGCGAGCCAGAGATGCGAGACGTTGGCTGCGAACATCACGGGCAACACGCACACGGCGCAAATCAGCATCGTCATTTTCCGCGCGCGATTTGGCGTCCAACCGCGTTTGATCAATGACGACGAAAGCCAGCCGCCGCCAATGCTGCCGACATCCGCCAGAAGATAAATCGCAATCAGCGGCGGCCCCATCGAACTGACCGTGACTTGAATGCCATGTTTCTTGCTAAGAAAATCGGGGACCCAAAATAAATAGAGCCACCAGGCTGGATCGGTCAGAAATTTTCCCAGAGCGAACGCCCAGGTTTGCCGGTAGGTGAGAAGCTTGAACCAGGAGACGCGCGCAGGCGGATCAGACGGGTCGCTTTGAATGTAAGCCAGCTCGGAAGGTTTTAGCCGTGGATGATTTTGCGGAGGATAATAAATCGCGAGCCAACAAATCAGCCAGAGGAAGCCGAGCAATCCCGTCGCGATGAACGCCGCTTTCCATCCCCAGATTCCGACGATCCACGGCACGAGCAACGGCGTGGCCAGCGCGCCGACGTTTGTGCCGGAATTAAAAATGCCGGTCGCCAACGCGCGTTCTTTTTTCGGAAACCATTCCGCGACCGTTTTGATCGAGGCTGGGAAATTTCCTGCTTCGCCCAGTCCCAAAAGAAAGCGCGCGATGGCGAAACCTGCTGCTGCCCCGGCCAGCGTCACGATGGAAAATCCAGTCTTCGCATCGAGGTTCAAAACGGGAAGGCGCAATCCCGCCACCAAATCGGATCCAGCGTGGGCCATCGCGGCAATGCTCCACAACACGATGGCCATCGCAAAACCGATTCGCGTTCCGACGCGATCCATGAATCGTCCTGCAAAAATAAAACCGATGGCATACGCGAGTTGAAAACTAAAAATGATGGATCCGTAAATTCGTTCATCGCCCCAGCCGAATTCTTTTTGCAGCGCCGGTTTAAGAATGCCAATGACCTGGCGATCGATGTAATTGATCGTCGCCGCGAAAAACAGCAGCGCGCAAATGGTCCAACGAAAGTAACCGACACGCGATCCGGCCGGCGTCTGATGTGGAACGGTGGTGGAAGTTTGCGGTGACAGTGGCATCAAAGATTTTTAGCCGGTCAACGAATTGTGGTCACGATTTTTTTGCGAGCGCCGCGAGGGATGGGCGCATCTTGAGGGCGTGTTGCCCAAACCAGTAGGAGCGCGGACGTTCTTCGTCCGCGTGAATCGTGAGGGACGAAAGCACAAGGGTTTTGTCCGTTTTGAAACACGCGGACGAGAACGTCCGCGCTCCTTTTCATTTGGGCAACACGGCCTTGATTACCACCAAAGCGATTCGATGTCGTGGGGCAGGCTTCCAGCCTGCCAAACGGGCATCTTGCCCGCGAATCCTGCTCTTGGGGCTGGAAGCCCCGCAGGCAGACAAGATGTCTGCCCCACTACATTGGTGGTAGTCAAGATGCGCCCGCGATGGATGGACTGGTTACGGTAGTTTTGTGGCATCTCCCCCGCGCGGCAAATCTTTGTCCACCAAGCCGACTCGGCGCGCGGCCGAATCTTTCGCGAGCTTCCACCAGCGCAAAAGCAGATCCATTCCTGCATGTTCGACCGCCAGCGAATCTTCGCCGCTCACGATCAGGGTGGAATCAATTTGTGTGACCGAGCCGAACTTTGCTGTGGTTAATTTATTTTGAAGTTTGGCGATCGCCTCGTTTGACTTTGGCGTGCCGACAAAAATTAAATTCTGGTCTGATCGCTTTGGCAAATCCTTGAATTCAATAGCTTCGATGGGCTGGCCGCTGGCGCTTTCCAAAGTGCTCGCGATAGCCCACGCGGTTTCGACTTCCAAGACCGGAGCGTCGGTTCCGTAAATCACCGTGATCGGTTTGGTGAAGTCGAATTTCAATTCCGCAGATTTACTTTCCGTTTCCAGTTTCGGCGCGCCAGCCAGACGCGCTTCAATCCAGCCGTAACACAATTGTCCGTCACTCGTTTCGAGTCGTAAAAAGTTGTGATAAAAACCGGGGGTCGCGTCAGACGTTTTCAGCGTTACAGATAAAGAAAAACTTTCTCCCGGCTCCAAGTTCCGTTTACCAAAATCTTTCATCGTCGCTGCGAGGTTGCCGGGCGATTCCAGAGTCGCGGTGAAAACCAGTTTATGTCCGCTCGTGTTTTTAATTTTAACCACGGCTTTTCCTTCTCCCCGTTTGTCAAGATTGACGACGACTTGTGGAACTTCGAGGACTTGCAACGCATCATCGGCTGCGCTGTATTTTTTGATCAGCTTCATCAACTCCAACGCTTCCAGCTTGGGCCGGCGGCTGAGATGGATGAGTTCGTAATGGCGCAAAATATTTCCGCGACCGGACCGCAGATTCGGAGCGAGCGTTTCGTTGAATTGAAATTGATACATCTCAGGAATGGCTCGCGTGGCGAGCATGTTGTCGAAAATTGCTGGATAAATTTTCGCGCGCGCTTCCGGCGTCAGGCGCGTCAATTGACGCCAATTGTATTCGGTGACGACCGGCGGCTTGCCGATCTTGCTGGAAAAACTTCCGAGAGCCAGAGCATAGCCGCGCGCCGTCGGAATGGCGTCAAGCGAATCAACGTAGGAATGAAAACCAACGCGGTCGAATGGCACGTTGAGTTTTTCAAGGCGGTTGAATATGCCGGTGTTGTTGTAGCCGGTGAGATGGACGCGGACGTGCGGCGCGGTTTTTTTCACGGCAGCGTAAGTTTGTTTCCATTGCGGCGGACGGTCGAGCGGAATGCCCCAGATGAGAATTTCATTTTCGATTTCCACCGTGTCGATGACGTCGCCATAACGCTGGAGCAATTCAACGATGGCGGCATCGGACGTGTAGATGTCCAGGAGCGCCATGAGTTTTAGATGGCGCAGTTCGGCAAAAATAAAATCCAAATAGTCCTGTCGAATATTTTTCGGAATGGGAGCGAGCAATTCGAGGTGATGCAAGCGGATGAATTGAAATCCCATGGCTTTGGCGATGCGCAAATCGCGGCGGATGTCATCGGCAAATTCCCGCCACCGCAAAACTGTGTCGCCAGCGAGCGGCCAGAACGCGTCACGGTCCATTCCCGGAAGTTTCAGCGTGTCGAAATTTTCGCCAAAAGTGGAGTAGGGAAAATAGCTCGTGCCGAACTTGACCGATTTTACCCCGAAAGAAATTGCGACGCCGTTGGAAGTTTTTCGTTGCTCGCTGTAGCTCGTGTAGCCGACAAACATCTGGTCGGTCTCTGTGTCGTTCAACATTTCCTTGGAGTCTGTTTGAAAAGTGGGGCGGGCATCCTGCCTGCCTGACGGACTTCCAGTCCGCGAACCCGAAACTGGGGCAAGATGCCCCCGAGTGGCAGGCTGGAAGCCTGCCCCACTAGAGTTCTCGCTCAACACGAGACGCGAAGAAAAGTTCAGGCCTTCGCCGCGAGCCGGGAGCGTGTTATCCGCGACGCGATCGCGATACGACTTGATATTCGAGCGCGCGATTTCCGTGATGGAATAGAATTTTTCTCCGGTGGTCTGAACCTCTTGTCCGAGTTGCGGAAGATTTGCTCCTTCGTAACGCGGCTGCTTGAAAGTGTTCTTCGTCGAGTTGTCCAGCACTGTGAATGACGGCGCAAAATCATTCAACCACGCCACGGTCACGCCATTGCCGAACGCGCTTCGCACCCAGTCCACGCCGCGTTGCGTGAATTGATGTCGCCCTTCGCCAGCGCGAAATGGTGACCAGCCTTTTTCGTCCAGCGAGGAAACGCGATTGTCGTAACAGAGCGTGCGCGATTTCACGCGCGGCTGTTCCCAACGGCACACCACCGCCGCGTAAACTTTCGCGCGCTCGTCTGCCGACTCATTCGTGATCTGCGCATTCACATCGAGAAATCCTTCGGCGTAAGCGAGCAATTCGATTTTAAAATTCAATCCGGCTTTGACCGTCTCCGCCGTCCACGTTTTGAAAACCGGCCCGTCCGCCGTTTTCCGAAACGCGAGCGATAGAGCGTTAAATGCGGTGTCGAAATTTTCGTGAGCGGCGGGTTGCGTTTCATCGTGAGACGCGGCTTTCGCTGGCTTCAGAAAAATGTCCCAACTCAGGCGGCCCAATTCTTTGCCGGAAAAAATCAGCGCAACGCCATTCGACGCTGGCTTGACCGTCAGCGCGATTTGTTCTGCGGCAGTTCCCGCTTTGATGGGAATTTCCTTTTTCGCTCCAGGCGCAACATCGGCAATCAGCACCGCGTTGCTTCCAAGCAATTGCACGCCGCGTCCATCCGCCGTCCATTGGCCTGCGCCAAGCTCTAGTCCGCGAACGGTGATCGGCATATTGATTCGGAACGGTTGATTGTTTTCGAGTCGCAGGACGGGGCGCGTTTCCGCCAGAGATGGAAATGTTCCAATCGCCGCGCAGAGAAAAAGGCTGGAACTACAAACAAGGATTGATGCTCTCATATTCTATTCAAATGTAAGAAAATTTAATTCGATTGCGCAAATTTTTTTGAAACCGCAGATGGACAGATAAGCGCCGACAAGAGGAAGAACATCTGCGTCTATCTGCGGTTAAAGCTCCTTTGCTTGCGGCCCTGACGCGCTGTTCATTTCCAAAAATTTTCAGCGCGAGCGACATCACGAATTGGGGGCAGGGCCAGTGGATTGGCGGATGATTAACTCCTCGGGGATAAGAATCGTTTTGGGTTCGGGAGACGTCTCCTGGCGCTGCTGTAACACCAGACCAACGGAAGCCTTTGCCACGCGATCAGCTAAAAGGCCAAAGGTAGTCAAAGCCGGTCGCCAGTATTTCCCCATGGTTGAATCACCAAAACCCACCACCGAGAAATCGTCAGGACAACGTCGCCCCGCGTCGCCGGCCGCAGCGATGAGTCCCAGCGCAATCGCGTCATTGATGCAAATGGCCGCGGTGACTTTAGGGTTGCGCTGAACCAGACGAGGGAAACCGCTGACCCCGCCTTCAAATCCGAATTCGGTTACGTCCACCACCAGGGATTCAACATAGTTCAGTCCGGCCTCTTGCAGGGCGCGGCGGTATCCCGCGAGTTTACATAGCGTTGTCTTCGGCCGCGTTAGTGTGTCGGAAATCAACCCGATGCAACCATGGCCCAGTTTAATCAGGTGCCTTGTTCCTTCGAGAAAAGCACTCTCGCGATCCGGCGTCACCGTGGAAATGCCTGCGGGACTGTCCGGCAACAAATCCACCACCGGCACTCCCTCCGCCGCCAGTTGGACCAAATAACTTTCCCGCATCGCCGGAGAATCCCACAACACCAGCAACCCGCCGACGTTGTGCAATAAATGTCGTTTCAGAAATGCCTCGGCTTCCGCATCGTTGTCGGCGACGTGGACGGTTAACTCGAATCCTTGAGCGATCGCGGCCCGGCTGATGGCCATGGCCGTGGCCGAGTGCGACGTGGCGAGGTCCCAGGTGACGATCAACAAAATCACCTGGTTCGTGTAGCCGCGTTGAAGCGCGCGACCGATGGGATTGGATTTGTAAGCGAGACGATCAGCAGCATCGCGCACCCGCTGTTTCGTGGTGTGAGAGATGCGTTGCGCATGCTCATTGTCGTTGAGCACGTAGGAGACGGTAGAGAGAGAGACGTTGGCTTCGTGCGCAACATCCTTCAGGGTCGCTCGAGGTTTTGTGGATCGTGTCACGGTAAAGAATCGGCCCGCATCTTTACCGCACGTTGAGTGGATGTCGAGGGTAACTGCTGGGAGCAATCGTTTGTGGGTGTAATTAAAAGTGGGTGAGGTTGGTGTTCTTTAAGAAACCACTTGACCCCTCGTCGGCTATGTTGGAGTCTCCCTAAGTGTCCTAGTGAAACGTTTAACTTTTTGCGTGGATTATTTATGAAACGATTATTCTCACTATTCGCCGTCGGTATCGCTTTGGCTGCCTTCACGGGCTTTGCCCAATTTACTCCGGGTCGCGCTGTTGTGTTGCAATGCACCAACATCTCCCTGGGTGGTGGCGGCAAGCTTGTTGAATATAACAGGGCGGGGGGCACATCCTACGAAGTGGCTCTCCCCTACGGAACAACTACCGCCGACACCAATTCGATTGTGTTTGGTTTACCGAGCAGTAACCAACAATTAAGTCACAACACCTCCTTGTCGGCCGATGGCGCATTCATAGTCATTCCAGGTTACGGCAATGCTGTCGTCGCAGGCACGGTTGATACCGCTGCTGGAACCACCAGCCCGCGAGTTGTCGCTACGGTGAAATACGATGGGACTTACAGGCGACCCTTCACTTCGAGTACGATATTTTCCAGCCAGGCTTTTCGGAGTGCGACCTCTGATGGATTTGGTAATTTTTGGGGAAACCAGAGCGGTCCCGCGACCTATCTGAACACAGGGACAGCTATCGGCGTCGGTGCCTGCCGCGCGATGGCCATTGCCAACGGGAATATCTACGTCACAAAAGCTGCCGGCCTCATTGAAATAATTGGCACTCCAATGGTCCTCTCTGCGGAGACCACGATAATCGCCAGTGCGTTAATCGGAACTGGCGCGAGCCCTGCCGGTTTTGCTATCCCGCCCAACGTAGGTATCAACTCCATCGCTTATATGGCTGATTACAACGGTACGACCTCCGCCGTTGGACACTTCCATTGGAATGGCACTGCATGGGTCTTCGATTATAACTTGGTTTTAGCGGGCGGTGAGAAGCCCCAAAATATAGCGGTTGATTATAGTGGCGCCAACCCGTTTGTTTATGTCGTCAATACCCCGGGAGCGGGTAATCACCTGTATGGCTTCAATGACACCAATTCATCTGCTATCCAAATCAACATTGCAACCGCACCTGCCAGTACCGTCTTCCGCGGTGTGGTAGTGTCTCCCACGCAACCAGCCCTTCCTGCTTTTACCGTCCATCCTGCCCACACGACGAACGCTGTGGGAGCAACCGCCGTATTCGGCCCGGTGTCTGCCACCAATGCCAATCCTAATGGTTACACGTGGAAAAAAGGTAGCACGACGTTGAGCGATGGACCGACCGGCAACGGTTCAACGATCAGTGGGGCCAGCACCCCGACTTTGACCATCGCGGGTATCTCGGGAGCAGATGCCGGTTCTTATTTCGCGGTGGCATCCAACAATGGCGGCAGCGTTACCAGCAACCCGGCCATCCTTGCCTTGCCGGGTTCATCCATTACTACTCCATTGATGAGTCGCACTAACCTTGCGGGTACCACCGCAACGTTTCATGTCGTATCCAGCGCATCACCACCTTTAACCTACGCCTGGCTGCAAGGCACTACGCCGCTTATCAATGGCCCCAGTCCTTCTGGCTCAGGAGCGACCATCTCCGGGGCGACCACGGATACCTTGACCATTACGGGAGTGCAAGATGCCGATGCGGGAACTTACAAGGTTACTGTTACTGACGGTTCATCCGCGCAAGAAAGTTCCGTCGCTGGTCTGACCGTCCTGGATCCGCCTATAATCACCTCTCCGCCCGCCAACCAAAGCAAGGTGGTCGGAACCACTGCCAACTTTTCTGTCACGGCTACCGGCGGTGCGTTATCTTATCAATGGTTCAAAGGTGTGAATGCGCTTACCAATGGTCCTACTGGTTTGGGTTCGACCATCTCCGGCGCGCAATCTTCCAATCTCTCCATTGCCAACGTCCAGCTTGGTGATGCAGGTTCTTACTCTGTCACGGTGACGAATCTGGCCGGCACGGCCAATGGCGGTCCCGCCTCCTTGACGATAGGTCAGGCGCCTACTGTGGGAGGGATAGCCAGTTCCACAAATGTGATCGGCTCGAATGCCATTTTTTCGGCTACCGTAACAGGTGGCAGCACTCCCTTTAGCTACACATGGAGTCACAATGGAACCCCTCTCGTCAATGATGGCTCCCACATTTTTGGAGCGGATACCGCAACCCTTGGTATCACCAATATCGTCAGTGATGATAGGCGGCTCTATTCGCTGACGGTCAGTAACGCATTTGGCAGTGCCGTCGCTTCGGCTCTGCTCTATGTCATCATCGATACTAACCATCCGAACGACGTTCCCAATTTGATTATCTACGAGCCGTTCAACTATCCCATCGGGCCTACTACGGCGGTCGGCTTTTATTCGTGGGAAAATCTCATCAGTATCTATAACCGAGTTACGGGACAACCAGCCTATTGGTTCAATACTGGCGGCGGCCTGAATTCCGGCGTCCTGCCTAATGACTTATACCAATACTCAGGCGTCAGCCGGAATCCGCCGGGACTTTATCCCTGGCCGGGAATTGATTGTAGCGGTGACAAAATGTGGACCTTCGCCAGCGGAGGAAACAATAACCACTTGAAGTTCGGCGGAGTCACGAATGGGTCTGCTTACTTCTCCTGTATTATTCACGCCGATCAAGGCTCGGCTCTGAATAACGGGACATTGGACGTGCTCGCTGGATTTACCAGTGGTGACTCGGATGCTGCCGGTGGCAACGCCAATACGTGGAACTACAAGTTGTGTGTTAAGGTTGCTGGCACTGGAGGAGATTCCTACCAGTTGGGCGTATTCAAAGGCAACGGAGCTACCATCACCGCATCATCAACCAACGGCCAATTCGCGCCGCAAAATTTGCTTCGCGGACAAATCCATTTTGTCGTTGGCTCTTACAAGATTAATTCCGGCGGCACATCCACCAATGATGATGTTGTCTCATTGTGGATTGATCCACCAACATCCGCCTTCGGTGCATCGGAGGCAGGTCTTCCTACCCCTGATGCGGGCGGCTCGATCACCAACTGGAATAACAACGCCCCCATCACCGAGTTTGGTATCCGCTCCGGCGCAAATTTGGGACCTTTCTCAAAACGCCTGGCGGATTTGCGCATCGGCAAGACCTGGGCATCAGTGACAGGACCTTACTTCCCGAAATTGAAACAGACCTATTCTTCACCCAGCGTCACTCTCTCCTGGCCGGCCAAAGACTCCTTTGGCATCGGCCCGGAGTTCACCAGCGGTCATTACGGCTATCAATTGAAAACTGCTTCCGACGTGGCGGGGCCGTATGTGTACGATGACAATTCCCAATCAATGAACGGCACCAACATCGTCGTGACCGAGACGCCCGCTTCGACCCAATTCTGGCGGCTGGTTTATCCAGCGCGCTCTGGGACTCCCGGAACTTATTAAACGAAGTCATCGGATTTGAATGATGAGTTCAATGCCTCACGCGGGAAAGTAAGATGGCGCTCCGTGCCTCAAAGGGCGTGCGTTCAACCGGGATGCGGCAGGGCATGTCTTGCCGGGCGGGTGCGCCCTCGTTATAAAATTATCAAACAATTTATGAGACCTGAACAATGGGACATTTTTAAAAAAGCGGCGCGGCGCGAAAAATTGGACAAGGTGCCAATGGCGATGATCGTGGATAGCCCGTGGATACCCGGCCATCTCGGCATCAAGCACATGGATTTTTATTTGGATCCCGAAGTGTGGTTTCAATCGCATCTCAAAATTCACCGGGAATTTCCAGACGTTATCTGGGTTCCAGGTTGGTGGATGGAATACGGCATGGCCGCTGAACCCTCGGCACTCGGTTCAAAAATAAAATTTTGGACCGACAACACGCCGAGCGAATACCACACGCTTTTTCACATCGAGGACATCGAGAAATTTCCTGAATACGAAGTGGAGAACGACGCCTTCATGGCGATGACGCTGCATCGTATTCGTATGCAGAAACAACGCGTGTTCGATGCCGGTTACGTCATGCCGTTCGTCACATCGCGCGGGCCTATGTGTACCGCCGGTTTCGTTCGCGGCACCACCGACCTGATGATTGATCTCGTGGAAAAACCGGAGTGGGCGCACAAACTTCTCGATCTTTCCACGCGCCTGATTATCGACTGGCTCAAAGCCCAGCACAAAGCGATTGGGAATTGTGTCGAAGGGATTTTTATTCTCGACGACATCGTTGGTTTCGTAAACGAAGATCATTACATGGAATTTTGCCATCCCTATTTGAAGCGCATTTGCGACGCCTTTCCGAAAGATTGGGTGAAACTTTATCACAACGACGCGGAAGTTCAGGCTTGCCTCGATCATCTGCCGGATTGCGGTTTCAATGTGTTGAACTGGGGGAAACAAACCGACTACGCCGAAGTAAAGGATCGCGTGGGTGACCGCATGTGCCTCATGGGAAATGTGAACCCGCTCGAAGTCGGTGTGCGTGGCACGCCCGAAGAAGTTCGCGAAGCTACGTTGGACGTTTTGGAAAAAAGTGGCGGTGAAGGAATTATTCTTTCCGTCGGCGGCGGCACAAGCCCAGGAATGCCGGGACAAAATATTCAAGCGATGCTGGATGCGCTGGCAGAATTTAACGGCAGACGCGTCCCAGCTTAGTTGAATTTATTTGTTGAAATGAAACGCTCTCCCTCACCCCGGCCCTCTCCCCAAAGGAGAGGGAGAAAATATTCCAGCGCTGGAAAATGTTCATCGCTTGGTGAAATACAGAGCGCGATGATTTTGGTCCCCTCTCCTCGGGGGAGAGGGTTAGGGTGAGGGCGAGCAACCTTCTAACTGAAATAATTACCGAGTAAGAAAAAAAGGATTCCCCATGCCAGACTACGCGTTAATGAACCAGTGCATTTACGAAGGTAAAGCCAAGGAAGTGGAACAGATGACCATTGCCGCCCTCGCCGAAGGCCGGAGCGTCAAAGAAGTTTTGACCGAAGGACTCATCGCTGGAATGAGCGTCGTCGGCGAGGACTTCAAATACAACATCCTCTACGTGCCAGAAGTGCTCATCGCCGCGCGTGCGATGAAGGCCGGCATGGGAGTGTTGAAACCATTGCTGTCCGCAAAAGATTCTGACGTTCAACCCGCCGGAGTTCTTGTCATGGGAACGGTGCGCGGCGACTTGCATGACATCGGAAAAAATCTCGTCTGCATGATGGCGGAAGGCGCGGGTTTTCAGGTGTATGACATCGGCGTTGATCAAAGCATCGAAAAATTTCTCGCCGCCTACGAACTGCACAAACCGAGCATCATCGGCATGAGCGCGTTGCTCACCACGACGATGACTTACATGAAAACCGTCATCGATGGCTTTGAAGAAAAAGGTCTCGGTCACATCAAGATGGCCATCGGTGGCGCGCCCATCAGCCAGATGTATGCGGACGAAATTGGCGCCGATGGTTACGGCGCGGATGCTTCGAGCGCCGTGGATTTATTTCTCCATTTTGTCGGCAAAGGTCTTCCTCCCTCATTCAAAACTAAATTGGAAGCGGCCGCTCCTGCAATCGCTGAGCGCGCTGCCGTGGTCCAAACGCGCGACCTGAACGCGAAATCAAAATTTCAAATTCTCTATTGGCAGGACATTCCATCAGAAGTGAAAGCATGGGATGATTTTGACGAAATTAAAGTCAGCTTGCCCGTGCGATTTGCGGAATTGATTGATGAGTCGGCGCAAAAACAAGGTTTCATTTCGGGCGACGCTTACATGAAGCATCTGCGTTGGGGCGAGGAAACGGAACGTCCCGGCTCGCCCGAGGAAGTTGTCGAAGCCGTTCGCAAAGAAATGGAAGCAAAATTTCTGTAAGCGGTTCGTGTCCGGTTCCATCATGCCGCTTCTCATTAAAACCCCGTTAACGCTTTAGCCGGGTGTTGAGTTAGACGGTGAAGCTCCGACCCTTTCAACCGTTTCGCGCGCAGCAAAGTTTTCTGCCTGCAAAAATTTATCGTCACTCCTCCCGCCTCGGTGTAATTTGAACTCACTCGAGTCATGGAAGTTTCTGAAACATTTTACGACCTGGTCGAAACCACTTGTCGCGATCTTTACATTAAGTCGCTCAAGGAAATTCCGCCGGACATCGTGGCCGCGATCCGGCGCGCCGCCGCCACCGAAACCAAGGAAGTCGCGAAGAGAATTTTTTCTCACTACATCCAATCCATCGAACTGGGCCGCGACAAAAACATGATGGTCTGCCAGGACACCGGCATCCCGATTTATTGGGTGGACATCGGTGGAAATCTTCGGCTCGACGGCGCGAAATTGAACGACGCGATTATTCGCGGAACGGAACGGGCCACGCGCGAACATCCGTTGCGCTCCAGCATCGTCTCCCCGCTCACACGAGAAAATCGCCAGACCAGCACTGGGGAAAGAATCCCCGTCATCAAATATGATTTCGTCCGCGATTCCGATTGCCTCGATATTTTGTTCATCCCGAAAGGTTCCGGCTCCGAAAATATGTCGTTCCTGAAAATGTTGGTTCCCGCCGATGGAATTAACGGCATCAAAAAATTTGTTCTCGAACACGTCGTCGGCGCTGGCGCCAAACCTTGTCCGCCGACCATTGTCGGCGTCGGCATCGGCGGCTCTTCTGACTTGTGCATGGCGCTCGCCAAGAAAGCGACGACCCGCGTGCTCGGTTCAAAAAATCCGGACCCGCAAATCGCCGCGCTCGAGGAAGAACTGTTTGAGGCCATCAATCAAACTGGAATTGGTCCGCAAGGTCTGGGCGGGAACACCACCGCGCTCGCCGTTCACATCGAATCTGCCTGGACGCACATCACCTGCAATCCCGTGGCGGTGAACATGCAGTGCTGGCGCGCCGAAAGGCGTCGCGCAAAAATCTGGGCGGATGGGAAAATCGAGGAAGGTTTTTAGAAGTTCTTGACGGAAAAAGACGACGTATTACATTTCGTATTATGTCAGACATTTTAGCTAAAGGTAGAACCGTCCGGTTTAGTAAAAAACTAGACAGGTCCCTCACGGCGGAGGCGGCGCGACAGAATGTAAGCGTGAGTGATTTGGTGCGGCGCGCGGCCGAAAGCGCCCTCCACGCCAGCACTGAATGCGCCGGTGATTGGTGCTTGGGTTTGGCGCAACGCAAGTCGCCGCGGAAAAAAACCGATCCCGAACTCATCGCGGCATACGATCGTCGGCACAAATGAAAGCGATCCTCGATGCGGGACCTCTCATTGCGTTGTGGGGCAGAGCAGACCAACGCCCGGACAAACATCATGAATGGGCCGTAAAAATTTTCGCGCACTACTCTGGCCCATTTTTCACAAGTGAGACGGTGCTGGGCGAAGTCGGATTCATGACGGGATGCGCTGCCGATATTTTGAAGGGAGTTGCAAAAAGGCATTTCATCGTCGGAACGGATTTCGAGCACGACTTCGCGGCGATGTCTCGTGTACTGGCACACTTTGACCATTGTGATCTAGCAGATAGTTCCGTGGTTGTGTTGAGTGAAAAGCTGCCGAATTTGGACGTGATTACAACTGATCGCAGACATTTTTTAACCTATCGCCGAATGGATAGAAGTGCGTTGCCCGTTGTTTTCCCCGACTAACGTTCGCGCCAATCCCGCACAACAGGTCTCAATTGTTTCAGGATTTATTTGTTCTCTTTGAAGATAATTTTTCCCTGACCAACTGAAACATCTCGCGCGCGGAAGGAACTTTTAGCCACATCGCAATGGCGAAGTAAACCAAGGTCGCGATGCTCATCGGCAAAAAGACAGCGCCCGCTTTTTCCAGCATCATCCGGTGGCCGAATTTCTTTTCCCAAAAATAATTTGTCGCCCATGCCGCGAGACCCGCGAAAACCGTTGCGACCAATAATCTCTCGGTGTTTCGGCGTAATTGGGTCATGCCAAGAAATCTTAATTTTCGGCGCAACGCGTAAACCAAAAGGGAAACGTTCAACGCCGCGCTCAACGTGTTGGCCAAACCAAGTCCTTTTTGCCGCAACGTCCAGATGAACATCAGCGCGAACACGAGATTCAACAGCAGACAAACGATGCTGATTTTCATCGGCGTTTGCGTATCGCCCAAAGCGTAAAAGGCGCGCGCCAAAATGTTCACGAGCGAAAACATCACGAGTCCCGGCGCGAGAAACTTTAAGGCCATGGCCGATTGTTGCGTGGCAAAGCTGTCAAATTTTCCATGCTCGAAAAGCAAACGAATGATCGGCACGGCGAGAACGAAGAGGAGAACCGACGCGATCAGATTGACGAAAATCAGGTGGCTCATCCCTTGCCAAAGGGTCAAACGAAACTCGGGATATTTTTTTCCCGCGGCCAAGCCCGACAACGTCGGCAACAAATAAGTGGCGAGCGAAATTCCGAAAACGCCTTGGGGTAATTCCATCAGGCGAACCGCAAAATCAAATGACGCCACGATTTTTGAATCGACACAAAAAGCCAGTCCGTTGGTGACGAGGACGTTGATTTGAAATGCCGCCACGCCCATCATGCCGGGAATCATTTTTCGCGCGACCTGGCGGACTGTTTCATTTCCCCAGGGCGAAATCCACTCCCCGCGGTAACCTTCGCGACGGAGGTAATACCATTGGAAAACGGCTTGGGCGATTCCGGCGACGAGAACGCCAATGGCCAATCCGAAAATTTGTTGCTCCAATTTTTTTCCCATCAACGGCGCGAGAAAAAAAACCGAACCAATCATGGTCACATTGAGAATCGTTGACCCCATCGCCGGCACGAAAAAATGTCCGCGCGCGTTTTGCATCCCGATGAAAACGGCGGCCAGACAAACCAGCAGCATGTAGGGAAACATCAGTCGCAGCAGTTGAAGCATCAATTGCGTTTGTCCCTTGAGGGAGCCGATTTCCAATTGCTCGGCGAGAAAACCGCCAGAGGGAAGATTGATCGAAAAATCGGTGGCGATAAGAACCGTGATGACAATCGTGGCGACGACGATGATCGATGCGGAGGCCAGGAGCAGCGCGGAGATCGCGGCGTTGGCGGCGCGCCACATTTCTTTTTCACCGGCGATTTTTTCTTTTTCTTTGAAGATGGGAATGAACGCTGCCGAGAGAGCGCCTTCACCGAGCAGGCGGCGAAATAAATTGGGAATTTGAAACGCCAGAGTGAACGCGCTGGCGACGGGAGTGATTCCCATAAACGACGCAAAGACCGCGACGCGCACGAAGCCCAGCACGCGGCTGATCATGGTGGCCGCCGCCATCGCGCCGGAGGATTTCAGCATTTGCGACATCGGGAGCGGAGGCTAGGGGGTCAAAGTTCAAAGTTCAAAGTTCAAAGTTGGAAAACGACCACAGAGGCACAGAGGCACCGAAGAAAGTATAAACTCAATCTCTGTGCCTCTGTGTCTTTGTGGTTAATTTTTCTTCCGATAATGGAGAATTTTGAACTCAGCGCAGTCGAGAACTTCTTCGGTCAATGTGAAATTGTTTTCAAACGGGGGAAAAAATTTATCGCCCGGAACGACTCGTTTCACCAGCGTGAGATAAAGATCGGAGCAGAGCGGCAACGTTTGTTCGTAGATTTGCGCGCCACCACAAATAAAAATTTCGCGCTTTTCGTTTTTTAAATCCAACTCGTTCAAATCCGAAATCGTCTGAACTCCCGGATACTGAAAACCTGTGCGGCTCAAAATAATGGTGGTGCGATTAGGCAACGGTTTTCCGATCGATTCAAAAGTTTTTCGCCCCATGACGATGATGTGGCCGGTCGTCATTTTTTTGAACCATTTGAAATCTTCGGGAAGATGCCACGGAATTTTATCTCCATTTCCGATGACGCGATTTTCGCTCATGGCGGCGATGGCTTTGAAAGTTTTCATTTCGCCTGGTCAGACGGAAGAATTTCTTGGAGCGCGTCAGCTAATTTCTCGTATTGCGGCAATGAATTGTAAAGTTGCGCTGAGATGCGCAGCAATCGTTTCGGGTAAACCGGCCACGGAATAATCGGAACTTCGATTCGATAATCGCGAAGGAGTTTTTCTTGAAGCGGATCGAGGTAAAGCGGGGATTTTTGTGGAACGATTTTTGCCGCATCAGGAATGGGTATGGCGGCGAGCGAACCGATGAGTTCTTCAGGGGCAGGAGGATCGATTCCCAGCGCGCGACAAAGAACTTTCTGCGCGGCAACTGCAAGCGTGTGGTTGCGACGCATCACCTCCGGCCAGCCACCGGGCAGCAGCGAACTGATATATTTTATCGCGCTCGGCACGCTGAGATATGCGGTGGGATCGCCCGTGCCGGTCCATCCAAATTCCAGGAGAAAGCGCGAGCGATCTTTACGGGGAGAGTTTGCTCCATGGCTGATCGAGAGCGGTCGAATTAAATTTTGTTTCTCGCGTTGGACGTGCAGAAAAGCCGCGACCTTTGGAGCACAAATCCATTTGTGACAATTGCCCGTGTAATAAGTTGCTCCCAGTTTTTTCAAATTGAGCAGGAGCATTCCTGGCGCGTGCGCTCCGTCAATTAACGTTTCAATGCCTTGCGCGGACAACGCCTGCACCAGCCGTTTCACCGGAAAAATCAAACCGGTTTGGCTCGTCACATGATCGAATAACGCGAGTCTCGTCCGCGAAGTTACACGACTCAAAACTGCTTCGAGAATTTGATCGGCGGAATGAATCGGAAACGGAACGTTCGCGACAACCACTTTTGCGCCCGATTGTTCGGCCGCAAAATTCAGCGCGTTTCGCGACGCATTGTATTCGTGATCGGCCACAAGCAGTTCGTCGCCGCGTTTGAATTTTAGTGAACGCAAAACCGTGTTGATCCCACTGGTTGCGTTGGGAACGAAAACCAAATCGTTTTTGTCGGCGTTTAAGAACTTGGCTAACTCAGCGCGCGCTTCATCAAGTAACGGTTCCAAATCGCGCACCAGAAATTGGATTGGGTCTCGCTCCAAACGATGACGCAGTTCTTGTTGAAATTCCAAAACGGCGCGCGGGCAACTTCCAAACGAGCCATGATTGAGGAAAGTGATTTTAGGGTTCAGCAACCATAATTTTGGATCGGCAGCGGGTCGCGTCAGAGAGGTCCCGTTGACGAGTAGTTGTTTCATCCGGATTTTTTGCAATGGCAACGGAAATTTACGCGACGAATGTTTTTCACAGTGGGTTCGCGGTGAGAATCATTGGCTCTTTTGGGCCTGGAAATTTTGGGCCGCGATGCAGCACATACAAATCGAGCGCGCACCAGGCGCGAGCGAAATGTTCCCGAGCTTTCACACGCCAACTCCAACGGCGAGAGTCCACGTCGCGAGCAGCAAAGGCCACGGCGTCGAGCGCGTGCCTCTGCGCAATCCAAAGCGCGCGCGGGCAATGGAACTCCTCGGAAATAATTGTGCAACGCGTCAGACCAAAAACGAGTTTGGCCCGGGCAATGGAATCCAGCGTGCGAAACCCGGCGTAATCGCAGGTGATCGCGCTCGAAGGCACACCAGCCACCATCAAGGCGTCGCGCATGTCGCTCGGTTCATCATATCCGGCGACGTGGTTGTCGCCGCTGACGAGCAGAAAGCGAACTTTGCCGGCGTGATAGAGGGCGGCGGCGGCATTAATTCTTTGGTTGAAATGGAGATTCGGATTTCCGCGTCGCGTCAATTTTCCTGTGCCCAAAACCAAACCCACGTCGTTGGGCGGAACCGATTCTACGGAGTGGAAAATTTTGTGCCGCGCCGCATTTTGGCAAACGTGGTCAGCGCCGACCACAAGACCGACGGAGACAATTAGCGCGACGGCGAACGCGATTAAAATTCGGAGACGGTCAGCCCAAATTTTCTGATGCAACTTTTGAAATTTCGTTTTCATTTTTTTTTAAGACGAGGAACAGGTTGTCGGCCAAATTAAAAAGAGACAGGAATTTTTCCAGAAATTGATACGGCCATTTCACTGGTAGAAAAAGTGGATTCTGTTTAAATGAAGTCGTGCGTTTGAGCAACGCCGCGCGCTGTTGATCGGAAACAATTTCTCCTTTGCTGCGCCAATCCTGCCAGATCACGAAAGGATTAAAGTGCATCGAACCGTTCGCCACGATTTCCAATGACGGTTGAGTCAGGGCAAAGTTTTTCAGCGTCTGCGGATCGAAGTAATTCACATGCTCCGGCAAAATGTAACGGTATTTTGCGTCAAGAATTCGCACGGCGAGCGACTGCATATTGGGCACGAGAATAAAACAGTGTCCGCCGCCTTTTAAAAGCGAAGCGGCTTTTTCCAAAAATTGTTTTGGCTCGATCAAATGCTCCATCACCGCCCAGAACGTAATCGCGTCGAAACGTTTTTCGCCGAGATGTAAATCGAGGAAGGATTCCTCTAAAATTTCCACGCCTCGGCCCTTGGCGTATTCGAGCGCAGGCCGGGAAATGTCTGTGCCCGTGACGTTGTATTCATTTGGAAATCGATTGTTCAGTTGAAACAGAAACGCGCCCGTGGAGCAGCCGACATCCAGAACATTTCCTGTTTGGCAGAAGCGGCGAAAAAGTCGCAACTCGCGCTCGAAACGAACACTCGCGTAGTCGCTCTCCAATTTATCCGGCGAAAGGTAAAACGGGGTTCGTGAATCGTTGTAAAATGAACCGCTGACCATTTCTGCTGCGACCGGATTGGCAAATTTCATGGAACAGCTTCGACATTGAACGAGGACTAAATCTTTTTTGTGAAGGAATGGAATCGTATCTTCATTTCCGCAGAGTGGGCATCGCCGAGATATTCCATTGACCAAACGACCGGACGGATTCATCAAATTTCCGGCTCTTGTCGAGCGCCATGCCAGATTGTGGAAATGCTAATTATTTTTTCGCGCTCGTGAATTTGGTAGATGACGCGATACGGCGAAATCAGAATTTCCCGAACATCATCCCGATTCATTTTCCGAAACTTTTTCCCCAAGCGAGGAAACCGACCCAAAAGGAGTATTTTCTCGATGATGGCACTCCCCATGTTTTCGGCCGCCGACGGATTATCCTTGGAAATGAAATGCACCAGATCGCCGAGCTGATTCAACGCTTCTGGAGACCAGATGATTTGGTAATCCATGAATTGAATCGTTGGACGACTTGTTCGTGCGGAAGACCCTCGCCTCGTTCAATCTGCGACATGCCTTTTTTTACAGAAGCGAGAAGAGCGAGTTCATCCACGATCTGGGTGAAAGAAGCTTGCTCCGGCATTTCTTTCACGGCTTCCAAAACTAAATCTCGGTCGCTCATACATTCAAATTATGCGGCGTGAAAATAGAGAGCGCAAATTCAATTTGGCCTTCAGTGCCATCACTCCACGGCCAATTCATGAAGATGATTGAAAGCTTGGCTGGCGGGCATGAAGGCAGCGGATGGCGTAGCGATGATGTTCGGCGTTCATGGCGGTGAAAAAGTCGGTGGTGGTTTTGTGCTGCGGTTTTTTCTGCCGGTTGCGC
>JBBQRQ010000025.1:0-55280 GCA_038214755.1 Verrucomicrobiota bacterium
GCAGATCGCACGGCAGGAACATCGGTGTTTGGCGGTCGAGATTGACGAATCGTGCAGGCATATTTTACTGATGCTCGCACGCCTCCTCGCATTCAAAAATTTTTAAAAAAATCTTTCGGCTAAGTCCGACAGGCTGCTAGCTTTGGTTGTCCTGAGTATGTAACCGTTCCATTCCGGCGGGCGGCTCGGAAACGAGCCGCCCATTTTTCTTTTTATAATTGGGGTAGAAAGACAAAACGAACCATGCGGCCTGTTGGTGGTGTCGTTGCGATCAAGAACAACGCGGATAACGGCGAGTACGAATGTCCGCGCGGATCGGTAACGAGTTGCCCTTTTTATTTGGGTTTCGTAGAGCGCTTTTAAATAGATGGCTGCGGTTGTAACTGAGGCGAGCCAGTGCGCGTTTTTCAGAAGTCGGCCTTGCTCACCATGTCGAGCGGCACGCGGTCGGCATCGCGAGCGGGCAGGTTTTCCATCCCTATCGGAAAGAACCCTTCGTGCAGACGCCCTCGATGACCTTCTGGCGATGCTCGGCAAGTCGAGCGAGGCGCTGCTCATCATCGCATCTTTTGGCCCGACTTATTCATGTGCGTCGGCTAACTTTAGGCAACTGCCAATCAAAATACTCTATTGACGGACAAGGATGTCTAGTTTTTCCCCGCCAATTCCAAAACCGAGGCGCACATGGCGGTGATGGCGGTTTTAATCGTCGGATCGACCACCGGCGCGAAGAAGGGCGAATGCAATGACGGCAAGGGCTTTCCCGTTTTCTTGCTTGCGGCCACAAGTTCCGGCTTCACCGCGCCGACCCAAAAGATGCACGCGGGAATTTTCTCCGGTGTGCGGCTGTATTCGCTGAAATCTTCGCCGCCCATTGTCGGTTTGGCTTTGATGACGTTCGTTGCGCCCAGCCAATTTTCCCATGCGCCCGCGAGACGTTGCGTGAGTTTCGGTTCGTTGTAGGTGGACGGAGTGTAATCTTCGCTGAATTTTATTTCGGGCAGGCGATCTTCGGGAATGCCCGCGCTCAACGCCTGGCCGCGCACAATTCTTTTCACGGCGGTGATGGTTTGCTGGCGGACTTCATCGGTGTAGGAGCGCAAGGTGAGTTGCAGTTTCACTTCGTCGGGAATGATGTTGTGCTTGGTGCCGCCTTGAATGGAGCCGACCGTTACCACCGCCGGTTCGCCCGGCTGAATCTCGCGACCGACGATGGTCTGGAGCGCGAGAACAATTTGCGCGGCGAGAACAATTGGGTCTTTGGTGGTATGCGGATACGCGCCGTGGCCGCCGACGCCGCGCACGGTGATGTCCACGGAATCGACGTTCGCCAGCGCAAAACCTTCGACGTAGCCCACCGTGCCCGCTGGCAACTCGGCGCTGTCATGGAGCGCGAGGCAAAAATCCGGTTTCGGGAAGCGCGTGAATAATCCATCGGCGAGCATCATCTTCGCGCCGCCGACACGTTCCTCGGCGGGCTGACTGATGAAAACAATCGTTCCGCTCCATTGCTCCTTGAGTTGCGTGAGAACGCGCGCAGTCCCGATGAGCGAAGTCATGTGAACGTCGTGTCCGCAGGCGTGCATGACGGGAACCTCTTTTCCCCAATCATCTTTGGTCATGGTGGTGCTGGCGTAGGGCAAGCCGGTTTGTTCCTTCACCGGCAATCCGTCGAGATCGCACCGCACGAGAATGGTTGGCCCGTTCCCGTTTTTGAAAACGCCGACCACGCCAAAGCCGCCAACGTTGGTGGTGACGGAAATTCCTTCGATACGCCGCAATTCCTCCGCGACACGCTGCGACGTTTTTTCCTCGTGCAGGGAAAGCTCCGGGTTTGCGTGCAGATGTTTGTAGAGTTCAAAGAGGTTTGGATATTCGTTTTCGACGCTTGCGCGAACCAGGGGAAAGGCGGTCGGTTCTTTTCCAAACGCGACACTTGCGAACAACAACGGGAAGAGAAGCACGATGTGTTTCATGGAAGAACTTTAGGGAAAGGAACGAAAGAATCAAAAGTTTTGGGATAATGTCTGAACCCCTTTGCCCACTGAGCCATTTCCCGATCCGCAGGAGCCAGTCTGTTTAAAAAGTTTTTCAAATAGCTGTTGCCGAAATGGGGCGCATCTTGACACAACCACCAGAGTAGTGGGGCAGACATCCTGTCTGCCATCGGAGCTTCCAGCCCCAGGACTCGCGGGCAAGTTGCCCGCTTAGCCCGAACTCCGGAGTTGGAATGGGTAGCACGGGCGACGCCGCCTGTGCCGTCCGGCCACTGGCCGGACGGAATGGGGAGGACCTGGCATTGGAAACAGAGGCACAGAAAAGTTCGTGCGCTTCCCCCCGTTCCGAGCGGCGAGTCGCCGCTCGGCACAGGCGGGTCGCCTGTGCTACCCGGCGGCTTCGCCGCCGCTATTTCGGAATTCGGGCTTAGACAGGCTGGTAGCCTGCCCCATTCCATCTGATTGGATTAGTGGTGCTGTCAAGATACGCCCTGCCGAAGGCGTGAGATGTTTTCTTCGATGCGTTCGATGTAGAAATTTTTTCCGTCGGGGTACGGCTCGTTCAAAAAGCGGTGGAGCC
Source organism: Verrucomicrobiota bacterium (assembly GCA_038214755.1). Classification (GTDB taxonomy): domain Bacteria; phylum Verrucomicrobiota; class Verrucomicrobiia; order Limisphaerales; family CANJXF01; genus CANJXF01. The sequence goes on from JBBQRQ010000025.1 coordinate 2,578, forward strand.
TGAAATCCTTTTCGATTTTGAGCGTCACATAATTCTCCCACAACGCCGGAGTTTGTCGGAGCAAATCCTCCGCGTTGTCGAACATTTTTCCAACGCGATTTTGCCAGAGCTATCCCGAAATGCCTCGGCGAATTCCGCATAATGTATCGGGAGTTTCTCGATGTAATCTTTCGCGAAGGCCGCTACGATGCGCGGCGATGTCTGACGCCCATTTTATGCGCCTCGCTCTCCGCCTCGCCCGGCGCGGCTACGGCGCGACTTCGCCGAATCCGATGGTTGGCGCGGTTTTGGTGAAGGGCGGCAAAGTCCTCGGGCGTGGCTGGCATCGACAAGCCGGTCTGCCCCACGCGGAAATTGAAGCGATTCGCGATGCTCAATCTAAAAAACAAAATCTCAAAGGCGCGACGCTTTACGTGACGCTCGAACCTTGTTGCACGCGCGGTCGCACGCCGCCTTGCACGGAAGCAATCCTCGCGGCGGGAATTAAACGCGTCGTTGTCGCCGCGACGGATCCGAATCCAGAACATGCCGGCAAAGGCTTCGCGATTTTGAAACGCGCCGGCATCGAAGTCATCACATTGGATGACAAGGAAGGTAGGGCGCGCCCCTCCGTGCGCGCCGTTTCGGATGTTGCTCACGAGCGGCGCGCACGGAGTGACGCGCCTTACCGAAAACTGGCCGAAGAAGCGACGCGGCTCAACGAAACTTTTAATCACTGGATCGTTCACCGCACGCCGTTCATGACCGTGAAAGCCGCGATGACCTTGGATGGAAAAATCGCGACGGCCACAGGTGAATCAAAATGGATTACCGGCGAAAAGTCGCGCGCGGCTGGGATGAAATTACGTCGAGGCGCGGATGCAATTCTCGTAGGGGTGAACACGGTGATGGCGGATGATCCGAGTCTGACCGTTCGTTCAGTTCAAGGTTCAAAGTTTAAAATTCAAAGTTCAAAAATGCTGCGGCGAATTATTCTCGATCCAATGGGGCGGACACCGCTGTCAGCAATAATTCTCAACGATGAATTCGCGGCGTGGACAATGATTGTGGTGAGCGAACACGCGCCAAAAAAACAAATCGATGAACTTAGAGAAAAAGTTAAGACCATCGTAGCGCCTCAGACGAAATCGGCCATTGCCAATAGCCAATCGCCGCTGCGAGATCGCCAATCCAAAATCGTGAATCTAAAATCGCAAATCGACCTGTGTTGGCTGCTGAAAAAACTCGGCGGCGAAAACATAACGAGCTTGCTGGTCGAAGGCGGCGGCGAAACCAATGCGCAATTTCTGGAACAGAAGCTCGTGCAACGCATCGCGTTTTTTTATGCGCCGAAAATTCTTGGCGGACGCGATGCGCCCAAGAGCGTTGCGGGAAAAGGAATCGAGCGTCTGGAAGAAAAAATTTCTTTGCGCGAGGTCGAGTGGAAAAAGATCGGTGAAGATTTGTTTTTGACCGCGCGCGTTGCCTCGTGAGGCGCGCGAATTGATTTTTTGTAGGAGACGACGTGAGGAGTCTCTGATCTTGGCAGGAAATGAGACTCCTCACGTCGTCTCCTACAAGTTCAAATTGGAAAACGCGGCTCGACGTAATTTGGTCTCAGTCTTAATTTCCCCCAAAATGTTCACCGGAATCATTGAAGAAGTTGGCGTCGTTGAAAAGATTGAGCGTTCGACGAAGGCGATTCATCTGACGTTGCAAATTAAAATTTGCGGAAGTGATTGGCGCGTCGGCGACAGTCTTGCGGTCAACGGTTGCTGCCTGACCGTTGTGAAAATTCTCTCGCGCGCAGGGAAAAAATCGGTGCGCCTTGATCTGCTGGAAGAAACCTGGCAGCGAACCAATCTTCAATTCACCAAAGCCGGCTCGCTCGTAAATCTCGAACGCCCGCTTCGCGCCGATGGCCGATTCGGCGGACATTTCGTGACGGGACACATTGATGGACTTGGAAAAATTTCACGTTGGGAAAAGCGTGGAACGGATTTTTTTCTCGAAGTCGTCGCGCCAAAAGAACTCATGCGCTACGTGATTTCCAAAGGTTCCCTCGCCCTTGATGGAATCAGTTTGACGGTCGCGGAAGTTCGCCAAAAAAGTTTTGCGGTTTGGATCATTCCGCACACTTACGAAGTCACGGCCTTGCGCGAAAGAAAAGTGGGCGACCCGGTAAATCTCGAAGGCGATTTGCTCGGCAAATATGTCGAACGATTTATTTCTTTGGCGTCTTGAATTGCGGATCAGAAGATTCGCCGTGCGGCTCAATGACTCTCACACGCGACGCCGGAATGGTTAGCTCCCGGCCATCGGCCAGTTTGAAATGATATTGTTCGGTTTTTTTATCCAGGACTGGTCGGGTCACTCCGGTGATTCTATTTCCGTTGGAGAGCGTGAGATCGTAGCTCGACCGGCATCCTGCCAGGGCGACCGTAACCAAAAGGAGAGCGACTTTGTTTTTCATAATCTTTTAAAAGCTGAATTTCTGATTTTTTTTTACAACAACTTGAACCTGAAATTTGAGTGGCTACCCAACGACCGAGGTCGAAGGGATCTGTTTTTTTTTGTCCGCGCTTCGATGTTGACGGCGCGTGATTGTTACCGCAAACAAAAGATTTTTGAGACGCGCCCCTCGCATTGAACCCGAATTCCGAAGCAGAACGCGGGAACTGGAACGGAGCGCGGCCTTCAGGCCGCTTCATCGTCGGACGCCGGTGGGTGTTGCGAGCGTACAAAAACATTCGCACGTTGAAGCGGCGTGAACGCCGCGCTCCCGCACAACTTTACCCACATGCTACTTCGGAGTTCGCATTGAATGCGGTGTCGTGACATTGGAGGGTCACGGCTGGCGGACCACGCGATAGTAACGTTGAGCGCCGCCGACGGCCAAAGGACTATCGACACTCGCGGTAACGCCCGTTGCCGTGAAGCAGGCGATATTCGTGGCGGAGGCCCATGAGAGCGTTAGGTCCGGTTTCGCCTGCACGCAGTAGTTGACGCCGGGTGTGGCATTCCACGTTATGCGCACGACCGAACCCACCTGCGCCACGTTCGCCGTGATGGGCAGTTCGGCGCGCACGAAATAAATATCCTGTTCGCCATTGAAAGTGGCCGCGTACGCGATACAAGCGCCTTCGTTGAGAGAGACCATGGTGGTGTAGTCGCCGAGCTTGCTCTGCTGCGGAAAGCCCACCAGATGATTGAACGGAGGACTCAACTGCCGATTAGTGGCCCACGTGAGACCGCCATCGTCCGACCATGAATAATAGAGTTCGGAAAGGCTGTTATTCGAACTGTGGCGCGTATCATTCCAGCAAACATCGATTCGCCCGTTGGGCGCGACGGATAAAGTTCCGAACCAATGACACGCGTTCTGAGTGGGAGAATCGTCATTGATCCGTCTGGGCGCGCTCCAGGTCTCTCCTCGATCAGTACTGCGGCTGAACATGACATTGGCCAGATTGCCAGGTTCGTTGCTGACGGTGCAAAGGGTATAGACATTGCCGCGGGTGGCACGGGTGGAACGATCGACCGCGACCCACGCCTGGCCAAGCAAGCCGCCGGGATTGACATTGGTCAACCCGAACATCAACTGACCGCCGAGATCGACGATTACTGTCAAATCGAAGCTTGGAATCACGGACGGGTTTTGAGCGTTGGTGGAACGGTTGATGGCGAACGGCTCAACATCGATAGCGGTGCCGAAAGTATAGACCTCGCCGTTCGGTCCAATATCGAGCGTGCCGAAATAAGGCAAGTGCGGAATTGAGATCGCGTCCAGCCAGGTCTGGCCGCCATCGGTGGAGCGGGAGAAGATTTTGTTCGTATCGTTCGCGTAGTTATAAAACGGACTCCAAACCTGGTAAATGTTGCCGCGACCTGGGCCGGTGGTGGTGTCGATGGCCATCCATTCCTTGTCGCCACCGAGGGCCATGCCGAGCGTTTGCCACGTGACTCCGCCATTGGTCGAGCGGAAAAGATCGCACGCGAAATTGGTGGTGTTGGTAATTCCCAAATAATAAAACCAGCCGTTCGCATCCGCCGCCAGCACGGGATCGCTGCGAAAAATTCCGGCATCGATCTTCCCGGGGAATGTCCAGTTCAATCCGCCATTGGTCGTGTAAGCCCAGCCCGACTGGCGGAAATTACTCGAGACGGAATCGAACTGCCGCCACCCCACCGCCATCCGGTTGGGGTTAGTGGGATCGACGCAGATCGAGGGCTCATTGGCGGCATCCCCCGGAATGTTCTGGCCCGCGCTGTCGATATTCACCTGGCGGCTGATTCCGTAAGAGGTGGAAACGGTGGTCGCCTGAAGGCTCCATACTGGGCCGCACGCCAACGCGAACGCGAGGAGCAACCTTGAGAGTGAAAGCGGGAGTGGCTTCCGCGGAAAAGAGCCGACGAGAGTTAGAGGAGTTTTTATGAGCGAATTAAACCTGAGTTTAAAAATTTTTTCCATGACTTTTATTCGACGTTTCAGCGGCGGCCAACAATTCAGGAAAGATATTTCCTTTTTCTGGAACCAGTGTGATGCGCGCTTCGCCAGAAATAATTTTTTGCGTTTCCAGAATTTCAAACAGAGCGGACGCAACTTCCGCATCCTGCGAAACAACTTCCAACGCGGCGCCAACGATCTGGGGACGAATCGCCGCCGCTTTGGCAAATTCCTTCGCAGCCTGCCGTTCCGCCGTGCTGGTGATGATGCTCACCTGATTTGCGCCATCCTGTTTGATGGCCGAAGTAACTTGACGCAGTCGATTCACCACTTTGCTTTCAATTTGTTTGATCATGCCCGCGTCGCGAAAATGAACTTTGCGAATGTAAACGGAGCCAAGCTTGTAACCCCACTCGTGCGATTTGGGCGAAACCTCCGCGCGCACGGTGTTGCTCATCGGATGACGATTCACCAGCATTTCGCCGAGTGGCAAATTGCTGAGGCAGCGAACCGTCGAGTTGCTCACGTTCGCCGCTAGCGAGCCGCGCGGGTCGGTATTCTTAAACAGATAAGAAATTGGATCGCTAATGAACATCTCATACCAGATGCCAATGCCCATCGGCGCGCCTTCCTCGGAGTTGACCGGTTGGCTGCGCAAATATTCCTGGTCCAATCGCATGTCGAGAACGTGGCGTTGTCCCATGAATGGGATGATGAAAGTTTTCCAACCCATTTTCGGAAAAAGAAAGTGAAGCCCCGGCTCGTCGATGGTGGCGATGACTTTGCCGAACAACATATAAACATAACAGCGCTGTTCTTGCGCGATGACATATAAACCGAGTCCGCGCGCCAATCCGAGAATCGTTGGGATAAGGATGAAACAACCGACGAACGTTGCGACTGCCGCAATAAATACGGTGGAAATCATTTCCGTGCCTCCAGAAAAACTTGTTGCGCCTGCTCGAACAACGTCAGGCGGACATTTCGCACGTAAGCAGCCAAAGCGCTTGGTCCACTTTTCTTCAGCGCATTTAACTGCGCGGCAAGACGGGTTAATGGTTCCACTTCCGCCTGTGCTTTGAGCGTTTCAATTTCGACCGCGCGTCTCGACTGAACAATTTTTTGATCGGCGCCGGCCTGCGCCAGACTGATGTCGGACGAAACCTGGTTGTAAGCCGTGTTGATGGCGGCGAGCGCCGATTCCACTTCGGGCGGCGGATCGATTCCGGTGATGAGCGAAGCGTCGAGCATCATGCCGTAGCGCGCAGGGGAAGAGCGGCATTCGGAATCCATGTGCTCATTCAGGTCGCGTAAGTTTTTTCGAATGTCATTAATCGAAATGCCAATGACCGCAGCGGAGTCGGGCGTCGGTTCTTTCCCGTCACTTCCTCTGGGCGGCACTTCAAAATTAGCAATGCGTTCTCGCAACACCGAAACAAAATACGCCATGACGTGAACGATCGGTTTTTTCACGCCAAATAAATACGCATAGAGATTGCGCTCAGAAACGCGGTAACGAATTTGCCCGGTCAAACCGGTATTCAACTGATCCTTCGTCACCGCTTCGAGAATGGTTCCGCCGTAATTGGCCGACGCATCCTCAGGATCGCGCGCCATGTTCATTGTCTCGGTCGCGATGGAAACTTTATGAACGCGTTCCCACGGCCATTTAAAATACGGCCCGCCCGGCATGATCACGCGAACTTGCGGATAACTGTAACGAGTCTTTTCGTCCTCGTTCAGCGCTTCCGAAACAGGATCGTCAAGCGTGGTGAGATTGGAAACCCGTTGCGCGCGCCCAAAGCTCGTCTTCACGGCGCGCTCGTTCTGATTCACCGTGTAAAACCCCGCCGCGAGATAACGAACCAAAAACCAGGCAACGAATCCGATGAAACAGCCAATCAAAATAGGCATAGAAGAAATGTTTGCTCGTTGCTAACGCGAAGTGTGATTGTTGCCAAGAGGAATCGCGCGACGAAGTCACGCTGGAGGATTGGAAGGAGTGATACTTCGAGAAGACTGGGAACTCCTCAATCTTGGCGCGGCGGTTTGTCATTGAGGGCCATCGCTGATTCGTCGGCGCGCTGGCGTTCCCTTTCGGCCACCAGTCGGCGCAATTCTTCGGCATTGTGAACGACCGGGCCGGGGTGGGGATGTTCGGCCGCCCACTTGCGCGTGTTTTCACAGAGGCGATGGACATCGTAGCCTGCTTCCCGCGCCAACTCATCTTTGACCCGCCAAACTTCTTCAAGAATCGGATTCGGTTTCATACGTGGAGTCTCCCATTAATTCCAAAGGTGTGCAAACCGTCGGCAATTCCCAGCCAAATCGTTTGGCTTCCCGTTCTAGTCGCCGGAGAATTTGCGCGTTGGCCAGATGCCGGCAGTTCCAAGTCAGCAGATAATCTGCGCGCACCATGGATGCGACCGCCAGATGGATTGCATCCGAACGCGCCGCCGCAGGTAGCGCTCCGGTTCGCAGAAACTCCGCCGCCAGCTTCTCAACTTCTGGCGTGATTGGCAGGCTTGGCAATTCAGCAAGCGCGGCCCGTCGCCGTCGAGCTTGCTCGGCATCGCCTCGTGCCGCCTCCGCTCGCGTCTCGTCCGACGTGATGCACGCGAAGCAATCCCGGCGCAGTTGCCACCAATCCCGCGTTGCTTGCTGTTGCCCAGCGATGAGCACGTCCCGGCTCGGAGTCGCCACCAGAAGGCTCACTACGCTCGTCTCAATGTAAACTGTTTCCATGCTGAACACGCCGACGTTATTTCAAGTGCCATCCAGCGTCGAGAGCCAATCATGGTTGGATACTAACGCGGTAACGAATTTGCCCGGTCAAACCGGTATTCAACTGGTCCTTCGTTACGGCTTCGAGAATGGTCCCGCCGTAATTCGCCGCTGCATCCTCCGGGTCGCGCGCCATGTTCATTGTTTCCGTGGCGATGGAAACTTTGTGAACGCGTTCCCACGGCCATTTGAAATACGGCCCGCCGGGCATAATCACGCGGACTTGCGGATAGGCGTAACGAGTTTTCTCATCCGCGTTGAGCGCTTCGGAAACAGGATCATCGAGGGTCGTGAGATTTGAAATTCTCTGAGCGCGGCCAAAGATCGTTTTCACCGCGCGTTCGTTCTGGTTGACCGTGTAAAATCCCGCCGCGAGGTAACGCACCAAAAACCAGGCGACGAATCCGATGAAACAGCCGATCAAAATAGGCATAGGAGATATTTGTTAGCCCGTTGCTAGCGCGACGCCTGACAGTTGCCAAGTGGAATCGCGTGGCCGCCTTTTCGAGAGGGAAGAAATGTAGCCGCCGACGTTTGAAGGCGGATTTGCCGCCAGACGCAAAATCTTCGACCGCAGATTGACGCTGATAAACGCTAATTTCGGATAACGCCAAAGCGTGGAGAATATCTTGGCGACCAAGTTTCAAATGGATAGCTTTCCTAACATGGCTAAGGCTGAAGCGTCCGTAAACGAACTTGTTGAGATGATCGAGCGCGGCGAATTACGGCTGCCCGAAATGCAGCGGCGCTTTGTCTGGAAATCCACGCGCGTCCGCGATCTTCTTGATTCCCTTTATCGTGGTTACCCGTCGGGAGCAATTCTGCTTTGGGAAACGGACGAAGAAGTAGCGCAACAAGAATTCGCTGTTTCGCAGAGCAAAAATCCCTACAAAAGCAATCGCCTGCTTCTCGACGGTCAGCAGCGCCTTACTTCCCTTTCCGCAGTGATTCGCGGCGAGCTAGTCAAGGTCCGGGGTCGCGCGCGCCCCATGGATCTGCTTTTCAATCTGGACCACCCCGACAAGCTCACACTTGTTGCAGAGGTTGAAGAGGAGTCCGATGACGACCAAGATTTGTTTGAAGACGAAAATGAAGCCTCAGAAGACGAGCTTCAACGCCGATTTGACCAGATGACGTTTGTGGTTTCCACGAAGAAGCTGGAACAACTACCGCACTGGGTGAAGGTGTCCGATGTGTTCAAGACTGACTCTGACGCACCATTCCTTGAGAAGGCCGGGGTCACTGGTTTCAAAGATGCGCGCTACCAGAAATACTCGGAACGACTCGCCAAGTTACGCGGTATCAAGAAATACATTTACCGCATGGATATACTTGAGCGCTCGTTGCGCTACGAGGAAGTCACCGAAATCTTCGTCCGTGTCAATTCGCTCGGCACGAAACTCCGCAGTTCCGATCTAGCTTTGGCTCAAATCACAGCCAAGTGGCGCAATTCGTTGAAAATCTTCCAAGAGTTTGACGGGAAGTGCGCGGCGGCTGGTTTCGACTTTGACTTGGGTTTGCATCTCAAGAACCTGATCGCATTCGCCACCGGCCAGTCGCGCTTTCTGACGGTGGGAAGTCTTTCGGTGAACAGACTCCAAGCAGCATGGAAGGACTCATGCGAGGGCATGGAGTTCGCCCTCAATTTTCTCAAGAGCAATTGTGGCATCGAGAGTCCCGCACTGCTCTCCTCGCCGTTTGTTCTCATCACACTCGCCAATTTTGGCAAGAAACTGAATTACCAGCTCACGCCGACACAGGCTGACCGTCTGCGATTCTGGGTGCTCGTCGCCAATGCAAAAGGTCGCTACTCCCGTGGGTCGTCCGAAACCATCCTTGACCAAGACCTCGTGACCGTGACGCGTGGAGGAGGCCCGGACGAACTGGTTGATCGAGTGCGGCTTCAAGTTGGCCGACTCGACATCGCGCCCGAAGAATTAGAAGGCCGCAATCAGCGTAGCGCTCTTTTCAAAACGATGTTCCTCGCGTTCCGGCAAGCGGGTGCAAAAGATTGGCGTTCGCACTTGGCAATCGCACTCGATCACTCCGGGCGACAACACCGCCTCCAGTTTCACCACATCTTCCCGAAAGCAACATTGAAGCACCGCGTCACTGATCGCGAAGCCGACGACATTGCCAATCTTGCGTTCATCGGCGGAACAACGAACCGGAAGATCAGCGACAAGCCGCCAGTCGAATATCTTCCGCCGTTGATCACTGAGTTAGGCGAACCAGCGTTTGCCGCGCAAGCAATCCCGACCAACCGCGCACTTTTGGAGTTGGACAGCTACAAGGCATTTTTGACTGAACGGCGAAAACGCATCGCACAAATGCTGAATTCATTTCTTGGTGTCAGCTAGTGAGCGGTCAATGAAAGTCATCCCATGAGTAAGCTCAGACAGCCGGTTTTTAATTCCATCGAATTCGATGGGTTTAGCAATTGTGGCGGATTCGCCACAATTAAAAGTCGGGCATGCGAACCAACCCTGAATTTAATCCCGTCGAATTCGACGGGAATAAGAAACCAACGCGACTGAAATATGAGCCAGCCCAAGAAATCCATCATCGAAGTTCAGGGCACGGCCATCGCCGTCCTGAATCAGAACGATCAGGATTACATCTCGCTGACGGACGTCGCCCGGTATCGGGATTCGCAAGAGCCGTTTGCCATCATCAACAACTGGATGCGCAGTCGCAGCACGATTGAATTCCTTGGGCTTTGGGAAAGACTTGGCAATCCGAATTTCAAACCTCTCGAATTCGAGAGGTTTAGAAATGAGGCTGGCAGCAACTACTTCGTCCTCTCGCCTCAACGATGGATTGAAGCCACTCAAGCCATTGGCATCACCTCAAAATCAGGCCGTTATGGCGGCACTTACGCCCACCGGGATATTGCCTTTGAGTTCGCCTCCTGGATTTCTTCCGAATTCAAGCTCTACCTCATCCGGGAATTCCAACGGCTCAAGGATGACGAAAGCCGCCGACTCTCGCTCGCGTGGAATCTCAACCGCACGCTCTCGAAGCTGAATTATCGCATCCATACCGACGCGGTTAAGGCACACCTCATCCCCGCGATGGTTACGCCCGCGCAGGCGGCCATCACTTACGCGACCGAAGCGGATTTGCTCAATGTCGCGCTCTTTGGCCAGACCGCCCGGCATTGGCGCGACGCCAATCCCAAGCTGGAGGGCAACGTCCGCGATTACGCGAGCGTCGAGCAACTGCTGGTCCTCGCGAACATGGAAGGCATGAACGCCGAGTTCATTCACATGGGATTGCCGCAAGGCGAACGTCTCAAACGGCTCAATCAAATCGCCATTCGCCAGATGCAGGTTCTGACTTCCTCGAATCTGAAAGCGCTGCCCGGCACGAAAGAAAAATAAATCTCGGATGTCGTTTGGGGCTCAAGCCTTCACGTAAAGCTCACGTCTTCGGTTATTTTCATCGAGCAGAAATGTAGGTCGTTTCGGGTCAATCCAACGTTTCCAAAATCAGCGTCGGTTTTTTCGCCTGTTCGCTGGCGCGCCGCGTTTCGGTGAAGAAAACTTTTTGTGACTCGATGGAATCACGTTGCGGGAACTGACCATCATCCGGCTACGTTCACCGCCTGATCGAGAAGATTGGTTAAAGCGATTGGGCGGCAGACTCGGAGAACTTACTTTTGCCAATTGAAAATCAATCTGCTTCTTGAACGTGTCCACTATGTAAACCTGCACGGTAACTTTGTCGCCGAGCTTGATGATACGTCGCGTGCGCCGACCAATGAGATGATTGCGCGCCGGATCGAAAATAAAGAAATCATCTTGTATCGAAGAAAGGTGAACCAGGCCGCTTAGCCCGAGACCCGGCACATCAACAAAAAATCCCATGTTGCGCACGTCGGTGACGAGCGCGGGATAACTTTGCAATTCGCCGGACTTCAATTGCGCCTTCAGAAACGCGAAGAGTTTTACATCTTTGCTGTCGCGCTCGGCGTCGGCGGAATTGCGTTCAGTGTCAGAAATGTGGTCGGCGGTTTCTTTTAGTTTCATGATCGGCGCGTGAATGTTCTCGAATAAAACGCGATGCACAATCAAGTCTGCGTAACGACGAATCGGCGAAGTGAAATGCGTGTATTTGGTTTTCGCCAAACCGTAATGCCCGAGCGGTTCGACGGCGTAACGAGCGCGCATGAGCGAACGGAGAAAACCAATCTTCAACGCCTGGCCAATCGGTAACGTGTTCAACTTCGCCAAAAGTTTTTGGACTTCGGGACGATGGTTCAAGTTGCCGATTTGAATGCCATGCTCGCGAACATCTTCGCGATATTCGTTCAATCGCCGTTCCGCCGGCGGTTCGTGAACCCGATAAACAGCGGGCTTGTGCAAACTCATCAGGCGCGTCGCGACGGCTTCGTTGGCGAGCAGCATGTATTCCTCGATCAACTGATGGGAAACATCGTTCTCAATCCGTTCGATGCGCAACACGCGTCCTTGTTCGTCCAAACGGATTTTGTTTTCTGGAAAATCCAAGTCGAGCGAACCAGCTTTGAAACGGGCGCGTCGAATTTTTTGCGCCATCTCGTGCGCGCCATGGAGCATTCGGTCAATGGGATCGTTGGAAGGTGATTTCTTTTGCAGGCTCGCCAAAACTTCTTTGTAAGTGAAACGGCGCTTGGAGCGGATGACCGCCGGATAAAATTTCGTTTGCAGAACTTTGCCGTCGTCGGACAAAAGGAACTCGACGCATTTTGTCAGGCGAGCCACGTCGGGCTTGAGCGAGCAAAGTTCGTTGCTCAACGCTTCGGGCAACATCGGTATGACGCGATCCACGAGGTAAGTGGAGTTGCCGCGTTTGCGCGCTTCGACATCCAGTGCGCTCTCCGGTTTCACGTAGTGCGAAACATCCGCGATGTGAACCCATAATTTCCATTGCTCCGCGCCGCTGCGTTGCAAACAAATCGCGTCGTCGAAATCTTTCGCGTCATCGGGATCAATCGTCACGACAAGATGCGCGCGGCAATCGACGCGCCCTTGAAATTCCTGTGACGTTGGCTCCTTCGATTTCGCGATGGCATTCGCTTCGTTCAAAACCGGTTTCGGAAAATGGAGAGGCAATTCGTATTGGCGCAACACCGAAAGCATGTCCACGCCTTCTTCGTCCGGGGCGCCGAGCACTTCGATGATTTCTCCCTCGGGGTTGGTGTGGCGCGATTCCCAACTCAGTAGTTCAACCACAACTTTGTCGCCGATGTTTGCCGGTCTGCCGACGTCACGCGGTTCGGGAACGTAAACATCGTGCGGTATGCGCGGGTCGTCGGGAATAACGTAGAGAAATTGTTTGCCGCGTTGCAAAGTGCCGACGATTTGCGCGCGCTTGCGTTCCAAAACGCGAATGACCGCGCCGGTGATTTCGCCTTCTTTTTGCGGGCGTGGGCCTTTGCCTTTGGTGTCGCGACGGATGAGAACGCGGTCACCGTGAAGGGCGGTGGAAGTTTCATTTTGAGGAATGACAATTTCCTGCACGCCCGTTTCGTCCGGACGGAGAAAACCTTTTCCGGCTCGATTAATTTGAATCACGCCCGGAACGAGGTCGGCTTCGCGTGCTGCGATATAACGGTTGCCTTTAGTGCGAACGATCTGACCGGATTTTTCGAGCGCGGCCAATACTTGTTGCAGTTCCTGCTGCTGGTTGGGTCGCAAGCATAAATGCCGAAGCAATTCTGGAACGTTCGATGGCGGATAGTTTCTTCCAGCAAGCAATTTTAAAATTTTTTCTTCCATAACAACCCAAACTAAATCGGAATGACGCAGCGAATACTCGACAAAGGTTTAACGCAAAGACCCAAAGAGGCGAAGCCGCAAAGTCTTTGAAATTAATCTTGATGCCTCCCCTACTCCCCAACCTCCAACACGTCGCGGACGAACGACTCGGGTGTAATCGGCTGCGGTTTGTGGCCTGCATCGCGCAGGACGGCAAAGTGCCCATCCTCCGTAATCAGAAAATCCGCTTCGGCGGCAATGGCGCAATCGGCAAATTTATCGTCGTCCGGATCAGTGGTGATAAGCCGCCAGTGAAAGCGTGGTTCGACGTGGAGGATGGTTTCGTAAAGTTGTGCCGTCAGGTCAAAAATCTGCGCCACTCGTTCCCAGTTGACTCGGCGTGCGTAGCGGACAATGACTTCCTCATATTCGAGCCAGATGGCGGTGGAAATCGCCACATTCAACTGTCCCTCTGTAATCGCCCCTTTTAACCTCTTGTGCTGCGAACGCACCCCGAACATTTGCACGACGGCATTCGTATCGAGGACAACGGTCATGCAGCCGACCGCGCTCGAATCGCGGCCCGCGCTTCCTGAATGATTTGCGGCAGATGAGCCAACCGTCCTTGTTCCCGCAGCGTGTCGAATTCGGCATCCACCTCCGCCACGACTTGATCGAGTTCGAGGCGAAGCGCCACGCGATGCAAAATGGCGAGAGCTTCACCGTCGAGTTGATCTACTTTCGCATGTAGCGCTGGGCGGAGTTCCGAGGGTTCCAATGTCGTCGGCATGAACGCACTGTGCCATAGATCGCTCATGCCGCCAAGCCGCAAACATCTGAGGAATTAAAACTGAGAACGCAAGATTTCCGCCGCGGCCACTTCATTCCGAATTTTTTGATATGCCTCATCCATGCTGACGACTGCGCCGGAGCCGGGGGCGAAACCGCAGTCGGGATTCAACGTTATTCGTTCCGGCGCGAGAAATTGGCAGGCTTGTTTCACGCGGCTGACGATTGTTTCCGCGGAATCAATCTGGCCGGGTGCGACGCTGACGCAGCCCAAACCAATTTCAAAATCTTCGCGAAGTTTTTTGAAAACCGCCATATCGCCAGCGCCGGGCGCGGTGAATTCCATGGTGAGATGATGAACTTTTAAATTGTTCAACTGTTTGAGAATGGGATCGTAGCCGCCTTGAAATTGCGCTTCGCCCCTAACTCTCGCTCCAGCGCGACGGCAAAGATGGACGGCGAGTTTTATGCCGCTGATCCCGCTAACAAGTTGATTGACCATATCGACGGAAAAATCTGCCGCGGCGTCAGCGTTTGGATATTGTGACCGGACTTGCGGATCGACGAAAAGACAAAGATGCGGATCATCAATTTGCGCGATGTCGGCTCCCGCTTCTTTGATCAATTCCAGTTCGCGGCGAAGAATTGGAACGCAATCGCGGACAAAATCATCGCGGTTCGGATAAGCCTTCCGGGATTTCTCGGCGTGCCACATCCGTTCACCCAGCAAAGCAGGAGACGGCAAAGTCGCTTTGATTTTTCGATTCGTAATTTTTTTGAGGAAGGTGATTTCCTTCGCGATGAAGCCGGGGGTTTTTGCAGCGAGTTTATCGACGACGATGGTCCAGGGGCGATTGTCGCCGGGGTTGTAGCCGAGTTCAAAGCCGTGTGCGAGTTCGGCAATGACGCCGATGTAGGATTTGCGCCGCCATTCGCCGTCGGTGAGAACATCGAGTCCGGCGTGTTCCTGCAAGGCGACGATGTAACGAACTGCGGCGTCCATTTCGTGTTCGTAACGCTCGGGCGAGAGTGGCGGTTTGTCGTTGATGAGGTCTTGAACAAAATTCGAGCGCGGCATGGAGCCAACGACGGAAGTGGGAAATAAAATCTTGCTCACCGTCGTAACGAATCAGCTACACTCGGTTTATGCAAGCGACCATTGAAATTGACGCTCAATTACTTCATGAAGCGGAAGCGGCGGCGCGGCGCAAAGGTCAGGGGCTTTCGGTCCTTGTCGAACAAGCGTTGAGAGATTCGCTTCGGACATCCCAGGAAGCGGTGCCCATCGAACTTTATGGTGAACCATTGACGGAGGAGGATATTGCTGAAAGCGCTCGTGTCGCTTTTAGCCTGTTGGACGCGGAGGAAAAAAGTGCCTGAACGGGGTGAGGTTTGGCTGGTGGATTTGGGAATGGTCGAGAAAGTCCGGCCTGCTTTAATTCTAAGCGGTCCTTGCGGCCCCAATGACCGGGACATCCTATCGGTCATACCTCACACAACAACGCTTCGCGGTTCACAATATGAGATCGTCATTCCACTTCCATTTCTCAAGCCGGGAGGCTTCCTTGTGCAAAGTCCGGCAACGGTGCCAAGTCGGCGCGCGGAAAAATTCCTTGGACGAATGACGGAAGCGCAAATTTGCCAGATTGAAGTTGGTTTGCTCCAATGGCTGAAAATTCGGCGAGACAGATAATCTTCGGGAGAAGAACAATTTCGATCTCGAAATCCAAGCGATGACCGATATCGCGCGGATGTTTTTTTTGGCTCATCGTCCTCCTGCTGAGGAGACGCATCGATGAAACGGGGTTTGAGAAAATTGTGAACTGCTTTTTGATCCGGAACATCGTAGAAGGCACTTGAGGAGACTCATTTTATTTTTTAGTTAGAGACTCCTCACGTCGCTCCTACGGTTTAAGCGGGTTTCCAAAATTTCTGCGCCAACTCGAAATCCTGTTGTGTATCGACTTCCATGTAATTTCCCGGGGTGTCAGCGTGCGCCATTTTTTCTCCGGCTTCAATCATGTGTTGAAGCAGGTGGATGAAATAAGCCTTTTCAAAAACAGCGGCCTCGCGAAAGGGTTTTCCCGCGAAACGTTCGCGCGCCTGATGAAAATGTTTTTTCAAGGCCGCCGCTCCGGCTTTAGAAAATTTCACCAGACCGGTGAATTCGCCGTGCGCTTCCGCTGGCTCGATTCCCCGATGCACGCGAGTCACGTGTCCGTTCAACACTGTGACTTTTTCAGCGTCGTCGGGCGGATGATTCGTGCGATGGACGTAACGTTCAAGCCAGCGCGTATCGACGGAGAGCGCGATGTCCGCCTCGCTCGCTAAAAGTTTTTTCACGACGTCCGCGGTGAAAAGAATGTCCGAGTAACCGCAAATAAACGGCTCATCCATCAAGTCCTCGGCATACATGAGCGAGGCGAGGATGTTGTTATTTTCCCAATCGACGTTGTGCCGAAAAGTGAAGTGCGGATAATCCCGCTGGACTTTGTCGATTTGATAGCCGCCGATGAAACAAATGTCTTTGATGCCGCTGGCCGCGAATGCCTCCACTCCCCAATCGAGCATTCGTTTGCCTTGGATTTCGGCGAAACATTTCGGGGTGTCCGTGGTGGTGGGCATCAAACGACGTCCACGCCCTGCGGCAATGATAATGGCTCTCATCGGATGATAAAGATGAACACAGAGGGTGCGGTGAAGAAAAGTTTTTTGTGCGGAAAAAGGTTTCAATTCATTTACAGAAGCAAACGAATTTCAGTGAAAGGAAATGCTCTCCGTCTCCACGAACCCGCCCGTAGCCGCCGACGTGAGGAGGCGGAAACTTGCGGGCCAGCCCAAATCCGCCTCCTCACGTCGGCGGCTACGGTTCATGGGTTCAATGCGCGAAATTATCAGTGAAGAGAAACGCTCGCCCTCTCCCCAGGCCTCTCCCCCGAGGAGAGGGGGTTTCGTTCGCCGCGTCTCGGTGTATTGATGCGCAGGGTTCTCGTCCGCTTCTTCTGCGGATAACCAAAGGCGGGAGGGAGACAACAGACTCACGAACGTCCGCGATATGCGCTTCGCTATTCCCTCTCCTCAGGGGAAGATGGTTAGGGTGAGGGCGAGCAATCTTCTGACTGAATCGGTCCGGTTCGTCGAGGGTGAAGGCCCGCACAAATAAAAACCTCGGCTCAAATCCGGCGGGGTCGAGAGATTGGCCGCCTTCCTGCTGAACTTTTTTTCCATGAAAACCAAAGAAAAATATTATCGCTGCGCCGGTTATTATTCCCTGCCATTTTCCGCGGTGCCCCTGGCGACCGTTATGCTGCTGGAGTGTCTCGGCAAATCTCTCCCTTTTTTCTTTGGGTCGGTGGGATTTTGGTTTGCCATTTCAGGCGTGTTTAAAGGCGGGCTGGGCGCCAGATTATGCGCGCTGGTTTCGCTTCTGATGTTCGCGCATCTTGTCCTGATCGTGGTTTACAACCGGCTGTATTAGTTCAGCGGGTTCCCAGCAGGTTCCCTTTGCGATGCTCCAATTTCTGGATTTATTCTTCCAAACGACGGACAACATCGGCTCCGAATCAATTCCTGGTTGAGACGCCTGATCAATCGCGACATTATTTTTCTTCGATGCAATAAAGACTCCGATGCCCTCGCACAAAAATCTCCCGGTCCACCAACGCCGGCGTTGCATCCGTTTTGTCGTCGAGTTTGTTGGCCGCTAAGATTTCCAGCCTGGTTCCTTGCTTCAAAACCAGACAAGTGCCTTCGCGCCCGAGCACATACATCCGATCTTTCGCGGCGACGGGCGAAGCGTAGATGCCATAAATTCCTTCCAACCGTTCGGCCTCGAAATGCGCACGACCCGTCTTGGCGTCGAGGCAGGAAAGTTTCGCGTCGTTGTTTGCCACCACATAAAGGAGTCCATCCACGAGCAACGGCGAGGGAACGTAGGGCGTGTTCTTTTTGTAGTTCCAACGAATGGCGTCAGTGCCCGTAAGATCGCCGGTGCGGCCAAGTTGAATGGCCTGAAGCGCGCTCCCGCGAAAACCGCTCGTCACGTAAACGGTGTCCGCATCGGCCACGGGCGTCGGGATGGCATTCGCGGTCTGGCCGGAGCAAGACCAAATTTCCTTTCCGTTAGCGAGGTCGTAACTGCGCACTTTGCCGGTCGCGTTGACGACCACTTGCGCTTTACCCGCGTGCTCGACGATCAATGGCGTTGACCATCCGGTTCCTTCGTTACGCGGCGTGCGCCAAAGTTCTTTGCCGGTGTGTTTGTCGAGCGCCAAGATAAAATCGTCGCCTTCGTGATCCCAATTGATCACGACCGTATTTCCGTAGAGCGCGGGCGATGCGCCTTCGCCAAAACTCATCTTCGTTTGCATGTGGCCGAAATCTTTTTGCCATTTCAGATTGCCGTCGAAGTCGTAGCAGTGGAGACCGCGTGAACCGAAATAAGCAATCAACCGTTCGCCATCCGTCACCGGTGAGGCTGAAGCAAATCCGTGATCGCGGTGATGGCCTTCATGCGGAACTTCCTCACGCGCGATTTTCTGCCAAAGCGTTTTGCCGGTGGCGCGGTCAAGGCAGAGGACAACAAACTGATATTTCTCGGAGGGAGTCTCGGGACGAAAGCCGCCGGGTGGACCTCCTCGGCGCGGGCGCCCTTCCGGCGGGCTAGGTTTCTCAGCGGCGACGACAAGTGGCGCCTCGGGCTTTTTCGCGTCAGCGTTGGGCGCGAGAGAAATAGCGGTGAGAAGGAAAACCCGCTTGCCCCAAATAATCGGCGTCGAGGTGCCGAAACCCGGCGTCTGGATTTTCCACTTCACATTTTTTGTTTCGCTCCAGGCCATTGGCGGATCGGCTTCCGGCGCAACACCTGTAGCCATCGGCCCGCGCCATTGCGGCCAAAATTCTTTCGCATGGGGAGCTAGCTCCGCGCCGCGCGAAGTTGGCGCGAGGAACAGAGAGGCCATTCCGATAAAAAGAAAAATCGATTTCATAAAAAATTAAAAAGTCCGCTTGTGCGCCAGGTTATGGCAGGGGGCGGCGTTGCCCAAGAAGATTCCCCTCGCTTCAGTGACCGATTTAGACGCAGCGCTGTCGCAATTTTGGACTGGCGGCGAGTGTCCGGATCGCAAGTCTGCTGGATTTTTATTGGCCTTCTTCGTGCTAAGAATTTTTCACCATGAAAACCAAGGAAAAATTCTACGCATGTGCGGGTTATTATTCGTTGCCATTTTCTTTTGTTCCACTTGTCACCGTGACGTTTCTTCATTGCTTCGGCTGCATCGTGCCTTTGATTTGCGGAGCGATGGGTTTGTGGTTCACCATTTCGGGAATTTTTAAGGGCGGATGGGGCGCGAGATTTTGCGCGTTAGTTTCTTTACTCATTTTCCTGCATCTCGGCCTGTCGGAATTCGCCTACAACGCCAGTTTTTAATTCCGAGAACCAAAAGCTGAATCCGACAGAAGGAAACCAAGAGAACGAAGCAAAGGATTTCCGACTGTTACCCTACCGTCGATTGGCGCAGCGCCGGAATCACTGCCTCCAACTTCCGGCGCGCATCTCACTTCCTTGCAACTTTCTTTCGTCTCGGAGGGACGTTTGAGAATAGCCCGGCGTTTCAATGCCGGGTTGGCGTTATACATTGGGAAAGTCCCGAAGGGACGGCGGAGAGGCGGAGCTCACTCCCTGGTAATCGTTTTTCCGCCCTCCCTTGGGGACTCGTTCTGTTTCCACCACGACCCGGCGTTGAAACGCCGGGCTATTTTCGATTGTCCCTCCCGGACAACCGCACTGGCGAACATCTTGCAAAAACTGGGATGCGCCCCGCCCTCTGCCTTCGTTTTCTTTGTGGGCTTCTGTGAAATGAATTTAGGATTTCAGATTTAATTCGCAGCGAGCGGATCACGCACTTTCCAGAACCGCAAGCCTGGTGGAATTTTCTTCCCATTGGCGAGTCAAGCCGGCGAGATTTTGCTGCGTCTCAGTTAGCTCACGATTGATTTGCATCGCGCGACCGGGAGTTTGGTAAGTTTCCGGCTTCTCCAATTCGGCGGTCAATTCGATCTGCCGCTTTTCCATTTGCTGGATTTCTTTTTCCAAAGACCGCACGGCTTGTTGCTGGTCGCGGTTTCCGCTGGAGCGCGCTTGTCTCTCCTGCGCCTCGCGCCGCTTCTGATCCTTGCGACTTTCCCCAGGGCGCGCCTTGCTTTGCGTTTTAATTTCTTCTTTGGCTCCGGCCGTCAATGCTTCGCGAGCTGAACCCGCTTTTGTTTTATCCAAATAATATTGGTAATCACCGGCGTAAGGCGTGAGTTGTCCCGCATTGACATGCAGAACGCGGTTGGCCAGTTCGCGAATAAAATAAACGTCGTGACTGATAAAAATAAGCGTCCCTTCAAATTGCGTCAGAGCAAAAATCAACGCGTCGATGCTCGACATGTCCAGGTGGGTCGTCGGTTCGTCCATGAGCAAAAGGTTCGGCGGATTGATCAAAAGTTTCACCAGCGCGAGACGACTTTTTTCGCCGCCACTCAAGACGCTGACCTTTTTAAAAACGTCATCTCCACTGAACAGAAAACAGCCGAGCAAGGTGCGCACGAATTGTTCGGTGACGCGCTGTTCGGTATCCATCGCTTCCTCGAAAACCGTGCGGCTCGAATCGAGCATGTCCACGCGGTATTGCGAGTAATAGCCGGGAACGACATTGTGGCCGGGCTCGCGCGTGCCGTTTTGTGGGATGACAACGCCGGCCAAAATTTTTAACAACGTTGATTTGCCCGCGCCGTTTGGGCCGACGAGGACGATGCGTTGCCCGCGTTCCGCTTCAAAATTCATTCCGCGATAAACCACGTTCGCGCCGTACGCCTGATGAATATCTTTCAAGCGAATCGCGCGTTGTCCGCTGCGCTTCGGTTGCGGAAAAGAGAAGCTGACTTTTTTGTCGGCGCTGGTGGGCGCTTCGATTTTGTCCATGCGCTCGACTTGCTTCAATTTGCTTTGCGCTTGCGCGGCCTTGGAAGCTTTCGCGCGAAACCGATTCACGAAATCCATCAAGTGCTCGATTTCCTTCTGCTGATTGTTGTAGGCGGCAAGATGTTGTTCCTCTTTCGCGACGCGTTGGACAAGAAATTCATCATAGTTGCCGCGATAGCGAACGAGTTTGCTCTGGCGAATTTCCACGATGCTGCCGACGAGTTTGTTCAGAAATTCGCGGTCATGCGAAATGACAACAATCGCGCCGGGATAATGAATCAAATAGTCCTGAAACCAGAGAAGCGTTTCGAGATCGAGATGGTTCGTCGGCTCATCGAGCATCAATAGATCCGGCTCTTGCACCAGCAATCGCGCCAGATGTCCGCGCATGACCCAACCGCCGCTCAGTTCACGCGCGGGACGATCAAAATCTTTTTCGCGAAAGCCGAGGCCGACCAGAATTTGTTTCGCTTTGGCTTCGAGTTGATAGCCGCCGAGTTCGTGAAATCGATTGTGAACATCGTCATGAATTTCTTCGGGATGCGATGCTTCGACCGGATGATTCGCGTCCCACGCGATGATGATGCGACGAAGTTTCGTGTATTCCGGCGTGATGGAGGTGGCAAGTTCGATGGTGGTTTCGTCGCCGACGGGCGCGCTTTCCTGTGGCAAATAACCGAGCGTCACGCCGCGTTCGAGAGTGATTTTCCCATCATCGTAACCCTCATTGCCGAGGATCATGGAAAAAAGCGTCGTCTTGCCCGCGCCATTGGGACCAACCAACCCTATGCGATCTTCGCGATTAATTTGCAGTGACACGTCGGAAAACAAGGAGCGTCCGCCGTACGCTTTGCTGAGGCCTGAAATAGTTAACATGGATTAAAAAATAAAAAGATTATTGCTGACGTTACGGGTAAAAATCGCGAAGCCGAAATTCAAGCCACGGAGAGAACCGGCATGAAATCATCCCATCGCGCGACGAAGCCGCTGCGTTCAGCGCAAGCTCCGATCGCCCGTGTGATTTGTTTCATCGGAACCACTTTGCCCTTCCGCTGAGGTTTTAGCAAGCTTACCACAAAGTGGATTTCATCACGGCAAACGCCACCCGCCGCGGCCGACGTGAATCAGCAAACCAAGTTCGCGCCAGACTTGTACTGCTGGCAAATCTTGTCTTTCACATGACGATTGCCGGGATGCAGCTTTTCAAAGTGCGGCACGAGCGCGTAAATATCATTATCGTGAACTGCGATTGGTTCAGCGAACGAATCGCCGTCCGCATACCGAGTGTGCAGCCCTGTTGCGAAACGGAAATTTCCTTCAGCGGTTTCACGCGCTTTACCCTCAGCGGGTATTTACTTTTCGATAGCACGGATAAATAGAACCGGCGCCTTTGACCAAAGTCCCTCAACTATGGACGCGTAAGAGCGGATTCGAAGGGTGTTAGTTGATACCGCGAACCATGGGGACACTGCTGCCAGATTTGTCGCGTAATCGATTTCGTAATTTGTGTTTGCCTTGCCATAGAGCGTGAACACCCGCTGCCTATTGGTCGTCAACCCCGCTTCCAGCAGCGGTTGGTTTGCGATAACTACAGCATGTCCACCGGAGGGAATACTGCCAGGCACTGAGCACCCTGGTTCGTAACGACCAGGTTATCAGCCCCGAGAAACCGTCGGCGTATAAATCCAACTGCTGTTCCTTGATCCGGTTTTCCATGTTGCCGCGGCCGCAGTAATCTTTTTCGTAAAGTTCCCGCGCATCGAACTCCAGCGGATTTTCGTTGGTGATGATGAAGCGCGGATTGGCTTCTCCTTGCGTCCATTCGGCTTTGCCAATGACCCAGCGCGGCGCGGGCCATTTCCCGGCCTGATAGGTCATCTCGACGAAGACCCGCGCCGGTTTTCCGCCGTCGGCTTCGGAGAGTTTCGTGGACACTAATGCCACGAACTATCGAACTCGGTACTATCGTCCCGTCACGCCCGCGCCGCCTGCAATAACAGCAGGATTTTGAATGAACTTTCTTCCGCGACCAGGGAAAGGTGATTCAGGTCAAGCGTGTGTTTTCTTCGAGGACGATTTGGTTTTGGGCGGCGGTTGGATTGCGCGATAGGAGCGCGGACGTTCTCGTCGGCGCTTCGAAAACCAATCTCGACGCGCGCGCGAGAACGTCCGTGTTGCTCGGAATTATTTTTTCCGGCTCGATGATCTTTTCGCGCCGCCTTTTTTCCCGCCTTTTTTGCTGGAGGAAGTATTGGATTTTTTTCCGCGGCCCGAGCCGCTTTTCTTTCCGCCCTTATCTTCTTTATTCACCGTCGCCCAAGCGCGGCTTTCCGCTTCCTTTTTGCTGACACCTTTTTTTTCGTAACCTTCCTCGATGTGTTCGGCTTTGCGTTTTTGTTTGTCGGTGTAACTCGATTTATCTCCTTGTGGCATAATTTTCCTTTCCTTAGCCGACATCAAATTAAATGGGCGTGAGTTGCGTCAACGGAGTGAATCTGGAAAAACTGTTCGGGGAAAAACTTGTTATCCGGAAGTTTTTTTTTGGCGCGATTAGAACTTGCATGGTCGAAACTCGCCGCTAAAATTTTGTTCGCACCAAACCACCGTCGGAGGTGGTTTTATTTTTTTAGAAATTCAACTGTGAAAATTTTTGCCGGCACTTCAAATCCTGTTTTGTCCAAAGCAATTGTCGCCTCCATCGGACTCGAACTCGGTCAATGCACCGTCAGCGCTTTTCCAGACGGAGAAACTTTTGTCAAGATCGAGGAAAACGTTCGCGGTGAAGACGTCTTCGTGGTGCAATCCACTTGCCCGCCAACCAATCACAACCTGATGGAAATGTTCATCATGATGGATGCGCTTCGTCGGGCCAGCGCCTCCAGGATTACGGCTGTTTTACCTTTTTATGGATATGCCCGGCAGGACCGCAAGGACCAACCCCGCGTGCCGATCACCGCCAAGCTGGTCGCCAATCTTTTAATCGCCGCGGGGGCAAACCGCATTCTCACGATGGATTTGCACGCGCAACAAATCCAAGGCTTCTTCGATATTCCCGTCGATCATCTTTACGCCGCCCCGGTGATGTACGAATATTTAAAAAAGAAAAAACTGGAAAACCTCGTCGTGGTCAGCCCCGACATCGGCGGATTGAAAATGGCGCACGCCTACTCGCAAGTTTTGGAAGTCGGGTTGGCCATCGTGGCGAAGCGGCGGAAGAGCGCGACGGAAATTGAATCGATGACCGTGATCGGGGAAATTCGCGGGAAGAACGTGCTGATGGTGGATGATTTGACGGAGACGGCGGGAACTTTAACCACGGCGGCGGCGTTGCTGAAAAAGAAAGGCGCCAAGAAAATTATTGCCTGCGTTTCGCACGCCATTTTGAATGATTTAGGAATCGAACGCCTGCGAAAATCAAATATTGACGAACTAATAACGACTGATACCGTCCTCCGCCCTGCGATTGACGGAGTGAATATTACCACCCTGTCAGTGGCCGGATTGTTGGGCGAAGCGATCAAACGGATCCATTGTAATTCCTCGATTACTTCGCTTTTTGAATTTAAAGGCGGACGCACCAGTTAGGTCGGCAGCCCCATTACCAAAAATGAAATCTGTATTATTGACTGCATTTCCACGGACGCAAACCCGTCGCGGAGAAGTGAAAAAATTGCGCACTACCGGCCGCGTTCCAGCCGTCGTTTATGGCGGAAAAACCACGCCGCAAAATCTTGAACTTGATTTGGAAGAACTCGACACGCTCATTCATCATTCCGCTTCGGAAAACGTCCTCGTCGATCTCACCGTCGGCGAAAACTCCAAGCGACTCGCGCTGATTCAGGAGGTGCAACATCATCCCTTGAGCGGAAAAGTTCTGCACGTCGATCTGCATGAAGTCGCTGCCGACGAAAAAGTCACC
Organism: Verrucomicrobiota bacterium; assembly: GCA_038214755.1. Classification (GTDB taxonomy): domain Bacteria; phylum Verrucomicrobiota; class Verrucomicrobiia; order Limisphaerales; family CANJXF01; genus CANJXF01. The sequence goes on from JBBQRQ010000025.1 coordinate 27,204, forward strand.
ATCATGGTTCCGGTGGAAAGCACCGGCGAACCGGTCGGAGTCAAAACCGGCGGGGGCGTGCTCGAACATGTCCTCTTTAAAATTAAAGTTCGCGCCTTGCCAAAATTTTTACCGGAGGTCATCACCGTCGATGTCAGCCCGCTGGAAATCGGACAATCCATTCACATCGGCGATCTTAAAGCTCCCGAAGGCGTCGAGATTCTGGGCGACAAACATATTTCCGTCATCGCCGTCGCCGCTCCGCTGACTGAGGCGCAGGCGGCCGCTGCGGAAGCCGCCGTCGCTAGCGGTGCGGGCGAAGTCGAGATGACCAAGGAGAAAAAAGAAGAAGGGGCGGAAGGCGCGGCTCCTGCCAAAGCCGGAGAAAAAGGCGCGGAGAAGGGCGCTGCCAAAGGCGCGGAGAAAGGCGCTGCCCCAAAAGCTGCGGAAAAAGGCGCGCCCAAAACGGAAGAAAAGAAACCAGCCGAAAAGAAAAAATAAACGTCGCGCCGGACGTAGCGCAGGCTTCCAGCCTGCAAGTTCCGAGGCTTCCAGCCTCGAAGGGGCGAAGCGAGAAAACTTCGCCAATCACGGGCAACGAGTCGCATGGAAAATTTATTTCTCGTTGTCGGCCTGGGAAACCCAGGCAAGGAATACGCGAAAACGCGACACAACGCCGGATTTTTGTTGGTCGAAAAATTGGCGGAAGATTGGAGCGTAGAGTGGACTGCGGAAAAAAAGTTCAATTCGCGGCTGGCCAGGACCGAACGCGAGGGGAACAGGTTTGTTTTGTGCGAACCGCAAACGTTTATGAACGCGAGCGGCGCGGCCGTCAAAAGTTTGACCGATTATTTTCGATTGCCGCCGGAAAAAATTTTGTTGGTTGTCGATGATGCGGATTTGCCGTTTGGCGAAATCCGGCTGCGCGGAAGCGGCAGCAGCGGCGGCCATCACGGATTGGAATCGGTCGAGGAACATCTCGGCACGCGAAATTTTGCGAGATTGCGGATCGGCATCGGACGCAAAGACAACGTTCGGCAAATAACCAATTATGTTCTGGGGCAATTTGAGAAAAGCGAAACGGTGTTGCTGAAAAAAGTTTTGGCGCGCGCCGCCGCTCAGGTGGAATGCTGGGCGAGCGAGGGAATCGGCAAGGCGATGAGTCAATTGAACGGCGCAGTTAACAAAGAAGAAAAGGAAACTGAATAGTGAAACGATACGAAGGTTTATTTATTTTAAACACGGCGGCAAAAGAAGAAGGCGTCAAAGACATCATCGACAAAATTTCCGCCGAAATCACCTCGGCCGGCGGCAAAGTTGAAACTGTGCAAAAGATGGACAAAAAATCTTTCACGCGTGTCGCCGACCGAAAACACACCGCGGGTTTTTACGTCAACGTGATTTTCGAGACGGACCCCGAATCACTCGCGCCGATGCGCACCCGCCTGAATGCCAGCGACGATATTTTCCGCGTTATCATCACCCACGCTCCCGCGCCGAAAGAAGAAGTCGCGGAAAAATAATTTTGGAATTATGGCCAGCTTCAACAAAGTCATTCTCGTCGGAAATCTGACGCGCGATCCTGAATTGCGCTATACGGCCAAGGGCACGGCGATTGCCAAGATCGGTTTGGCCGTCAGTCACAAGTGGAAGAACGAAGCGGGCGAACTCAAGGAAGATGTGCTGTTTATCGACGTCGATTGCTTTGGTCGCACCGGGGAAAATGTTGGGCAATATATGCGAAAAGGAAGCGCCATTTTAATTGAAGGCCGGCTCAAACTCGATACTTGGGACGACAAACAAACCAATCAAAAGCGAAGCAAAATCGGAGTCACTGCTGAGACGGTTCAATTTCTCGGTTCTCCGCGTGGCAGCACGGACGGTGCCCCTGCCGCCGAACGCAGCGCTCGCCCTGCCGCTGCCAAGCCACCCGACGCCGCATCTGACCCGGACCTTCCGCCCGAAGAACCCGACGATGTTCCATTTTAATTTTCTCGAAAATCTTCTTCATCCGATTCTCGACTCTCAATTCTCAATTATTTTTTCTATGCCAAAAACCGAAATCATTCTCACTCACAACATCGTTGGTCTGGGCGGCGAATCCGACCAGGTCAAAGTCGCCGCGGGTTACGCGCGCAATTATCTTTTTCCGCAAGGGCTGGCCATACCGTTAACTGGCGCCAACAAACGACGGCTCGAATCGCTCAAGCAACGCCGCGCTGAACGCGAAGCGTATGATCTCAACACCATGACCGATCTGGCCAAAGGGATTTCCAAATTGATCTGTGTGGTGTTGGTCAAGACGGGGGAAGATGGCAAAATGTTTGGCACCGTCACGGCGGGCATGATCGCCGATCAACTCAAGACGCAATTCGACATTGTTCTCGATAAAAAGAAAATTCATCTCGACCATCCCATCAAGACTTTGGGCGAACACGAAGTTGAATTGCGTTTGCACGCCGATGTCAAAAGCAGTTTGAAAGTTCGCGTCGAAAGCAGCACCCCGCCGGTGGAAAAAGCCGCCGCTGCACCGGCCAAGGAAGCCCCGCGCACTCATACCCGCGCCAAACGCGGTGAGCAACAGGTTCATACCAGTGAAAGACCCGCTCGTCCCGCCCGCAAACCGCGCGATGCCAGCGCGGAAAAAAAATCCCGCTCGGCCGAGTTGGAAAAATAAATCTGACGTTGGCCCCAGTGAACTCCCGAGTGGGGTGATGAAACGCTCGCGATTTATTGCAACACGGTAGAGCGAGATTTCGTCGAGCTACGATTTATTTCTGTTGCCTGTGATTTAAAATGAGGCTCGATAAAGTCTGGTCCAACTAAAAAACTTTTTCTCGTTAAGAAGTGGCAGCGAAATCGAGAGAAACGAGATCTCAGGAAATAAAAAAACGGCCGCGTGACCTAAGCCAATCGGCCGTTTGGAGAAAACAAAAGAATTACTTGGATTCTTTGGATTCTTCGCTCTTGGGCGATTTCTTAGGATTGCATTTTTCGCAGGTCTTGCCGTCTTTCTTGGCTTCGACACAGCACTTGTGTGAGCAGTCCTTGCCGGCCGCCTTTGCTTTTTCGCAACAGGTCTTCTTTTCTGTGACTTCCTTGTCATCCGCTCGGAGGGTCGAACCAGCGACCAGACTGAACGCACAAACCGCGACTGTGAACAACTTAATGAGTTTCATATGGAACCTTTTTTCATTCCTGCACCCACTTTTCCCAATGGCGACTCAGCCCGGGACCGGATAACAGGTTTGAGACAGAAAACTCATACAACAAGTCCACTGGGTTGTCTAGGGATTTGGGGCGATCCTGAAAAGTAAGAATTTGGACGGCTAATAATTGGAGCGGCGCGTTTATGACCGCCGCAAATATCCGCTGCGGTCACAGATGCGGCGCGACAAGTCGCCTTAGAGTTTCCATTGACCGTTGAAGGCCGCCGTCTTTAATTGCACTTTCGATGATCGAAGTTCCATCAGATCTCCAGCAAATTCTCTCCTCCACTCCGGAACTGCGCGCAGCCTATCTGGTTGGCGGCTGCGTGCGGGACGCTTGGCTGGGCCTGTCCTGCAAAGATTTCGACGTGGAAGTTTTCGGAGTCAATTATGAACAATTGGTCAGCGTGCTTTCCCGCTGGGGCAAGACGGATTTGGTCGGACGCTCGTTTGGCGTGGTAAAATTAACCACCGTTTGTGGCCATACTTTTGATTTTACCATCCCTCGACGCGACTCGAAAATCGCCGCCGGCCACAAAGGTTTTCAGGTGGAATTCGATCCCGCCATCACTCCGAAAGAAGCGGCATCCCGGCGCGATTTCACGATCAATTCTCTCATGTTCGATCCGCGCGCCAAACAGTTGCTCGATTTTTTTGGCGGCGTTTCTGATCTGGAAAAGAAGATTCTGCGCCATACCAGTCCGTCTTTCGTGGAAGACCCTTTACGCGTTTTGCGTGGAATGCAATTGGCCGCGCGTTTTGATTTCCGCGCCGCGCCGGAAACTATCGAGCTATCCCGAAAAATAAAATTGAGTCATGCCGAACTCGCTGGCGAACGCGTGCGCGAAGAATGGTTCAAATGGGCGGAAAAAAGTGCAATGCCTTCTCGCGGATTGAAATTCCTCGTCGAGACAGAATGGGTGGAAAACTTTCCCGAAATCCAATCGCTCATCGGCACACCGCAGGAACCGGAGTGGCACCCCGAAGGCGACGTCTTCATCCACACCTGCCATTGCTGCGACGCGATGGTGCAGCTTCCCGAATGGAAAAATGCCGACACGGAATCGCGCATCGTTTATTCGCTGGCGATCCTGGCGCATGATTTTGGAAAACCCACAACGACGCATCGCACTCTGAAAGATGGCGTCGAACGAATCGTTTCGCCCGGCCATGATGAAGTCGGGGTGCCGCTCACAGAAAATTTTCTTGCGCGTATCGCCGCGCCGCTCGCCATTCGTCAGCGCGTGGTTCCCCTCGTGCAAAATCATCTCGCGCATTTTCAAACGCTGACCGACCGGGCCGTGCGACGCCTTGCCAAACGCCTCGAGCCGGAAAATATTTTTGGCCTCGGCGTCGTGATGACGGCCGATCAAATGGGGCGACCGCCGCGCCCTGCCACTGTTTCCGAAAATGTGCAGCGACTTTTGGCCCGCGCGCATGAATTGGAAATCCAAATCAAACCGCCTCAGCCCATTTTGCTCGGAAGACACCTGCTCGACCTTGGAATGCCCGGCGGAAAAGAAATGGGAAAAGTTCTGCGCGCCGCTTTCGAGGCGCAGCTTGAAGGAAACTTCTTCGACCTGCCGCAAGCGTTGCGTTGGTTGCGGGAACAAAAAGAAATTGAGTTGCCCGGCGCCGTCAGAGAGAAACTTCAGGAGAAATAATTATGCAAAAATTTTTACGATCTGTTTTAGGCAAAGTGCGTTTTGGAAATTTATTCCGCCCAACGACGACAGGAAACCGACGGTTGCCGACCGTCCCCCAATCCCAAAGGGATTGCATCATTCAGCCCAAGGTTGCGAGGCGCGAGCTACCCTGGGTGCGATACAAAAAAAGAGGTTCAACCCCAACGGGGTTGGATCAACCGCGAACCAATCACAGATGCTACAACCCCTTTGGGGTTGTTGATTTTGTTGTCGGTTCACCCAAGGTAGCTCGTTCCTCGCAACCCTGGGCTAATAGATGGAATCCCGTTGGGATTCAGCGGAAGTGTTTCCAGAAAATATTTCTCTTGGGCGCGACGATGTTGCTTTGCGTTTCCTTCGCCGGACAAATCTTGGCCACCGAGTCCGCCGACACCAACCGCTGGGAAAATGAGATTCAACAGTTTGAAGCAGCCGACAAAACCAATCCGCCGCCGCAGAAAGCGATCTTGTTCATCGGCAGTTCGAGCATTCGACTTTGGAAAACTTTGGCGAAGGATTTTCCAGAATACAAAGTCATCAATCGCGGATTCGGTGGTTCGTATTTGAGTGACTCCGTTTATTTCTTCGACCGTATCGTCAAGCCTTACCAGCCGAAAATGATTGTGATGTATGCGGGCGGCAACGACATCAATGCCGGCAAAACGCCCGAAGAAGTTTTCGGTGCGTTCACCAATTTCGTCGCGAAGACGCGCAAAGTTTTGCCGCGAACCCGCATCGCTTACCTTTCCATCGCGCCCAATCCCGCGCGCTGGTCGCAAGTGGAACAAGTCAAAGCGGCAAACCAATTGATCGAAAATTACACGAAGAAAAATTCCAGGCTCGCGTTCATCAATGTTTTTCCCGCGATGCTCGGCGAGGATGGAAAACCGAAACCGGATATTTTTCTCAGCGATAATTTGCACATGAATCCAAAAGGCTACGCGATCTGGGTTTCGATGGTGCGGTCGTCTCTTAAAGAGCACGACCGACGTAAATAATCGCGCCATCCTCAAGACGAAAATCGTTCTCCGGTGTGTGCGTGTCCGGATACCAAGCGCGTTCGCGCCTTTTAAACCCGTAAACTTCCTGCCGCAGCCGCAGGGCATAAATTTTTCCACGTTGCGACACCTGAATTTTTTTCGGAAACGCAAACGGTGTAAATTCGCCAGCGACTTTTACTGCTTCCAATAGAGTTGTGCCTTGGGGAAGTTGATAAGTATCAGGGTGAACAACTTCCCCGCCTATCTTTACTGTTATCAACGTATGTGACGAAATTTCGTTTGTGTTTCGGATGTCCACATTTTTCGAACTTCCGTTGAATCTGGGAATCTTAAGAGTGACGGGCCGGTGTCTGGATTTGTCCGTTTTGCAGGCCGTAATTCCTGTGATCACAGCAAATAAAAAGATGAAGTGTTTGGTCCTCACAATTTGATTTGTTCAGGTTCCTCATCCAAACTTGTTTTCATTCTGCCTGCGGAATAGCGTTTCGCCGTTCGCGAAAAATCATGACCAACTTTCTTCACGCTTTGGGAAAATTTTGGCTGGTGCATATCGCGCTTTTGTTTTCAGCGATGGCAGTTCTCGCTACGCCCGCCCTCGTCCCCCTCCCGCAGCAGATGCAGTTGCAGACGGGCACGTTCACCCTCTGCCCGGAGCAAGTGATTCCCGGCGCGCCAGCTCCAGCCACGATGAAAATTCTGGTGGACGACGTGTCGCGGGAAACGGGTGAATATCTGGCCTTGCAGCTTTTCAAATCTACGGGCTACCGCTTTCAAATCGCAACGGACCCGGGAATCACGCCAGTCGCGCAAACGATTTTGCTCACCACGAATAGCGCGCTGGCGAGTCTCGGAGCGGAAGGCTACGAGTTGACCGTCACGACAAACTCCGTCGTCATCCGCGCGCCAGCCTCGGCGGGAATTTTTTACGGCGCGCAATCGCTTTTGCAATTATTGCCGCCGGAAATTTTGTCGCCGCGACCGGTGAGCGGCGTCCCGTGGACGATTCCCTGCGTTTACATTCAGGACGCGCCGCGCTTTCCGTGGCGCGGATGGATGCTCGACAGCGTGCGCCACTTTTTCAACAAGGACGAAGTCAAGCAACTGCTCGACACGATGGCGCTGAACAAGCTGAACATGTTTCACTGGCACTTGGACGATGATTCAGGCTGGCGCATCGAGATTTTGAAATGGCCGTTGTTGACGCAGGTCGGCGCGTGGCGCACGAACATTCTTTTTGGACTCAATCCTCGTTCGACCACCGCGTTCGACGACATGGGACGTTACGGCGGTTTTTACACGCAGGCGGAAATTCGCGAGATCGTGGCCTACGCGGCGCAACGGCACATCACCATCGTTCCTGAGATCGAGATGCCGGGTCATTCCACGGCGGCGTTGGCGGCTTATCCGCAATTCTCATGCAATGGCGGTCGTGGCGATTGCCCAACTTGTTTGAACGGCCCTTACAGTCTGAACGTCACCAGTTATTCGGGCGGTGTCTTCTGCGCGGCGCGACCGGAGACGCGCGAATTTCTGCACGACATTTTGACCGAGGTCATGGGACTTTTTCGGGGGCCATACATTCACATCGGCGGCGACGAAGTGAATTTTGGCAATTGGCAAAAACATTCTTTGGATCAGCAGTTGACGAACAGTCTGGGAATTACGTCGATGCAAAAATATCAAAGTTATTTCACGCAACAGATCGCCGATTGGATCAAAAGCCAGGGGCGCACGATGATCGGCTGGAGCGAAATCATGAACGGCGGCCTGGTCACCAACGCGGCGTTGATGGATTGGAAAGTCGGGACCAGCGCGCGGGCCACGTTCACGGCAACGAACCAACAATTCGTGGTGATGACGCCCACCACGTATTGTTACATCAATGAATGGGAGACCGGCGGCGCGACTGGCAGCGGCGTGATTTGGTCGAATGAACCGCCGGGCCAATCCGGTTTCGTGCCATTGAGCACGACTTATAGTTTGGAACCGGTGCCGGCAAATTTGCCGGCGGCATTTACAAATTATATTCTCGGCGCGCAGGGCAACTCGTGGTCGGAATACATTCCATCGCTGTTAAACATGGAGTTCAAAATGTTTCCGCGATTGTGCGCTCTGGCGGAAGTGGGCTGGACCGCGGCTGCTCTGAAAAATTACACGGACTTCACCAATCGCCTCGTCGTTCACAAGCAACGGCTCACCCAGTTGGGAGTGAATTACAATCGCAGCGCCGTCCCGCCACAAATTGGTTCGTGGACGTCAGCGCAAATCTCACCGAGCTACTCGACGCTGGCTTGGGACATCACCTCGAGCGTGACCAATGCGGGAGAAATTGATGTGAGCTTTTGTTGGAAGACCGGAACCAACGGACTGGACATAGCATGGGCGGCGCTGCTGGAAAACGGCGTGGAAATTGATCGCGACACGCACGCGGGATTTACTTTTACCACACCGATCAAACCGGCTTACGTCCTGCGCCTGCCCGCGCGTCGCCGTGGCGCAACCTACACCCTGCAAGCCTCGGTCGCTGGACGTGGCGGCACAAACTCCAACGGCATCGTGTATCGCCCGAATTGGGATTGAAGCGCATGAACAAAAAATTTTCTATATCGCTATCCACATCGTCGGAGCGCGGACAGCCTTGTCCGCGAGTCGCCATCAGCGCGCAAGGAACACGCGGACAAGACTGTCCGCGCTCCGGCCGACATAGTGCGATGCCCGGTCTTTGCCGCGAAATTTTCCTCGCGTGCAGCATCTTTCTCGCGGGCGTCACGACCGCGCGTTCACAACCACTTTCCATCAACACCCTCGCCGGCCACGTCGTTCCCGGAAGCGCGGAAGGCGTGGGCAGCAGCGCGGGATTCAATCATCCGAACGGCGTCGCGGCGGATAGCGCGGGCAATGTTTATGTGGCCGACACCGAGAATAGCGCCATCCGAAAAATTACACCGAACGAAGTCGTGAGCACATTCGCGGGATTCGCCGGAAATTTTGGCAGCGTGAATGGCAGCGGGACGAACGCGCAGTTTTTCGGGCCGCAAGGAATCGCCATTTCCAGCGGCGGAAATATTTATGTGGCGGACACGGCGAACCAAATGATTCGAAAAATCACACCCGCCGGAGTCGTGAGCGCGTTCGCTGGTTCGGCTGGATATGCGAACAGCTTCGATGGCGCGGGAACCAACGCGCAGTTTTTTCAACCGGAAGGCATCGCGGTGGATAGCGCCGGAAATGTTTTTGTCGCCGACACCTGGAATCACACCATTCGCAAAATTACCTCGGCGGGCGCGGTCAGCACGTGGGCGGGATTGGCCGGAAATTTCGGGAGCGCCGACGGCACGAACAGCAAAGCGCGCTTCAATTGGCCGACTGGAATTGCGGTGGACAGCGCGAGCAATCTTTTCGTGACGGATTTTCTCAACCACACGATTCGCAAGATCACACCCGGCGGCGCGGTCAGCACGATTGCCGGATTGGCCGGCGTCTGGGGCAGCGAGGATGGGACGAACAGCGAGGCGCGATTTTTTCAGCCGCAAGGAATTGTGGCCGACAGCGCGGGAAATCTTTTTGTCGTGGATTCCGGCAATCAAACCATTCGGAAAATTTTTGCCAACGGAACGAACTGGATCGTGACCACTGTCGCCGGGTTTCCGGGAAACGCGGGCTACGCCGATGGCGTAGGCGAAGCCACGCAATTTTATTTTCCCGCCGGCATTGCGAAGGATGGAGCAGGTCATCTCTACGTGGCCGATTTCGGGAACAACACCATTCGCACCGACCGCGCTGTGCCGCCGACCATCACGCGACAGCCGCTCGGACAGACTTTGGTAGAAGGTGAAAACGGGACGTTCACCGTCGCGGCCAGCAGCAGTTCGCCGATCACTTATCAATGGCAGTTTAATCAAACGGAGATTCCCGGCGCGACTGACAGCAGCTTCACTTCGAGCAATGTGACGGTGGCGAATGCTGGACAATATTCGGTGGTGTTGGGCAACCAGATTGGTTCGGTGACCAGCGCGCCGGCGGTGTTGGTGGTGAATTATTTCCTGCGCTCAACCGCAAATCCATCGAACGGTGGAACCATTCTCGTTTCTCCCCAGCAGGTGGGTTACGCCTTTGGAGATACCGTCTCTCTCACCGCCACGGCGAGCCCCGGTTTTTCTTTTGTCGGTTGGTCGGGCGATGTGGTGACGGCCAGCAATCAAATTGTTGTCACCGTGACGAAAAGCAAAACGTTCGTGGCGAATTTTTTCAGCACGGCGGACATCATTTTAGATAACCCGGACGCGCTCTATTCCGGCGTCTGGACCATCGCGACGAGCGCCCCAGATAAGTACGGCAGCTATTACGAGTACGCCGCCACTGTCTCCGGCTCCAGTGGCATGGCCGATGCGATTTACACTCCGAATATATTTTTAGCCGGCAACTACGATGTCTCCATCTGGTATCCGCAAGGAACCAATCGTTCCGTTCGCGCGCCGTTGCTGATTGCTTTCAATGGAGCGAGCGTCGTGACGAATGTTGACCAGACGATCGGCGGTGGGAGTTGGCGTCTAATCGCTTCGCGAAAAGAGTTCGTGCCAGGGACCAATGGCTTCGTGGAAATAAAAAATAACACCGGCGAAATCAATAGAATTGTCCTGGCCGACGCCGTGCGCTTTACCTACAACTCCGGTCCGATCATTTACAGCCAGCCGCAAAATCAAAAAGCGAGACTCCATTCAAGCGCCACTTTCAACGTCCTCGCCGCAGCCACCGGCCAACTCACTTATCAATGGCAGTTCAACGAGGGCAATATCCCCGGAGCGACCAATAGTTTTTATACGCGAACCAATATTCAGCCGAGCGATGCCGGGGGTTACACGGTGGTGCTCTCAAATCACGTCGGCATCGTTATCAGCGACATCGCCGCTTTGACTCTTTTGCCGACCACGCGATTGACTTCATTTTCCTTTCTGCCCGATGGCCGATTTCATTTCACGATGAACGGCGAGAGTGATTTGAACTACGCCATTGAAGCCTCGACCAATCTCATCAATTGGGACGTGGTGACAAATCTTTCCAGCCCCGATGGGACGTTGGAATTTATTGATTCCGCGCCGCGGTTGGAAAAACGTTTTTACCGCGCCAGAGGCTCGCCTTAAAAGTAGGGCAGCGCGTCTCGCCTGCCCGGGCCATGGGGGAAAAACTCGAAGCTGATTTCCCCTTTTACCCCGGCAGGCGAGACGCGCTGCCCTATTTTTCCATGCCGCATTTCGCTCCGAAAATTTTCGCAGCAAAATAAAATCTTTATGGATGGCGTTGCGTGACAGCGCAGCGAAATCGCAACTACGCCGGAGCGCCGGTTTGCAACCGGCTTAACAATCTGAACGATTCAGTTGAGGCAACGACATCCAAAAACTGGCGCGCGGAATTTATTCCGCTTCGACTTGAGCACGACTGACAATCACCGCGCACCAACTGATGTGTCAGCCGGAAGCGGACTAAAGTCCGCGCTCCTTTGCGCCCTCAGCCTCATCGCCGCTCCAAGCACGTAGCGAACTGAATCGTTCAGGCTTGGCCTGGGCGCATGGACTCAAAAGCCGGTGGCAAACCGGCACTCCGTTACGGGAAAAATTTTGTTCCGCTCACTTGCTCTCGACAGTTGCCTCGGCCATCCACCGGCGCGCGCGCGGAACAAAAAGCGCGGGCACGGTGCGCGACTGATGCGCAATCTCCAGCGTGAGTTCAACGCGCCACGCCGGTTCGGCAATCAGCATCAACGCTTCCAGATGAGCGTGAGCGCGAATCTCGTGGCGGGCCACCTGGTCGGCGCGGCGGCGCGCGTGCTCCACTTTAGCCGCGGCCACGCGCTCGGCGGTTTTCAACTTCGCGCTTTCATTTCCAGTGCGAGCGGCGCGAGCGGCCAGCTCCTGTTCGTAATGCTCGAAATAATCGTCCACTCGATTTAGTTCGCGTCCCAGATGTTGCGACTGCCGATTGGTGATGACGGCGAGATCACTCGCCAGGTCGGTTTCGAATGCAGCGCGGAGAAATTCCCGCCAGCTCGCCGGGTCGGGTGTCGGCCAGGAAATATCATTCCCGCTGTCATGCGCAACGGACGCGAGATCGAAAGATTGCGCGAGCAAATTATCCGGCGCGCCATCCGGCAATGAAAGCGCGATGCGCCGCAGCGACCAATGTTGGTCAATCGCCTGAATCTCCGAGCGCAACAAACCCAGCAGCGAATAATGGTTATCCGCGAGGAAGGGCGACGCGAGTTGCCAGCGATGAGTTTCCGGGAATTGCGCGCGCCAAAGTTTTTCCGCCACGTCCGCCGCAGGCGGGCGCGCGCCACTCGGCCCGTTTAATATTACGCGTTCCAACGCGAGGGATGCGGGTCGCAGCGATTCGGCCAGACGGAAGGTGAGCGGGCAACCGGGAAAAACTTCCTTCGCCGCATCGCGGGGCGAGGTGTCCTCTGCCGGCGGGAACCACAATTCAACTTCATGCAACTCGCCGGTGTCATTCCACAGTCGGGCGCTTCGGCCCTCGGCCACCACCTCCAGGCGGTCGTGCCACGTGCGTTCGCATAATCCGCCGAGCGAGGTGAGGGCTTCTTCGTAAAAATCCGCCGCCGCGCCGGGCGAAGGAGTGAGGCGCTCGATTTTCATTTGAGGAATTGGTCAATGAATTTTAGGTAGCCTTGTCGGCCCGCGATGCCGGTGTGGCGCTCGACGGACTTGGCGAGTTCCTGGAGACAGGTGATCAACTTTTCAACTGGAATGGGCGTCACCGGAATCTCCGGCTCCGACGGCGGACCGGGGTCCTGCCCGAGCCGGAATTCGCACATCCGTTTCAAAGCCGCAAAGGCGGTGGCGTCCAGTCCCGTCAGCGCCGGTGGCTTGGGCGGATGCCCACGCTGTGTGGCACGGTAATATTGGCGCGCCGCTTCGTAGGCGCGTTGGGCGGTGTAGTCGGTCATGTCGGGGTGCGCCCGCCAAACTTCAACGATGGCGAATTCCAGGTTTTGCAGAACGTCGAGGTTTTCCTTTTTCCATTTCATAATGATTCGTAGTCCCGGGCAAAAAGGGTTTCATCGAGTTGCTTGATCTCGGCGTAAGCGTTGCGCGCCGCGGCGAGTTCTTCGCCCAGACTGGCAAACGCCTCGGCCACGCGCCCTTCGCTGTCGCGCCAGCGGCGAAGCACTTCGTCGGCAAATTCGTCGCTGCCGAATTTCTCGCCCAACACCAGGCCCGTCTCGCCGACAACCAGTTCAAACAAATTCAATTTCTCCTGCAATACTTCGAGCAGATGTTCCTGAAGCGTTCCCGCCTGAACAAAATTGTAAATGCGCACGGGATGTTGCTGGCCGAGCCGGTGCAATCGCCCGATGCGTTGCTCGATCTCCATCGGGTTCCACGGCAGATCGAAATTCGCGAGGCGATGACAGAACTGAAGGTTGCGCCCCTCCGAGCCGCTGCGGGTGAGCAACAACGCGCCGCCGCGTTTGTGAAATTGCTCCGTGATCGGCTGCCGCTCGGGCGGAGGAGTCGCGCCATTGATGACGAACGTCTCGGCGCCGACGCCGCGCAAATATTCCGCCAGCGCCGCCTGCGTTTCCAGGAATTGCGTGAAGACCACCGCTCCACCCTCGCCTTTGGTGAGCGGCGCAAGTAATTCGCATTTCCGTTTCCAACTCGCTTCCAATGGCGATTGCTCCCGCCAAATCCGCGCGGCGCTGCGATCCGGAAATTTTTCCAACGCGGCGCGCCACGCCGCTGGACTGCTGCCCGCCGTTTGCAATAACAGTCGTCCCCACAAACTCGACTGGCTCGCGCTCAGTTCCGCGAGTCGCGCGCGAAATTCCTTTTCCCACTGTTGCCAAAACGCGCGCTCAACTTCGTCCGGCTCGAACAAGACCGTTTCCGCGCGGCGCGGCGGCAGTTTCAATCCGGCGTTGGCGCGCGTGTTGCGAATCATCACCTGGCCCAGCAGCCGGCGAAGTTCCTCCGGCTCGCGCGGTTGACGCGGGCGTTTTGGGTCCACGAATCGCGCGCGAAATTCCTTCGGCGAGGGCAACTGGCCGGGCTGGAGAAGCGTGACGAGGTTGTAAAGTTCTTCGAGCGAATTCTGCACGGGTGTCGCCGTCAGCAGCAGGAGAAATTGGCGCGGCAAGGCGTTGACTGCCTGCCAGGCTTGCGACTCGCGATTTCGCAAGTAGTGCGCTTCGTCCACGATCAACAAATCCCAGTGGGTCTGCCGCGCGATTTCCAGGTGCGCGGGCTGCTTGAGCGTGTGCAGGCTGGCGATGAGACCGGGATTGTCGCTCCAGAATTTTCGCGGGTCGCTCCGTGCCGCTTCGTCATTTGTCGTGACGGCGGCAAGACCAAATTTGTCGCTCAACTCTTCCGCCCATTGATCGACCAGCGACGGCACGGTGAGCACGAGAAATTTTTTGACCATGCCGCGCGTGAGCAATTCCTTGAGCACCAGACCGGCCTCGATGGTTTTGCCCAGGCCGACTTCATCCGAGAGCAGCGCGCGTCCGCGCAAGGGTCCGAGGACACGCAACGCGGTTTGCAATTGGTAATCGAGTTTGGCGATGCGGCAATGGGGCAGGCAAAGCAGATCATCGGACTGGTTGGACACCCACCACAATGCGGCGCGCTCGCGGAGAAAATAACTGCGCAAGTCGGTCAGCGGAAAAGTGGTTTCCTGAAAAGAGAATTCTGGAAATTCGATGCGCACCGGGACGGGCGGCAGTGGCAGGGATTTTTTCGGCGGCGCGGCGGAGTTAGAATTTGAGATTGGAAATTTGAGATGGGCTTTCGCCTGCGCGCCTTTTTTGGTTTCTTCGGCCTTGCGCTCTGTCTCGTCGCGTTGTTCGCGTCGTCGTCGTTCCTCTGCCAACCGAGCCATCGTCTCACTCCGCCGTTGCTCTTCCTCCACGCGCTTTTGTTCCTTGCGGAGCAGACGCCGTTGGTGACGCTCGAAATCCATGAGACTCAGCGGAGCCATTTCGTTTACGATTCGGCCCAGCGGAGAAAATTGAAAACGCAACGCCTCGGCCATCGCGACAAGGTTGTCTTCCACCCACGCGACAGGCGATTCACGGGGGCCGAATGGCGGCTCGTGGTGGGTGAGAGGTTTCGCGTTTCCCGGCTGCGGTTTGATCCACAGTCCGTAAAACTTTTCGCGATTGGTGGGAAAACGATGGAGCCATTTGGCCAGTTGCGCGCGAATCGCGTTACGATGGAGCGACGTGACGGAAGGTTCGCGTTTGCCGTCGGTCTCGATCTCCCAGGTGAGTTGATCGCTGCCCGACACACGCGCGCGCCCGGTCGCTACGACACTCCCATCCCGCGGGCTGCTCCATTCCAACTCCGCCACGTTTTTGACCTGATCGAACGTCACGCGCAATTGCAGCAGCGCGGAAATCGGCGCGAGAGAAGCGCCTGTTTTCAACAAATCATCGAAGCTGGGTTGGACGCCGAGGCGCGCGCCCGCGAGCAGCCGCAACGCGACTCGACCACTCCTGGCCCCATCGCCGCCCATCGGGATTTTCGTTTCCAGAATGCGCGCAAATTCCAAAACGTCACGGCCCAGCCGTTTCCAAAAATCTTCGCCGGGCGGAATCGACAGCGGAAAAAATTCGTTGGCCCGCGCCGGGCCGAGGTTCATCTCTGTCAAAAGGCCGATGCGCGGAAGTTCATCGGCTAGCGGAAAAATTTTGCGGATTCGATTCAGCAATGCGCGAACGGAGGAGGCGTGCGCGCTGCAAAAACTGTTGCGGGGTTTGTCCTCCAAGTTGAGTTGCCAGTCGAGCGCGGCCCACGGCAAGCCCGGTTCCGACGCGAATAAACGCCCGCGCGCCACGACTCGACCTTCATCTCCCGTCCACTCGAAGCCAATCTCACCGGCAACGAGATTGAACGTGACGCGCAAGTGCAGTCGTTGGGCAGGAATTAAATTTCCATCGTTCGGGAATGTGTTGGGCAAATTAAGCTGGGCATCAGCTTTCGGCATGACAAACAAGATGCGAAATCGCACCGCGCCACGGCAATCTAAAACAAAGTTTGCGCCGGAAAAATCGAGCGGGCGTTCTCAATAATTTCTCTTCTTCCCGGTGCCACTAAAAGCGGCGGAGGGCCGCCGCAGTCCAAGACGCTCGCGCGAATTTCGATGGCGCGTGAATGGCGCGATAGCGTCTTGGAGTGCGCCAGTCCTCTGGCGCTTTCGTTTTGACCGCCCGTTTGAATCCCCCCCAATCTCCCCAACCCTCGATCCGGTGACCTATCTTTCCCCGCGCCGTTTTGTTTTCCCGTTGGCAGGAAGAGTTTCCAACTCGGTGACAAGATCGAGATCCAAAATGGAAAACGCGCCGTTGACTCTAAAGGCGACTCCTGTTGTGCCTTCCGGGTCATAAGCTAAAAACTCACTATGCGGAATGGGAAAGTTCCCTCCATCTGCCGTGTGGATGGCAAACGGCCTGAACGGGCGAGCCAGATGCACGCTTCGTAAATCCTCTATCTTCATAGTTTAATTTATCCCAACTCCCAATGGAGGCTCAAGCAGTTTGAAACGCGATCAATACACTCCCTCTACAATATTTTTTTCCATCGCGCCGAAGGGGCGGACTTCCGCCACGCCATCCCAGGCGTAGGGCGCGCGGGGTTCGCGGCGGATGGCTTCGTCGCGTTCGAGAAAACGCGGTATGAAAAATTCCTTCGTGAGTGTGGTGAGTTCGACGCGGCCCCATTCGCCATAGTTTTTTAATTGCGTGGTGTTGTTCGGATCGACGACACGCAAAACAGCGCGCGGTTGTGGCGCATAATAGGTGATGGAAAAATTGTCTTCCGGTTTCAATGGAACACTCGCGGCAAGTCCCATCAGCGTGTTGCCGTAGGTTGGATAAAAGCCGATGCGATTTTCCAAAACTTCTTCGACGATAAAGCGGACGTATTGCGGAGCCATCGTCGTTCCGCCGCAAAATACGCCGCGAATTCCCGCCTCCCATAAATTGGTTTTTTCAGAGAGCGCTTCGAGAAGTTTTGGCGTGGTAAACAACCCGCTCACTTTTCGATTTTTTAAAATGGTCACGGCTTGATCGACCACGTGCTCCATGTAAGCGCGGGCTTGGTCGAACTGTTTATTGCTGATGAGTTTTTTCACCCAACGCGGGTCGAGATCGATGAAGTAACACGAACTGCCGCGCACGTTGGCGAGATGTTCAATGGCGAGACGCAGGCGGCGCGGTCCGGTCGGCCCCATCATCAGCCAATAATGATTGCGCGGAAAATGTTCGTCGGAAATTTTTTCGCTGAACTCGGAGTAATCCACTTTGTAATCGTTCCAACCGATGCGCTGCTTCGGCATTCCGGTCGTGCCGCCCGTTTCAAAAATGTTGAACGGCTTTCCTTTGAATTGCGCGGGAACCCAAACTTCCGGTTGAAGATCACGAAGTGATTCGTCAGGGAAGTGTGGAAACTTTTGCATGTCGGCGAACGATTGAATTTCGTTTCGCGGATCGAAATTTTTCTTCGCCCAATCAAGCCAGAACGGGCAGCCGGTTTCCGACGAGAAATGCCATTGGATGATTTCGCGAACGTGCGCGTCGAGTTTTTGTCGAGCGATTGAAATGTCGGACTCAGCAACAGGCATAAATTTGAAAAATTATTTTTTAGAGAGACCGAGACTGAGGCGGACTTCAGCGCGAATGGAGCGGCAGGCTTTCAACGCCTCCCGTGCATCCGCGCGTGTGGCAAGATGGCCGGGATACCGGAATTTTACTGCGTAATTGTTTAATAAAAGCAGCGAGGGAGTAAACGATTCCCAGAGCGGTTCTTTCTGGAGCAGCAAGGAAAGAAGCGCCGTCAAGCTATGCACCTTGGGGACGGGCAGCGTCTCCTCTTCCAACCGCGCCTTGAGATATTTTTCGACGCATTGTTGGCAGTGAAAGCCGATGATGTTGGAGATGTCCTTTGCCCGGCTACGAATTAGAGTGCTCGCAGCTTTGAATTCGGCCTCGGCAAACCGCACCCATTCCTCGGTGTCAGCCTTCATACATTACCTTGCCGTTGGCGAGAACTTCACGGGTGAAGTAATCGGTGCGTTCGGTCCGATCCGGTTTCCAAAGAAGCAGATCCATCGGGAATGGAGCGCCGACGCGCGTCAACATCTGGACTACTTGTTTTGTGTCGGAGCCGCGAAACGGCATGATTACAATCAGGTCAACGTCGGAATTGATCGTCGGTTGCCCGTTTGCGTAGGAGCCGAACAAAATGATTTTCTGCGGACGAAATTCCCGCGCGAGCACGCGGCAGTAACTTTCAATCTGACGGCGCGGAACTAATCCGGTTCCGTCCCAAAGTGGGCCCGGCACATCACGATGCCAGAGCTGCAAAGGCGGTTGGCTTCCATTGGCTGGTTTGGAACGAGCGCCGCGTTTTGGGTTGATGGATTTCGTCCGCATTCGCAAAAGCTACAAAGCCTCGTCACATTTCACTCGTCAAGTCCGCGTGTTTTGGTTCCAGCAGCCAGTGCGTTCTTTCACAGGCGAGCGAGTCGAGTTTTCGTTGCGCGGATTGGAGGTCGGATTCAGGAACAGGCATAGAGTTGAGAAATTATTTTTTGGGCAGACCGAGACTGTGGCGGAATTCCGCGCGAATCGAACGGCAGGTTTTCAGGGCGATCCGGGCGTCTGCCCGTGTGGCGATATGGCCGGGATAACGAAACTTAACGGCGTAATGATTCATGTCGCGTAACACAGGTGCAAACGAGTCCCATAGCGGTTCAACGGGCAGCAGCCTTTGCATCAATAAAACCAGATCGTGGACGCGGGGAATCTCCAGTCCAGCTTCAGCCATGCGCGCCTTGAGATATTTTTCCGCCGTTTGCTGGCAAAGAAAGCAAATGACATTGGCTCTGGATTGTCTGGTGCGTAATCGAAACAGATCTGTGGCCGCCGACAAGTCCTCTTCAGCGCGAGAAATCCATTCCTCCGTTTCAGTTTTCATGCATCACCTTGCCGCGCGAAAGCACTTCGCGGGTAAACGAATCGTCCTTTTGCAATCTTTCTGGCGGCCACACCAGCAAGTCCATCGGGAACGGCGCTTCCACCCGCCCACGAATCTCTCCCATCTTCTTTATTTGCGACCCGCGAAAAGGCATGATCACAACCAAATCCACATCCGAACTCGTCGTCGGTTTGCCGTAAGCATACGAACCAAAGAGAATAATTTTCTCAGGACGAAATTCGCGCGCGACGACGCGACAATAGCTTTCAATCTGGCGGCGAGGCACCAGGCCGGTTCCATCCCACAATGGGCCGGGCACGTCAGGATGCCAGAGTTGCAACGGTGGCGGTGAGGCATCCGCGCGTTTGGAGGAACCGTTCCGTTTTGGTTTGTTGGATTTTGTCGGCATCGTCAGCGTTAAAAAATCCGCGTTACGTTTCGTTCGTCAAGTCTGCGGGCTTTGGGTCGGGCAAAAAGAAAATGAGAACGAATGCCAGCGCGAAAACAGATAACCCAACGAGTCCTGCGGCCATCGCCACTTGATCGAAGGTGATCGTGGCTTTCATTTTCGGCGCGATCAGGTTCGTGGTCAGAAAAGCGGCGGAAGTTCCGATCATGCGACCGCCGACGTTGGTGGCGAAACTTCCGCCGGTGCCGCGCAGATGCAGCGGAAAAACTTTTGGCAAATATTCGCCGAAATAACTGAATTGCGCGACAACGAGCAAACCGCAAAAGAAAATTCCCCATTGCATCGCCGGTGTGGACGTGTGGTAGAGCATCCAATAAGTGACAGGCAACATCAGCAGGCCGGGCACGACAAAAATGCGAAGCAGCGCGCGATGTGAAATCACAACGAGCAATAAAATCGCGAGTAGAATTCGCCCAACTAAACCGCCTGTCTCCTGGAAGCCCTGCATTTTGTTGCCGACTTCTTTGATTTTCCGGTCGAGCGGTTCTTGTTGTTCGCGATTGTCGCCGAGTTGTTTCAAAATTTTCTCGCGGACAATGATGGCTTGTTTTGCTTCCGGTTTTTCGGCGGTGAGTCGTGTCAGGTTTGTATCGAGTTGGCTGATGCGAGAGGCGAGCGACGCAAGTTGGGTTTTGGCGGCAACTTTTTCGGAATCGCTCGCGGTTGGGTCATCGATAATTTTTTTCGGCGAACGCATCGCGATGCGAGTTTTGGCTCGTTGTGCGGCGAGTTCAGCGAGTCCTGGAATTTCTTTCGTTGCTTGCTGGAACGCGGGCATCGCCGCAGTGAGTTGTTGGTTCAGATTTTTTGCCTCGTCTTGCAACGGTTTTAGCGCTCGGCGTTGTTCAGCGAGTTCAGGCAAACCCGGCGCGATGCGTAAAGGAGTTAATTGCAACGCGCCAAACGCGGCGGCGTATGCGCAGGCCGAAAGCAGCGCGGTGACGATGGTGGCGCGACGCAACGCGGGGGAAAATAATTCGCCGAAGCTTGGGCGCTTCAAAGTTCCTGCTTCGCGTTTCTCGCGCCAGATTTGTGATTCAGGAACGAACGGCAACAACAACGCAATGGGAATTGCTGGCAGCAGTCCGGTGAAAAGTGTGTAACGCCAGGTCGCGTGGGCATTGAAAATTTCGGGCAGATGCAAAGCAGGGAGTGAGTTGGCGTGTGCCACAATCCACGCGCTCATGAGAGTGACAAGAATTCCGCCCAACGACGCGAAAGCTTGCGTGGTTCCGAGAACAATTTTTTTTCGGCGCGGGTCGGGAAATAATTCTGCGAGCCAGGTGATCGCCGCGACGAATTCAACGCAGACGCCGATGAAAGTGGTGCAACGGAAAAAAATAAACATCGGCAACGTGGTGCTGAGCGCAGCCGCCACCGGCGAAAGCGAATAAACAAAAATGCTCGCGGCCATGATGCGCTTGCGACCGAAGCGATCAATCAACCAGCCGCCGAGCAAACCAAAAATACCTCCGCAGAGCGCGCTCATCCAAAGCATTTTTCCCATCCACTCGGTCACGAGCGAATTGTTCGGCGGCACTTGCAGCAATTCAGCAATCGCCGGAACGCCGATGAGCGGCGTCATCAAAAGTTCGTAGGTGTCGAATAAAAATCCGATGGCCGCGATAACACAGATCAGCCATTGCGTGAGCGTCAGTCGAGACGATGAAGGCATGCTTTATTTTGATGAAACGGTTTACGGTTTCTTCAAATCAATTTTCGGCGGTTGGTCGGTGTTGATTGGTTTCGCGGAATTGCCCAGCGCGTAAAGATGCGTGTTGCTCGCGACGTAAATCGTTCCGTTCGCGACAACCGGCGTCGAGTAAACGGGAGCGCCCATGTTGGTTTCGCTCAAAACTTTTTTCTCTTTCGTTGCGGCGAGCACGACGAAATCTCCATCCTCATCGCCCACATAAACTTTTCCATCCGCCACGAGAGTCGAACCCCACATGTGGCCTTTCATGTCATGCGTCCAATAAACTTTTCCAGTTTCAGCATCAAGGCAATGGATGAACCCGGAAAAATCGCTGACGAAAAGCAATCCGGTTTCTGGATCGATCGAGACGGTGGAAAGGGTGCGATCAATTTTTTTGTAGTCCCAAATCACACCCGTCTTGGTGATGTCGCCGGATTTTGTTGCATCGAGGCAAAGAAGATGCCCAGAGCCTGTACCGTGTTCAGGGTCCTGGCCGGTTGCCACATAGATTCTATTTTTGTAAAACACTGGAGTCGCATTGATCTCGCTTGGTCCCTCCGCTGCCGGATATTTGATCGGCTGGCCATCTTTGGTTTTTTTGTATTCTGGCGGGTTGCAATCGGCCCACCAAAGTTTTTTCAAATAACTGGTGTCACCTTCCTTGACCGGCTTCGCGTCAAACGCGTAACAGAATCCATCGCCGCCACCGAAGAACACGAGCTGTTTGCCATTCACCTTTCCGGTGGAAGGCGAACTCCATTGGCCGTGGAAAATTCGCGGGCCGATGTGCGCGTCGTCTTCCCCGACGAGTTCGCCGGTTTTTTTATTGAGCGCAATGAAGCTCGGAGAATTGGGTGAAGGAATATTCGAGTGCGTCCAATCCTGTCCGTTGGAAGTGCAGGCGTAAACGATGTCGTCCACGATGAGCACGGAACAGTTGGAAGCATTGTGAGGAAAAACGCCGAGTTCATCCATCATGTCGTAGCGCCAGATAATATCCGCGTCCTTTGGGCCACTTTTCACCTTTGGTTTTCCGGGGCCGACGACATATTGCGCTTCCTCTTTGAACGGGCCGTCGTTGCCATTCTTCAAACCGTCAACGTCCAGGCACACGACTTCACAACGGCTGGTCACGATGTAAACGCGATTGCCTTCAACCGTCGGCGACGAAAGCAGACCAAGAGTTTCCCAATCGTTGACTTTTCCAGATGCAAGTTTCGGCACCACGAGTTGCCATAAAAATTCCCCGGTCTTTTCATCAAAGCACATCAGAATGCTGCGGTCGCCCTGATGTTTCGGGTCGCGCGGATTGTCGTTGTTCGTTCCGATGAAAATTTTCCCCCCTGCGACGGTCGTGTTCCCATAACTCTGCGAGCCGAGTTTCGCGGCCCACTTCACATTCTTCGTCGTGGCGAGATCAATTTCTTCGGAGCCGGATTTTGGTTTTCCCGGCTCAAAGCGGTCGGGCAGATTTTTCTCCGTTGAATACATGTTCCGATCCGGCTTGCCGCCCCATTGCGGCCAGTCGGCGGCGAAGGTTTGATTAACCAAGAGTGCCGAAACCAAAAATATGATTTGTGATGTTTTCATTTTTTCCAAATTTTATTACCACGTTCACAAAACCGATCCGCCACTCAAATCGCGTTTTGGGACCAATTCAATGAGTCCGCAGCGGCTGCGTAATCAAAATCATTCGAGTGGTTCGTAGCCAACACACAACGCGACCGCAGCAGCAACCTCTTCGACCTTATCAGACGCCAGCACTCCAAGTTTTTGTAACAGACGAATTTCAGAAACAGACTTGGTTTGGAACGCGTCTGCGCCTGAATCTTTAGTTAATCCACTTCCCATGAAATGCGGTAAATGGACGAACCAGGGATATTGGGAATAGGCTGGCTTCCAATCCGTAATCGGAACGACCATCGACAACGGCAACCGGCCTACTTCTGGAACATTGATTACCAGAGCCGGGCGAATTTTCTGAATTTCGGCACCCACTGCCGGAAAAAATTGCACGTCCCAAATTTCTCCGCGAAACGCCTTACTCATAGTCCATTGGCGGATCGAAATCTTCGCAAATCAGATTCGGGTCGTCCCGGTATATTTCCGCTGCTGAAGCTGCTTGTTTCGCCAAGATCTTGCCGCGTTCCGCTCTGGGCAATAGCATTAACTCACGGGCCGTCGGTGCAGCGGCGTGCTCTATGATGGCGATGTAAGCCAGAACGGACTTGGCTGCCGGTTCAGACAACGACTTAATTTTCTCAGTTGCAAGTTCGATGGCGCTCATGTGTTTAAGCTATAGTTTTCAGAATGGATTTCAACGCCATGATCAATTCGGCGTCACCGAAATATTATCAATCAACACGCGTTGATCCTGCGGCGAAAAACCAAATAGTCCCGGCGAACCGTTTTGATGCGCCGTCTTGTGCGAGACTTCCAATGTCCATTTTTCCGGCTCGGTCTCGCCCTTCTTCCACGCTTTGGCGCGCACAACTCCAGTACCGTCTTTCGCCACATCCACTCGCGCTTTCAAACGATACCAAACATTTGGCGACCACTTGAAATCCGTCGATTC
The DNA here is from genome assembly GCA_038214755.1 of Verrucomicrobiota bacterium. Lineage (GTDB taxonomy): Bacteria > Verrucomicrobiota > Verrucomicrobiia > Limisphaerales > CANJXF01 > CANJXF01. The sequence continues at coordinate 50,813 of JBBQRQ010000025.1, forward strand.
GCGAAGGCGCTCGAAATTGGAACTGATCTCCATTTTCTGTTCGTTGCCTTTGAGCGTAATCAAATAGCGCTGAGCGATGAGACCGACTTCGGACATTTTCAAAACGCGTTCTCCGCGCATTTTTCCTTCGCTCATCACGTCGGCTTCGATGGTGTAATTCTTCGTGTTCGGGTCGCCCATGAAAACAGTCGCGCGCTGAAAAAATCGGTTGTCGATGGTCTTGGCAAAAACTTTGTTTCCCGGTGGCTGTCCGCCAGGACTCTCGCGAATGTCGAACTTGAAACGCGCGCCAATCCACGGCAACGGCGGATACGCAAACGGCGTCGGTTGCTCGACGTCGTTCGTGGTCGTCTCCGAAAGTTTCGCCCATTCAAAATCCTGTTTGATCGGAAGGTAAGGCAAGATGCGTCCGCGAATGTAGCCTTTCAAATTTCCAATCGTCGCCTCGAACGCGCCCGCCGACGGCGTGGAATTAGTTGCGGCTTCCAATTCGCCATCGGGGTTGAACGTCGCGTTCATCGTCGCTTTGACTTTCGCGGTGGGCGGAATGAACGAAGCCCACTTGACCGATTTCATGTCTTTTATTTCATCAATCGCAAATCCATTTGCGTCGAGCCTGTAGATACGAAAATTCGCAATTTGTCCCGGGCGCAGCAAAACTTCGGATGGGATGATTTGCAGTTGTGCCGCGGTGGTTGGAGCGGGCCATTTTTCAGGAGCGGGTTCAGCGGGCAATCCGCTATTGTCTCCTTTTTTTCCGAAGGCGTAAAGATGGCGCGTCGTCTGCAAATAAACTTTTCCGTTGTAAGCGGTCGGGGTTCCGAAGCAGCCCCCATCCAACGCGACGTGCGCCAGAATTTTTCCTTCGGTGTCGCTCGGCTGAATGATGTAAAACGCGCCGGTCGTTCCGGCTTCACCGCCCTCAGATTTGCTGGCGGGATCGTCGAGCATCGGAACGTAAAGTTTTCCATCGGCAAAAATCAACGCGGCGTTGCGTTGCTCAATGCCGATTTTCAAATGCCAAAGGATTTTTCCGGTGTTCGCATCGACGGAATTCAAATCACCTTTCTCCGTGACCACATAAATTCTGTCTCCCACCAAAATCGGCGAGCTGGTCGAAGTAGAAAGATCGTTCGCCCACAGTTGCGCCGCGCTGCGTTCCACCACCACGGGCGCGCTCGCGGCATTGGTCGGCGTCACGTGCGGAATTTTCAGCGCGATCATTTGGCCGGGTTCGTAGGGCGTCCCGTAAATGGCGATGATTTTGTCGTCGTTGTGAACGAGCACCGTGGCGTTGATGCCCGCTTTGAAAACCGGAATTCTCCAAATCGGTTCGCCCGTGCGCGCGTTTACGCACACCACGCTGCCGTCGCCCGTCGCCGAATAAAAAACGCGTTTGCCATCGAGAAAACTCAAATACGGATGCGAAAACGAATTGTCTTTTGGGCGGTCGCCCGGACTCGAGGACCAAACCAGTTGGCCGGATTTTTTATCGAAGGCGTAGAAACGATCTCCCGCCGGGCCGTTTGCGCCCCAGTTCCCCGTGATGCCGCGCGTGATGACCAGATCGTTGTCGATGAGCGGCGACGCCGTGCGGCTGTTCGGAAAGGTGAGGCGGCCAAATTCTTCCATGAGCGAATGTTGCCAGATCAAGTTTCCATCGGCGGTGAACGCGGCCAAAATTCCCTGCGTGCCTTGCATGTAAATGTTGCCGGTTTCAGGATCGACCGCCGGACTCGACGTCGCGTAACGCAAATAAATCGTGTCGCTGAGAAAGTCGTTGTAACGCTTTTCCCAAAGTTTTTTCCCAGTCTCGGCGTCGAAGCAGGCGACGCCCTCCTGCAGGTCGGCCCCATCGCCGAGATAACCCATGATATAAACTTTTCCGTTGGCGACGACGGGCGTCGATTTGCCGGGGAAATCCACGACCCACAACGGATTCTTCGGATCGATTTTGTCGGGGAGATTTTTTTCCAGCGACACTCCGTTTTGCTGCGGCCCCCGCCAATTGAGCCAGCCGCGCACGACAGGATTTGTCGCGGCGAAAAGGACCTTGATGGAAAACAGAGCAAAAAAAATGGCGAAGAAAATTTTGCGTTTCATGTGCGCGGGCTTTGGTTGAGCGATTGCGATTACGTTAAACAGGCTTGTGTGGTTTGCAACCAAAAGATACTTACACGTAGTAATGCCAATCTCGAGTGAGGAAAGACAAATGCCCATTGTAGAAATGCTTTGGTGGCGCGCAGTTAAAACTCCTGATTCGGCATTTTTCATTCATCATTCGAAATTTCTAATTTGATTCGTGCAAAAAAAGATTTCCAAGCTGCATACCCTACCCGTCGATGCGCCGGAGCGACGGCGTTTGCCGATTCTGATGCGGCGCGCCTGGTACGGATTGAACCAGGCTTTTCGCCGGCGCATTGCCCACACCGGCGTCACGCCCGACCAATTCACGGCGATGCGCACGTTATTTGAAAACGAAGCGGCCGGATTGACCCAGAGCGAATTGACCAAGCAGATGGCGAGCGACCCCAATACGATTGCGTCACTGGTGGAACGAATGGAGAAAGGTGGATTGATCGAGCGCAACGCGCACGAAAAAGATCGCCGTGCTTATCGGCTTCGATTGAGGACAACGGGTAAACGAAAATATGAGGAGGTGCGTGAAATTGCCGTCGCGTTTCAGACGGAAATCTTGTCCGCGCTGCCGCAGGAAAGGCGCGAAAAATTTTTGGAAGAACTGGCGGTGGTTGGGAACGCTTGCGTATTGGCCGCAGGCAACGTGATAAAAAAGTAACCGCCCCCTGACTCAGATAGATTTGCAGCCTGTTTCTGTATTAGGCGCTTTGGCAGAGATGAATAGTAAGCTAACTCCAATGAGAACATAAAGACTAAGGAGCAGAGACTAATCCAGCTCAGCTACTCTGGCTCGGATCAATTCCTTCACCAATTCTCGATCGATTTCCCAATCGACCGCGATCTGAAAACAGTTCTTCCTGGCCACAAATTCCCCAATCTCAAGAAATGATAAAATTCAAAGTCCAAACCTAGACCCTGAGCGAGGCACGGAACGCTCGGGCGCTATAGTAAGACTGCGCACCGTTGTGATAAATGAAGACACGGCCGAAGCGGCGATCACCAAAGAGTGCGCCGCCGAGTTTTCTAATATCTGCGGGGGTTTTCACCCAGGTCGTCGTCTTCGTATCGAACTCTCCAAGTTTCTGCAGCTCTCGATATTGTTCTTCCGTCAAAAGCTCGATGCCCATGGCCGCTGCCAGATCCATGGCGGTATTTTTCGGCTTATGTTCCTTCCTTGATTCCAGCCCTTCACGGTCGTAGCAAACACTTGCGCGGCCATTAGGACTTTCCGGTGAACAATCAAAAAAAATGTATTCGCCCGTCTTTTTATCATGACCAACCACATCCGGTTCACCGCCCGTTCTTTCCATTTCATTCAGTGACCACAGTTTGTCGGTATTAGCTTCCAGCTTTGTTTTTACTTTGGCCCATTCAAGACTTCTATGGCGGCTCATGTTTTTCTCAAAACGGGCTTTTAACCCTCTGAGTAGTTCTTCACGTTGTTCTGGTGACAACTCCTTTTTTGTTTCAGAGCTTTTCATATAGGTTTCCCCAACTGTGTAAAAAACTTTTTCAATGCTTGAGACTTATCTCTGCGGATCGTCTTCTACAAGCATGAATCATTTGTCTGGGTTGCATTGAGAAAGCATTGCACGCGGAATCGCGCCGTTGCGGGACCAACCGCCGCATCACGCGGGAGGAGAACGAAGGGTTGATGGAAGAGATGGCGGCGCGGGTTAAGGCCAACCGGGGAACCATGAAGTTAAGGAAGGCGCTGGTCGAACATCCCTTTGGCACGATGAAGCGAGTGATGAACGCGGGTTACTTCCTGTGCAAAGGACTGTGTCGGAGAGCCGAGCCACATTGGTTGGTCGTTAACACAAACAAAGAAAGGAAAGCAGACACATGAACGTTATCCAATATATCGGGCTGGATGTCCATAATGATTCCATCGCCATTTTCCTCGCGCCGTCGGACAGCATGCCCACAAACTGGCGCGCATCCTCTGGCACATGATCAAGTTCCATCAAGCCTACGACTCGACCGTCTGGCATAAAGCCGAAGAAAAACTGAAGAAGAAACGACGGCAACGCCTGGAAAAAAACGCCGCCGCCCTCGGCTACAAACTCATTTGCGCCCCAATGACTTAGACGCCTAGTTTTTTATGAGACTACGTCGTAATCATATTAAATATCATCGTCGTGGCTGGCGAGTGAAGAACCAAACGCACAACGGAAGCAGCAAAGCACCCACTGCAATGCCTAACATCCCGGCGGCAACAACAGTGAACATGTCGTTGTGAGAATTCCCCATACCCTGAAGCATCAAAACGCCAAGGCACAAGTAATACCCGCTAAGGAAACCAACAAAACCCCCTGCTGGTATTGCA
>JBBQRQ010000026.1:0-53007 GCA_038214755.1 Verrucomicrobiota bacterium
CGTTTGACCGCCAGTTTGAATCACACCGGCTTGGCCTTGGCGCGTTGACTCAAAGCCGGTTGCAAACCGGCGCTCCGTCGCGGGAAATTTTTTTTGGTTCCGGCTCCGCCGCACTGAGCTTCATTCGTGTTTTCCGTCGAGTCAGTCCGCTGAAACTCCGACGATTTTTAAGACACGCTCCAAATCGTCATCGCTGAAAAAACGAATGTCGAGTGAGCCTTTGCCCTGGCGATAACGCAATTGCACTTTGGTGCCGAAACGTTCGCGCAATTTATTTTCCAGGTCGCCGATGTGTGCGTCGCGAATGGGTCGCGTCTCTCCGAATTTTTGCGGGGCAACTTTTTCATTTTGCAAGCGCGTGACGAGTTCTTCGGTTTGTCGAACGTTAAGCGCGTCTTTCAGAACGCGATCCGCCGCCCGCTTTTGCTCCGCCACAGTGGCGAGTCCTAAAATAACTTTGGCGTGTCCGACGGAGAGGCGTCCTTCGCGGAGGAAGTTCTGTAGCTCAGGCGCAAGTTTCAAAAGTCGTAACGCATTCGCGACGACGGTCCGACTTTTACCCACTTTCGTCGCGGCTTCTTCCTGCTTGAGTTGAAATTGCTCGATGAGTTGCGAGTAGCCGAGGGCTTCTTCAATTGGATTTAAGTTTTCGCGCTGAAGGTTTTCGATGAGCGCGAGTTCGAGCACGGCGCGGTCATCTGCCTCGCGAACGATGACGGGAATTTCGGTCAGTCCGGCCATTTGCGCCGCGCGCCAGCGCCGCTCGCCGGCGATCAATTCAAAGCCCTCGCCATTCTTGCGAACGATGAGCGGCTGCACGATCCCCTGCTCTCGAATGGAGTCGGCGAGTTCGCGAAGTGATTCTTCGGAAAAATCTTTGCGCGGTTGGAAAGGGCATGGCTGAACGCTCTTAATGGCGACGCGCTGAACACGATCGCGGAAATCGGCGTTCTGAGGCGGCGAAGTCGAAGAAACGGGAGTCGGACCTACGGGAGAATTTCCGCCGAGCAACATGCCGAGACCTCGCCCCAAAACTGGTTTTGCCATGAGTCAAAGATGAAGGCAAAGGACAACACGCAAAAGTAAAAACTGCGCCTTGGTCGTCTCACAGTTTCTTGCAACGACTCCTCTCATTAGCACCCGGCTTCAGCCGGGTGGACGGAAAAGATTGCGTGCTCAACCGCTTCAGCGGTTTCCCGCGTGGGGCAAAACCGCTGAAGCGGTTGAACGCCTCGCTCGACCTCACCACCCGGCTGAAGCCGGGTGCTAATGAGACGGACCGATCATGGCAAGAAACTGAGATGCGCTCCGATGTATTTCGCGGCTTCCGAGTCTCTTGCATTTGGCGTAAAATTATTTCGTGAGCAAAAAGAGCGCGAAGATTTTGGCGTTGATTGAAAAACATCAGGGGCAGGAGTTAAGTCCGTATTACCTCGGCTATTTCGAACTTTTTAACGCGCAACTTTTTTATGAATCACACGATGTGTTGGAAGAGCTTTGGCTGGCCGATCGCAAAGGTCCGAACGGAAATTTTTACAAAGGTTTGATTCAACTGGCCGGTGCGTTTGTGCATCTGCAAAAGAATCGGCTGCGTCCCGCTGCCGCGCTTTTCAAACTGGCGCGAACCAATCTTCAAAAATATCCCGCGCGGCACGAGCAGTTGGATATCGGCGAATTACTGTCCATAATCGAAATGTGGTTGGTCCGACTTGAAGAGAATGATTTCGCACAGAATCCACTTGCGAGATTGGGCGCGCCAAAAATTTGCCTACTCAAGAATAACTAGCGGGAAGCCGGCATCATTCCCGTCTGCCGGGCGTAATTGAATAAGCCGCCAGCATCGACGACGGGCCGGACATCACCGAGTGGTTTGAACGGATAAACTTTTCCAGTCGCCTGCGCCGTGACGGTGGCTTTGTCCAAATCGACGGTGACGACGTCGCCGGTTTTCAAAGTGTCGCAGAGGCGCTCGGAAATTTCGCAGGGATAAAGTTCGCCGGTGGCGACGCAGTTGCGGAAAAAAATGCGCGCAAAACTTTCCGCCAAAATAATTTTCGCATTGGCTGAACCGAGCGCGATAGGCGCATGTTCGCGCGAACTGCCGCAACCGAAATTTCTTCCCGCGACCACGATGGGATAATCGCTATCCATTTTTCCCTCTTTGACAAAACGAATCGGGTAGAGCGATTCGGGCAAACCGGCGAGCGCGAAGCTGCCGAGCTTTTCGTATTCTTCGGGGATCGTCGGGACAAGATTGAGATATTGGGCGGAGATGATCTGGTCGGTGTCGATGTTGTCGCGCACCACGTAAACCGGTCCGGTAAAAACAGATTGCATGAAATTAAATTGAACTCCGGGCCGTCCTTTTTCAATCAGGATTTCGCGCATCGCGGAGATTCCCAAATCGGCACCACTTTACTTGACGTAAATTCGGTTCACGCCACACGCTGCTTCCGAGAATCCCGAATTGGAAGCGCCCTTCGACAAAACGAATTTGCCCGCAAAAATTCCATTGGTCGTCAGTTGAACCGCGAGGCGATAAAAACCTTGCGACGCATTGCTGATGGGCAACGTAAAAATCCCGTGGCCATACGGAGTCGAGTTAATGGAACCCGGAGACATCGTTTGCCAGGCGGAATCAACGACGTTGGAACGATAGAGAAGCTGGTAATTACGATTCCCCAGGAAAGGCCAAAAGGTAATGTTGGCGGCGCTGCCGGCGGCTTGAAGATCAAGAGTGAATTTGGAATTGGGATCGATGGGCGATGTTCCTAAAATATATTCGGCGGCGGTCGTGAAGCTGTCGCCGTCGGGATCAGCCAGTGGATTGACGTGCCCGCCAAAATAGAAATTTTCCCACCAGGCCGGAACGGAATTGTCGATGGGCGTTTCCTGCGCATCGACATAAATAAATTGGACCGCGTCAGCGATGACCACGCTATTGCCCGCATTATTGGAAAGGCGAACGAAGCCGGTTGTGCCCTCGGAAAACGGCAGGTTGGTCGCCAGCAAATTCCATCTTCCGCCATTGATCTGTTGGTTGACCAAAAAATTATTCGATCCGCCGTTGTAGGAGATGGCGAACGGAGCATTGACCGCCCGGTCGGTTGCGGCGGTATGCCATTCATACACGTCGTATTTTCCAGCCACCGGAATGTTCGGGGTGAAAGTTGCCATGCGCAAAGTGGAACTGGAAACGTTCGCGTAGCGATAATTCGTTCCGTAAAAGCCCGCGACATTTACACTCGTAGTCCACGTGCCGGTGAACGTCACCGCGCTGTTGGTGTCGTCCAAAATAATGGGCGCGCCCGCCGTGACGAATTGATAAACGCCCGATGGAAACGAATTGGATTCCGTGGAAGAAATGACTTGAAAACTGTAGCGCGTGGCGGGCGCCAGGCCGGTCAACAAAATGGTGTGATTGGTCCTGATCTTTCGGTCGATATACGAACTGCTGGTGAAACTCGCTCCCTGCGCTGCTGCTGACGCCGCTCCGGCGATGATGGTATCAGCAATCGAGAATTGCACGAGACTGTCCGACGGGATCGTGCTGTTCCATGAGATCAGCGCGCTCCGTCCACCCGGCGTCGCGCGCACGTTATTCAAATACGGCGAATCGATGATCGACAAAAATGCGTTGGAACTCGTGGTGGTTCCATAGTCGTTGAAAACCACCACGGAATAATTGCCCACTTTTTCTCCCTGAACCTGGGATAAAGCCAAACTACTGTTGGTCGCGTTTAAAAGATCGGTTCCGTTGAATCGCCATTGAAAATTCAGCGGCGCGGCGCCGATCACCGCGACAGCAAAGGTCACGGGACTCCCTGCGTAAACCGAAGTGTTGGTCGGTTGAGCGGTGATCGTCGGCGACGAACCTTGCGGCACGGTCACACTTAAACTCGCTACCGCGCTTGTGACTGACCCGAAGGAATTGGTGGCGATGACAAAATAATTTCCTGAATTCGTCGCGCGCACGCTGTTGAAAACGAGATCACTATTGGTCGCCCCTGACAGAGCCACTCCATTGAAACGCCATTGATATTTGATCGAGGAACCGGTCACTTCAGCGGAGAGAGTTACCGTGGTGCCATTGCTCACGGTCGTGCTCACGGGCTGCACGACGAGCAAAGGCAAATAATTATTTGTCCCCGTTAAAATCCCCGTCGCATTCAAAATATAAAAACCACTTTGGATGTCGCTCAACAAAAGTTTGTCCAGTCCGAGATTTGGAAAGACGCCCCAGTTTCCCTGAAAGCTTTCGGTCTTCGCTCCGGCAAAAGTATCGTAAGCGCCGATGCGGACCGGCCTGGCACGATCCGAAATATCAAAAATTTGAATCCCATTTTGATACCAACTCAAAAAAAGCAGATTGCTGACAACAACCGGGTTGTGCGGAATCGCGGCTTCGCGTCCCATCGTCGCCGGAGAAATGATGCACTGCAAACTGGGAACCGCTGGATTGGAAATATCGTAGAGCCGAACATCGCCTCCTTCCGTTTCGCGGCAAACGACTAATGTATTTCCATCCGGCGTCGGCCAACTGCTGTGGGAACTGCCGCCCGAAATAATTTTACCGAGCCATTGCGCGGGTTGGGCGCCGACGTTGCTCACATCCCAAAAGTCTGTTTCGCCGGGGGACGAGCCGCCATTCCCGAAATCGGACGTGTAAAGAATGGTGTTCGTTCCCCTTTTCACCGCCGTGATCTGATGCACTTTGTAGGCGTTGGTGGAAACGATGTCTCTGACAAAAAACGGCGCGAATGGATCGCTGATGTCAATGACCTTTACCGAATTAATCCCGGCGACGTGCGCGGCTTCATACAAAAAATTTCTTTCCAGGAAAACGGTATGCACAGAGTCGAAACCGCCGCCAACCGAGCCAATGCGCGAGAGGAAAAGCGGCGCAGCCATATTCGTGAGAGACACGATGTGAACGCCGCCGCCACTCCAACTGCCGAAGTACCCGATTTTATTCCGCACCACTCCCAGTTCGAATTGATTGTCGGCGGAAGAGATCGCTGAAATATAAGTCGAGCGCAAAATCGGCGAGGCTGGATTGGAAATATCGTAAATGCCCACGCCATACGGAGCGGCGAAACCTCTCCAGATTCCCAAACAGGCAATGTCGCCTTCGCCCCAGACATCGCCGTAATAAATGGAAGAACTAGTGTTGGGTTCGCGCTGGCTGATGAAAGTAATGTTCGCGTTTTGCGCGTGAGTGGGAAGCGTCCCAAAACAAAGTGATAGAAAAGTTGCGCGAACGAAATTGGAGAAGTGGCTCATGAATGGTTAAGGCTCTTTTTTTTACGAACGCCGGAGCGAAACACGAATCATCGTCGTCACTTCTTTACGAAAACAGCAATGTGCTGGCGCGGGAGAACTTCGATGGTCTCTTTCCATTCCAAAGGTTGTGCGGCCATTTCCTTTCGAAGCTGAGCGACAGTCATCTTGTGCACCGGCTTGATCGGGACTTCAGGATCTTCGCCGCGATATTCGACGAAGACGATTCGCCCGCCTGGTTTCAACGCGCGACACATCGACTGCGTCATCTCGAAGGGATGATCGAACTCATGATAAACATCGACCAACAAAATTGTATCGACCGATGACGGCGGAAGTTTCGTATCGGTAATTGTGCCGAGGACAGGTCGAATGTTATGGACGCCGGCTTGCACCGCTTTGTTCGTCAAAATATCCAGCATCTCCTGCTGAATCTCGACGGCGTAAACCGTTCCTTTCTCGCCAATCTTTTTTGAGAGCTTTCGCGAAACATAACCGGTGCCCGCGCCAATGTCGGCGACCGCTTCGCCGTTTTTTAATTTCAAAGAGTCCACCATCAGCCCAGTATTTTCTTCGGCCTCACGCTCGGGACGTTCCAGCCAATCGGCGCCTTGATGCCCCATGACGTGGGCGATCTCGCGGCCCATGAAAAATTTTCCAATGCCATCGGGGTCGTGCGCGATTCGAGTTTCGTAAAACGGCGAAATCGCGTTGGTGGATTTTTCGTCGGCAAAAAATTTGAACGTGGCGAGCAGACAGCAAACAAGAAGAGAATTTCCCAAAATTTTTCTCATGCATTGAATCCCTGAACCGTAGCCGCCGGCGTGAGGAGGTGGACTGGGGCGAGGCACGCGGAATTCCGCCTCCTCACGTCGGCGGCTACAAGCGGGTTCAACGAGCGCGAAGTGGGAGAGAATTTTTTTTGCCATGTCAAAAATCCTAAACAGAAATCTTTTTGACATCAACGCCTGCCACGGCAAATTTCAGTTCGCCGCGTGGGAAGGATGGCTGAGTGGTTTAAAGCTGCAGTTTACTAAACTGCCGAGGCGCTTGCGTCTCCGGGGGTTCGAATCCCTCTCCTTCCGCCATCCATTTGCCGTTCTCCCAAATTTTCCGACGAATGGATTCAGTATGGAGGGATACTCCACGGCCTCCTCGCGCCGTGGAGCAATGGGAAGATTACTTCCGATTTTTGCGTGACGATTCAAGACGGTCCCAGGCGTCGCGGGTGGCCTGTTTGGCCTTGTCCCATTCGAGTCCCATCGTGCCACGGTGCTTGGAATAGTCATTTTGCAAATCCCGCTCGACTTCCGCGTAGCTTTTTCCGCTGTAGCGACCGTATCCCTCGTAGCCAGTGCGATAGGCGGGGGCGTAACTGTCGTAAGCGTCTCCGCTCTTCGCGTAAGGGCGATTGCGATAGTTCTCGCGCCAGTAGGCGTCTTCGACGGTCGGATCAATTTTTTCGGCAATCCCTTTTCCGGCCAGTCCTCCTACAACCGCTCCTACCGCTGCGCCGATGGCGGTTCCCACCGGTCCCGCTACGGTGCCAATGGCTGCCCCGGCCGCCAGTCCGCCCGTTGCGGCGCCGACACCAGTGCCAACGGGGTGAGCGCCTGGTTCACCGGTAATTGGATCGCGGTTGGCGTCTTGTCCTTTTCGATTATCGTCTTTCATATAGGTATATTTAGTTACTGCGATTTATGGTTTCTGTGAGCACTGATTGAATCAAATGAAGAGATGACGACAAACGGGGCGATGCCTGATTCGCACAACGGAATAATCCCACGAATCAAGATAGGGGCGAGCATCTTTCTTTAATCTTATGCCCCGACCAAATTATCCGGTAGCCAACAAGCCTGCTCCTGCGATGATTGGTTCATGAATGCATGGGAAAAATCAGACTGGTTTGTAAAGTGGTTGGAGATGGCAAGGAAAAGAGCGGGGCGATAGTTCGCAAGATCGCAGGCTAAAAAGACGGCGCGTTTCGCGCCGTTTGTTTTTTCAGCAAGGAGATTTTTTTCCCGCCAAAATTTAGCATCATGACTATTAAAAAATCAAAGCCCTTTAAACAATCGCTCGGGCGATTGGGAATTCTGCTTTTGCCCTCACTGAAAATGAAAGGTGTTTCGCCTCGCGGAAAAACTTACGAGACAGAGGTGCATGAATTTCTCGTCGCCAATTTTAGCGGCTACACTTTGGCTTCAGGAAATATCGCCGGCTTTTGGAAAGACTCCCGGGGCAAGCAACATTATGGCGAACATCTGGAATATCGGGTGGGCGTCTTGTCCGAAAAAAAAATTCCGATGCTGGAAAATTATATTTCGCAATTGGCGGAAGAGATCGGGGAAGAATCTATTTTTTGGGAAACAGGAGAAGATGCCTGGCTCATTTATTCCAGAGGATTCAAGAAAAGAAGGCCGTAATATTTGACGGGTAGCATCTGCCTCCGGCGGGTGCGGCAAGGTAGATTGAATTGTTGGATTGTTGGATTGAGTGCTGCAGGTTCTAAGTTTTAAGCATCGAAAATCCAACTTCCACCGATCCAATAATCCACCAATCCATCCATCCATAAATCCAACCCACCTTGCCGCACCCGCCGGAGGCAGATGCTACCCTGATGAATCTTGGGAATTTATGGTGGAGTCGATTAACGCGCGAGCGTCGGTGAATTGGCTTTCGGGAACTTGCACGCGAATTCCACCGGAGGTTATAGACGAACCCAGATCGAGAGTGGAAAGCTCGTTCAGAATCGTCGGCTCAAATCCGGCGGCTTCCAGTTGCGCCGCGATCAAATTTGCTTCGGCGGAATTGAACGTTTTAAAAACAGTGGCGAAGTCCATGAGGCAGACTGCGTCGCGCTCAATTTTAAATCAAGCGGCAAGCGGCGCTTTCAATTCGGCGAACACAATAATTCCCGCGCCAGTTTGCAACAAACTTTGCACCTGCACGTTGACTTGTTGTCCGATCAAATTTTGCGCCTGGTTGACGACGACCATCGTGCCGTCGTTGAGGTAGCCTACGCCCTGCCCCTTGTCTTTTCCTTCGCGCACGATGCGCAGAGCAAACGCTTCCCCCGGCAAGATCACCGGCTTCAACAGGCTGGCGAGTTCGTTCAAGTTGACGTAGGGCACCGATTGAAGTTCGGCCACTTTTCCAAGATTGAAATCGTTGGTGTATAATTTCGCGTTCAAGGCTTTGGCCAGTTTCACCAGCTTGCCGTCCACTTCCTTCTCTTCGGGAAAATCGCCTTCGTGAATTTTTACTTCGATGCGCGTGTTTTGCTGGATGCGTGAAAGAACTTCCAACCCGCGCCGCCCGCGCACCCGTCGAATCGGGTCGTTGGAATCAGCCACGTATTGCAACTCGCGCAAAACAAATCGCGGCACGATGATGAGTCCCTCGACAAAATTGGATTCGATCAAATCGGCGATGCGCCCATCGATGATGACGCTGGTGTCGAGGAGAATTAAATTTTCCGGTTTATTCTGCGACGCGAATCGGACGTAGGGAATGATGAGGGAAAAATCTTCTTTGTTACTGCGCATCGCCAGAATCATTCCGATGTAGCCGAAGCTCAGAAAAAGGCCGAGCCGTATGAGCCAGCGCGTATTTTCCGGAGCGAAGGCGAACAACTCCGAGTGATCGATCAGCAGCGCGATTAAAAAACCCAGGCCCAATCCAAAGGTCGCTGCCGAGAAAGCGCGGAGCGAAAAACCTTTGAGCATTTCGTCGATGGCAATGAGCACGCCGCCGAGGCCGAAACCAATGACGCTTCCATAAAAAGCACCTTCAATTATTTCCGGCCGCGCATAACTGACCGCGTAGCCGCCCATGGTGCAAAGCGACAGAAAAAGAATTCGTATGACCCACAGCGACATAAATCAGGCGTAACTATTCAACTGGAATTCAACGCAAAGGCGCAAAGAAGCCAAGACGCAAAGTCGAAACTGACCAACTGCGACCACGTGACGGAGCGCCGGTTTGCCACCGGCTTTTGAGTCGATGCGCGGAGCCCAATAGAAAACCTTTCACTATCGCGGGGTAGCATCTGCCTCTGGCGGGTGCGAAAAGATTCGCTGCAGCGCTCGTTTTTTTAGAGAGAAAAGAGGGAATCATCACGCACCCGCCAGAGGCAGATGCTACCCGGAATTCACTAGGCAAGCCGTTTGCAAACCGGCGCTCCAAGGTGGTTGCGCCTTCGCCGCGCTGCATCTTTGCGTTAAAAGTTTTCTGCATGGTTGGCTTAGCGTTCTTTGCCAGAAGATTTTTTTGGCGGTTTCGATTTCCACAACATCGACCAGATGCCGCGTTGATTTAAGTTGCTGCTGAACGCGCTAAAATTTTCCGCAACAGAATTCATGTTGGTGACGAGCGAGCCGAGTTGAATTTTCATTTGTTCGTCACGCAATAAAAGTCCGGCGGGGCCATTGGTCGCTTTCACATCGTCCAGTAATTGACTGGCCGTGGCAGAGGCATTGCGCAAGTTTTTTACAGCGATGGCAATTGCATTTTGGTTGGCGGCCAGCATCGTTTTCAACTCGGCGGAAAAATCCAGCAAGTTGTTCAACGACGCGTTGAGAACAGGGCCGTTCGTCTCGACGAATTTATCAATCTGCCCCAGCGTTTGATTGGCGCTGGCGGAAATTAATTGCAGGTTGCTGATCGATTGCGAAAAATTGCCCAGGGTCGCCTCGCTCAAAATGGAGTGGTTCACATTGGAGACCGCGGTGTCGAGCGTGCGCAAAGTCGATTGCGCCTGCTGCAAAATTCCGGCGGTGGATCTCATCGCTTCCTGCAGGTTGAACGGCGGCTCGCAGATCACCACCTGGTCATTGGTCAAATAGTGCCCGCTGTTGTTCGTGGACATGATCGCAACATATTGGTCTCCGAGAAAACCCAACGCATCGATTAGAAAACGCGCGTCACGATCGATTTTAAATTCCTTATAAATTTTCAACCGAATGACCACGCTGCCATTGGTCAACAAGCGGGTGTCCATCACGTCGCCGACTTTGACGCCCGACATCAACACGCTGGCTTTCTCTTTGATGCCACCGACATTTTCCGCGCGCATCCGCAACTCGTAAGTGCCCCGGAAAAGTGAGACGCCTTTGCTGAAATTGAGCGTCAGCAGCGCGAGCAAAATCAACCCGAACAAAACAAACAAGCCGACTCTCCATTCGATTTTGTTTTGAGCCATAAGTTAAAACGTGTGTTCTTTGTCCTCGGAAATTCCGTTGACGAACCGGTGGACGATGGGTTCCTGCGACGCAAAAATTTCGTCCGGCGTTCCCGTCGCGTAAATTTTTCCCTCGTGCAACATCAAAATTTTTTTCGCCACCCGCCGCGCGCTGCGCATGTCATGGGTCACCACTACCGACGTCACTTTCAATTGCTCCACCACTCGCAACATTAACTTATCGATGCTGTCTGCCACTATCGGGTCAAGGCCGGTCGTCGGCTCATCGTATAACAAAATTTGCGGACGATAAACCATGGCGCGGGCCAGCCCCACTCGTTTGCGCATCCCCCCGGAAAGTTCCGCCGTCTTTTTTTCCTCAGTCCCGGACAGGTCCACCATTTCCAAAACTTCCTGGACGCGCGTTTTGATTTCCTCCTCGGACAATTTCCCTTCGCGCCGCAAGGCGAAGCCGACATTTTCCGCGACGGTCATGGAGTCAAACAACGCCGCGCTTTGAAATAACATCCCGAATTTTCCGCGCACTTCGAGCAACTCGCGTTCGTTTTTGAGCGCCAAAGATTCTCCGTCGATCAGCACGTCTCCTTCGTCGGGCCGCAGCAAACCGATGAGGTGTTTAAGCAAAATACTTTTGCCGCCGCCGCTGACGCCGATGATCACGACTGACTCTCCTTTTTCAATCTGGAAGCTGACACCATCGAGCACCCGATGTGTCCCGAAACTTTTTTTCAAATCGCGGACTTCGATCATTCGCCTTGAAATAATCGGGTCAGGATCATCGTCAAAAAAAAGTTGCTGATGAGAATTGTGATCGAAGAATAAACAACCGATTCTGTCGTCGCCCGCCCGACTCCTTCCGCTCCTTCCGCGCAGCTCAATCCTTTGTAGCAGCCGATCACCGCGATGATTGCGCCAAAAATAATCGTCTTGATGTAGCCGGTCAGCATGTCCTCGGCGCCCGTGTAGCGAAGCATGTTGGCCCACAAATAAGTCGCGTCGATCCCGAGCAAATAAACTCCCACGATGTAGCCTGCGCCAATGCCCACCGTGACGGCTTCGGCGGTCAGCAACGGCATGACGAGAATTGTCGCCGAGACGCGCGGCACGACGAGGTAATCCACCGGATGCGTCGCCAACGTCCGCAACGCATCGATCTGTTCAGTCACGCGCATCGTGCCGATCTCCGCCGCGATGGCCGCGCCGACCCGCCCGGCCACCATCAACGCGGTCAACACCGGCCCCAATTCGCTCCCCATCGAGACGCTGACCACGGCGAGAGTGGCCGTGTCCATTTTGACTTTGTGAAATTGGAAATACGTTTGCGCGCAGAGCACCATGCCGGTGAACGCGCCGGTGATGAGAACGACCGACTGCGATTTGAAACCGATGAAATAGATTTGGTAAATCAAATCGCGCCACGGAATTTTGCGTTTGAAAAACGAGGAGAAAATTTCACTGACCAGCACGGCAATGCTGCCCAGCCCAGTGATCCATTCGACGATCCGATTCCTGAGAACAGTGGTCATAGCGACGGCGCAACGTAGCAAACGGAAAGGGGGTTTAAAGTTTAAAGTTCAACAGGGCGTGTTGCCCAACTAGTAAAGGAGCGCGGACGTTCTCGTCCGCGTGAATGGGGAGAGCCGAGAACGCTGACGTTTTTGCCGTCTTGAAACACGCGGACGAGAACGTCCGCGCTCCTAATTGCTTTGGGCAACGCGCCCGCCAGATGGCCTGCCTATCCGGTTCGAGTTTGAGCTTTGAACTTGGCTTGGGTGCTACAAAAAAAAGTTGGCTTGGCTGGACAAACATTTTATTGTCGCGCTGATGTCCGTTCAATTCACGATTCTTGGCAGCGGTTCCGGCGGCAACTGCGCTTATCTGGAGACCGGCGAAGTCCGGCTTCTGATCGACGCTGGATTCAGCGGGCGCCAAATTCGTCAAAAGCTCGCCGCCATTTCTCGCGCGCCGGAGACGTTGAGCGGCATTCTCATCACGCACGAACATTCCGATCACATCTCCGGCCTGGTCGGACTCGCCGCGCGATTGAATCTTCCCATTTATTGCAACGGCCAAACTCGTGAAGCGATCGAAGCGCAACTGCAAATTAAAATTCACTGCCAACTTTTCGAGACCGGCCAATCGTTTGAAATCGGCGATGTGCGCGTCGATACTTTTTCCGTTCCGCACGACGCGATTGATCCGGTTGGATTTCTTTTGCGAACGACTTGCGGACAGATTGGTTTTCTCACTGATCTCGGTCATGTGACGAAATTAATTGTGGAACGCATCCGGCACTGCAACGTGCTCGTGCTGGAAACCAATCACGACGTGCAGATGTTGCAGGACGATCCGCGTCGCCCGTGGAGTTTGAAACAACGAATTCTCAGCCGGCACGGCCATCTCTCCAACGAGGCTGCCGCCGATGTTGCCGAAAAAATTTGTTCGGCGGAACTGCAACATTTGTTTTTGGGACATCTCAGCCGCGATTGCAACACGCCGAAGCTGGCCAATGGCGCGGTCGATGGCCGGCTGAAAAAAATCGGCGCAAACCACGTTTCCGTTCAAATCACCTCTCAGGAAAATCCCTGCCCGACGTTGCATCTGGAAAATATTTTTTCCGCCCCAGCGATTCCTGATTCGTTGAGAGAAACGTTTGTGAAAACCTTTTCGGCTTTCTCGCCGGAATCTATTCCGTTGCCCGCGGTTCTCGGTCAGCAGGCGTTGCTTTAAAGAATTTCTTTAGTTGTAGCGGCGCGTCTATGACCGCCGCCAATTTAAACCCGGCTTTTGCCTGAGCCGTAGCGCAGCTTTGCAAGCTGCTGTATCGCCGGTTTGCAACCGGCAGGGCGTCGCGACATCCAGCAGGTTGCAAACCTGCGATACGGCAGGTTTTAAACCTGCGCTACGACGCCATGCAGAAAAAAATTTATGCAAAACTTTTATTCAATTCTGGTCGTCGTAATTTTTACCGCAGTAAATGGCAGCGCACAATCGCTCCGGCCTGATCCCGAACAATTGCCGCCGACAATTCATCCCGAAAAAAAAGTCCACTTCGTCAGCGTCGATCACGCATTTCAACCGGCGAATTCAAATTGGGTTGCGTCGCTGAAAATTCTGACGGGCGGCGATCACGCGACCGAGCCAGTGGACATTGGCGGGCACGAGGGCGTGAGAGTGATGGGAATCAAGTTCAACACCGCTGACGCGCAGTTTCAAACCTGGGCCAGCCAGCACGAGATCGATATTCTTCTGCAAATTTTCGGCGACGACGCTTTGCTCGATGAAAAAAGGCAGCCGCGTTATTTCAATTTTCTCACCGGCACTTTGCCGGAACCGATTGCCGTGGATGGCGGAGAGATTCCCGCGTCGGCCAAAAATAAAAAGTGGAACTGGATGCTGTTCCGCGTTCCAAACGGCTTGCGTCACATGGATGGAGGACGTCTCGTCGGCACGATTCATCCCAAAGCGCGCGGCGATTCTCCCATCGCCGGGGTTTCAATTTTAAGCGGACAAAATGGCGGGACGATTCGCCTCGATGGCTTGCATGATTTAAAAGTTCGCTTTGTCGCGTTCGGCGAAAAAGGCGCGTTCGGGGAACCGAAGCAGATCAATATTTTTTCAGAGTAAATTTGTGGCGCATCGAGGAAATTTTGAAACAAGACGAACAAAGATATGGGGTAGCATCTGCCTCCGGCGGGTGCGGCTGGAGAAACCATTCGATGTTCGTTGTTCATTGTTCGATGTTTAAAATCAACATCGAACATCGAACATCGAACATTGAATGCCGAATACCGAATGCGTCTTCGCACCCGCCGGAGGCAGATGCTACCCCGCTGAAAAAATAAAAATTCATTTCCGTTAAAAATAAAAATCCTCAACCCGAAATCTTATGCAACGAAAAGTCCAAGTCTTCATCGTCATTGTCGTCCTCGCCCTCGCCGGAGTAGCGGTCTATACGTTCAATCAATCCCGAAAAAAAGATGCGCAGTTGAAAGCATTGACGGAATCGCTCGAAACCAAAACTACCGCCGCTCAGAGCAGCGCGGAGGATGGAGACCGTGCCGCCGAACGAACGCGTCAGATCGAGGAACGCGCGGCGCGCGCTAAAAATTCTCCGAGCGCTAACATTCCATCCGCCACTTCCGCGCCCAGCTCCCTCGCGCAAACCAACGCAGGCAGCGCCCTGTCCAGCATGACGCAGGATCCGCAAATGCGGAAAACTTTGCGCGACCAACAAAAAATGGGGATGACGATGATTTACGGCCAACTGGCGAAACAATTGAAACTCACCACCAACCAAACCGATCAACTCAACAACTTTCTCGCCGACCATGTGATGGATAATGTGGATCAAATCACCAAGGGGCTTGCCGGAGGAAAAAGCGCGGAAGAAATGGATAAGCTTTTTACCCAGCAGGATTTGGCGCTGCAGGAGAAAATCGAAGGATTGCTCGGAGCGGATGGTCTGGCGAAATACCAGGATTACACCCGCAACCTCGCCAGCACCCTCACCTCGGAACAATTCAAAGGGATGCTGACGGGAGACAAGGCGGCGAAGGATGAACACGCCCGGCAACTCGCCGATGCGATGCGTGAAGAAACCGAATATACTTTGCGCACGGCAGGTCTCGATCCAAATTTCCAGACCGTTCCAATGCTCAATTTTCGCAACATTGCCTCCGAAGAAGAAGCCAACAAGAACCTCAAACTGCTCGATGATATTTACAGTCGCGTTTCACTTCGCGCCGGGGCTTTTTTGAGTCCGGAGGAAGTAGCGAAGTTCGGGACCTTTCGCACAAATGCGATCAACATGAATCGCATGGCCATCACCATGAATCGAAAAATGATGGCACCGAACATGAAGTAAGAACGTCAGGGGATGGCGAGGTCCGCACGCATATTCCCGAACGAGGTCCAGTTCGTTTTGCATCCGTTGCAGTTACAATTTCAAATCCGCATCCGTCACCGCGCCGAGTGAGGCAGTGGTGACGTGGCTCGCAGTTCGGCAGAAATCGAGAGGGTCACTCTCGCGACCATCAGTTCTGCTCGCGTCGATGCGGCATCGAACACTCCGAGAAATTTTTCCTTTTGACTGGCGACGATTTTTTTGGATCAAGGTTTTTCTTTGCAGACAGCCCTGACTGCGCTTCAGTGAGAAGAAGTCGTTCACCGGTCATCAATTTGATCAGATCTATCTGAATGTTCTTTCGGTCCACCATAGCGGTATTCTTCACGAAAAACAGTTTGGTGTGACTGATGGAATCCCGCTCGCAATGCCTTTTCAACTTTGCAAAGCTCGCGGTCATGTCCGCTGGACAACTCTGGCTTTTTCCGCCGCCCAAACCGCTCGTCGAACGGTTCGGGAAGGAGTTCTTTCATCAATTGCCTGAGCGACCCGGCGTGTATCTCATGTGCGGCGAGCGGGAAGGCGTGCTTTACGTGGGGAGCGCGAAGAATTTGAAGAAGCGGCTCTCGGCCTATCGTGTGTCCAATCCCGAACGGTTTCCACGGCGGATCATCCGTCTGTTGAACGAAGTCCGCCGCATCGAGTTTGATATCTGCGCGAGCGAAGCCACCGCGCGCGACCGCGAGGAACAACTCATCTGCACGCTGCTGCCCAAGTTCAATCGCGCCGGGAAAGTTTGGCCGAGATAACAATGGAATGTTGTAACCCTCGTGTTTCGCAACCCTGGGCTGAGTTGTGAAATCGCGTTGGAACTCCGGGAATGGAGCGCGCCTCTTTGAGCCGCAGAATTCAGGCCGTGTTGAATTCTTCTTCGTGCTCATCCACTTGGGCGAAGCTACCGCGGGTCGCCGACTTGCGCTCCTGATTGGCCTCAACGGGGCAATGTCAATCAGCCCGACGTTCGAGCGGCTTGCCGCGCCGAACCGAAACAAAAGCGGAAGCGACTGCTTGACGAATCAAAAAATGAAACCAACGGGTTTGTACCACTACCTCACCACACGGTTTGTGCTTGTTTCCGCAGGTATATCTCTGATATAAACGCCGAGTGTGAATACGCATTGCCTGCAACTGGCCGCTGGTCTTTTGGTATTATTTATCTTCACCGCTTCGTCCGCAGTGCGCTACGTGGACTTGAACAGCGCTAATCCGCTGCCGCCTTATACGGATTGGATTACGGCTGCGACCAACATTCAGGATGCCGTCGACGCTGCCGACTCCGGCGACCAAATCCTCGTGACCAATGGAGTTTATTATACTGGTGGGAGAGTGGTTTCCGGCATTCTGTCGAATCGCGTCGCAGTGGCGAAGACGGTGAATGTTCAAAGCGTGAACGGTCCAGCGGTGACATTGATTCAAGGAAAATATCGTCCTTTTCCGGTGCGTTGTGTTTATCTGTCCGGCGGAGCAACGCTTATGGGTTTCACGCTCACCAATGGAGGGACGGGATTCTCTGGAAACGAAGTTAATGACCAAAGCGGTGGTGGAGTGTGGTGTGAATCATCCGGTGAGATCGTGTCTAATTGTGTGCTGATTAGCAACAACGCCGCGTATTTTGGTGGAGGAGCATACGGGGGCACACTGAACAACTGTGTGCTAATGGTTAACTCCGCACAGTTTGGCGGCGGAGGCTGCTTTAGCACGATGAACTGCTGTACGCTGACCAGCAACTCAGCCAACATCTCCTTCCAAGGTATCGGCGGAGGTTCCTATATCAGCACGCTCAGCAACTGCACTTTGACGGGCAATTGGGCTTTCGACTTTGGCGGCGGCTCGTACGGTGGGACTCTTAACAACTGCAAACTGAGAAACAACTCTGCCCAAATTGGCGGCGGTTCCAATTATGGCCTCCTCAACAACTGTAATCTCACAGGCAACTCGGCTTCCTATGAAGGCGGCGGTTGTTATGGTGCCGGGCTGAATGAATGCACGGTGACAGGCAACTCCGCAGGGAGAGGTGGCGGCTGCTCTTCCAGTACGCTGAATAACTGCATGTTGAGTTGGAATTTAGCCGGCACGGGCGGCGGTTCCTGGAAGAGCTCCATGAACAACTGCACATTGACAGGCAACTCGGCTTCCTCGGTGGGTGGCGGGGACTGGGGCGGCATGCTAATGAACTGCACCATCGCCGAGAACTCAGCTAACCGAGGAGGTGGTTCCTTTAGCTCGACGCTCGACAACTGCGTCGTCTGGGACAACCATGCTAACAGCAATTTAAACTACGCCTTCGGACAACTCCGATATAGTTGCACCATACCACTCGCCTCCGGCACTGGCAATATTACCAACGAGCCACTTTTCATTGATCGTGCTAGCGGTAACCTACGCCTCCAATCCAACTCCCCATGCATCAACGCTGGGAAAAATGCTTATGCACCAGTTGGGCCGGACTTGGACGGCAACGCTCGCATCGCTGGCGGTACGGTGGACATCGGTGCGTATGAATTCCAAAACCCTTCCTCAATGCTCTCTTACGTTTGGGCGCAGCGATACGGTCTCCCCACGAGCGGTTTGGCGGATTACGCCGACTCGGACGGTGACGGTATGAACAATTGGCAAGAGTGGCGAGCCGATACGATTCCCACAAACAATTTGTCCCTGCTGGAAATGTTATTT
Organism: Verrucomicrobiota bacterium; assembly: GCA_038214755.1. Classification (GTDB taxonomy): domain Bacteria; phylum Verrucomicrobiota; class Verrucomicrobiia; order Limisphaerales; family CANJXF01; genus CANJXF01. The sequence continues at coordinate 18,060 of JBBQRQ010000026.1, forward strand.
CCGTCAGGCACCGTGTCCGCTGTCGTGGTCACATGGCGAAGCGTGAGCGGCGTGAATTATTTTCTCGACCGCAGCAGCAATCTTGGAACACAGCCATCTTTCCTGACGCTCAAGACCAACATCTCCGGGCAGTCCGGCACGACAACTTACATTGACACCAACGCCGTCGGCACCGGGCAGTTTTTCTACCGCGTGGGCGTGCAGGAGTAGAGCGGTTTTGGAGTGCCCCGGTTTGTCGCGCTTTTTCGCAGCGCAAATTGACGCGCTGCTGCCGGGCGACAAGCCGCCGAGATTGATGGTCAGCGCGCTCCAAATTTACGTCACGAACTCAAACGCCAAATCCTTCAAATACTCCGTCTCCTGGATCATTGGAATTATTGGATCTGCCATGCAGAGAGGGCGAGTTCTGCTCGTCCAATGCCATTGCCGCATTCACAGCTCTTCAACAGTTCAATTCCTTGTGGGCTACAACTCCAACTCCGTATCCGCATCAGTCACCGTGCCGAGGGACGCGTGGTGACGTGGCTGGCGTATTTCGCCAACACGCCGCGAATGTAAAGGGGCGGCAACGGTTTCCACGCTTTCTTGCGCGCGGTTATTTCGCTCGTGTTCAAAATGGCGCGGGTATCCCGTAAAGCCGTTGAAAGAGTTGGCGCTTTAATTCCTGCGGCGCAAGTCCGGTTGGCAGCGAAGCAAGGACGACCGCTCGCGCGGCATCGAACATCTGTGTGCCCATGACAAAGCGTTCTGAACCGGAACGGCTCATCAGCTTTTGCCGAACAAGTTCGGCGATCTCTGGTGATGTGTCATTCATGCGAACATTCCTGGAGCAGTTCGTAGTTCGGCAGGATTGAGTTTGTCACTCACGCGGCCATCAGTTCGGCTCGCGCCAATGCGGCATCGAACACGCCCAGAAGTTTTTCCTTTTGACTCGCGACGGGTTTCTTCGGATCAAGTTTCTTTTCCAGAGACAGCCCTGACCGCGATTCGGTAAGGCGAAGAAGTCGTTCACCACCCATCAATTTGATCAGGTCAATCTGAATGTTCTTGCGGTCAACCATGGCGTTATTCTTCACGAAAACCGTAAGATTGCAACATGCGGTTCAGGTTTTCCGGTGAAGCATTTCCAAATTCCGCATGAGCGGCTTGCGCCGCGTTTTCAAAATCACCTTCGTTAAATTCCATGACGCTTTGTGGCGGACGTTGGCTCGCAACTGTCGCCGCTTCAAGAATTTCGTGGTAAAGCGAGATAGACACTTCTCGCTCGTTCAACGCCCCGCTGATAATCAAATGAAATTTCTGACCAACAATTCTGGTTTGCGCGAGGGCTTCCCTTTCCAGCGCGTCCAACATTGGCGTGTTGGTGAACTCAATGTTGGTGATAACGAACCCGCCGCGCAACCGGAGGTTTTTAAATGCTGCCACGTCAATCATCGCTCGATTACTTTGCTTACAACTTCAAATCCGCATCCGTCACCGCGCCGAGTGACGCGGTGGTGACGTGGCTTGCGTACTTCGCCAGAACGCCGCGGGTGTAACGCGGCTTCATCGGTTTCCACGATTTTTTGCGCGCGGCCATTTCCTTTGCGGAAATTTCCAAAGTCAGTTCGCGCTTCTCCGCATCAATTAAAATTCTGTCGCCATTTTTCACCAGCGCGAGCGCGCCGCCGACGTAGGCTTCGGGCGTGATGTGGCCGACAACGAATCCGTGTGTGCCGCCGGAGAAACGTCCGTCGGTGATGAGCGCGACTTCTTTGCCGAGTCCTTTGCCCATGATGGCGCTGGTTGGGCCGAGCATCTCTCTCATGCCGGGTCCGCCTTTCGGCCCTTCGTAACGAATCACCACGACATCGCCCGCCTTGATTCCGCCGTCGAGAATTTCCTGCATCGCGAGTTCTTCGGAATTGAACACGCGCGCGGTGCCTTCAAAACGCATTCCTTCTTTGCCGGTGATTTTCGCCACGGAACCTTCCGGCGCGAGATTTCCGCCAACGTGGTTCAACTTGGGGAAAATTTTTCAAAGTCGGACTGGCGGTAAAAATTTCTGGGAACTCAGTCGAATGATTAAATCGCAATCCGTCTCTCCGTTCAATCAAAACTCGGTTCAACCACGAATGGACACGAATCAACACGAATTCGCTTAACGCAAAGGCGCGGAGGCGCAAAGGCAACGCAGCGTGCGCACCCATCTTCCTCTGCCAAAGCAGCCGGTTCTGAGAGGCCTTTGGCTACGGCGTCACTGCTCGGTAGAACTGTTTCGGCTGCGCGTTGATCAGGTTGGTGATGGTGATTGAGCCTTCCACTGGAATTGTCGAAGTGGCCATCGAATTCCAATTGATGAGATTGGTTGAAACTTGAACGACGTAGTTGCTTCCGACCAAGCCACGCATGTCAAACTGGAACGCTCCGTTGAGAACGCGCGGATTTGATAAGACCGGCGCAGAACCTGCCAGGAAGCTGAAATCCCCAATCACGAATTCTGAGGCATCAGTTCCTCCGCTGTTCAGTTTGACGACCAATTGCCCAGCTTGGCCTGCGTAATTGCTCACAGACATCGTTGCCGTCTGAAAGTTTGTTCCGGTGAAACTGTCGGCGCGGAAACTCATCAGCAAGTTGTCATTAAATGTTGCCGTCAGCCAGTCTCCCGGCCCGGACTCCGTACACAGGAATTTAAAAGTGAGATATTGAGCATCCAGTGGAATCACAAGATCAATCGCGGCAGATAGGCCATCGCCATCTGCTCCCGCACCGGATTGGGGGCTACCTGATTTATTGATTAGAGGATTTGCATTTGAGGGTTTAGTCAGGGCTACAGAGTATTGAAGCTGATTTCCAATCCAATACAAAGGCCATGTGACTACGCCCCCGACAGTCTCCAAGCCATACCAAATAAGTTCAGGTCCATCGGTGAATACCCCCAACATCCCTTGATATAGCGGCGCGGGCGGCGGAGTCCACCGTTGAGGCTGTGGGCGCGATTCGAAATTGGGCAACAGGAATGAATAGTAAAAGCCTTGCGAAGATGCGGCGTTGACTATCGTGTTGTGGTAAAAATCATGCACTCCACTGTGGTTGAAATTGACAGGCAGACCACCGCTCGGCGCTGCCCCACTAATCGAACCGCCTGCGGCTGCTGGCGGTGCGGTGCTGGTGCCATAGTAGTTGTCCACCCATTTAACTCTGTCAGAAGGCAGATATCTGTGGAACAGCCACTGATCAACAGAAGGCGCTGCGAGCGGGGCATCGAGTATTGTGAATTGCTCCACGTTCCAGCCGCGCAAGTCAAACACTGCGTAAGCATTTACCAGACTGCCTAGACTGTGTCCAATGAACTGGAGCTTTTTGTCGTACGATGCCCCGAGAATTCCAGGCGACTTCAATTGTCTTGCTAAGGCAGAACCATGATTGCGCGTGAAGCGGGTCGAAGTTAACAGATTTAGTTTGAACGCCTCCTGCCAGTAATATCGGATGATATTGACCCGTTGCCCAGAAGCGTTCGCTGGCAATCCTGCCAAAACACACCTGTTGCTAATTTCTTGCCCCATGTCGATTACCCATTGAGGTAAAGCTGGGGATAGCACGTCCGCTGGTTGCCAGCCGTGCGTAATCACGACTGTCGGTAGACTCGGGTCAATCGTGCCATAAACCGTGCATTGGCCCGGAAGCGGTTGAGTGGCGGGCGGCGTCAAGGGTGAAACCGTCAGCAGCGCACTCGAACTGGTGACTATTCCCGCTGCGTTGGCAACGGCAACGGCGTAGTTCCCGGCTTGGAGAGTGGAAACATTTCGTAAAACCAACTGCGGCGACGTTTCACCGTAAATTGGCCTGCCCTCGCGTTTCCACTGATAGCCGAACGGACCTGTGCCGCCGACCGTTACGCTAAAGCTCACGGTGTCACCTTGCGTGGCATTTCGGTTTTGAGGGTGTGCCTGAATCACCGGCAAAGTGGCGCCACTTCCCGTCACCATTACGCGCGAGGCAGAAACGCCCTTGTCGTTTGTAATGTCGCTTTGGCCCGCCCGATTGTCGGCGTCGGCAAAGATGCCCACGTAATATAATCCCTGCGACGTTGTGCTAGGAATCGTGATAGTGCCTGAAAAATCGTAGTAGTTGCCCCAAGGGATTGCGGGACTCGAAACGTCCAGCGGAGACAGCGGCGGGTCGGCAAGCGTCAGATTCGTGTCGAGCGACAATCGCAGGCGAGCAAGCGTGGCGACGCAGTTTGCCGTGCCACGGTTTCGGATTCGGAAATTGACCGCAAACGAAGCGCCAGCAGGAACAGACGACGGGCTGAAGGTCACATTTTCAACAATCAAATCCGCCTGATTCAACGGCAGCGTTTGGAACGTCATGTCGTTGCCATAACTCGTGCCCTGCGAGTTCTGGGCGACGATGCGATAGTGGAAAAGCGTGTTCGGCGCAAGACTTCCCAAGTCAAAGCCAATGTTTTGCGGCGTTGTGCCGAAGTTTCCGGAGAGTGTAGTGCTTCCATACCCAACCGTTGTGCCATATTGGAAATTTGCGGTTGTGCTGTAGCCGTGCGGATTAAGACTCCCATTCAAGCGTGCGGAATTGACGCCAACTGAACTGGCAGCCAGACTCATCACTGTCGGCACGGCTGCACCGTAAACTGCCGTGATGGTATGGTTCGCATCCATTGTGACGCTTGCAGTCGTGGAGGTTGTTAAGTCAGCGCCATTCTTCTGCCATTTTTGGAAGACGTTTCCACTCGCTGTAGAGGGAGCATTGAACGAAACCGTTGCATTGTCATTGAATGTGCGGGTGAACGTGGTTGTGCCGCCAAAGTTGTTGTGATTGTCCGGTTGATTGGCCGTGATGTTCACACCGCTATTGGGGTTTGATGACGCAACGGTTAGCGTTCGTGTCACGGGCGGCGCAGGCACATACACGGCTGTAAGCGTGTAACCCGCGTTCATGGAAAAGTTGACGGTTGTGCTAAAGCTGAAATCAGAACCATTGCGCTGCCATTTCTGAAAATTGTTTCCGCCAGCAGTGAGAGGAGCAATCAAGGTAATTGACGTGCCAGAATTGAAGGTGCGACTAAACGAGGTTGTCCCGTCAGCCCGCCCCAACGTGTCGTTCGGACCAACATATACATAAACTCCACTGTTCGGGTTCGAGGACTGGATGTTCAAGGTGTAAACCGTAGGCGGAGAGGTATACACCGCAGTAATCGTGTGGTTCGCATCCATCGTAACGGACGCGGTCGTGGAAGTCGTCAGGTCAACGCCATTCTTTTGCCATTTCTGGAAGTTGTTTCCACCGGCAGTTGCGGGCGCATTGAAAGACACGGTTGCGTTTATATTGAACGTCCGGGAGAAGGTCGTTGTGCCTCCGAAGTTATTATTGTTATCGGGCTGATTCCCGGAAATGCTGACGCCACTATTCGGATTTGACGAGCTCACCGTTAACGTGCGCGTAACTGGCGGAGGTGCGGCATACACGGCCGTCAACGTGTAGGCAGCAGACATGGAAAAATTGACGGTTGTGCTGAAACTGAAATCCGATCCATTGCGTTGCCATTTTTGGAAATTGTTTCCTCCCGCTGTTAAAGGCGCGATTAACGTGATGGATGTTCCCAAATCGAAAATCCGGCTGAATGCAGTTGTGCCATCCGCGCGGCCTAAAATGTCGTTGGGACCTACATAAATATAGGCACCGCTGCTTGGATTGGAGGAAGCTAAGTTGAGGGTCAGTATTTGTTTCAATCCATTCTCGGTGACCCAGCCATCAACGCCAGTATCGAAATTGATATTGAACCAAGTGTAGGAAGTTCCATTTAGCGACGCCACAGTCGGGCCTCCAATCACTGTTCCCTGGCTGCCCGTGCTCTGGTTTCCTAAAATCGTTGGTGAAGCTGCAGCTTGCCGCACATTTACTTGGCCAGTTGAACTGCTTGCGCGGATTCGGTCGCCAACACTTATCGCCAATGTCTCCGATTGGCCGAACCAAATTGCCAGACAACAAAAAAAGATGCTGGAATATTTACTTACTGCTGCTTGGTTTGTTTTCATGGGGGTTCTTTTTCGGTGTTTCCAAGTGACCGCTTGCAACTATGCAAATCGCGGCGAAACCGTCAAGGTTTTTTACATGATATTTCCCATATGTGGGAAAGGCGGCAGGACACACTGCCGTCATGGCAGCGTCCATGCAAAAGCAACTTGGTCAATACCTGCGAAAACGGCGCGGGGAGATGACTTTGCCTGCTTTTGCTCGCAAGATTGGGATTTCATCCTCCTCGTTGCATCGGATGGAAATGGGCGATCAAAATGTTACGCTTACAACTCTGGAGCGCCTTTTGAAACGGCTCAAATGCAGTGCGGCTGACGTTTTTAATGTGAAGTAAACGCGGAATTGCGGTCTGCGGATTCGGCGAGAAACGCCCGCGCTTGCTCTACAACTTCAAATCCGCATCTGTCACAGCCCCAAATGAAGCGCTCGTGACGTGGGCGGCGTATTTCGCCAGGACACCGCGGGTGTAACGGGGCGGCAACGGTTTCCACGATTTTTTTCGCGACGCCATTTCCTTCGCGGAAATTTCCAAAGTCAATTCGCGCTTCTCGGCGTCGATGATGATTTTGTCGCCGTCTTTGACGAGTGCGAGCGGGCCGCCGAGATACGCCTCAGGCGTGATGTGGCCGACGACGAATCCGTGCGTGCCGCCGGAGAAACGTCCGTCGGTGATGAGCGCGACTTCTTTGCCCAGACCTTTGCCCATGATGGCGCTGGTCGGGCCGAGCATTTCGCGCATACCGGGTCCGCCTTTCGGCCCTTCGTAACGAATCACCACGACGTCGCGCGCTTTGATTCCGCCGTCGAGAATTTCCTGCATCGCGAGTTCTTCGGAATTGAACACGCGCGCGGTGCCTTCAAAACGCATTCCTTCTTTGCCAGAAATTTTTCCAACCGCGCCGCCGCTGGCGAGGTTGCCGTAGAAGATGACCAGATGGCTGTCCTTCTTGATCGGATTGTCGAGCGGACGAATGATCGTTTGCTTCGCGGGATATGGCGCAACGTTCTTCAAAGTTTCCACCATCGTTTCGCCGGTGACGGTGAGGCAATCGCCGTGGAGCAATCCGGCGTCGAGCAACATTTTCATGAGCGGACGAATGCCGCCAATCGCGACGAGTTCGGACATGAGATGTTTTCCGCTCGGCTTCAAATCGGCGAGAACGGGGACGCGTTTTCCAATCTTCGTGAAATCATCAATCGTGAGTTTCACGCCAGCGGAATGGGCAATCGCGAGCAAATGCAAAACGGCATTGGTCGAACCGCCGAGCGCGATGACGACGGTGATGGAGTTTTCAAATGCTTTGCGCGTCATGATGTCGAGCGGGCGAATTCCCTTTTGCAAAAGATTCACGACGGCGGCTCCGGCACGTTGGCAATCTTCCTTCTTGGCTTTGGACATGGCGGTTTGCGCGGAGCTGTTCGGCAGACTCATGCCGAGCGCTTCAATCGCGCTGGCCATTGTGTTCGCGGTGTACATTCCGCCGCACGAACCGGGGCCGGGAATCGCGCAGGATTCCACATCGAAAAGTTGTTTGTCGCTGATCTTGCCCGCTGCGTGTTGGCCGACCGCTTCGAAAACAGAAACGACGTCGAGTTTGCGCGGATCGCCGGTGATACAGCCGGGAAGAATCGTTCCGCCATAAACAAACACTGCGGCGCGATTCAATCGAGCAATCGCCATCATCGCGCCCGGCATATTTTTGTCGCAACCACCAATTGCGACGAAGCCGTCCATCCCTTGGCAGCCGACCACGGTTTCAATGGAGTCCGCAATCACTTCGCGCGAGACGAGGGAGTATTTCATTCCTTCGCTGCCCATCGAGATGCCATCGGAAATCGTGATCGTGTTGAAAATAATCGCTTTGCCACCGGCTTTGTTGGCGCCCGCTTCAGCTTCAAGCGCGAGTTTGTCGATGTGCATGTTGCACGGCGTGACCATGCTCCAAGTTGACGCGATGCCGATGATCGGTTTTTTGAAATCTTCTGTTTTAAAACCGACGGCATACAACATGGCGCGGCTCGGCGCGCGTTCCGCGCCGTCCACGACAATGCTGGAATAAGGACGCAAAGAATTCTTTTTCATTGGCGCGGAGTCTTGCCGAAAGGCGGCGACGGAGCAAGGCGGGAGAATGAAAAGGGGATTACTGGTTGACGAAGATTTGAATGGCCTCGCAATGGATGGACGCGCCGCGTTCCAGCGCTGTCCAAACGCCGCCGGAAGTTGAACAATGTGCGCCGAATCTCATGACCGGTTAGAGTGGAAAACGTGCCACGCCCATAAGACTTTCGCGGACACGCATGCGTTCAGGAGCGTTGATTTTAAGCAACGAAACCGTGGCGCGCCCATTCGCGGATATCGGAATAATGCGCGGGCCCTCCAATTGGAAATGTTCGAGCCAACGGTCAGCGCGAGGATTGAAAAGCGAAACGATGCGGGCGGTATGCGGGTCCACCGACGCGATGTTTGGCCCTTTGTGGCGATTACAGTGAAAACAAGCCAAGGCGAGATTTTCAATTCCGCCTTGGCCGCCGTGTTGTTCAGCGATGACATGATCAGGCTCATGCGGAAGAAGTACATCCTCCTCGTGCACCCGGCAATACTCACAACAGCCGTGCGCTCGCTCGCGCACGGCCAACCGTAGAGCAGGTGAAATTCGCCGCCCGCTCATGCGGCGCGCAGGTACTGGCGGGCTTCGGCTTTAATGAGCGAAACGAAATGATCGAGGTAGGCGATTTCATCGAGTTCAGCTTCATCGGCGGAATTCCCTGTGCCTTCCTTCACGCGGACGAGCAGTTCCCGAGAGTGTTCTAAAAATTCGGCCGAAGGTCTGAAAGTCAGTATCTCGGTGGGGTGAGGTCCTCTGGCGAGAAAAGAAATAATTTCGCGCGCCAGACCAGCCGTTTCAGACCACTGCTGGCGCAGTCCAAGTTCGATTATTTCGACGAGACGTTCGCGTTCGGCTTCCACACGCGCTGCAAGGTGATCGGGAATCTCGATGGTCAATTGCATGTGGCGAGGTTATTGCACCGACTCGCGATCGTCAAACCAGCACATTGTTATCTAGCCACAACCGGGTGTGGTTCCGGCAGATGGACGCACCGCGTTGCAACGCCCGCCAAACGCTGCCGGGAAGTTGAACAATGCGCGCCGAGTTTCATTAGATAAATTAGGTTGGTTTCCATTTCCAACCACAACTTGGACATTCCTGTTGGTTGGAATGGATAACTGTTTTACAGGTGAAACATTGAAATTCATCTTCCTTCAATTCTACTGTTTTCGTCATTTCAGCGTACAGTAATTTAAAATAATCTTTCACTCTAGCTGTTGTCTCAGCATCCATTTGTTCAAGGGTCTTTTGCGCCTCCTCCATAACGTCCCGCCAAATCGGACTGGTTAGCCATGTTCGAACAGTTCCTCGACTCTCTGGAAGCTTAGCTACTCGCTCATCGTAAAATCGATGAAACTGTGAAAGTGCGTCTAGTTCATCTTCCGTAAAGGCGGCACGCCAAATTTTATCTGTGGGATGGTAAGAGTCGTTAAACCACATACAAATCAACTCTGCTGTTATATCCACGCGGGGCACATTCTTCTCGTAGCTTAATTGCTCTTTTTCTGAGGCAAAAAGCTCCAGCAACTCGACGATGTTTTTTCTGCATTGTGCAGAATCTTGAGCCATTCGAAGCTTAGGAATGGCGTCCAAACTAAAGTTTCTCCGGCGCTTGCAACAATGCCGCGATGCGCGCCAACAATCTTCCTGCGCCGCCGCCGTCGAGGACGCGATGATCGAAACTCAAAGTCAAATTGCACTCCATCACGGGAACAAATTGTTGTTTGGCTTCGCTCCAACTGGGAACACGTTTGCCCGCGCCCATTCCTAAAACCAACGTTTGTTCGGGAAGTGGAATCGGTGTCGCCCAGGTCAGGCCGAACGTTCCGAAGTTTGTGACAGTCGCAATCGAGCCTCCCGTGGCGTCGGTCGGAAGTTTTCGTTGCCGCGCAAATTCCACCAACTCGTTGTAGCGAGTGACTAATTCATTCAACGGTTTTTGGTCCGCGCCGCGCAAAACGGGAACCAGAACTCCATCCTCTGCTTCGACGGCGAATCCAATATCAATCGCGGGCGGATGAACAATTTTACTTCCGACCAATCGTCCGGCGGGCGCGCTGTTTTCGCCGAGGGCAATGGCCAGCGCGCGCAGGGCGTAGAGCGCTGGACCGGATTTTACCTCTGAAGATTTGCGATGCGCGAGCAACGCATCCAAACCAACAGGCAACGCGACGGTCGCGAGCGGTCGGGTCCAACTGCGTCGCATCGCATCAGCGACGGCAATGCGCATGGACGACGCGGCGGTGAGTTTTTGTTTTTCCAGGTTGGAAAGAAACTTTTCAAAATCTTCAATCGTGACTCGCCCGGCCTGGCCGCTCCCAGCGACGCCCGCCAAATCCGCCGCATGCAATCCGAGTTCGTTCATGCGCGCTTTCATGCGCGGCGACATGTAACTCGCTCCGCCGACGCTCGCCGGAACAGGAAGTCCGCGCACCGTGGGTTCGACGCGATATTGTTTCGCAGCGACTTTGCTGCTGGCTAAATTTTCATTGGCGGTTTCCGATTTTTCTGAAGTTTCCGTTTCTCCAGAACCGTCTAACCCGAGCCGCGCGACGTCTTCTTTACTCACCTCGATTTGGCCGAGCACCGCGCCAACGGGATAACTTTCGTTGAGTTTCGCGCTGAGCAGTTTCACCACGCCGGGACAAGGCGCAGCCACGTTCATCGTCGCCTTGTTCGTCTCGACTTCGATGACGTCCTGGTCCGCCGCGACTTTGTCGCCGACCTTGACTAAAAAATTTATGATCGTGGCCTCGGCAATCGATTCGCCGAGCTGCGGCATGATGATGGGAATTTGCGGCATATTAAAAAACTCCAAACTCCAAGCTCCAACATCCAGAGAAGCTCCAAACATTAAATCCCAAACAGCCCGCACCCATTGAGACGTTGGTGCTCGGGATTTGAGGTTTCTCTGGAGCTTGGAACTTGGAGTTTGGAGCTTTCATTGGTTCAACTTTGCAAAAGATTTCTCGCGGCGACGGCAATGCTGCGCGCGGTGGATGGGTGAAAAAGAAATGCAACTAAATGGTTCGATGCTCGCCCTCACCCCGGCCCTCTCCCCCGAGGAGAGGGAGAAGTGTTGAACATCAATCGAAAATCTACGTTGGCCGGTTTCAGTTTCCGCTTTTTCTTCATTAACGAAAAGCGGGCCAAGACAAGAAACGTTCCCATTACTCAAACGCGGCGAATACATCCCCCTCTCCTGGGGGAGAGGGCTGGGGTGAGGGCGAACGTCATTCCCATGCGATGATTCGCCCACTGCGGCTCTGCTAATTTCCCATTTTATATTTTTCACTGGCTCAAAAGATTTCTCGCGGCGACGGCAATGCTGCGCGCGGTGGGGCGATGCGCCGCCCAAAGATTCGGGTGAAACGGGACCGGAGTGTCTTTGGAATTCAATCGTTGCGGCGGCACGTCGAGCAAACCAAACGCTTCGGTCGCGACGCGCGCAATCACTTCCGCCGTCACGCCGCCCCACGGAAAAGCTTCACCGACGCACAATAATTTTCCGGTGCGCGCGACCGACGCGATCACGGTATCGGTGTCGAGCGGTTTGACGGAACGCAAATCCACAACTTCAATCTCGGTTCCTTCGGACGCGAGTTCTTCAGCGACAGCGAGCGCTTCGTGCACCATCGCGCTGTAGGCCACAATGGTTAAATCACGACCGGCCCGAGCGATGCGCGCTTTGCCGACGGGCATCGCTTCACTCGGCAATCTGTCGGCCTTGAGATGGTAATAAAGATATTTGTGTTCGCAAAAAATAACGGGGTCATCAATCGCGACGGCTTCGAGCAACATGCTGTAAGCGTCTTCGACCGTGCCCGGAGTCATCACGATCAACCCCGGATAATGCGCGTAAAGCGCTTCCATATTTTGACTGTGAAAAGGGCCGCCGCCAGGAGTTCCACCCGAGGGCAAACGAATCGTAATCGGACAAGGAACATTCGTGCGCCAGAAAAGGGTCGCGGCGTTGTTGATGATTTGATTGAAACCCACGCTGGAAAAATCCGCGAATTGCATTTCAATAATCGGACGCATTCCTTCGAGGGCCGCGCCGACTGCTGCGCCTATAATAGCGTCTTCGCTAATAGGCGCGTCGATGACCCGACCGGGAAATTCTTTAGCGAGATTCTTTGTTGCCTTGAACGCGCCGCCGAACGTGCCCACATCCTGGCCGTAAATAAAAACGCGCGGATCATCGGCCAATGCTTTCGCTTGCGCCTCCCGAATGGCTTCGAGGTAAGTGATGCTCATTTGTGTAATCAAACCCCGCTGTAAAGTTCTGTCAGATGCGACGATGAAATCGCCTGCCAGTTTTCTTTGAAGGGATCGGGCGCCGCTTCCCGCTGAACAATGGCAACGGCCTCTTCAATTTTTAGCTGCGCTTCGCGTCGCCAGCGTTCGATGGTTTCTGCGTCCGACCAGTTTTGTTCGAGTAAATATTCTTCGGCAACTTTCAGGCAATCGCGACCACAAGGTGATTGCTTCAATCTTACATCGACGTATTCAGCGATGTCGTGTTCGCCGTGTCCGCAGAGACGCAGCAACTTCGCCACGATCAATTGCGGACCTCCGCCATTGCGCGCTTTTTTCACCGCACCGCCAATCACGTTCAGGCACGCCGCAAGATCAGTCCCATCCATTTCGTCACCTTCAACGCCGTAGCCGATTGCTTTATCCAACAATTTTTCGCAGGCAAATTGTCGGGAGCTTGGCGTGGAGTAGGCGTATTGGTTGTTGGCCACGATCAAAACGAGTGGAAGTTTTTCGACGGCGGCCTGGTTTAATCCCTCGTGAAATGCGCCGGTGGAGGTTCCGCCTTCGCCCAGGCAGGTCGCGCCAATGCCGTCGCGCTTTTGAAATCGCCGCGCCAAAAGCATTCCGTTGACGACCGGAATCATCGCGCCGAGATGACTGATCATCGGCAATAAATTTTCTTTCGGACGACCGCGATGCACATTGCCGTCGCGACCGCGCATCGGGCCAAGCGCCGAACCAAGATAGGTTCGTACGGCGTCAAGGATCGGTTCGCCAAAAGCGAGTCGGCCGGCCAAATCACGAATGAGCGGGGCAAAAATATCTCCTTTGCGCAGGGAGAGTCCGAGGGCGACGCTGACGGCTTCCTGTCCGCGACCGAGAAAAACTCCGCCTTGAATTTTTCCACCGCGATAAAGGCTGGCGAATTTTTCATCAAGCAGTCGCGCCAGCAGCATCCAGCGAAAAGCAGTTTGGAATTGTTCGGGCGCGGTGGAAATTTTCGCAGATACTTCAGGGCTGGCAAGGGTTTGAAGCATGGGAAAAAGTTATGCGGATTTTGCGATTGGGCGCAAATACTTCTTTCAACGCGGATTTTGCGCGAGAGTCGTAGCGCAGGTTTTTAACCTGCCGTATCGCGGGTTGCAACCCGCTTGATATCGCGACGCCCTGCCGGTTGCAAACCGGCGATACAGCAGCTTGCAAAGCTGCGCTACGTCGAATGCGATACGTCGAATGCAAAATCCGTCTTCAATGTCCCGCGCGAATCGTCACGTCGCCCTCTTTGATTTTCACCACGCAAGTGAGCCGATATTTTTCCGGGTCTTTGTTCCACGAATCCAACACATCGAGTTCCTCATCTGAGGCAGGTTCGAGGTTCTCCATGCCGCTGACCACCTCGACCGCGCAAGTGCCGCAGGAGCAATTGAAACAGCCGGCCTCCATCTCGACGCCCGCTTTTTCACCGGCCTCGAGGAGCGTTTCACCGGGCGGCACTTCCGCGGTAAGGTTGGCGGGGAGAACGGTCACTTTCGGCATGACCAAAAAATATTTCAATTCGGGCAAGTAGCAATCTCAATCGATTTTCGCGAGTTGAAGAGGCGCAAGAGAAGGAAAAAAAGGAGCGCAGCAAACTTCAATTCCAAATTTGTAGTTTCCATCATTTCGCTTGGAGTTGCGGCATCCGCGGAAAAGAAAGCACGTCATTCTTGTTCCAAATCGAGGCACTGCCTGTCCACGCTTGGGTTGATTCATCGAACCTCTTCCAACCGATGAAATCAACGCGCGAAATCGCTCTTCCAAAGCCCATGACTTTTTTTAGCTGGCACGCCTCTTGCGACGCACCGGCGGAAAGAATTTTCCACAAAAAATTTTTATGAAGTTTTCTCTTGAAATCGGCGAAGCGGAAAAGCACACGGTGCAATACGAATTCAACCAGCTTTTCGGAACCTTGACGATCAAAGTGAACAACGAGCCGGTCAAAAGGCAGCGCCGCCTTTTTGATGAGCCGCTCAAGGAACTCCATACGTTCGCCGTCGGTTTGCAGGAAAAACTGGCAGTCAAAATTGAAAAGGAACGGAAGCTTTTATTCGGACAAAAGAACCGGGTCTTTGTCAACGACCGGCTGGTCAAATATTACGAAGGAGTTTAGGTGAATCGAGGTGATTTTGGGGTGACTGATTCCGCATCCGCTAGAGAAAAATTTTCGTAAAGGAAACCTTTTTTAAAAATGTGAGGTTGAAGTAACTTGCTAAAATTCCGAAATCATCTGATGTTCGCGTAGAAACTCATTTATGAATTCTCGTAAACCATCAATTCCCTTTTTGGCATTCACCTTGATCGAACTTCTGGTGGTGATCGCGATCATTGCCATCCTTGCTGCGCTGCTTTTACCTGCGCTTGCCAAGGCAAAACAAAAGGCGCAACGAGTTCAATGCATTAACGATCTTCGCCAAGTGGCCTATGCCTGGACGATGTATTCGGGCGACAATAACAATAAAATCGCGCGGTCTTATCCTATCTATGGCGGTAACCTAAATACCTGGTGCGCAGGCAACGCGGTTACCGGGGGCGCGGTGGGCTTGTACGGTTATGGCGGCGCCGATCCAGCGGGAATCACCAATGGAACACTCTGGCCTTATACGAAATCCTTGGGCATTTATCATTGCCCAGCCGACAATCGCGTCTCGCTTTCCCCAAATCCTTTTCCAGGAAAACCAATTCTCCGAACCATTTCAATGAATTGTTATCTGGCGGGTCGCAATTATGGAACAGCGGGGAGTTGGGATGTGGTTAATGGAGGAACACAGGATCCGCTGAAACCCGTCTATCTCAAGGAGTCCCAGATAACCAAACCCACTTTGACCTGGCTCGTCGTCGATGAGGACCCTGCTAGTATTAACGATGCGATGCTACTGGTGGACATGGGCAGCGGCAATGGAATGGTTGACCTTCCGTCCCGTCTTCATGGCAATGCTTATGGAATAAATTATTGCGATGGCCATGCGGAAGTTTCCAAATTAATGGATCCGTTGAGTATCAGCTGGACACCCGGGGGAGTCCATAAACCGAATAGAGATTGGGGCGATGCAAATAATCGGCGCTGCCTGACCAACATTACGACACATCCTTAGGCCGTTGTCGGCGCTTTTTCTCCGTAAGAAGTACGGAGCGAAGTAGGAGCCGAGGCCAAATACCTCCCTAGTGAAGTATAGGTGACGTTCGTCGGCAAGGTATTAAGCCCTTCTGGCATCAGTGCTGCTGGCATCGGCGCTAGTGTTTAAAGTGATTCAGAAACGGGA
This sequence comes from Verrucomicrobiota bacterium, assembly GCA_038214755.1. GTDB lineage: Bacteria > Verrucomicrobiota > Verrucomicrobiia > Limisphaerales > CANJXF01 > CANJXF01. Next base: position 33,760 of record JBBQRQ010000026.1, read on the forward strand.
ATGGTCGAGAGTGACGCGACTGAGTGAAGGTCTGCGCAGTTCGGAGACCCGATTACAGCAGATTTTGGAATCCATTTCCGAAGAGGTGATCGTGGTGGATGCGGAAGGGAAAATCACCCTGTGGAACCAGCCCGCCTCCAAAAGCTGGCTGCGCCCCCAAAGTGAAACCTTAGGACAAAACTTCTTCGATGTCCTCCCGGAACTTACCTCTGCCTCGTTCAAGTCGGCCATTGATCGCGCGGTGCAGGACAGCCGTGACACTGTCCTGGAAAATTTTCCAGTGACGAGAGCCGGCGCCGAATATTCGTATGAAGTGCGCGTGTTTCCATTCGAGGGCGGCGCCAGCGTTTTTTTAAACGACATAACCGCTCGGCGCAAAGCAGAAGCCTCTCACACCAAACTGACGGAAATCCTCGAAGCCACCACCGATTTTGTGGCCTACGCGGATGCGGAGGGGCGTGTGACTTACCTCAATCAGGCCTTCCGAAAAATGGTGGGAATCGCCGACAGCGAGAATATTTTTCAACTCCGTCTCCGTGACTTTCATCCCAAGTGGCCGGAAAGCCTCGCGTTGAATGAGGCCAAGACCACGATCAGCGGGGACCGGGTTTGGTCAGGAGAAGCCGTCTTGCTCACTCGGAAAAAAATCGAGATCCCTTTGTCCCAAGTCATTCTTTTGCACAACGGCCCGAACGGCGCCATCACCCACATCTCCAGTGTCGGACGGGATATCAGTTCAGCCAAGCGCGCCGAAAAACGCGGATGGCAATTTGCGCAGGAGTTGCGCACCTCGCAGGAGAAATTTGAGACGCTGGTCAATTCAGTGGACGGAATCGTTTGGGAAGCGATGGCAGAAGGGGACGTGTTCACCTTCGTCAGTCAACGGGCCGAACATATTCTCGGCTACCCCTGCCAGCAATGGTTGAAGGTCCCAGGATTTTGGGTCGCGAATCTTCATCCGGAGGATCGCGCCTGGGTGGCCAAGCATCGGGAACGAGAGACGGCCAAGGGAAAAAATTACATTTTCGAGTACCGAATGATTGCGGCGGGTGGAGACACCGTCTGGGTGCGCGACTATACCAACGTGATTGCCGAGGAGGGCAGACCAACTTTGTTACGCGGCATTTTGATCGATATCAGCGTCCAGAAAAAAGCCGACATGGAATTGGAACGGTTAAATAAGGAACTGGTGGAAACCTCTCGCATGGCAGGAATGGCCGAAGTCGCCACTGGCGTTTTGCATAACGTCGGCAATGTGCTCAACAGCGTGAATGTCACGGCTACGTTGCTGCGAGAAAACCTTCGCAGTTCCGAGATCACCAGCTTGATCAAGGTGGCCGACCTTTTCCAAAAACATGAACACGATCTGGGACAATATCTGACGGCGGATGCCAAGGGAAAACTGGTTCCAGGTTTTGTCATTCAACTCGCGCAGCATTTGAACCAGGACCATACGGAATTGCAGAAGGAATGCGATCAACTGGCGACGAACATCGAGCACATCAAAGAAATCGTCTCCATGCAACAGAGCTACGCGCGGGTTTCTGGTTGCATGGAGACTGTCTCCATCGCCGCCCTGGTGGAGAACGCCCTGCAAATTAACGCCGAGAGTTTTGTCCGCCACCAGGTCGAGGTCATTCGCGAATATTCGGAGGTGCCTCCAGTGATCGTGGATAAACATAAAGTTTTACAAATCCTGATCAACATCGTGAATAACGCCAAATACGCGTTGGATCACGCCGGGCGGAATGACAAGAAACTTTCCGTCAGCATCGGTTTGACGGAAGGCAAAAAGGTTAAGATCACCATTAAAGATAATGGTTTGGGAATTCAGCCCGAGAATCTCACGAAAATATTCTCGCACGGTTTTACCACGAAGCAGGATGGGCATGGGTTTGGCCTGCACAGCGGCGCCAATGCGGCCAAGGAAATGGGCGGGATGCTCGCAGCTCGCAGTGAGGGACTGGGAAAAGGAGCCGCCTTTATTCTCGAACTCCCTATCACCAACCAAAAATAATCCAATGACTCCTACTTCTACTGAGGTCAGAAATAATCGCATTCTGGTCATCGACGACAATGTGTCGATCCACGAGGACATCCGCAAAATTTTGGGCGTGCGCAAAGAGCAAAACGGCACGATGGCCGACGCCAAAGCGATGCTCTTCGACGAGGAATCTTTGGAGTCCGAGCGGATCGAATTTCAAATCGACTCGGCCCTTCAAGGCGAAGAAGGTTTGAACAAAGTGCGGCAGCAAGCCGAAGCGGGTTGTCCCTATGCTGTCGCTTTCGTCGATGTTCGCATGCCGCCTGGATGGGACGGTGTGGAAACCATCACCCGGATTTGGAAAGAATTTCCCGAATTACAAATCGTCCTTTGCACCGCCTACACCGACTACTCCTGGGACGAAATGATCGGGCAGTTAGGCAGGTCGGATAGTCTGGTCATTCTCAAAAAACCCTTCGACACGATTGAGGTCCTTCAGTTGGCCTATGCTCTGACCCACAAATGGGTTTTGAATCATCAACTCAAACAACAACTCAATGACCTGGACAAACTTGTCGCTCAGCGCACCACTGAATTGCAATCCGCCCACGACAAGCTCAAGAGCGAGTTCGCGGATCGAATGCAGATCGAGAAAGCCTTGCGCCTTTCTGAAGAACGTTTTTCCAAAGCGTTTCGCGCCAGCCCAATTCCCCTCGCCATTCAGTCGCTCAAGGCTCAAATCTACGTTGACGCCAATGATGGGTTCCAACAAATCACCGGTTTCACCCGCGAAGAATTAATTGGCAGGACTCCGATGGAAATGAATCTTTGGGAAGATGCCAACGAAGCCAGCGAAATCCTTCTCAACATCCGCAGCAGGGTGCCCATCCGCAATCGACGGGCGCGGTTGCGAACCAAGACGGGCGAAATTCGAGAGACTCTTTTGTCGGTGGAAATATTTGAATTGGACAACGAACCTTTCGTTTTGACCAACGTCCAGGACATCACCGAGCAGATCAAGTTGGAGTACGAACTTCGGCAATCCCAGAAGATGGAAGCCATCGGGCAATTAGCGGCCGGTGTGGCCCATGATTTCAACAACGTTCTCACCGTCATCCAGGGACACGCTTGTCTTCTCCTGGGCAACCAGTTGCCGGAGTCGCCCGGTCACAAATCTCTTGAAACCATTTCCGCCGCCGCAGAACGCGCCAGCAAACTCGTTCGGCAATTGTTGACCTTCAGCCGAAAACAGTTTCTCCAAATCCGCACCATGAATATTCGGGAAACCATTGAATCGGTTTCCGAGATGTTCCCCCGCGTGTTGGGAGAACATATCCAGGTGAATGTCGTCACCGCGCCCGACCTCCCGCTGATCGAAGCGGATGCAGGCATGATCGAACAAATCCTGATGAACCTGGCGGTCAACGGACGCGACGCCATGCCGCAGGGCGGGACGTTGACCATCCAGGCCGACACCGTGGTGATCAGTCCCGAGGCCGCCCGCGGCCATCCGGAATCGCGCGCCGGCCGATTCCTTTGTCTGTTGGTCAGCGATACCGGTTGCGGAATATCTCCCGAAGTACTGCTGAGAATTTTTGAGCCTTTCTTCACCACCAAGCCGGTGGGTCAGGGCACCGGCCTCGGTCTCGCCACCGTTTATGGCGTAACGAAACGACATAAAGGATGGGTCGAAGTTCAAAGCCAGCTCGGTCAGGGGACGACCTTTAAAGTTTTTATTCCCGCCAGCGAAAAAGTTTTAGATAAGGAAGAGACCAGGTTTTTGCACAACAAAAAATCCACTGGAAAAGATGGCGACGAAACTATCCTGGTGGTGGAGGATGAAGATGCCCTCCGCGAATTAGTCGTCGAGGTCTTGAAGCCGCACGGTTACAAAGTCATCTCCGCCTGCTCAGGGGTCAACGCGCTCGAGCAGTGGAGCCAGCGAAAAGAAAAAATTCATTTGTTGATCACAGATCTGGTGATGCCCGGAGGCGTCATGGGCCGCGATCTGGGAGAGCAATTGTTCGCCGACGATCCCGAATTGAAAGTCATTTACACCAGTGGCTATAGTCCCGGCCTGGCCGGCAAAGACATGGCGCTGCTGGAAGGAAAAAACTTTTTGGCCAAACCTTATCCACCGGTCAGGCTGCTTAAGGCGGTGCGCGATTGTCTGGACTGCGTCTAATATCAAGGGACGCTCTCGTAGGGCAGGCTTTCCAGCCTGCCGGTTTGGGGGACTTTCCAGTCCCCCGAAAACAAACAAAAAAAATCCATCGACAGATTCACCAAACTGAAAAGTTTTCGCCCCCCGCACGATGGAAACTCTGCCCTGCATAAAATTGAAAAAATGGTGCGCGCTGCAGGTTTCGAACCTGCGACCCCTACCGTGTGAAGGTAATGCTCTACCACTGAGCTAAGCGCGCGGGATGGTTGGCCCAATCACTCCCGCAAAAATAGAAGTCGTTTCATGAGATGGCAAGATTTTTTGCTGCGATGGGACGTGCGCGGCTGTGATTAAAAGTGGGTGAGGTTGGAACCGAACTTATTTTGGACTGCGGGGACACGTCCCCGCTTTGGCTGCACGGTGGAAAAGCCGGAAAGGTTCTTCATTTTGCGCGCTTGCTCCATCGTGGAACGTGCAGGAAAAGCAGCGTCATGCCGCCGCAGTCCAAGAAACCAAATCCAGCCTCACCCGCTTTTAATCACACCCGGCGTGCGCGGGAGTGCGCCGTAGCGCTGGTATCCACACCTGCCGTATCCCAGTGCTTCCAGCCTGCGGAAAGCCAACACATCTCGCGAATCGCAAAATCTTCCGCCGCTTCCGCCGATTGGAAATCGGTGATACAGCAGGACGAAGTTGAAACGCTCGGCCTAATGTCCCCAGGCACATTACTGAATGAAACACAGGGAAATTTATGACAACGAATTCAGGAGGCCGTCTCTTGTTAAACGGGTGGCCGTCTCTAGCTTTGGGACGAAAGGAAAACCTATGTCAATACTCGTAACATTATTAATCGGTTTAGTGGTAGGCATCGTGGCAAAGCTACTCATGCCGGGAAAAGATCCCGGAGGTTTCATCATCACTGCCCTTCTTGGTGTAGCAGGCGCCTTTGTCGCTCACTGGATCGGACGGGGCCTGGGGTGGTATTCTGATGGCGCGCCTGCGGGTTTCTTAGCGTCGGTAGGAGGGGCGGTCCTATTGCTCCTGGTCTATCGCTTGATTGCGCGGCGCAAAGGATCTACCACTCGATAAGAATACTGGATTGATCAGAAAATATTAGCTCCGCATCCGTTTCGTATTTTATGGTATGAGCGGGTACGGAGCTTTTTCAATAAAGGCTTTTCCGGCGTTAACCAATAGCACGCTGATCAACTTTTGAAAGGGTTTCGACCCGCAATTGATAGTAGAGAACCCGTCATAGTGAATCAGAAAAAACTTCACGAGAACTTGCTTGACGGCGCATCGGCGTCATCATAATTCTATCTCAGCCAAAGGAAATAATTATGAGACTACCTCTACGAAATCTTTCTATCCTTCCTATCATCACGTCCCTCTTGTTGGGAGTAGCGCCAAGCTCCATTGCTCAAACCAATTTGAGTCATCGATATTCTTTCAGTGACTCCGCCGGCAGCGCGACCTTTGCCGATTCCGTGGGTGGCGCGAACGGTAGTCTGGTCGGCACCGCCTCGCTGGATGGGAGCAGCCTTCAACTCGATGGCATTGGCGGTTTCGCCACGCTGCCTGCGGGTATAATCACCAATTACCCGGCGGTTTCGGTGGAATTCTGGGCGACCTTCAACGGCAACAACCCGGCTTGGACACGCACCTTCGCCTTTGGCGACCAGAATGGAAGCGTCCCCTTGACCTCTTTAGACTATACCCACTTCGCAGGAGGAAACTATCAGAACCTCAACCTTACTACCACTAATGCCGGTATCTATGCGAACAATCCCGCCGGGTTGAATGGACAAACCAATGTTCATGTTACGGTCGTGGTTGATCCGAGTAGTAACAGGATGTTCTATTACAATGGCAGCACCGTGGCCTCAACTTTTACCAGTGGCGCCGTTCCGTCGCTCACCGGATTGCATGACACTCTGAACCTCATTGGAAAGTCGCTCTATGACGTGGACCCATTATTGCAAGGATCGATCAACGAATTGCGGATCTACCAGGGCGCAGTTTCTCCTTCGACCGTTGCTCTTAACGATGCATCGGGGCCGAACAACTACATCACTAATACCGGCTCTCTCCTCGCCATTCATTTTACAAGTCCGGCCAACCCCCTGGTGGTCAATCAGAACTCTCAACAACTCTTTACCGGTGACTTCGTCAATGTAACGAACCTGAATCTCAACACTTACGGCGGAGCTACCTATACTTCCGGTAACACCAACGTGCTCTCCGTTAATCCCACCAACGGTTTAGTCAAAGCAAACGCCATTGGCACCACCACGGTGATTGCAAGCTATGGAGCCTTGAGCGCGACCAACACGTTGACCGTGGTGCTGGTCCCCGCGGTGCTGACTCATCGTTACAGCTTCACGACCGATGCCAGTGACTCGATCGGTGGCGCGAACGGAACTCTCATGGGCGCGGCCACCATCTCAGCAGGTAAGGCCGTATTGGACGGCTCCGCTGGAACCTACGTGGATTTGCCAGGAAGTTTGATCAATATAAACACGAACTCCGCCGTGACTATTGAGGCGTGGGTTGATTTCGGAAACACACCCGGCTGGTGCAGATTATTTAATTTCGGAAATGATGGCGGCTCCAGCGAAATCTATGTGGCGCCGAATGGCCCCGGCAACGGGAGTCAACATCGGATCAGTGAGAACATCGCAGGAGGTCAAACGATTGATTGGCGAGGCGCGTGGGCCAACGTCAGCTTGCATGTCACTTTTGTCATTGATCCTCTCACATCAACGTTGGCTGTTTATCGCGATGGAGTCCTGGAGTACGCTCGCTACGATGCCAGTGCTCCTTTATCGCTGGTCTCTACCAACCTCGCCGTGATTGGCCGCTCGCTGGTGGGAGCCGATCCCTATATGCCGGGTTCGATTGATGAGTTTCGTATCTACAACGGCGCCCTCACTCCACAGGAGATTGCTACGACGCATAAGAACGGACCGAACTCGATCAGCCGTGACCCGGGCGCGCTGGCGTCAATCCGAGTTCCAACGAATACGTATCCGGCCTTCTCAGGAGTTGTGCCGCCGGTGGTTTTAGGAATCTACGCCAACCTCACCAACTTCAACTTTCAACCCAACAACAGCGCGGTCATCAGTGGATTGGTCGTTACATCAAGTGATACGAATATTGTGAACGTTCGCGCGAACAACATGCTCCAAACTTTTCGCCCCGGCACGGTGACATTGACCGCCACCTATCTGGGCAGATCGGACAGCGCGACGATAAAAGTCGAGAACCTCGGCGCACTTACTCATCGCTATAGTTTCACCAGTGATGCCAGCGATTCTGTTGGAGGTTCCAATGGCACGCTTCTGGGCGGAGCGACCGTTTCGGGCGGCACCCTCGTCCTGCCCGGCACCGATGGGAGCTATCTTGATTTGCCACCAGCCTTGCTTGAGGGATACGACTCGGTGACGGTGGACACCTGGGTTACTTTCAACGCTGCCGCCACCTGGGCGCGCTTATGGTATTTCGGGGACGACCGGGCCAATGAACTTTACTTGTCGCCGGCGTTCGGCACGGTGAACCACACTTTTCGAACTGGCTTCCCGATCAACGGGGCCAACCGCGACAACGCTCCGATTTGGCAGAACCAGACGCTTCATATTACCTGTGCCTATGGCAATGGGTTTATCGGCGTGTACACCAATGGCGTGATCCACAGTTCAAGTAGTTCTACCCAAGGGCGTCTGAGTCAGGTGGGTAGTTCGTTTAGCTGGATTGGTCGTTCTCCTTTTGCCGATCCTTTCATGAACTGCTCGGTGGATGAGTTTCGTCTCTACAAAGGCCGGCTGGCTCCCGATGAAATTCTCGCCTCGGATGTTTTGGGGACGGGACAATTGTTGAACACCAATTCGCCGATAGTTAAAGTTTCTTCTGCTCCCGGAAATGTGTTGTTGAGTTGGCCAGTCGCTTCGGCTGGGTTCTCCGTGCAAACCAAGTCCAACCTGGGTAGTGGAAGCTGGCTTACCTTGACCAATGCGCCCACCTTGGTGAGCACCAATTGGCAATTGAGCGTGGCAACTTCGACCAATGCGCAGTTCTTTCGTTTGTGGAGGTGATTGGCTGGAATCTTTCGCGCTTAACTGCGTTAAAAGACCTTCTCCAGCGGAGGATTGAATTGAAGATGAAAAGTCCTGACTCCACGCAATCCTGCCTAGTCCCACGAGTTCGTCAGTTTGTAGAGGCAAGAGCATTCACCTTAATCGAGTTATTGGTAGTCATTGCTATTATCGCTATCCTCGCTTCTCTTCTATTACCCGCTCTGGCGAAGTCGAAGGAGCAGGCCAAACGAACTCAGTGCAAAAGCAACATGCACCAACTGGGCCTCGCCACCTTCATGTATGCAAGCGACAACCGCGATAAGTTGCCGGACTTGCAGAACTACGGAGTATGGTTTTGGGATATGTGGCGTCCTGCCGCCAGCAACCTGTTGGAAAACGTCAAACGCACCGATATTTTTTATTGCCCCAACGAATACTACCTCTACAAAGACAACGGACCGCCCGATGCATGGAACGCTTTCCCGACTTATGTCGTGACGGGTTACATCTGGCTCTTTCCCAATGCACCGGGCATTAATCAAAGCCCCACGTTAAGCGGAACGAATATGGTGACAAGGATTACGCAAGGCAGAGGAGGACTATCGGTGGCAGAAACCGAAATGATTGTCGATGCGACCATCTCCCTCCTTGGGGCAACGGGCGCGCGGCGTTACACCGGCATTTCTGGAGCAGGCGGGACCACGGTCAAGACCGCTCATTTGCAAGGCGAAACTCCCGCCGGTGGCAACGTCTGCTTTTTGGATAATCACGTTCAATGGAGAAAGTATTCGGTCATGACCAATAAAATCGCGCCACGCGGCCTTCCCCAGTTCGAGTTCTGAAAATTACTCTGCGGAGAGTTAGTGCGAATCAGGCCTGCCAGGTCTTGATGTTTTCCTCTTGAGCGGTAACCATGTGGAACCGGCAAGCCAACGGCGCGTTGGTTCATTCCCAGTCTCTCAGCCATGAAAAGAAAATTGAGGACCCATCGCAAAAATAAGTCATCGCGCGTGTCTTCGGCTGCTTCTCCGTTGGCGCTACCGCCGTGGAAGCTTTGGGTATTCCGTTTTGTCCTGGCCGTTATTTTACCAGCCGTTCTGCTGCTCGCCTTGGAACTATCCCTGCGAATTTTCAGCTTCGGACATCCTACAAAATTTTTGCTTCCATTCCGAAAGGACGGCAAGAACTACCTTGCCCAAAACAACCAGTTTGGCTGGCGCTTCTTTGGAAAACAGATGGCGCGCACCCCTCATCCCATTTTCATTCCGCAGCATAAACTTCCAGGCGCCATTCGCATTTTTGTCTTCGGTGAGTCCGCTGCGTTCGGTGATCCGCAACCTGGTTTTGGGTTGCCGCGCATGTTGCAGGCGATGTTGGAACAGCGCCATCCCGAAAACAAATTCGAAGTGGTCAACGCCGCCATGACCGGAATTAATTCTCACGTCATCCTGCCCATCGCTCGAGATTGCGCCGCGGCCGAGGGTGACATCTGGGTCATCTACATGGGTAACAACGAAGTAATCGGACCCTTCGGCGCAGGCACGGTCTTTGGCCGGCAAACCCTCCCGTTGCCACTCATCCGCGCGAGCCTTGCGCTCCAAGCTTCGCGTGTCGGTCAACTACTCGAGTCGGCGCTTCGTAGAGATAGCGGGCAAGAATGGGGCGGGATGGTCATGTTCATGAATCAGCAGGTTCGCCTGAATGACTCACGCCTGTCAGCGGTTTATAGAAATTTCAAAGATAACCTCGATGCTATTATTAAGACTGGACGGAGAAGCGGCGCGGGAGTGGTTGTAAGTACCGTAGCAGTGAACCTCAAAGACTCCCCTCCGTTTGCTTCAGCGCACCGGGCGGGTTTACTGGCCACAGAGGCGACTAACTGGACCAGGTTCCGGGAGGAAGGGATGAAGGCTCGCAGTAACGGTGATACTTCGACGGCTGCGCAATCGTTCAGTAATGCGGCCCGTATCGATGATCAATTCGCTGAGTTGCGCTTTGTGATGGGAGGTGCGGCAATAGCGGTTAATGATTTGGAACGAGCGCAGCGCGAATACCATGCCGCCCGCGACCTCGACATACTTCGATTCCGTTGCGACACCAGGCTCAACGAACTAATTCGTCTGATTGCAAAGAACCACGACAAGGAGCGCGTGCTGCTCGCTGACGTCGAACAAAATCTCGCGGATGAGTGTGTCGATCATCTTCCCGGCGAAGAATTTTTTTACGACCATGTCCACCTTACTTTCGAAGGGAATTATCGTTTGGCTAAAGCTATTACCCCACAAGTAGAGCTGCTCCTGGAGTCAAGGTTTCCACGCGCCCTTTCATCCGACCTACCCTGGCCATCGTTATCAGATTGTGCGGAGCGACTCGGTTGGTCTCCGCTTGCTCAACGAATTGCCTGGACCGAAATGCTTCCTCGGTTGACTGATCCGCCTTTCGTCAATCAACTGGACCATGCCGCACATTTAAGCCGAGTAGGAAGCAAAATTGCAGAACTAACTTCGGCGACGACGCCCGCGGGTATTGCAATGGCATTGACACTGAACGAGGCTGCCTTGTCCAAGCATCCCGAAGACGAAGACCTATGCGTGCAAACATCTCAGTTGGCCGAAGCAACAGGACAAACCGATAACGCGGTGACCCTGGCCCAACGCGCTGTAAAATTGTCGCCTACCAGCATAGAAGCATGGGGAAGGCTGGGAACTGCACTGGAGAAACAATTGCGTTTTAAAGACGCAGCCTCGGCCTATCGCCACATACTAACCTTGGACTCGGAGGCTTACTATGCCTTGAACAATCTAGGACGAGTAGAAGCATCGCTTGGTCGATCGGGAGAAGCGATCGTTGCGTATCGTCGCGCGTTGAAGCTCAAACCTCGCTTTGGTCCTGCATGGCTAAGTCTCGGTGAACTACTCGAAGCTTCCGGTAAAAAGGCCGAAGCGGAGGACTGCTATCGTAAGGCACTGGCGAATCGAATACGTAACGCCGCTGAGCTAAATCGCCTCGCTACTTTTTGCCACGACCGCGGTTGGTTCGAAGCTGCTGCGACTAATCGCGCGGAAGCCATTACTTTAAACCCGACTGATGTATCCGCTTGTCTCCATGCGGGGCAGGACTTCGCCACGGCCGGATTGCGCGCGAACGCAAAAAAATATTTCGCAGAGAGTGTTCGCCTCGATCCTGAATCCGCCCCTGCACGATTTCTCCTTGGCCGCGAATTCGGAATCGAAGGAAACGCCGTCGCTGCCGAAGAACAATTTCGAGCCGCCAGTCGATTAATGCCAACACTATCTGAAGCTCGGGTCAATCTTGCCATTACCCTTGTGAACCAAGGTCGCGTCGCGGATGCTATCGCCGAGTACGAAGCTGTGCTCAAACAATGGCCCACCAATCAAATGGCACGCCGCAACCTTGAGCGTCTCCGTTCATCGACTGGTGACATCAGACCTTGAGAATGCTAGACTATGAGCATGTTTGAAAAGTGGTGCAGGCATCCTGCCTGTTCTTACGGGCTTCCAGCCCGCGAACGCAAACTAGGGCAAGATGCCCGGATTGGCAGGCTGGAAGCCTGCCCCACTATGGTGTTCAGCGAATTTTCAAACAGCTGTTAAGGTATCCATGATGTATGTCCGTTTTTTTCTTATCGTCACGAGCGTGACATTGTCTGGCCTGAATATTCTGGCGCAATCCCCTGCCCCGCCCTTGCGCGGATACGTGGCCGCGCATGATCCTTCTACGTTAATTCAGTGCAAGGATCGCTATTACGTCTTTTCCACGGGACAAGGAATTCTGTCAAAGTCCTCCTCAGACAAAGTGCTGTGGTCGCCCGGCCCATCCGTGTTTGCTACTCCGCCTGCCTGGACCATAAATGCGGTGCCCGGATTTGTCGGCCTCTTCTGGGCGCCAGACATTCTCTACTTCAACAACCGGTATTATCTTTACTACGCCGTCTCTACCTTTGGCAGCCAGGTCTCTGCCATAGGTTTGGTGACCAATCCCACCCTCGATCCGAACGACCCTTCCTACCTATGGACAGATCAAGGACCGGTTATCCAGTCCACCAACGGTTCGGCCTACAATACGATTGATCCCAGCTTCACGCGCGATTCCACTGGCAGTCTCTGGATGGCATTCGGTTCCTACTGGAATGGAATTTACCTTGTGCAACTCAACACGGTGACGGGTTTGCGTCTATCGGCCAATTCGCCAACCTATCAGCTTGCTTATAATGGTTCCATCGAAGCTTCGTATATTTACCGGCGCGGCAGCTACTATTACCTATTCGTTAATTGGGGATCATGTTGCTCGGGAGTCAATAGCACCTACAACATTCGCGTTGGTCGCAGCTCAAACATCACCGGCCCCTACCTTGATCGCAATGGAGTAAATATGCTGAGTGGTGGCGGCACGTTGTTTCGGCAAGGAACGGGCAAGTTTACCGGCCCCGGCCACGTAGGAATTCTAGCAGAAGGAGGAAGACAATGGTTCAGTTATCATTACTACGATGCCAATGCCTGGTCTCCGCAGTATCAAGCGTATGGCGTGGCTGACTTCTCATTAGTGCCTCTGTCCTGGACCGCGGACGATTGGCCCTCTATCACCAATGATTGGTCCGCAGTTTACAAATTTCAGGCTGACGCTCGTGATGAGGGAGGTCAATACTATGGTCTGCTGGAGAATGGCAGCACGATTCAAAATGATTCTGTCCACGGCCATGTGCTTGACTTGAGCGGAACGAATCAGGATGTCTGGCTTCCTCCTGGAGTTGGATACGGCCAAACTTTCGCTGCTGTAGTCAAATGGCGAGGCGGCGGCGCGTGGCAACGCATTTTTGACTTCGGGTATGATACCACCCGAACTCTCATGCTGACTCCCGCGTCCGGCGATAATATTTTGCGTTGCGATATCAACCCGGGTGGCAACCTTCAGACCGTTCAATGGAACCAACCTCTGCCCACGAACGTATGGACCCATGTTGCTGTAACCTTCGATGGCACGCGCGGAATTCTTTACGTCAACGGTTCGCCCGTGGCCACCAACTCCAGCATGAACCTGTTGCCACTCGATATAGCTCCGCAAACGAATTACCTTGGTCGCAGTAAATTTTCCGCTGACCCTTACTTCAACGGGCAGTATGCCAGCTTCCGCGTTTATGGCCGCGCTCTCTCGCGAGCAGAGATCGTCGCTCCATTGCCCACGATATCGCAACCTGTGGACGGCTCATCATGGTGGCCGGGCAGCACGATCCTCTTTGCGGGTGACGCCACAGACTTCACTGATGTGCCGTTGGCTTCGAGCAACTTGAGCTGGCAAATAAAATATTCTCAAGATGGTGTGACCAATGTGGTGTTCGGTCCTGTCTCCAATTTAACCAGCGGAACTTTTACCGTTCCGACTAATGTCAGCAGTGGCAACTATATCCTTTCTCTAACCGCAACGGATACTTTTAATCGGCAAAGCACCAGTTACGTTACTTTGTGGGCTGCTAATCCTTCGTCGGGTTGGTCTTCCTATTACCCTTTGCGCAACAACGCAGCGGACGCCAACGGTCACTATGATGGAATGCTAAATGGAGGCGCATCCTTCGTGAGCGATCCTCTTCGAGGAAACGTTCTGAACCTGTCCGGTGCGAATCAATATATGAGATTTCCCAGTGGCGTTTCCGGCATGCAAACCTTTATGGCCTGGGTCAAATGGAACGGCGGCGGCGCATGGCAACGTATCTTTGATTTTGGCAACGACACCAATCGCTACACCATCCTTACTCCTTCGGCCGGGAATGGCAGGTTCCGCTTTAACATCAGCCTTAATAGTATGGCCGGCGAACAAACGGTGGACGCGCCAGGCTCTCTTCCCGTAGGCGTTTGGACCCATGTCGCCGTCGTCATGGATGGAACCGCCGTCACGCTCTACACCAATGGAGTGGCGGTAGCTTCCAATCTCTTTGCAAACCTGGTTCCCTCAGACCTGAACCCCACTAATTGCTACCTCGGTAAGAGCCAGTGGCCGGCCGATCCCTACTTCAATGGTCGTCTAAGCTCGGTTCGCATTTTTTCGCGGGCATTAGGTTCAAATGAAATTCTGGCGCCGCAGGTCAACCTGTCCCAACCTTCTCAGGGCGCGGTCTATCAACCCGGCGAAACTATTAACTTTTCCGGCGGAGCAAATGATTTTTCCGACACGCCACTCGCCGGCACCGGCTTGTCCTGGACAGTCAGTTTCATTTACGCAGGCATCACCAATGCCATCCTCGGCCCCCTGAATGGCGTGACTAACGGAACCTTCACTATTCCAGTCAGCGGCTCCTCTTCAACCAACGGTTTTTATCAAATCGTTCTTGCGGCCATCGACATCGCGGGACGCGCCTCTACCAATTCCGTTAATATATTTCCTTCATCTCTTCCAAAAAATTGGGCGTCCTTCTATCCATTTACCGGCGGTGCACAGGATGCCAGCAACCAGTATAACGGCCTGCTTCTCGGAGGCGCTTCGATCCAAACCGATCAGTCCCGTGGCAACGTGCTGAACCTTTCCGGCAGCGGTCAATATGTCAGCCTTCCCGCCGGGGTCGGTTATGCCCAGACTATCTCCGGTTTCGTAAAATGGCGTGGAGGAAATGCGTGGCAACGCATCTTCGACTTTGGCCGTGACACTCAACACTGGCTTTTCCTTACTCCAAAGGATTCTTCCGGCTTGACCCAGTTTGCCATTACGACGGACGCAACAACCTACAACCAAATCATTGAGTCGCCTCTACCCTTCCCTTTAAACCAATGGGTCCACGTTGCTGTGGTGATGAATGGTCGGATAGGCATTCTCTATCTCAATGGGCAGGCCATTGCGGTCAACAATAGTCTTAACCTTCTACCGTCCGATGTGGCAGCGACCCGATGTTTTCTTGGCAAGAGCCAATTCTCTTCCGACCCGTACTTCAGCGGTCAAATGGACTCTATCTCATTGAATTCCTCCTCTCTTTCTGCGGAGGAAGTAATTCAAGGTTTCCTGCATCCTACCCTTGATGAAGCCATCCGTTCCAATCAAGTAACTGTATCATGGCCGAACTGGGCGAGCCTTATGCAGCTTTATCACACGACCGATTTGTCCTCGCCCGCGGTTTGGACTCCAGTCACAAACCAGCGGGTTAATTCCAATGCCGTCTTCAGTATGACTGCGCCACTGACCAATAGCTCTCGCTTCTATCGTTTGCAGTGGCCATAGGCGCTGAGTGCTCCGGTGAATGTGCCCGTAGCCGACGACGTGAGGAGGCGGACGCGGTCCACCACGCGAATTTCCGCTCTCACGTCAGCGGCTACGGGTTCAGCGGTGCAATGCGTGAAAAGATTTTCGGGGAAATTTCTCTTGGGTCAGTCATCAAGCTATGGTCCGGCGCAGCTTCACAAGTATTCCAATCCACCTACTCTTTGTTGTGTCATTTTATAGCGAATAGCCAAAATAAATTTCACAAAGTTGTCAGTCTCAGAACGGAGCGCAGAGCATTGCTCGGCGCGTTGCTCCATCTATCTTCGAGCGGAGCAATGCTCCGCGCTCCGTTCGATTCGGAAATTTATTTTGAGAACCGCTCTAGTTGTCGTGGGGTCTTCCTTTCTCGCGATCACGTCATCACAATTGGTTTGACGGTGTAATGGGTTGAGAGGGCGTTTCGTTTTCCAGGTGGACGGGCTTTTTGGAGCGAATGCTTTTCCAAACAGAATGGAAGTTGATCGTTTCATATTCATGACGGGTGACCACGTGGAACCCGGCCTTTTGAATCTCCTTGGCTATCTCCGGCATGTGAGCGACGCCCCACGGCACGATGATGATTTCCGATTCGGGAAGTTGGACCTTCAGCACTTCGAGAAGGTGGTGATTGCGCTTGGTCAGAAGGTCGTCCTCCAACTGTTCATTGAGATTGGCGGGCGGCGTATAACTGAGCAACCTGAGGATAGCCTCATGGGACAACCCTTTCGCATGAACAAACATGACCAGGTTCAACAACTCAATCGTATCCTTGGAGAACTGTTGTAGGTCGATATCAGCCCAGACCATCCTGCCGCGCGTTGGATTAAACTTGTCTCCTTGTTCAGAAACACCGAGAGACTTTGCCATTCGTTTATAACTAATCTCATTGGTCAGGAGATGTTTCTCGTCAGTGACTCCCTCCATCAGAATGATCGAGTTGCTTGGAAACGATTTGGAGATCTGTTGATAGAATGCAGCCTCCGCGATATGCGACATGGGAATTAGTTGAATTTTTTTCCCGTCGTTGCGAGCATAGGTCCGCACCTCCACGGTCAAACCGCCTGGATGCAGCGCAAGGAAACTTTCGCTGAAATGATCCACGGCCAGGGCGGCGCAAAAAACGAAATATAAAAGCACCGCTGGCAGCAGCACGAAAACATTGGCGATGACAAATACGCCAAGGCGACGCCAATTGAACAACCGATCCCCCAGTTGCTCCCTGGTCACCAGCGGCCATCGCAACTTATCTCCGCGTAACAAGCAGTGCAGAATAAAAAGGCCCAGGGCGAGTTGCAAAAAGGAGAGCGCCCAATCCATCTCGACCATGAGCTTGAAGTGATAAATGAGAAATGGAATCGTAGCGCAAATCCCTAGAAGAAAGAAAAGCGGAATGGGTAAAAAGAAACGTTTGGGAACCATCGGACTAACTCCAATCAAGAGATAAGTAGCAGCGGCCATGACTCCCATCGGGAAAAAAATAATCCCGTTGATCGCGGTCAGGATGTGGTTGCCAAAAAAGAGAACCAACGTGTCATCAAGGAGAGAAACGATTGCGCTGATGATAAAGAGGGCCAGGGACAAGCTCAGAAAAATAGCGAGAAACTTTTTCATGGAACGGTAAAGGAGGAACCTTGTTTCATTATGTCCATTGAAACAAGAATAAGACCGTTCCGCAAGAAATCCCTCTACCTCACCGCGGTTCAGCGCTGGCACTCGTATCAGCCCTTTATTATTTACCCTCCGCCGCGAGCGACACGCAGACTATCTCCTGATCGTTTCGCGCATAGACACATTTGTTCGCGAACGCGGGATGCGACCACACTACCAGCCGCCCGGCATCGCGATTGGTAGGATCGAGCAAGTGGGCGCGGCTGATCTCCTCGTATTTCTCAGGACTTAGTTTCGCGATGATGAGGTCGCCCTTTTCATTGAAGAGAAAACAGCGCTCGCCGTTCTTCACGATGAACGCATTGCCCCATCGTTCCGACTTGCCGGTAGTTGGCTCAAACGTTTCCCAAATGCGTTCGCCCGTGTCAGCTTTCAGGCAACGGAACTGTCCATAGCTGCACGGCCCGTAAATGTAACCATCCTCAATGATTGGTGTGGCAAAGACGCTATGCAGGCCATCCGTATCCTTCTCGCTGACCTTCTTGCTCGCCCAGACCAGCGAAGGTTTATCTTTGCCGACACGCAGCATCAAGGAGCCATTATAAAAAGAAGTAAGGTAAAGCTGGCCGCCGTATTGGCGCGGAGTAGGAATAGTCATGCCCGACTGGATCGACCTGGTCAGCGGGTATGACCAATAGACTTTGCCCGTCTCGGGGTCGAGTGAGTTCACCGCTTCAGGATGCCAGAGGATGAGTTGCCGTTTTCCGGCGAACTCATAGATCATGGGCGGAGCGTAACCCGGCTCCTTCGCACTGAGCGCGCGCCAGAGTTCCTTGCCGCTGTCCTTGTCGAAGGCCACCGCTACACTACCTACGCCGCCCACCAGGCAGATTAACTTCTTATCGTCAATGAGCGGATGACCGGCGAAACCCCATGTCGGAGTCTTGACACCAAAATCTTTTTTGAAATTGCGCGACCAAAGTAACGCGCCCTTCTTCGCGTCGAGACAGACCAGGTTCCCTTCCGCTCCGACCGTATAAACTTTTCCCGCGTGAACCGTCGGTGTGGCTCGCGGGCCTGACGCATAACTCACGGTGTATGGACAATTATACTCATGTTGCCAAAGAATTTTTCCATCAGCTTCGTTCAGGCACAGCACGCGTTCGCTGCCGGGAATCTCGCCACGAGCAAACGGATTGGCCGGGTTGGTTGCGCCTTTGCCCAACTGACGGTCCATGACATAGACGCGGCCTTCAGCCACGGCCGGCCCGCTGTAGCCGCCGCCAATCGGAGCGCGCCAGCGAAATTTCAAACCGCTCGTGGGAAATTTTTCGACAATGCCCGTCTCGCGCCACACAGCATCGCGCTGAGGTCCGAGCCATTGCGGCCAATCGTCCGCGCGAAGAAATAACGTCATCAACGAAAGAATTCCAAGAATGATGACGATTGGGCGTGGAGCAAAAGGTCGGAAAGTTTTCATTGGTAGTTAAAGGCGCGCAGGATTTTCACGTTTCACGTTTTATTCTCGGCCAAAATGATAGTGACCTTCGCGCGGACTATCCAAGAATAACTTCCCAAAAATAGCGCGGGCAGTTAAACATTCCCACATGCCACCGAACACTGGAGAAAGGATTTACAAAGGAATTCCTGTCTCGGTCGGCGTCTGTCGCGGAAAAATTCTGGTGCTTCGCGAAGTCGAACTCTCCATCCCACGCCGCATTTTGTCTGAAGAAGAACTTCCGGAGCAAATCAAACGCCTGGAGCGAGCGATTACCGAAACGCGCAAGCAACTCCTCGAGGTGCAACACAAAGTCAGCGAAGGTCTCGGCGCGGAGGATGCCAGTATTTTTGACGCCCATCTTCTCGTCCTGGAAGACCAGACTTTGCTCGATGAAGTCATTCGCCTGATTCAAAAGGAGAAGGTCAATGTCGAATACGCTTTCCATCAAGTCGCCGAACGTTATGCCAAAACCTTGCGCGCCATCGATGATGAATATCTTCGCGAACGGGCTGGCGACATGCGCGATGTCACCGACCGACTTTTAAATAATTTACTCGGACGCAATCGTCCGATTGATCTGCAAAAACTGACCGAGCCGTGCATCCTCATCAGCCACGATTTCGCTCCATCCGTCACCGCTTTATTCGACAAAAAAATCGTGCTCGGTTTTGCCACT
>JBBQRQ010000027.1:0-51993 GCA_038214755.1 Verrucomicrobiota bacterium
CCCTAAAAAAACCGGAGCCCCTTCGTATCCCCCTGCGCCGTTCTTTTTCCCCGGCGCGGCCTCGCCCCACTGCGCTACGTTGTGAGCACCCGCCAGATTCCATGAACCCGCCTGTAGCCGCCGACGTGAGGACTCGGAAACTCGCGTGGCTACCCCAAGTCCGCCTCCTCACGTCGGCAGCTACGGTTCAGGGGTTCAATGCGCGAAAAAATTTTCGGGGACATATCTCCCCCCTCAAAGTTGCGAGCTTAAAAAACCAGCGCAGTAATCGCTGCATTTGAGATACCACCCGCGTTTCGCCAAATCCTCGGCGAGCAATGGCAGCGATTTACGTTTGTCATCGTCAAAGACTTTGATTTGCGCCGTGGCGAAAGTTTTATCCAAAACATTAATGTTCGCTTCATCGTTGATGCGAAAAGAGCGGTTGTCGAAATTCACGGAGCCGGCGCACACAAAAACATCATCCACGATCATCACCTTGCAGTGGAAGAGCGCGGGTTCGTATCGATAAAATTTCACGCCCGCGTCGAGCAACTCCCCCCAGCGCGAGCGCGACGCGGCGCGGCCCACGCTCGAATCATTTTTGAGCGGCACAATAATCTCCACCTCGACTCCCCTTTTTCGCGCCGCTAACAATTCTTTCACAGCCAGCGTGTCCGGCACAAAGTAGGCGTGTTCGAGCCGAATATTTTTTCTGGCGGCGGCGATGGACAAGAGGTGCGCCAGCCGCGCATTTTCCTCTCCCTCTTTGGGACCGCTCTTGAAACATTGCACGGCGCAATTGCCCGTTTCTTTTAAGACCGGAAAATATTCCGGCCCCTGTAAAACTTCCGAAGTAGTCTGCAACCAATTTTCCGAAAAAACTCCCTGCATCTCCGCCACCGCCGGGCCTTCCACCCGAAAATGCGTGTCACGCCAATGGTTGGTCGTCTCGCCGTCTCCCAACCATCGGTCCGCCAGACAAGTTCCGCCGATGAATCCGACCTTTCCATCCACAATCAGCAGCTTGCGGTGCGTGCGATGATTGATGTTCATCTTGAGTTTGTACCAACTGTCGCGCCCGAATTTTACGAATCGAACTCCGGCCGCGCTCATCTGCCGAATATCCACGCCCTTCAACTTCAGCGTGCCCATGCCGTCGGCCATGCAATGAATTTTCACTCCGGCTTGGGCGCGCTCAATCAACGCCTTTTTAAAATCGTCCCCCACCTTGCCCGACTCCCAGATGTAATTTTCAAAACTGATGCTGTTGCTGGCCCTCGCAATCGCCTCCAGCATCGCCGGGAAAATCTGGTCGCCGTTCAGCAAATGCGTCACGCGGTTCCCCTTCAAAAAAGGCGGGCCGAGCAAGTGTCCCATTGACTGTTGGAAAGCGGGGTCTTCCACTGAATAGCTGGTCTCGATCGGTTTCCCAATGGCTTTGCGAGAAGTGGCTTTGTAAACGATTCCAGCGATGATCAATAACCCGACCGCGATCACTCCCACCGAATGTTTTGAAAAATAATTTCTTCGCGGCCTTTTCCGTTTCATCGCAGAAAAATACCTTCCGCAAGCGCCAAAACGAAATAAGGGGAAACGCGAAAAAATCCTCAGCAACTTTCCTCCGGGGAAATAAATAAGGCTCAATTGCCGGGGCAGGAGATGCGCAAAGAAAGGACGCATTTGGCAAGCGGCGCATCTTGACACTACCACCAAAGTAGTGGGGCAGACATCTTGTCTGCCTGCGGGGCTTCCAGCCCCAAGAGCAGGATTCGCGGGCAAGATGCCCGTTTGGCAGGCTGGAAGCCTGCCCCACTACATCGAATCGCTTTGGTGGTAGTAGCAAGATGCGCCCTTTGGCAAGCGAGGCGCAGGAATCTGTATTTACTCGCGGAAAAATAAATATAATTTCCGCAATCGTTAAAATGAGCGCGCCTGCCCATCAATCGCAGCCTAAAAGTTTTTCAAAACATGGACGAACCTTCTGGATCGTTTCTATCGCGTGCGTCGTGGCCTTCCTGGTTCTCTTTTACTTTGTGGACACTCACGCGCTGCACGACTGGGCGGAAAAACTTCCCGGTTGGCTCGTTTTTGCTTTCATGGCTTTCTTGCCCGTCTTGGGCGTGCCCATCAGCTTGCTGCTGGTCATTGGCGGGGCGCGCTTTGGCGCAATTGGCGGACTCATCGCTTCAGCCTTTGCCATTGCCGTGAACCTTCTTTTGACTTTTTGGGTGACAAAATTTGTTTTGCGCAAACCAATCACTGCATTTTTTAAAAAATCTAAATATAAAATCCCGCAAATTCCCACGGGAGAATACGTCTCCGTCTCGCTTCTGACCGCGCTTGTTCCCGGCCTGCCCTACGCGGCCAAAAATTATCTTCTCGTGCTCGCGGGCGTTCCTTTCCGGGTTTTTTTCTGGACCTGTCTTCCCGCGCATTTTTTCCATGCTTCACTCGGAGTCTTGTTTGGCGATTTCACGAAAAAATGGACCCCCGCTCGGATTATTTTTCTAATCGGGTACGGAATCATCCTCACCTTGCTCGCGCGGCGAGTGGTCAAACGGCTGCGCGCAAAAACAACGTCATCCTCACAACCGGGATTCAAACAAGAGCCCGCGGCCAAGCCATGATTCTAAAACAACAAATCAACAAACGCCGGTTGCTGCAAACTTTCGTCGCGCTCGTTTTGATCTCGCTGGCTGCGACCCTTTACTTCATTCACTCCATTGACTTGAAGGACCTTCACCACCGAATTGCCGCTTATCCCGGCCTGGTCGTTTTTTTCCTGGTCGCCATCCTGCCTATTTTCGGTTTTTCAATCGCGATCATCTACTTGGTCGTCGGCGTGAAATTCGGCGCGAGCTGGGGCATGGCCGTCATCGCGCTGGCCACCGCGGCGCACCTGCTCGGCTCCCATTGGATGGCGAAAAGTTTTTTGCGCAAGCGTCTCGAAGCTTTTATCGCCCGAAAAAAATATCGATTGCCGGAAATCCCGGCAGGAGAAAATGCGTCCGTCAGTTTGATGACCGCCATCATTCCGGGCCTGCCTTACTTTGCGCGCAATTATCTTTTGGCGCTGGCCGGTGTCCCGCTGAAAACTTATTTTTGGATATGCCTCCCGGTCTATGTCATCCGGTCGTTCGTCACGGTGTCTTTGGCGGCGTTCAGCAAAGAATTCACCACGAAGAAAATTATTTTTATCGTCGTTATTCTGCTCATCAAACTCGCGATCTGCGCCTGGGTCATCCAACGTTTGCGAAACAAACAAAAGCGAAAACGCGCGCGTGATTCGTAGCGCAGGTTTGCAACCTGCTGGATATCGTCGGGTGTGATTTCAAGTGGCGGTCGCTACTGGTGCCGTTGAAAGCGCCAGAGGACTGGCGCACTCCAAGACGCTTCGCGCCATTCATGCGCCATCGAAATTCGCGCAAGCGTCTTGGAGTGCGCCAGCCCTCTGGCGCTCTTGTTCTGACCGCCAGTTTAAATCACACCCGATATCGCCAGCGCCCCACCGGTTCCAAACCGGTGATACGGCAGGTTAAAGCTGCGCTACGATTCCGCAGGTTGCATCGAAGCGGCACTAATTCTATTCTCCCGACGTGATTGCACTCCTCGATTACGATTCCGGCAATTTGCGGAGCGTGGAAAAAGCTTTGAAAAAAGTCGGCGCGGAGGTTCGCGTCATCACCCGCCCCCAAGAAATGATCGGCGCGGCTGCCGTCGTTCTTCCCGGCGTGGGCGCGTTCGACGATTGCCTGAACGCTCTGGATAAACAGGAACTGCTCGGCGGCGTGCGTGACTTCATCAAAACCGGAAAACCATTTTTGGGCATCTGCGTCGGCTATCAGGCGCTGTTCGAAAAAAGCGATGAGTTCAACAGTTGCGCGGCGGGTTTGAATATTTTTGGCGGCAAAGTCTGCCGCTTTTCCCAGCAACCTGGATTAAAAATTCCGCAAATCGGTTGGAACCAAATTGATTTCGCTCAGCCTCAATGTCCCTTGTTCAAAAATATCGCAGACGGCAGCTACGTGTATTTCGTTCACAGTTTTTTTCCGCAACCGACGGACGAATCCATCGTCGCCACGCGCACCACTTACGGCGAAACATTTGCGTCCTCGGTTTGGAAAGAAAATATTTTCGCCACGCAATTCCATCCGGAGAAAAGCCAGGCCATCGGATTGCAGTTGCTGAAAAATTTTGTAGCGCTGGCGAAATAGATTTACGTAGCCGCGTCTCGTGAGAGCGCGGATTTTTAGAAGAGGGCGAGAGGAAGTCAGCCCGCGCGCTCACGAGACGCGGCTACGTTCAAACCATTCTGCCCTCTTGTGCGACGGAAATTGCTTTGCTAGGTTTGCTCGCACGACGGTTGCTCATTTGGGCAAATCAAAAGGAAACTTAACTCACTAAAATTATGGCATACGAATTACCACCTCTTCCCTATCCGAAAAATGCGCTCGAGCCGCATATCGACGCTCAAACGATGGAAATTCATCACGACAAACATCACAACGCTTACGTCACGAATTTAAATAAAGCCATCGCTGGCAAAGCTGACTTGGAATCCAAATCCATCGAAGACCTCATCAAGAATCTCGATGCTGTCCCTGCTGACATCAAAACCGCAGTGCGCAACAATGGCGGCGGTCATGCTAATCATTCCATGTTTTGGAAAACGCTTGGTCACGCCGGCGGCAACCCCGCCGGGAAATTGGCCGACGAGATCAACGCGACTTTTGGCAGCTTCGATGCGTTCAAAGAAAAATTTGAAGCGGCCGGCACGACTCGTTTCGGCAGCGGCTGGGCGTGGCTCGTCGTTAACGGCGGAAAACTTGAAATCTGTTCCACCGCCAATCAGGACAATCCGCTCATGGGAAAAACCATCGCCGGTTGCGAAGGCAAACCGGTTCTCGGCTGCGACGTCTGGGAACACGCTTACTATTTGAAATATCAAAATCGCCGGCCGGATTATCTCAAAGCGTTTTGGAACGTGGTCAACTGGAATGAAGTTTCCAAATTCTACGACGCGGCGAAAAAATAATTCAGCGCAACATTCTTCTCGTGGCGGCGCTCTCGGAAGAGCGCCGCAACGTTTTTTGCTTCGCAATTATCTTTTGATTCGTTGCGCCAAAATATCATTCACCGTCCGCTAGCAGCGTCTTTCGCACGCCGACACAAAAACTTTAAAATAAAAAAACTATTCTGGTGATGGTTCGTCCTTAACCGGATCTTCTTCGCTCAACGCCGCAATTCGCTCCCGCTCACTCTCCTCACGTTCCTTCTCCAGACGTTTGGCGTTTTTATCTTCTTCCGCCGGTACCCAATAACAGCCATTGATTGCCTCAATAGCCCCCTTGCCACAGAGTCTTTTAAGCTCAGGGGCGGCCCACGTTTTATCTCGCTCATAGCGATCTGGATCAACCTCCTTGCTAATCTCTTTGACGGACAACACGCGGCCGGTCTGTTCCTTTAAAAATTCCAGAATTTCGCTCATACGGGTGAGTTAACAGCCCAATGGATAAGCTGACAATGATTGCGTTGTTGAATTACGGAATGTGAATCCGATAAGAGCGAGCTTTGCCCTATAAATTCACAGTGTCATATCAGCAAGGAATCTTTGAATTTCTTCCTGGAAATTATTTATGACACGACGCCAAAGAGGATTTCATTCTATCTCGCTCCGCGCACCAAAGTTTGAACCGAATAAAGCGAAGTCCGCGCAGTGATGAAAAGTGTTTTGCCATCGTCGCCGCCAAAGCAAAGGTTCGCCGGCGTCTCCGGCACAAGAATTTTTCCAATCAACAAACCGTCTGGCGCGAAGATGTGAACGCTGCCGGAATTGGGAAACGGATGTCGGTGCGGCCGAACAAGCTAAAGCTTGAACTCCAACATCGTCAGCGACGGTGAATGGGCAATCGCAAAACCTCCACTATTTTCCGGGCGATCAGGTATCGGCGTTCCTCGGTGACATTGCCCTTTTTGTCGTCGAAGCGCGCTTTGGGCAGCAAATGAATTTTGTCGCAACGAACCATCGTTTTCCAATCCAACCCGTCAGCTTCGTCCAAAACTTCTTCGGTGGATTTTGCGCCACGATTCACTCTGGCTGAGGTGCAGAGCAGGGCATTGACTTCTTCGATCTCGGGATTCTGGCAGGTCTCGTCGTTGGAGATGATGACGGCGGGATGCCGCTTTTCCTTGCTGAAGGGAAACATGAAAATGTCCCATTGTTTCATGTTCTATTTATTCCAGATCTTTTGGCGCGCGAATCACCGAGGCTTTGGCCAGACGGTTCTCTTCTTGAATTTCAGCGTGGCTCTGGACGTTGGCGAAATAATTCGGCGGACGGACGGGAATCGGCTCGATTTCAGGAACTTCCTGCAAAACAAATCGCTGCCGTCCCCTGACGATATAAACCGTTTCGCCCCGGCTGGCTTTTTCCATCAAGCGACCCAGATACGTCTTGGCCTTGCTCAACGTGAACAATTGCGATTGCAGATTGATCTTCTGTTTTTGGAGACGAGGACGAGGGGCGACTTTCATAGGCCAAACATAGGCTACGTTCAGGCTGTGTCGAGTGTTATCCCAATCGCACTCGCATCTGTAACCACAATTTACCTGGCTCCGCGCACCGAGGTTTGAATCGCGTAAAGCGACGACCGCGCGGTGATAAAAAGCGTTTTTCCATCCTTGCCCCCGAAGCAGAGATTCGCGGGCGTTTCCGGCACAAGAATTTTTCCAATCAACAAACCGTCTGGCGCAAAAATATGGACGCCATCGCCCGCGCTCGACCAAACACGGCCCTTGTTGTCGCAACGGATTCCGTCCGGCACGCCATTGTCGATGACGCAGAAAACTTTTCCGTTCGCGAGAGTTCCATCCTTTTGCACCTCGAAAATGCGGATGTGATGGGGTTTGCCCGAATCGGCGAGGTAAAGTTTCTTCTCATCCGGCGAAAAGCAAAGTCCGTTCGGTTTGTCGAAATCTTTCACCACCGCTGAAATCATTTTGCTTTTCGGATCGAACCGATAAACAAAATTTCCTTCCTGCTCTTTTTTATTTTTGCCAAGTCCGTAGTCGGGATCGGTGAACCAAATAGTTCCGTCGGATTTCACCACGAGGTCATTCGGGGAGTTGAATTTTTTACCTTCGAACCCGGAAACAATCGTGGTGACGCTGCCATCTTTCTCCGTGCGCGAAATCCGGCGGCCCGAATGTTCCGCCGTCAAAAGCCTGCCTTGTTTATCCACCGTATTTCCGTTGGCGTTATAGCTGTCGTCGCGGAAAATTGTCGTGCCAGTTTCTTTGCTCCACTTCTTTAAATGATTCGCAGGAATATCGCTGAAAACCAAATAACCCTTCGAAAGCCAAACCGGCCCTTCCTCGAAGCCAAAACCCCCAGCAAGCTTTTGAACTTTCGCTCCTGCCGGAATAATTTTTTTAAACTCGCCCTCGTTTTTGATTTCGAAGCCCGCCGCCTCAGTAGAAAGCGACAGCGCAAAAAACGCGCCGCAAATCAAAGTCGTCGTTTTCATATTTTTATTTATTTTAGCCAGGCGGGAATTTTTTCCGCCGCCCAAATCTCCTCGACCGGTTGCCGCCCCCGAATGACCGCGACATTTTTTCCGTTGACCAAAATTTCCGCCGCCATGCCGCGCGCATTGTAATTGGAAGCCATCACAAATCCATAGGCGCCAGCGCTGAGGAGCGCGAGATAATCGCCTTCGCCCACTTTGGGCATCGGACGATCTTTGCAAAAAAAATCTCCCGACTCGCAAATTGGACCGACGACATCCGAGGAAATTTTCGCGCCGGATCTTTTTTTGAGCGGAATAATTTCGTGATAGGAATCGTAAAACGCCGGGCGAATCAAATCATTCATCGCCGCGTCCACGATCACAAAATTTTTCCGGCCGGTGCGTTTCACGTGCTCGACTCGCGTGACCAGAATTCCCGCGTTGCCCGCGATGAATCGACCCGGTTCCAGCAGAATTTTCAAACGGAGCGGACACAGCAGCGGCAACAATTTTTCCGCGTAGCTTTCCGGCGTGAGAATATTTTTGGCGGCGGAAGTTTTCCACCAACGGGGCGAACCGCTTTCCAGCGCGGGCTGATAAACAATTCCCAGACCGCCACCGACACTGAAGAATTCCAATTGGTATTTCGCCGCGAGTTTTTTCACGAGCGGCAAAACTTTTTTCACCGCCAGTTCGAAAGGCGCGACTTGGGTGAGTTGCGAGCCGATGTGCATTTGCACACCGCGCAGCCGCAGATTTTTCAACCGGCTCGCGCGCGCGTAAACGCCTTCCACATTTTCCAACGCGATGCCGAATTTATTTTCGTAAGTGCCGGTCGTGATCTTGGCGTGAGTGTGCGCATCGATGTTTGGATTGACCCGCACGGCAATGGGCGCGATTTTTTTCAGCCGCGCCGCGACACGGTTGATGCGTTCCAATTCCGGTTCACTCTCCGCGTTGAACGAATAAATATTTTGCCGCAAGGCGAATTCGATTTCGCTTTCCGTTTTTCCAACACCAGCGAAAACGCATTTTGTCGGCTCACCACCGGCGGCGATGACGCGTTTCAGTTCGCCCGCGCTGACGATGTCAAACCCGCTGCCGAGATTGGCCAGCACGCGCATGACCGCGAGATTTGAGTTCGCTTTCGTCGCGTAACAAATCAGGTGATGGAGCGGCGCAAGGGCAGAATCCAAGCGGCGAAAATGATCGGTCAACGTTTGTTGCGAATAAATGTAAAGGGGCGTTCCAAATTTTTTGGCGAGCGACTCGACCGAAACTTCTTCACAAAAAAGTTTGCCGCCGACGTAGCGAAAATGATGCATCGGGCGTTGTTATGCCAAACGCTGTTCCAACTTCAAAGTGGAAATGGTGAAAAGAAAAATCCGCCCGCTTTCAAATTGTCAGCCAAATGGAAAGGAGCGCAGACCGCCTGGTCCGCGTGCTTCCGCAGCGATGAAGAGACACAGGATTTTGTCCGTTTCGAAACGCGCGGACCAGGCGGTCCGCGCTCCTTTCGTTTAAGCGACACTGTTCTCAACTGGACTCTGGAAGAGTCCGCAACCTGCAGGCTGGAAGCCTGCGCTACCCAGTTACGGCTCCGCGATTATTTTCGCGCGCTCCAGATGATAGTCGTGCGGAGTGATTTCGTCGGCTCTGTATTTGCGAAGCAACTCGGCCAATCGCCCCTCTTTGGTCGCGGGGTCGGGGGGAGGCGAGTAAAGGGACGCATTGCCCACCGCAGATGAGTTAGGCTGCCCCCTTCTTCTTTCCATGGCCTCTTCTTTGGCCCTTATTTCGGCCTCAATTTTTTGAATTCTTTTTTCTGATTCTGCCTGCTTTTTCGCCGCCTCGCTTTTTGTGGCCGAAAGTTTTCTCGCGGGGACCAGCGGACGATTGGCATTTTCTTTCGCGTCCAACTCGGCTTCTTTCCGGCGCAAAATATCAGCGAGTTGCTCATTGGAGGCCGCGTTGACTGCGGGTTGAGAAAGGGGTGGCGCGGCGGGGGTGGGCAGAACTTCTTCCACGCGCGGTATCGCTCGCACCATTCTGGGTCGAGCCGGCTCGGCTGAAGGTTGCGGACGCATCGTCCCGTTGCGTGTCGCGCCGGTCTGGGCGTCCAATTCATTTTGTTTGCTCCGCAAAACTTCGAGCAGGTTGTCCTCCTCTGCCGGTCGCGTGTTCGGCCAGCCAGCGCGGGCCGGTTTGGGCCGACTTTCTTTCCCACGAGGTTGCGTATTCATCGCACGGGACTTATCCAATTTCGCGGAAAAGGGATAACGTTGGTCTCCCGACACATTTCTTTCTGTCGCATCCAAGTCCTGCTGTTTTTGGCGAAGAAGTTGCGTGAGGCGGTCCTCCCCCCCAGGGTTTCTTGCGGGCACAGTGGCCGACATTTCAAACTGGGTGCCCGACGCGCGAGATGGCGCAGGACGGGCTTTTTCCGCTTTCCGGTTTGACGTTTTCGAGGGGGCTTGGGTCGCGTCCAATTCCATTTGTTTCCGGCGCAAAATTTGGGTCAAAGAATCGGGCGCGCCATCCCTCTGGGCAAAGACCCGGTTCAGACTCAGGCCAACTAAAATGGAAATCATTGCTAACTTTTGGAAGCGCATGGGAGATTAATAGTGGAAACAACTTTGGGAATCAACAGCATTTCGTGACGCGCGTGATGGAGACTGATGGAGAGGCGCATCTCCATTTCCGGCAAAATAACGGAACGCCGATCTCCTGATCGGCTCTTCTGAAACAATGGAGCGCTCCCATGCCGATCGGGAGAGCGGCGTTCCGCTGCCACCTTTTTTCCGAACATTTGAAATCTGCAATTTAGCGAGAGGCTCCCGTGGTGGAAGCGAATTGGGAATTCCATTTCGACGAAAACGGATAAAACAAAATCGACTTGGTCATCACATTTTGCACCTCGCGGCGAGTGATCTTCACTCGTTGCCTCGGATCAAGAATATTTTCCTCGCGCAATTTCTGGATGGTTTTGGCTCCGATCAAAATTGGCCACGCGCAGGCCAGGCGCAGTCGGACACTTTTTCGCGGCAACGAATTGGTGTAAGCCCATCCTGCGGCGAGATGTTGCTCCGTCGCGTGCAAAAGATATTGGTAGAGTGGGCGAAATTTTATTCCGTTGGCGGGCGACAACAAATCGTTGGGCGTCAGATCCGCGTCGCGCAAATTCTCCAATGGGATGTAACAACGGCCCGTCCGCAAATCGCGGGGCAAATCCCGGAGAATATTGACAAGCTGCAGACCTTTCCCAAAACGAATCGCATTTTGCACGAGGAACGCGTCATCCAATTTCGCCGAGGGAAATAAATGCGCCCGACACATCTTCGTCCAAAATTCTCCGACGCAACCGGCGACGCGATAGGTATAGTCGTCCAACTCGGATTGAGTTTTCAGCGCGACGATATTTTTCTCACTCGCGCGGGCGAACCTTTTCAAATCCAATTCCTGCCCGCTGGTGATGGTGTCCATGACTTCGCGAATCTTTTGCTGATCCTCACTTGAGAATTGCGCGAGTAGAGCCAGGGAATCTTCGCAGCGTTCCAATAAAATTTTCTCGGCGGGCAAATCTTGATGGCGCGCCAGTTCACCAAAATTCAGTGGCGCATTGCTCGTTCCCAAAATTCGCGAGCGAAGATTTTCCAACGCTTCCAGCCGTCGCTCCACTGAAATAATTTCCGTGTCCGCAATGGTGTCGGTTGTTCGCGCGAGCAAATAGGCGAGAGAAATTTGAAAACGAATCGCGCCCGGCAGAATCCGCATCGTGAGATAAAACGAGCGAGAGGTTTCCTTGAGCAAATCGTTAAAGTTGGAATTCACCGGAGACTGTGCGCGCTCAATTGAGGATCGTTACTGATGAACCAAAGAAGCGCGTGCGTGTCCAGCAGCAGCTTCATTTCATGTATCTTTGAAATCATCCAGCGGCGCGTCAAAATCCGGCGACATCCAGATCGTGCCCGGCAAACTTCCAACCTGCGGATGCACGTGCTTACGAGATGGAGCAGCGGAAAGTTTCGCCTTCGGCTCACCGTTCTGCGTGATGGTGAACTCCTCGCCAGCCGCGACCTGACGAAGCAGTTCGGGCAACGCAGCCTGGGCTTTTTCAAGGGCGACCATTTGCATAACATTTAATCAATACCGGCAGTTTGTGTCCCATCTTTAACCCAACCAGAATCCAATCCTCCAACGTCGAGCGCAGTTCGTTTTCACATTCGCGCAAAGTGCGGCCAAATGCCGCCACGCCGTTGAATCTGGGGATTTGCCCCGCGAAGGAGCCGTCGTCCAGTTTGTCGTAACGCGCCAATTCCAACGCGGCTTCACTGTAAGCGGGGATCGGAAATGTCATGGCTAATACTTAAATGGTTTCGGTGAGAAAACAAGCGTAGCCGTTGAGGTTTGAATTCACTAGCGCGAATCTTGCGTGACCGGATTGAGTCGGCGTCCATCCATGCCGCTGCCGATGGTCAACGTCGCTACCAAGATGTCGTGCCTCGACGCTGGGAAAATCGCCGTGAAATGAATTCCTTTGGAATTGGAGCGCGCGAACAAGCGAATGGAAGTTGCGATACGATCTAACGGCGTTTTGCGGAAGCAGGGTTCACGTGTATAATGCCTTTCGTGAAAACTTATCACGCAACGATTTTGGTGGTTGAGGATGACCCCAATGACCAGTTCCTGATTGAGAAGGCGTTCCGTAAAATCGGGGTGACCAGTCCCATCCATGTCGTGGGTGACGGGGCCGAGGCGATTGCCTACATGTGCGGCGAGGGCAAATATGCGGATCGTGAAAAGTATGCGTATCCGACATTCATCGTGACGGATTTGAAAATGCCGACGGATGGTTTCGCGGTGCTTGAATTTCTTAAAAAAAATCCTGAGTGGAAAGTTATTCCTGCCGTAGTGTTGTCGGCCTCTTGTGATTTGGATGACGTCAAGACGGCCTACAGGCTGGGAGCCAGTTCGTATCACGTGAAGCCGCCATCGATGGACCAGTTGAGCCAGCAGCTAAAAATCCTGCATGATTATTGGCTGACCTGCGAAGTGCCGCAGGTGGACATGAGCGGAAAGCAGTTGGAGACAGATAGCGAAGGGAAGTTGGGCGAAAGATTTTCGGAGGAGCCAACGCTGGAAACCGAGCCGCAGCACTGATTCATGAATGGTTTCCGCGCATTTCACGAAAGCTGTTTCCGCCATCTTGCCAGTTGCTTCGCGACTTCTTTGGTTCCCGGAGCACCAATGAGATTTCGTTGTGACATCGCTTTCTTCAAATCGAAAACTGCAAGCGCATCCGCGCCAAAATTTTTGTCCACCGATTGAAATTCTTTGAGCGAAAGTTTGTTCAACGGTTTTTTTAATTTCTCTCCCAGAGCGACAACTGCGCCGACCGCGTGATGCGCTTGCCGAAATGCCATTCCTTTGCGGACGAGGTAATCCGTGAGATCAGTCGCGAGCAAAGCCGGATCGCTCGCGGCAGTTTCACATGCCATTTTGTTGAGGGAAATATTTTGCAACATCGCCGCCATCAATCGAACCGTGACGCGGATTGTGTCCGCTGTGTCGAACAACCGTTCTTTGTCCTCCTGCAAATCGCGGTTGTAAGTCATCGGCAAACCTTTCAAGAGCGTGAGCAAGGCAATCAAGTTGCCGAAAACGCGACCGGTTTTGCCACGCCCCAGTTCCGCGATGTCAGGATTTTTTTTCTGCGGCATCAACGACGAACCCGTCGTGTAAGCATCCGCGATTTTGATGAAATTAAATTCCGCGCTCGCCCAAAGAATTACGTCTTCTGCCAGCCGCGATAGGTGAACGGCGGTCAATGCCGCCACGCTGCAAAATTCGACGGCGAAATCGCGGTCGCTCACCGCGTCCATCGAGTTTTGCGTGAGTTGCGAATTTCCTCTCGCATCGACGAAGCCGAGAAGTTTCGCGACGAGTTCGCGGTCGAGTGGCAAGGTGGAGCCGGCGATTGCGCCGCTGCCGAGCGGGCAAACATTCACGCGCTGAAAACAATCGGTCAGTCGCGAATGGTCGCGGTCAAGCATCTCGACGTAAGCGAGCAAATGGTGCGCGAAATAAACCGGCTGGGCGCGTTGCAAATGCGTGTAGCCGGGAATGATGACGTCAGAATTTTTCGCGCCGAGTTCGACGAGCGATTTTTGCAACGAGCGAAGTTCACCGGAGAATTCCGCGATCTGATCGCGCAACCACATTCGCAGATCGAGCGCGACTTGATCATTGCGTGAACGGGCCGTGTGCAGTTTCGCTCCGGCCGGGACGCGCTTGGTCAATTCCGCCTCGATGTTCATGTGGACATCTTCTAGTTCCGGTTTCCACTCGAACTTGCCGTCGGAAATTTCCTGGCCGATTTGTTCCAGCCCTTTTTTGATTTGCGCCAGTTCCGCTTTCGTGAGCACGCCGATTTTTTGCAACATGGTGGCGTGGGCGATGGAACCGAGGATGTCCTGTTTCCAAAGCCGCCAATCGAACGAAATGGATTCAGTAAATTGCGCGACATTCGCGCC
Organism: Verrucomicrobiota bacterium; assembly: GCA_038214755.1. GTDB lineage: Bacteria > Verrucomicrobiota > Verrucomicrobiia > Limisphaerales > CANJXF01 > CANJXF01. The sequence continues at coordinate 14,024 of JBBQRQ010000027.1, forward strand.
CGGCCCGCTGGCGAATCGTCCGCTGCGAGAAGTTGGAGAGGATTTTTTCATGCGTTCGTGCAAACGAATCTGCGATGGAGAAAAACGAAAGTCACGCGTGGAGATGCATCTTGAAAATTAAGCCTGGATCAATTCTTTCAATTGAGCGGCGAATTTTGGACCGCTTCCCGTCTCTTCGTGTTTGAAATAAATAAAAAGATCTTTCGTCTCCTCATTTGCTTTCAAAATTATTTTCGCCCATCGCCGTAATTGCTTTTTGTCGTATTGATCGCGTAAGCGAAAATAACCGAAGTCACTCGACATCACTGGCGGCGTGGATAGCTTCTCACTGTCGGCGACGCACAACGCGGCTCCGTGCGATTTCAGCGCGGCAAAGATTTCGTCGTCGAACCACGAGGCGTGGCGAAACTCGAAGGCCACTTTCATTCCGCGCGGAATCGAATCGAGAAAATTTTCAAGGCGCGGCAAATCCTTTTTTAAAAACGGCGGAAGTTGAAAGAGCGTGGGACCCAACTTGTCGCCAAGCTTTTGCGCGACTTTCCAAAACCGTTTCAAGGACGTTGCGGAGCCAGCAAGTTTTTGGGTGTGGGTGATTTGTCGGGGCGCTTTCAGGCTGAAACGAAATTTCGCCGGAGTCCTCGCCACCCAACCCAAAAGAGTTTTGGCATTCGGGACTCGATAGAAAGTGTAATTGATTTCCGTCGTGGAAAAACGCGCGGCGTAGAATGGCAACATCTTCGCCGTGGAAAGATCGGTGGGATAAAATTTTCCCTTCCATTCCGGATATTGGAAACCTGATGTCCCGATCCAAATCACGAAACAAATTATTTGTTGGTCGCCGGCTTGCCAATCCCGATCGATTCGAGAAACGGTTCGAGCGATTGGTCGCGCCCGAGAAATTTGCGGATGGAAACGTTTACGTCGCGCGCATCGCCGGGAGCGTAAATCTCATCTCGCAAACGCATTCCCACCGATTTGTCGTAATAGCCATCTTTGGATTTTTCAAAAACCGTCGCCATGTCCGCCGCAATGGCATCCGCCCACGCATATCCGTAATAGCCCGCGTCGTAGCCCATGAGATGGCCGAAATAGCCGACGTAAGCGGTGTTTTCCACCGGCGGGAAAAAAACGTCTGCGCCTACGTCGTTGGAAATTTTCACGACATCCTCGTTCTCCTCAAAACCAGAATGCAGTTTCAAATCCGTGAGGCCAAACGAAAGCTGACGGCGATAACGCGTGCCTTCCGTCGCGAGTTTCGATTCCTTTAATTTGGCCAGAATGGACTGCGGAATTTTCTGGGTGGGATCGCGGTAATCGGCGGCAAAACTGTCCAAAACATTTTTGTCCCAAACCCAGTTCTCCAGCATTTGCGAGGGCGCTTCGACGAAATCGCGGGGAACACTCGTGCCGGCAAAACGTCCGTAATTGGCCCGCGTCAAAATCGAATGCATGGCGTGTCCGAACTCGTGAAAAAGCGTTTCCACTTCGTGATGCGCGAGCAGCGAGGGTTTGCCGGCGTCGCCCGGCGGTGGAAAATTGCAGATCAGCGCGACGGTGGGCCGTTGGTATTTCCCGCCCGGCAAAAGTTTTCCCTCAATGATTCCGAACTGCGCGAAGTGATTATATTTTCCTTCGCGCGGAAACATATCGAGATAAAACAGACCCATCGGCTCGCCGGTTTTGGCGTCGGTCACGGCGAAAAGTTTCAGATCATCGATCCATTTGTAAGGCGCGTCGATTTCGTAGAATTTCAAACCGAAAATGCTTTGGTAAATCTCAAACATGCCGTGCAAAACGCGATCGTAGGAAAAGTAAACGCGCAGCTTCTCCGCATCGACAGTGTATTTCTCTTTCTTCAATTGGTTGGCGTAATAGCGCCAGTCCCAAAGATTTATTTTGGCGCTGGCATCGCCCGTTTCTTTTGCCTTCAGCTTTTGGAACTCCGCAACTTCCGCGTCGAACTTTGGTTGCAAGCCAACTTTTAATTTCTCCAAAAAGTCCATCGCGGTCTTCGCGTCCTTCGCCATTTTCGGCTCAATTCGATAATCGGCCCACGATGCGTATCCGAGCTTGTGCGCGATGTCATTTCGCAGTTTCAAAATCTGTTTGAGCAACGGAATATTTTTTTCGCGCGCCAGGTTGTCGTGCTCCGCTTGAAACTGTTTGCGAGTGGCCTCGACCTTGCAGTTCTCCAGCACCATCAAGTAATGAAACGTGATATTAGCCATCACGGTGAATTCGTCGTCACCGGTTTTGATTCCTTTTTGGTTAAGAAATTCATCCGGCACCCCGGCCAAATCAGCCTTGGAAAATTTCACCGCCTTTTTTGCATCAGTCACATTCGTCTCAAAATCCGTCACCAATTTTGAAACTTCTTTGCGCAAGCGCTCGACCTCGTCGCGCTGATCTTTGGGCAATTCCAAACCGGCGCGCCGATAATCGAGCATCGTTTCATCGAATAATTTTTTATCCTCGCCTGAGAGCTGCGGATTTTTCGCGGCGAACGCTTTCACCGCCGCGTAAACATCGTCGCGATAATCAAGACCTACCGACCATTCCTGAAAAATTTTAACGGCATCGGTCGCCGCTTCGCGCATGGCGGCGTTGGTGCTGGTCTCTTTAATTAACGAGAGGCGATTGGCCAGAGTTCCGGCGCGATACGAAATATCGTCCAAAGCGAGAATCGTATTGGCGAATGAAACTTCGGAGGATTTGAGCGCGCCGATTTTATCGAGAGAGGCGTTGGCTTCGCTCATCGTGTTGGTCAAGGAAAGTTTGATGGCGTTGGAGGACGTTTCAAATGTGGGAAGGCTGAGAACGGAATCAAATTTTGCGGCCTCACCTTGAAACGCGGCCAATGTTTTGGGTGCGGCTGGCGCCGACGCCGTTTTCGCAGTTTCCTGCGACTGGGATTTACAACCCAAAATTGAAACGAGCGACGCAAAGCCGATGGCCAGCGAGAAAGCTGAAAGAGATTTTTTCATAAATAAGCCGCGTTACGAAAACATTGGAAATTGTTTTTCGCAATAGCAATTCGCCAAGGATTGTGGGTCGGAGCGTTTGTCTGCGCACGGCTTAAAAACGAACGCTTAAATTCCAAGCGCCTTGATCAATCCCAAAATCAAAATCCCAATCAATAGCGCCGCCAGCAAACTCGCCAGAAACGGTTTCGCTCCGGTCTGCTTCATTGCCGAAAATTTTGTCTCCAGCCCAACGCCCGCCATGCTGATGATGATGCAATATTTGGAAAAATTTTCGAACACCGACGCGAGACTGAATCTTGGATTACTGGTGCCGCCGAACAAAGCGGCGTGGCTATGAAACGTGACATCGGGGATCAGTCCCAGCGTTCTCAGCAAGGCCATTCCGAGAAAACCCAGAACGAACATCGGGAACAAATGAAAGTAATTGATGTTTTTCTTTTCCATCCCGCCGTCGAGTTTCATTTGCGCGCGGGCGTGCATACAACCAACTAAAAAGACCACCGGCGCGAGAAGACAGACGCGCGCGAGTTTGACGATCGTCGCGGTTTCCCCGGCGGTTTTTCCATAGGCAAAACCGGCGGCCACCACTTGCGGCGTTTGATGAATGGCCAGCCCCGCCCAGACGCCAAAAGCTTTTTCGCTCAAGTGCATCATCGTGCCCAAAACCGGCAGCAGAAACATGGCGAGCAGACCCAGCAAGGTCACCGTCGCCACACTGAACACCACATCCTTTTCCTCGGCCTCGATCACCGGCGCCGTGGCGACGATGGCTGTGCCGCCGCAAATGGCCGTGCCCACTCCGAGCAAAAGTCCGAGTTTCGGAGGGAGGTTCATTTTCTTTGCGAGAAACATTAACAATGACAATGCGACGATGGTTTCCAAAAGACTGAGAAAGATTCCGGCGGAACCCACTTTTAAAACGGCAACAAAGTCCAAACGCGCTCCGAGAAAAATGATCCCAAGGGGTAACAATTTTTTTACGGAAAATTTTATTCCGATTCCGAAATTTTTCGGCAGCGACCAAACATTACTGAAAGTCATTCCGAGAATGATGGCGAGCATGACCGGCTCGATGGGATGTCTTTTGTCCTGGAGGGTGAAAGGCCACAACGGAAGTTCGCTGAGAAAAATGGCGGCAATGCTCAAGCCCACGGCGACGGATAAACCAGGAAGGGGAGAAGCTTGTTTTTCCGCGACAGTCGCTTTGGGCCTGGCTTGCGGCGGCAAAGTCAGCACATCCGAACCGCCTTCCATGTAGTCCAAATATTCCGCCCAGGAATAGTCTTTCGCTTCTGAAGCAGGAGCGTCGCTGATTTCGGGCATGGCGGAGCGAGATTAAGCAGCGTGAAAATTCCCAGCAACTTTTTTCTATTTTTCAACGCGTCAGAAATTCAATTCGATTGCTAAAGCGCCTTGAATTCGTATCTTGTGCGGCAGACAGGAAAATTTTATGAAGGGAAAAAGCACACTCCAACCGCTGGTCAAAGGTCAACTTTGGAAGATAAAAGATGTGCATGTGGAGATCATGGAAGTGGGCAAAACGCTCACGCACTACCGGCTTTATCAAAATCAAAAGCGGGTTCCCATCAGCCTCGGAGGAATCGGCACGGTGCAGGAATACCTCAAGAAAAATAAAGCAGTTCTGGTCAAGAAACGTTAGAACAGTTTCGTTTGTAGCCGCCGACGTGAGGAGGTGGATTTCGTTTTTTCGCTGGGATCCGCCTCGTCACGTCGGCGGCCACGTTTCGATTAATCCAAAATCACTCGCGCGGCGGGCGCTTTGACGAAACTGATTTCCCGCAGGTAAATCGGTTCCAACTTTTCGCCGGGGACGAATTTCGTTTTCGCGCAGGCAATTTTTCCCAGCATGGCGGCGTCGGGAAATAAATTTTCCGCCCCCGTAAAAAAAATCGCCGCTGCTGGCCCGGCCACCCGCTGGCCTTCTGCGATGCGGCGTTCCACTTCCGCGCGCGCGACGATACGAAGTGGTTCGATTTCCCAGACGCCATTTTCTCCCAGTTCGTATCGAGCCCGGTAAAATTCGTTTCGCTGCGCATCGACGATCAAATCTGCGCTGCCACGAATTTCGTTTTCAAAAACCTGCGCGGCCAGACATTCGACGCTGCTAATCCCGAGAAGTTTTATTCCGCGCGCCAGTTGCCAGCCTTGCGCCAAGGCAATTGCCGCGCGAATTCCAGTGTAGGAGCCGGGGCCAAGTCCAACTGCGATGCAATCAATTTCCTCCCGCTCCATCGCAGCCTGGCGCAAGGCCGATTCGGTCAACTGAAAAGCGTGAGTGGCGCGTCCGTTTTTTTCTTCGGCGTGTCCGCGTTGGAGCGAGGAGCCAGCGGCCAATTTTTCCACAATCGCGACGCTCCGTTGCTCGGAAGAAAATTCAACGGCCAAAATCTTCATAGGTAATTCCCCGCTCGGTCTCGTTGATGATTTCAATTTTGACGAGGCGAAAAAGCGCGATGGAATTTGAAAGTTCAGTTTTTAAATTTGAAATTCCCCAGCGGTCAATCCACTCCACCACCACCACGCCGCGCCCGTCGAAAAAATATTGGTTCAATCCCGCTCCGCTAATTTGTTCGCGAGTTTCCAATCGATACAGATCGAGATGAAACAGCGGCAAGCGTCCGCTGGAATATTCCTTGACCAAAGCGAATGTCGGCGAATGAATTCGTTCCACGATGGCCAAACCGCGAGCGAGTCCTTTGACCAACTGCGTTTTGCCCGCGCCCAAATCGCCGGAGAGTCCGATCACCCAGCCGCTTTGGGCCGCGCGACCCCATTCTTCGCCGAGCGATTCCGTCTCGGCTGGATTATGCGAAGTGAACGTAGCCATGAACGTGCAAAGGCCGGAGACCATTTTCGTCGCGAATTTGCAGGCCGGGTTTCGTGGAAATTTTTCCGATGCAACTCAACCGCACCTGCGGAAATTGCTTTTTCCACGAATCGATCAAGCCCACGGCGTCGCGACTGGTCACCGTAAAAAGCAGTTCAAAATCTTCGCCATCGGTCAACGCGGCAAGCAACGGAGGTTTGGCGGAAGACTCGGCGCGCGACTGCAATTTCGCAGCGCGGCTGATCGGAATCGCCGAAGCGAGAAGTTCAGCGCCGACGCCGCTGGCTTGCAAAAGATGGCGCAGATCGCCCGCCAGCCCGTCACTCACATCGATCATTGCGTGAATGGAAAAGTTTTCCGTGAGCCAACGCGCTTCCTGCAAACGCGGCTGAAAATTAAAATGTTTTTCCGACAACGAACCGCCCAGTTCGCCCGTGACAAAAATGGCGTCGCCCGGTTTCGCGCCGGAGCGAAGAACGCATTTTTTTTTGGAGACCGTCCCGAGCAACGCAATGGAAATCAAAATACGTTCGGGATTGGTGGTCGTTTCTCCGCCAACGATTGCGACCGCGTGTTCGGCCGCGAGTTGATTCATTCCGTCGTAAATTTTTTTCACAAATTCGACATCAAAATTTTTGGGCAACGCCAGCGTGACCAGCGCGGCTTTGGGCGTTCCGGCCATCGCGGCGATGTCGCTCAAGCAACGCGCCAGCGCTTTGCGTCCAATTTTTTCAGGAGACGTTGTCGCGCCGAAATGAATCCCTTCGACGACCGCATCCGTTTTGAACAAAATCCATTGGCCGGGAATTCCCAGGTCGAGCACCGCGCAGTCATCCCCTGCTCCAACGACGACGGTTTTGTTGCCGGGCAGAGCGCGCGTCAGTTGGGCGATGAGTTCAAATTCGTTCACGTCGCTCGGAAGAAATGTTTATCCCAGAGGAGAAAAACAAAATTGATCGTATTGAAACAACTGTGGGCGAGGATCGGCGCGAGAAGAGTCCCGGTGTTTTCGTAAAGCAAAGTCAGGATCACAGCGAGAAAAACCAGCGACAAAAAAGCCGGCGCATTTTCGTGTGTCAACGCAAACAAAATGGAAGTGCCCCAAAGCGCGAGTTTAGGAAAGCCGGCGCGTTTGACGGTCGGATAAATAATTCCGCGAAAAAGAAGTTCCTCGACGATGGGCGCTGCGATCAGGGCCAGTCCTGCCAGAAAAACCTGGTGCAAAGGGGACATGCCGCCTTTCTGAATTTCCCGAACGACTTGTTGTGGCTCTGGATGAAGATGGGTTGAAGTCATCAGCCTTGCGGTCAGTTGTTGCAACGCCCGCGCCACCGGCAAAACAAGAACCGCCGCCATGACAGCCAAAACTACCGCGCGGCCTCGTCGAGGTGAAGTAAACCCAAACGTGTCGCGCCAGGAGAGATTTTCCGCTTTCAAAAAAGAGTTGATCCAGAACAGCGCCGCGCCGTGAAAAGCCAGAGCAATGATGACCATGCCGGCGAGTTTGGTTTGGCTTTCGGACCAGCCCATATTCAAATGCGGCAACGACGCGACGAGCAAGATTCCAATCGACCACGTCGCGAAAACTCGAAGGAGCAAGCGGACGGCTGATTCGGTTTTCCAAATTTTCTCCGGCAACATGGCGGGAAGTTAAAGTTCGAGTTTTCAAACTTCAAAGTTATTTCGGAGTTGAAATGCACGAAGGATTTTTAACCACGGAGGCACAGAGACACATAGAAAGCGAGTTAATGAATTTATTTTTTCCTCTCTCTCTGTGCCTCCGTGCCTCTGTGGTTTTTCCTTTCGCAAAAGGGAAATTACCCCTTGCTTCCGCAAAACTCGTTCCCTATATTGCGCGCTCTTTTTAAGAGAAAGACGAAATTTATGCGACGACCCAAAGGGATAAAAACCAGAAAAGCGGTGGCAAAACGTTTTAAAATTACCGGCACCGGAAAAGTCATGCGCTCGCGCGCGGGCAAACGCCATTTGCTCCAGGGTAAAAGCTCCAAACGCCGTCGCAGCCTCGGCACGTCGAAGCAACTCGATAAAACCGATACCTATCGCATTCTGCAAAATTTGCCGTTCAGCCATTGAACCGATTCACGATTTAACTCTTTGACCATTTAACGATTTACAAGTCATGCGTGTCACCAATTCTCCCGCCTCCCGAAAACGTCGCATCCGCACGATCAAAGCTGCCAAGGGCTTTCGGCTGCGTCGCTCCAAACTTTATCGCTACGCCGCCGATGCGCTCGATCACGGACGTCAATACGCCTTTCGTGATCGCAAAACCAAGAAGCGAAATTTCCGCGCGCTTTGGCAAATCCGCATCAACGCCGCTGCTCGCGCCGCCGGCATCACCTACAGCCGTTTCATGGAAGGCTTGAAAGCCGCCAACTGTCCGCTCGACCGAAAAGTTTTGGCGGACCTCGCAGCGACGGATAGCGCGGCATTTCTGGAATTGGTTCGACTCGCGCAAAATGCTTTGAAGACCAAAGCGCCGAAAACCGCGAAGGCTTGAGTTTCGCATTTCGAGTTAAATTCAGAATTTTAAAAGAGGCGGCCAGTCAATTGGCCGCCTTTTTCATTTGCTGAAACGAATCAACAAATTGATTTGCCTGACCGGGCAGACCAGTTACAACCCAATCGTTTTTTCATCGGCAAATAATTATGGAAGGAACAATAAAAATTGCGTTGATCGGCGCGGGAATGTTCGGCGGGGATGTTCATGCGCGCGCGTATGCCGATCTGCAACGCGCGGGAATTTCTTCGCAACTCGGGCGCGTCGGGCTGGACAAATGGACACGGGATTTTGCGCCGATCCAGTTTGAATTGGTCGCGGTGGCCACGCGGTCAGAGAAATCGGCGCGGCGGGCGGTGAAGAATTATAAAGAGATGATTTCGGAGACCCGCGTTCCACAAGGCTCTCTCGGTTCGGAGGGACGCGCTTCGCAAGTCCCTAATTCTTCTAACGAAAGTGGGACTTGCGGAGCGCGTCCCTCCGAACCAAAAGCGTATTTCGGCGCGACGCCGTGGGTCGACGTGTTGCGCGATTTTCCTGACCTCGATGTGATGGCGGTCGCCACGCCGGATAATTTGCACACCGAAGTTATTCTGGCGGCGCTCGAACGCGGGGTCCACGTCATCACGGAGAAACCGATGTGCCTTTCGATTCACGAGGCTGACCAAATCATCGAACTTGCGCAAAAGAAAAATCGCGTCGTCGCTGTCGATATGCACAAGCGTTACGACCCCGATCATCTCCGCATTCGGGACGACATAAAAAATCGCATCGGCGCGCCACTTTACGGCACAGCTTATTTGGAGGAACCGCTCGAAGTTTCGACGAGCACCTTCAAATGGGCCGAACAAAGTGATCCGTTCAGCTACGTCGGCCCGCATTGGACCGATTTGATTTACAGCTATTACAAAAGCAAACCGGTTTCACTCACGGCGGTCGGCCAGAAGAAACGTCTCGTGCGCGACGGCATCAATGCCTACGACGCCGTGCAAGTGCGCGTTGATTACGGGAACGGCATGAGCATCAATTTCCACAACAACTGGATCACGCCTGCTGACTTTGAAGGTCCGGTGAATCAAGGCCACGAAATCGTCGGCACGGATGGCAAGGTGGAAAGCGACCAGCAATATCGCGGGTTCCGTTTCTGGAACAAAGGCGGCGGCTCGCGCACGAGCAACAATCATTTCACGCGCGAAGTTTTGCGTCCGGATGGAACGAAAGCTTACGTCGGTTACGGCGTGGATAGTTTAACAGTCGGTCTCGCGGCGATTTGCCGGATGAAATTTTTCAGCGAATCCCGCGAACAAGTTTCAGAAATTTATCCCACAGCGGAAGAAGCGCGCATCACCGTCGCCATCGTTCACGCCGCCGCGATTGTGCGCGATTTGAACTTCAAATATTTGCAGGAAGGAAAAGGCTCACCCGTCACCGCGCGTTTCGGCAAAGATGGAATTACGATTGTCGATCCGAATCGAAGCGACGCGGTGTTTCAAAATATTTACGCAAGGCCAATTTGAGCATCGCCGGGGTAGCACCCGCGTCCCGGCAGGTGCGTAAGAAATCGGGTAAAAAATTCTTTTCGCACCCGCCGGAGACAGGCGCTACCCGGAGCATTGATTTGAGTGCTTATCTTCAAGGAGACTTCAGCCGAAAGAACTTCCGCTGAGCGCTGCTCCTTTTCTTACTTTCCCCCTTTCTCACTTTCTCAAGCAAACTCACCACGGATGTCGAATTCGCCACCAAATAAAAAATCCGTAAATGCTCAACACGATTCCCACAAAAAGCAGCCACCACACCCGCCAGTCCTGCCAACCCCGGTGACGCGCCTGAATGTCCGGCGGCAAGGTCAGGTAGGAACGATTCCAAATAATTCCTTTGATTTTATTTTCCGGCGGCGGCGCGGTCAGAAGCGAAACCACCAGCATCACACTCATGCAAAAAATCCAGGCGGCGAGCGCGCGATGATTGAACGTGTTGTAATTGCCGAGCAGTTCAAATTGAGTGAGGACCCACGTGAAAGCAAAACCGGCGATGATGGTCGCGACGGCGGCGGGCGCGTTGGCGCGTTTCCACAAAATGCCGAGAGTAAAAATGACGGCGAAAGGCGGAGCGATAAAGAAAAACACCGTCTGCATTTTTTCAAAGAGCGGTCGCGCGGTGTTGTTGGTAAATGAAATGGCCACCCAAATACTCGCAACCAAAATCACCACGCCACTCCACCGCCCGAAACGCACTTGCTGTTCCTCGGTTGCGTCGCGCTTAATCAACTTTTTGTAGAGGTCGAGCGTGACGATGGTCGAAGCGGAATTGAGCACGCTGGATACGTGGCCCATTAGCGCGGCGGCCATTCCCGCGAGCAGCAGACCTTTCAATCCGGTGGGAATGAGTTGTTTGACGAGCACGAGGTAGGATTGATCTGGAAATTCCAACTGCGGAAACATTTTGAAGGCGATGATTCCCGGCACGATAAAAAAGAATGGCATGATGATGTGCAAAAATCCCGCGCACACCACGCCGACGCGCGCGTGCCATTCGTCCTTCGCGCCAAGAACTCGTTGCACCATGTGCTGGCTCGTGCAGCTATACCAAATGCCGACCGAGAGAAATCCAGTGAAGACTCCAGTGAAGGGAAATGGCTTGTGCGTTGGCGGTTTGAAAATCTGAAAATGTTCAGGCTGCTCGCGGATGAATGCGCCAATGTCGTGGACGTGACGCAGCGCGAGGATGGGAACCAGAAATCCGGCGATCAGAAGAATAATCATTTGTAAAAGATCGGTCCACGCCGCCGATTTCAATCCGCCGTAAATGGTGTAGAGACCCGTCGTGACCGCAAAGAAAACGATATACATGACCACGGGGGAAACGGGTTTGCCCAACCAGATAAGTTTCGGGATGACGCGCGAAAGTCCTTCACCAAAAAAACTGTCGAGCATAATTCCGCCGGAATAAAGCGCGCCCGCATTGATGGCCGCGACGAACCCGATGACCGACGCGATGGCAAAAATGTAGCGGCAAGTGGAATTGTAACGGCGCTCCAAAAATTCCGGCATGGTGTAAACGCCGGTCCGCACGTAGTAGGGCAGAAAAACCAGAATGAGCAGGCTGTAAATAATCCACGCGTTCCAATCGCCCGCCGCCAAAACGATGCCGTGCTTGTAGGCGCCGCCGACGTTGGAAATAAATTGTTCGCTGCTGATGTCCGCCGCGACCATTGAGGAGCCGACGACGAACCACGGGATGGTTTTGTTGCCAAGGAAATAACCTTGCGTGGTGTTTTTTCCTTTGCGCGCCACCCAAAATCCGAGGCCGACGGTCGCAACCATGTAGAGGACAAAAATGGCGAGGTCTAAAATTTGCAGAGAGACGTGGCCGTTGGTCATCGCTGCCGAATGCAGTAGGGATTTTCCGCGGCGGCGTCAAGCGCGCGAGGGCGAGGGTTTCATGCGTTGGAGCCGTAGCCGCCGACGTAAGGAGGCGGTCTCAATCTCACGAATCCGCCTCCTCACGTCGACGGCTACGCACGCGATCAGAACTATTTCGATTTCAATTGCACCGGCTCAGTTTGTTTTGTCGCGACTTGTTTTGTGCGAAGCCCTCGCAAGAGATGGTTCTTCAAACTCTCCTCAAATAAATCGCGATTGATCGCCTGTGCCGCCGTCGCTCCGTCGCCCGCGGCAATGATCATCTGGCAATTCGCGGGAGTGACGCACCCCGCCGCGTATAAACCGGGAACGGAAGTTTTCATGCAGCTATCGACCACGATTTGCCCGGCGGCATCTATTTTTGCGCCCAGCGCTTTTCCCAATTTATTGTGAAAAATATCTCCGCGCGTGGTGAACAGCGCATCGACTTCCACGCAGCGGCCATCTTCAAAAGTGAGAGATTTTAAAAAACCTTTTTTATGTTTCACGCCGGAAATCCGCGAGCGATAAACCGGAATCTCATACTCAGAAATCCACTCGGCGTGTTGTTTGTCCCAGGATGGTTTTTTTCCGTTGGTGGCAATGACCAGACAGCCGGCGTAACAAAGCATTCCGAGGGCGTATTCGACGGCCTCGTTACTTTGTCCGACAATGGCGATTTGTTTATCCTGGTTTCGGTAGCCGTCGCAATCTTTGCAAAAAAACATGCTATGACCGAGGCACTTTTTCACATGCGGAATATCTGGTGGAATGTGCGAAACACCCGTCGCAAGCAAAACGCGTTTGGCGCGATAGCTTGATTTTTGTCCGCGCAGAAAGAAATGGTTGCGATTTCTGCGTGCGCCAGAAATTTCATCCTGCGCCATTTTGGATTTATATTTCTTGGCGTGAACCTGCCCGCGTTTGATTAATTCTTCGCCAGAAATTCCAGCGGGAAATCCAAAATAGTTTTGCACCTCGGGTTCCCACAGCGCGAGCGACTTGCCGGAATCGATCACCAAAACACTGCGCATCGCCCGTCCGAGGTAGAGGGCTGCGGAAAGTCCCGCGCAACCTCCGCCGACGACAATCACGTCCCAAATTTTTTTCTTTCGTTTCATTGGTTCGTCGTGCTGCTGAAAGTCGTAGCGCAGGTTTTTAACCTGCCGTATCGCGGGTTTGCAACCCGCTGGATGTCGCGACGCCCAGCCGGTTGCAAACCGGCGATACAGCAGCGTGCAAAGCTGCGCTACGACTCATGCGAAATCCGGGTTTAAAAAAAGTCCGGCAATCCTCTTCCGTGGTCGCGCCGTGAAGAGAAATTGCCGGACTGAGCAACAATAAGGATCGTGTCGAATTATTTGCTTCGACCCGATTTCCTGGAAGAGGAAGAAGAAGTTTTCTCCTCTTCGTCTTCTTCGGACTCACCACCTTGTTCGGCCTCCACGTTGATCGTGCTCTCCGCGATGTCCGTCAAAGTTTCGTCCGCTTCTTTTTCCTCGTCGAGCGTTTGTCCGAGCAGATCAGCGTCTTCCTCGCGTCCGAGCAACTTCGCAAACGTCGCCAGTGTTCCGTAAACGGCGATTTCGTAATGCTCCACCCGTTGGGCTGCTGCGATCAATGCGGCGTCCAACACATGTTCGGCGATCTCTTCGTCCATCGTATCGTTGGCTTCTTCAATCAATCCTTCCATCGCCTTGCATTTTTTCCCTTTCGGCGATTCACCGAGGCTTTCAAAGATTTGATTGAGCCGTTCGACATGTTCCCGCGTTTGTTCCAGATGATCTTCGAAAGCGGTGCGCAACTCATCGGAGTTGGCCGCAGCCGCGACTTTGGGCAACGCTTTGACCAATTGAGTCTCGGCGTTGTGCAGATCACGAAGTTCCTCGATGTAAAGATCCTGGAGTGTGTTGATTTTCATAAGCTGTTTCCTTTTTTTTAATTTGTTTTCGTTTACGCGAAAAACTATCCGTGCGCGAAAAATTTACTCAATCCGAGGTATCCCCCTTTTTCGAGTCAACTTTTTCCGAAAGAAAGTATCAGGGTAAAAATCACAGAAGGCGCGACGGCGATTAAAAGCGCCGACCCCTTCGACTATTGCTCCGACTGGGTAGCATCTGCCTCTGGCGGGTGCGAAATGAACGCAGCTTTTCTGCGAAAAAGTTCGTAATGAAACAAAGCGGCCACGACCAGCGAATGCAGAATCTTCCCCGATAAAACCAATTCGAGAATTTGCGCAACTGGAACCAGCCGAGTCAAAATATCTTCGCTGCCGTCAAATTTTATCTCGTGTCTGGCGCGACAATTTTCTACCAGCACCGTGAAGCAGGTGTTGCCCATGATCGCCGGATTGGGAAAAACTTTCCCGATGATCCTGGCATGTTCGCCTTCGTAACCCGTCTCTTCGCGCAACTCGCGAGTCGCCGTTTCCACCGCGGAAGCATCGGTCGAATCCATCATGCCGCCCGGAATTTCGAGTTCGACCGTATTCGAGCCGTGTCGAAATTGTTCCACCATAACCAATTCATTTTCCAGCGTGACCGCTATGACATTCACCCAGTTGACCGAATCAAGGACGAAGAAATCGTGTTGCTTTCCGGTGCGGGGCGAAATTTTTAAATCCGAACGGAGAGTGAAAATGCGGAAGTCGCCGATCTGTTTCGTCGAAATTTTTTTCCACGGCTCGATCATGGCGCAAGTCCTTTTTCTTGAGCGGCCCAGCCTTGCTTCATCAAGCCGAGCAAATGCGACATCGCTTCTTCGTAACTTTTATTTTTTTGCGCGGCCAATTGAGTTGCGCGTTTGTCCAATTGCGCGGCCATCTCCAAAGATTTTTCCGCCGGGCAACCGAGCGTGACGAGGACCGGGGCGAGTTCGGCAGTGGTCATCGGAATACAAAACCACCGAGCCATCGCGCGGCCAGGCCGCAACCAAAGGAGCGGAAGGCGCGACGTATTGGGAGTGCGGGGACATGTCCCCGCTTTGGCTGCACGGTGGAAAAAAAGAGTGGCTCAATAAGTTCGAGAGCTTCCTCTGTCCGCGAGGCGCGCAGGAAAAGCGGCGTCATGCCGCCGCACTCCAAGGAACGTTGCGAGGTATTTGGAGTAGGGCGAATGTCGTCACTTTGACCACCTGAGAAAATCTTCTCAGAAAGGATCGATGTCATGAGGTAGAACCGTAGAGGCACAGAGTGGAAATCGGACGTTTGTATTTCTCTGCGCCTCTGTGCCTCTGCGGTTAAAAAATTATTTCACCGAATCTCGAGCAACAATTTTGATGCTCTCGACGCCGACGCGTTTATCGGGACGATCGGGCGGATGCGTCGCGGTGGTCGCGATTTTTTCCAGAACATCATCGCCTTTGATCAACTTGCCGAACGTCGTGTATTTCCCATTGAGAGAAGCCGGGTCGCCGTGGCAAATGAAAAACTGGCTGCCGGCGGAATCGGGATCGTTCGAGCGCGCCATCGACAGCACGCCGCGTTTATGGGAGCGGTCGTTGAACTCGGCCTTGATTTTGTAACCCGGATCGCCCGTGCCCCAACGCGCTTCGTCCTTCGCATTTTTCGTCAGCGGATCGCCGCCCTGAATCATGAATCCTTTGATGACGCGGTGAAAAGCGGTGCCGTCGTAAAATCCTTCGCGCGCCAGTTTTTTAAAATTTTTCACCGTCTCGGGCGCGACGTCCGGCCAGAATTCCGCGACCATTTCGCCTTCGGTGGTTTTGATCACAGCCACTTCATTGGTTTCATTATTCACAGTTTTGTTTTCTCCTTTGGTTTCGTTTTTTGCGGGATCAGTTCTATTAGATTTATCGTCGGCCACTTTGCCGGGCGCGGCAGTATTGGCCTTGGGCGGGGCAGCGAAAGTTCGATTCGCGCCGAGGTGCAGGCACAGAGACAAGCCGAGAAAAGTAGAGAGCAATTTCAATTTCATACTTCGGAGATTTGCCACGAACGGTCGGGAAAGTCACGAAACAATTCTGTTACGACGACTTGCAGGGCGCATCTCAGTTTCTTGCAACTCGAATGACTCCTCTCATTAGCACCCGCGCTTCAGCCGGGTGAATTGGAACAGAGGGCGACCCGCAACCGCTTGAGCGGTTTCCCACTTGGGGCAAACCGCTCAAGCGGTTGAACTGGCCTCGCGACCTTGACACCCGGCTGAAGCGCGGGTGCTAATGAGATTCCGAGCAAACATTTCAAAAGACTGAGATGCGCTCCGACTCGTCGCGTACGCGTCTTTGCGCGCAGGTGACGAGGGTTTCAGCTTCGTTTCGCGGCAGGATGCCTCGGAACCTCCAGACTGGAAGCCTGCGCTACGTCCTACGACGGTGCGCGCAGGTAAGGCCGTAGTCGTTCCCGTAAAATTTCCGGAATGCGCTTCGGCTTTTCGCCAAGGTCGGCGCAGACGTGGAATGTTTCGGCTTCGAGCAACAATTTTTTGTCCTGTTTGAGGATGCGATAAACGAAATTGAGCCGCACCCCCTGCAATCGCGTGAGCCAGACTTCGATGGCGAGCAAGTCATCGTAACGCGCGGGCGATTTGTAACTCAGATGCGCTTCGACGACGGGAAAAATCGTGTTCTCATTTTGCCATTTCGAAAATGGAATTCCGAGTTCGCGAAAAAATTCTCCGCGCGTCGCTTCGAGCAAATCCAAATAGCGCGCGTAATAAATGTGATTGCCGGCGGTGCATTCGGCGTAGGTGACGCGATGCGTGTGCTGGAAAACTTTCTCGGACATGGGCCGATTTCAATTGTCGGGAAAACACTTGTCGAGTTTCGTTTTTCTGTATCAGCGCGAATCTCTGCTATTCCCGGTTCTGATTCACAAGTGGACAAAAAAAACTCAGATTAGTAACTTCGGCGAAGGACCGCCAAAGCCGCTTATGCTAAAAGGGAGGATAAATGCACCGACAGCAGTATTATGGTTTTCCGTTTTCGCGCTCATGTCATTAGCAGTAATGCCCGCGAGCGACACGAACTTTACGAGCGCAAATTTAGTCGGATCAATTGCCTTTCCGTTAGTAATCAGCGGCTGGGTTTTCGCTGATGCTCACCAACGAGGAAAAGAACTTTGTTATGATTACGACAGCTTCGTTTTCTTCGCTTGGCCGGTCATTGTTCCCATCTATTTATTCCAAACCCGCGGGGTTCGTGCGTTCATAACATTCTTCTGCTTCGTCGGTATCTGCGTCCTCGGGATTCTGTTTGGGTTTGCTCTGTCTTTTATCCGAGACTTGGTTTCTCAATAATTCGCGAGGACAAGTTTGCCGCTGAATTTTACGAACGAAGGGGCTCAAGGCAGTTTTCACAACATCTGGTTGCGCCCTAAAACTTTCGGCGTATCTTGGGCGCATGGACTGGCAGGAAATTATCGCGTTGAGCATCGTTGCTGCGACGGCTTTGGTATTCGCTTTCCAAAAATTTCGCCGGAAAAAATTCAGCTTCCAGCGCGACACTCATTGCGGATGTTCCAGCGCCAGCCCATCGGTCGCCAGAGCGTCGATCATTTTTCACGCGCGCAAAGGTGAGCGTGGAGAGATCATCATGAAGATGAGGTAAACTTGCGTTCGCCCAATGACTAATCTATTTTCCCAACATGCCCATGTGCAAAGTTAGTTCCACCCTCCATTTTTCAAAACGTTCGCATTCCACCAGCAAAGAGGCGGAGACGCATTGGGTCCCCAACACCGACGTTTATGTGATGGACGGCGGCGTGGTCATCAAAGTGGAATTGGCCGGGATGCGCCGCGAAGATTTGGAACTGACCGTCGAGGGCAATCGGCTCAAAATCCGAGGACAACGGCCCGATGGCTGCCGCGCGCCGAATTGCAAATTTCTGGTGATGGAAATAAATTACGGCGCGTTCGAGAGCGTGATTGAATTGCCATCCGGTTACAATTTAAGCGAAGCCAGGGCCGCGTATCAAAATGGATTTCTGCGAATCGATGTTCCCGTGGCCGCTCATTCCATTCCTCGAAGGTTATCCGTTACAAATATTGGGGCGTAAATATTCGTAACATTTCAGGGGCGATGGCATCTAATGGTAGAAAGGAAACATGACCCCGCCCGACCCTCAATTGATCGACATCCTCGGCTCCTCCGGCAGCGCCGATCCTTCCGGCACAAAAATCTGGTCCAAATCTTTGCCGGAAAATCTCCCGATCCTTGGTCTTTCGGACATCGTCATTTTTCCTGGTATGGTTGCGCCGCTGCTGGTCGAGACCACGCAGAGCATCCGGCTGATTGACGATGTGGTGGCGGGGGATCGTTTTCTTGGACTGGTTCTGCAAAAAAATCCCAATGTCGATAATCCCGTTCCGCAGGATTTATGGACGCATGGTTGCGCGGCGCGGGTGTTGAAGATGTTGAAATTTCCCGACAACACGGTGCGCGTTTTGGTGGAAGGTTTGCGCCGGTTCAAAATTGTTGAATTCACTTCGACCGATCCCTATCTCATCGCGAAAATTGAAAAGATAAATGACATCGCGGAAGACTCCGTCGAAATCACCGCCTTGAGCCGAAACGTGGAAAGGCAATTTGAAGAAATCATCAAACTTTCCCCGACTCTCTCCGAACAGGTCAAAGTGGCCGCGCTCAACACTCAGGACCCAGGAAAACTGGCCGATCTTGTCGCCGGAAATTTGAATCTCACTCTCGACGAACGCCAGCATTTGCTCGAGACCGCCACGGTTAAGGAACGGCTGACAAAATTGTTGCCTCTGCTCAATCGCGAATTGGAAGTGCTGACTCTCGGCTCCAAAATTCAAAATGAAGTCATCAGTTCGATGTCCAAGACGCAGCGCGATTTCTTTTTGCGCGAACAGATCCGCGCCATTCAACGCGAATTAGGCGAGGCCGATTCCGCTGGCAGCGAAGCCGTCTCGCTCCGCGAACAGATCGAAAAAAATCAACTGCCCGAAGAAGTCAAAACGGTTGCCCTGAAAGAACTGGAACGGCTGCAACAAATGTCGCCCGCCGTCGCCGAATACACGATGACGCGCAACTATCTCGATTGGCTGATCAATTTGCCGTGGACAAAATTCACCGAGGACAAAATCGATCTCGACGCCGCCGCGCGCATTTTGGACGAACAACATTTTGGGCTGAAAAAAGTCAAAGATCGTTTGCTGGAATTTCTCGCGGTCATCAAACTCAAGCAACAATTGAAGGGGCCGATTCTTTGTCTGGTCGGCCCGCCCGGCGTGGGAAAAACTTCGCTCGGAAAAAGTGTGGCGGACGCGCTGGGCCGAAAGTTCGCGCGCATTTCTCTCGGCGGCATGCGCGATGAAGCGGAAATTCGCGGGCATCGCCGCACCTATGTCGGAGCGTTGCCTGGAAGAATTATTCAAACCTTGCGCCGGATGGAGAGTCGCAATCCGGTCATTCTCCTCGATGAAATTGACAAAGTCGGCTCGGACTTTCGCGGCGATCCTGCCTCGGCGCTCCTCGAAGTTCTCGATCCCGCGCAAAATTCCACGTTCACCGATCATTATTTGGATTTGCCGTTCGATCTCTCCCGGGTCCTGTTCATCACGACAGCAAACTGGCTCGACCCGATTCATCCCGCGTTGCGTGATCGGCTCGAAGTGATCGAATTGCCCAGCTACACGGCGGCGGAAAAATTGCAAATTGCAAAACGCCATTTAGTGCCGCGACAACTCGAAGAGCATGGGCTGAAAAAGAAATTGGTTCGCTTTCCCGACGCGACTTTGCGCCGTTTGATTCAGGACTACACACGTGAAGCGGGCGTGCGCCAACTCGAGCGCGAAATTGCTTCGCTCACTCGCAAAGCCGCCCGACAAATCGTGACCAAAAAAAATCCAACGGAGCCGGTGACCATTCTGCCGAAAGATTTATCCGACCTGTTGGGGCCGGCGAAATTTATTTCCGAAGAAGCCGAGCGCATCACTGAGTATGGCATCGCCATCGGGCTGGCCTGGACGCCGGTTGGCGGGGAAATTCTTTTCATCGAAGCGACGCGGATGCCGGGGAAAGGGAATTTGATTTTGACCGGCTCGCTCGGCGATGTGATGAAAGAAAGCGCGCAAACCGCTTTGAGTTTTCTCCGCAGTCAGGCGGCGCATTTGAAAATTGATCTGACCGATTTCGACAAGCGCGACATTCACATCCACGTTCCCGCTGGCGCAACTCCCAAAGACGGGCCGAGCGCGGGTCTCACCATTGTGGCTGCGCTGGCCTCGTTGCTCATGCGGCGCAAGGTCCGCTCCGATCTGGCCATGACTGGGGAAATCAGTTTGCGCGGGCGCGTGCTTCGCGTCGGCGGCATCAAAGAAAAAGTTCTGGCGGCGGCGCGTTCCGGGCTGAAACAAATTATTCTGCCCGAACAAAATAAAAACGATTGGTTGGAAGTTCCCATCGAAGTGCGGAGCAAAATGAAAGTCGATTTCGTGAAACACATTTCGCAACTGATTCCATTAGCCCTGCGCCCCGCATGATTCGCCGCAAGATTTTTCAACCACGGATGGACGCGGATGGACACGGATCAAATTTGAAATCCGAAATCCGAATTCTCGAAATCCGAAAGAAGACCGAAATCCGAATACCGAAAACGACTTCTCACCCGCGCACAGAAATGTATCGCGCTAAACACCGAGTTCCGCGTCGCTTCTGGCCTTCGGGCTTCGGATTTCTTTCGGATTTCGGATTTCGGATTTCGGATTTTGAGTTGAATCCGTGTTCATCCCCATTCATCCGTGGTTGTTTTTTCTTTGTGCTTTTCGTTGGTCAGATTTTCGGCCAACCACCGGAAGCCGAGCCGCAAACCGGCGAGGCCATTGCCCAGGAATTGCGGACGATGCGCCCCGAAGAGAACACGGAAATTTCCGGCGTCTTGAAAATTCGCTCGCCCAATCGCCGTGAGGATATTCCAGTTGTTTTCAATGTTATCGCAGACAAAAATTCCTGGTGCGTCATTTACGAAACCCGTCCCACGACCAACCGTCCCGCCGAAAAATTGGTTGTCATCCATTCGCTCACTTGCCCGAATAAATATTTGTATGCCCGCGCGCCAACGCCCTCCGCTGCTTTGTCCGAACCGAAACCGCTAGCGTCGAGCGAAGCCGCCATCCCCTTTGCCGGCTCGGATTTTTGGCTGAACGAACTAGGTTTTGATTTTCTCGATTGGCCCGAGCAAAACAAACTCAAGGGAGAAATGAAACTCGGCCGGCCCTGCTACGTGTTGGAAAGCCACAACCCCCGCGCTCTAAAAGTTGTTCGGGTCAAATCATGGATCGATAAAGAAACCGGCGGCGTGCTGGTGGCCAACGCTTTTGATCGTGACAATAAACTGGTCAAAGAATTTTCGTTAGGCGGAAGCAGCTTCAAAAAAATCAAGGGCCATTGGCAATTGAAAAAAATGAGAATCAGTTCGCCCAAAAATAAATCCGAAACAGTGTTGGAGTTCGATTTGCCGAAAGACTAACGGGGTAGCATCTGCCTCCGGAGAGTGCGAAAAACCAATTCGTTGTTGGGCATTCGAAATAAAAGATCTCTTCGCACCCGCCGGAGGTCTTGTCATTACCCCACCGGTGATCGCGTTTCTCCCCAGGTAATTCATTGCTCGCAACGTTG
The DNA here is from genome assembly GCA_038214755.1 of Verrucomicrobiota bacterium. Taxonomy (GTDB): domain Bacteria; phylum Verrucomicrobiota; class Verrucomicrobiia; order Limisphaerales; family CANJXF01; genus CANJXF01. The sequence goes on from JBBQRQ010000027.1 coordinate 35,375, forward strand.
GGTTTCAATGATGGAATCCAGATGGGGTTCATGAACGCCGCAGTTGCTCCGAGTCTCCGCCAATGATACGCTGCCGCCATGAAAAATAACCTGCCGGTCTGGAGCGACCCCGAGCGTCTGGGCGGACGGGTCTGCTTCAGTGGGACGCGGGTGCCAGTGGATGCGCTATTTGATAACCTTGAGGCCGGTCTGAGCCTTGATGAATTCCTGGAAGAGTTTGAAGGCGTCACGCGCGCGCAGGCAGTAGCGGTGCTGGAGTTCGCTCGTCGCTCAGTGCCGTCCGACGAGCCGACACCGGCATGAAGCGCGTGCTGCTCGACCATTGCGTGCCGCGCCGGACCCGGCAAGCGCTGGCGGGTTGTGAGGTGGCCACGGCTTATCAGCGCGGCTGGAGCGAACTCAAGAACGGTGCCTTGCTCGAAACTGCTGAACGCGACGCTTTCGACGTGCTGGTCACAGCGGACAAAAACCTCCGGTATCAACAACGCCTCGCCCATCGGCGCATCGCCATCGTGGAATTGCCGACTAACTCCCTCTTGGATCTTTTACCCCATTTCACCGCCATCGCTGGGGCCGTAAACCGCGCCCAGCCCGGCGACTATCTGGAGCTTTCCTTCGCGCCTCAACCGGAACTATTCAGTGAAGAGAAACGCCCGACCTCACCCCGGCCCTCTCCTCCGAGGAGAGGGAGAATATTATTCAGCGCTGGAAAATATTCACCGTTTAATGCCTGATTGCGGACCCTGCTGGCAGGTTCCCTCTCCTCGGGGGAGAGGGTTAGGGTGAGGGCGAGCAATCTGTCCAACTGAATCGTTCCGGCTTAAGCAGGAGGATGTTGCCTCCAATCTCGACGGGATGGCAGCGTCCTGCCCAAGGTTGCGAGGCACGAGCGGCCGGAGGCAAATGCTACCCGATGGCGCGCCCTTGCTTGCCCATCAAAAATGTCCTAACGTTTTTTTATGAAACGTTGGTTGGTTTTTCTTCTCTGCCTCACTGGATTTTTTCCAAACCTTTCGCGGGGTTCGGAAATGATTTTGCCCAAAAAAGTTTACGTCATTCCCATTCGCGAAAACATCGAGCCGCCGCTGGTTTATCTCGTGCGACGCGGCGTGAAAGAAGCGATGACTGCCAAAGCGGATGTTCTCATCATCGACATGGAGACCAATGGCGGACGGGTTGATGTCACCGAGGAGATCATCGAAATTCTCAACCAGTTCAAAGGCGACACCGTGACGTATGTGAATCGAAAAGCGTTTTCTGCCGGCGCATTTATTTCTTTTGCCACGAAAAAAATTTACATGGCCCCACAGAGCGTCATCGGCGCCGCTGCGCCCATCATGCTTTCTCCCGGTGGCGGCGGTGTGGAAGCGATGCCGGACACGGTTGAAGCGAAAATGAGTTCGGCCATCAGCGCGCTCGTTCGGGCCAACGCGGAAAAAAACGGGCACAATGTGGAAGTCGCCGACGCGATGGTCAAAAAAACCAAGGAGCTAAAAATCGACGGAAAAATTTTAAATGAAAAAGGACAAATTCTCACGCTCACCGACCAGGAGGCGCGACAAGATTACGGTGATCCGCCGAAACCGCTGCTCTCGGCGGGAACGATTGAATCATTTGACGCTTTGCTAAAAAAATTAAATCTCCAGGATGCGAAGGTCACCAGAATTTCTCCGACCGGCGTCGAGCAGCTCGCCTTTTGGATCAACGCGATCGCTCCGCTTCTGCTGATTGCCGGTGTGATCGGATTCTATATCGAATTCAAAACGCCCGGCTTCGGTCTGCCGGGGATCGTCGGGATCATCGCGTTTGCCATTTATTTTTTGGGCGGTTACATCGCGGCGTTGTCGGGAGCGGAATGGATCGCGGTCTTCATCATCGGAGTGGCGTTGCTGGCGTCGGAATTATTCGTGCATCCTGGAACCATTTTGCCCGGACTCATCGGCGCAACATTGGTTTTAGTTTCCCTGATCATGGCGACGGTCGATATTTATCCCGGCGCGCCGAGAATTCCGACCATGCCGCAATTGCGCGCGCCGATGCAGGAGGTCGGGGTCGCGCTGGTGATCTCGATCATCCTAGTCGTTTTGTTGATCCGATTTTTTCCGAAGACGCCGCTTTTTGGCGCTCTGGTTTCGCAGACGGCGAGTGGCGTTGGAGCCGATGTTCGACTTCAACAAAAACAAATTTCGCGCGAAGGCCAGATTGGCGTGGCGATTTCTTCGTTACGGCCCGGCGGCAAGGCGCAATTCGGCGAAGAAATCATCGACGTGATGACGCAAGGCGACATGATTGCGAAAGGGCAAAAAGTAAAAATCATCGGCAACAGCGGAACAGAAGCGATTGTGGAAACGGTCGCGTGACTCGTAGCCGCCAACGTGAGGAGGCGGATTTTCCACGAAGCAAAAAATAGAAATCATTAATCCGCCTCCTCACGTGGGCGGCTACAACTTATGACACCGTCTCTAATTCCAAGGAAAACCATTTTATTATTTAGCCTTTCAGTTTTTGCGGTCGGCTGCGCGCATCGCATTCAAGACCGCGTTGAGCTTCCAATGTCAAAGGCCGTTCCCATTTTCGACGGGAAAACTTTTCACGGCTGGGAAGGAGACACGAATAAAACCTGGCGGATTCACGACGACTCAATTGTCGGCGGCGATGGAAAAACCGCCGTGCCGCACAACGAATTTATTTGCACCGAGCGCGTGTTCACGAATTTCGTTTTGCACATCAAGTTCAAATTGACCGGCACAAATGGTTTTGTGAATGGCGGCGTGCAGGTGCGGAGCCAACGTGTTCCAAATCATTTTGAAGTGAGCGGGTATCAGGCTGATCTGGGCGATCCGACCTGGTGGGGTTGTTTGTATGACGAATCGCGCCGCAACAAAGTGCTGGCGAAATCCGACATGGAAAAAGTGAACGAGGTTTTGCAACGCGGCGATTGGAACGATTACAAAATTCGCTGCGACGGAAAACACATTCAGATTTGGCTGAACGGATTGCAAACGGTTGACTACACCGAGACGGATGATTCGATTTCGGCAAGCGGCGTGATTGCGTTGCAAGTTCACGGTGGCGGGCAATCGGAAATTTTTTACAAAGATATTTCGGTGGAGGAGTTGCCCTGAAACGGGAGCGCGGACGTTCTTCGTCCGCGAGTTTCTGAAAATCAACATGACCGCTGGCCTTTTTATTCGGTTCGAGAGCCATTCCCTTTTTCACTACGAGACGGTCACTCGCGGACGAGAACGTCCGCGCTCCGATTTTTTCTCATGAATTTTTCCGCGAACTTGATTTCCATTCAAACACGGATCGAGGCCGCCTGCGCTCGTGCCGAACGCAACCCTTCTTCCGTCACGTTGCTCGCCGTCAGCAAAGGCCAACCGCCCGAAATGATTCGAGCCGCCGCCGACGCCGGATTGTCTTTATTCGGCGAAAGCAAAGTGCAGGAAGCAAAAGTAAAAATTTCTTTGTGCCCAGGAAAACTTCGCTGGCAAATGATCGGCCATTTGCAATCCAACAAATGCCGCGACGCCGTTCATTTTTTTGAAATGATTCAGAGCGTCGATAGCTTCTCACTCGCGCAGGAAATCAATAAATTTGCGACCGCCGCCGCCAAGACGATGCCGATTTTACTTGAGGTAAATGTGGCCGGTGAAGCGAGCAAGTTCGGTTACGCGCCGGAAAAATTATTGGCCGAGTTGAAAGAAATCAACGCACTGCCCCGAATTGAAATTCACGGCCTAATGACGATTGCTCCATACGCGGAAGACCCGGAAAAAGTCCGCCCGATTTTTCGCCGCTTGCGTGAAATAAAATTGGAGTGCGAACAAATCCTGGGCGCGCCGCTGCCGCAATTGAGCATGGGCATGAGCGGCGATTTTGAAATCGCGATTGCAGAAGGATCGACGCTGGTGCGAGTCGGCACCGCATTGTTCGGCGCGCGACAGAAGCTCCGCAAAAGCGAGTGAGATAGAAAAGCTGAGCGGTTGCTTTTAACCCGAACTCCGAAACTGGAATGGGTAGCACAGGCGACCCGCCTGTGCCATCCGGCCACTGGCCGGACGGAATGGGAAGGATGTTGGCCCAGGAAACCGACGCACGGAAAAGTTCGCACGCTTTCCCCGTTCCGAGCGGCGGGGTCGGCGCTCGGCACAGGCCAGTGGCCTGTGCTACCCGCGGCAACGGCCACCTCTACTTCGGAATTCGAGTTTAACAGGCGGCTATTTTCTTTCGCTTCCACCAGCGGAGAGATTGAACGAGGACGAATCCTCCGCCGAAAATCCCAAGGGCCATATTCACCGGTTCAGGGGTGCCGCTCATTTCCATGCTCCAGCTATCGAGCGCGGCTGTTCCTCCTCCATCCACATCAGAAATAAATAACGTCCAGGAACCGGATGCCACGTGCCCGCTGAACGCTGCCAGCCCGTGGCCGCTGTTCGGACTTGCGACTTCGTCACGGAGATTTCCAATCCCCCGTCTCGCGGATTCTCCAATCGGCAGACGGTGGAATGTTCCAAACCCTGCCGGTTAGAACAGGCGCTCCGGCTCAAAGGCAAAAGCCAGGTTCAAACGGTCCATTCGAATTCTTCAATTGCCTGCGTATGAGGTTTGCACAATATTCCCGCCTCGTTTTTTATGCGCCGACAATATCCATTTCATTTGATCGAACCGAAATGGCAGCAGTTTTGGGAAAAGGAACAAACGTTTCGCGCCTGGAACCCGGGCGAGAAAATTCCGCAAGGACATCCCTTCGCGCAACGGCATGGCTTGGAAAATAAAAAGGCGGATGCGAATTCTCTTCCGCCAAAATTTTATATCCTCGACATGTTCCCGTATCCGAGCGGAGCGGGCCTGCACGTGGGCCATCCCGAAGGCTACACCGCCACGGATATTCTGGCGCGCTACCGACGGGCCAAAGGTTTCAACGTTTTGCATCCGATGGGCTGGGACGCGTTTGGTTTGCCCGCCGAACAATACGCCATCAAGACCGGCCAGCATCCGCGCAAAACGACGGAGGAAAATATCGCGAATTTCAAACGCCAAATAAAATCGCTCGGCTTCAGTTACGATTGGTCGCGCGAGGTCGATACGACTGACCCAAAATATTTCAAGTGGACGCAGTGGATTTTTCTGAAGCTTTACAATTCCTGGTTCAATCCAGAGACCAATAAAGCAGAGACCATGGAAACGCTTCGTTTTCCGCCTAAACAAAACATGACGGAAGCAGACAAACGCGCCTATCGCGACTCTCAGCGTCTTGCTTACGTCGCCGAGGCACCCGTGAATTGGTGCGAAGAACTCGGCACCGTGTTGGCCAACGAAGAAGTCATCGACGGCAAAAGCGACGTCGGCGGATTCCCTGTGGTTCGCAAACCGATGCGCCAATGGATGCTCCGCATCACCGCCTACGCCGAACGTTTGCTCAACGATTTAGAAGGAATTGATTGGAGTCACTCGCTCAAAGAAATGCAGCGGAACTGGCTTGGGCGCAGTGAAGGCGCGGAAATCGCCTTTGAGGTTCGGCACAATACCTTTGATTCGAAGGAACGCGAATTCTTCCATGACACGCATTGGCTGACTGTCTTCACGACACGGCCGGACACTCTTTTCGGTGCGACTTACATGGTGCTCGCACCAGAACATAAAATCCTTTCGCAAATCACGACACCCAAACAGAAAGAAGCCGTCGAAGATTATAAATCGTTCGTTTCTGGAAAATCTGATTTGGAACGCACGGAACTCGCAAAGGAAAAAACCGGCGTTTTCACAGGGGCTTACGCGCTCAATCCAGTGAACGGCGAAAGAATTCCCATCTGGATTGCTGACTACGTTTTAGCGAGTTATGGCACCGGAGCAATCATGGCCGTGCCGGCACACGACACGCGCGACTACGAGTTCGCCACAAAATTTAATTTGCCAATTCTCCAGGTTGTCCAGCCGCCCAACCCAAAAACAGATTGGCGAGGGTTTGTTGACGAAGGCATTTCAGTAAATTCCAGCGGCCCGGAAATTTCGATCACCGGGCTTCCCACCACCGAAGCCAAAAAGAAAATCACCGACTGGCTCGAAGCAAAAAGTCTCGGCAAAAAAACCATTAACTACAAACTGCGCGACTGGCTTTTCAGCCGTCAGCGTTATTGGGGCGAGCCGTTCCCGATTGTCTGGAAACGCGATCAAGACGGAAAACTTTTTCACGAAGCGGTGCCGGAACATTTACTGCCAGTTCGTCCGCCGAATTTGGACGACTATAAACCCACGTCTGATGGTCGTCCTCCTTTGGCGCGCGCGACGGATTGGGTCAAGCTGGCAAATCATGTGGAACGGGAAACCAATACGATGCCGCAATGGGCGGGAAGCTGTTGGTATTATTTGCGCTATCTCGACTCTCAAAATTCTGCGCGGCCCTGGAATAATCTTGTGGAAAAATATTGGATGGGAACGCTGGAGCCACGCCTTCCTGAGTCGAACCAGGAAATAGACAAAGAGATCAAACGCGTGGTGGACGCTGCGATTTTTTCTCCGCGTCATTCGCGCAGGACAGCAATAATTGGTCGAGTTCCCAAAGCGGTCGCGGCCATGGCGTTTCAAGTGTCAGGATTAAATATTGAAGATTATTTTTTCCGCCTCGATAGCTACGGAGTTCGACATGCTTTTCTGCAACATAAAGTTGAAGCATTTGAAAAGCCTCGCGGGCAACGCGCTTTGGCAGCGGAAGATTTTTACAAATTACCCGCCGTTTACGCCGCGCCTGATCACATCGAAGACGGTGGGATAAATCAGTTAGGACGGCGCGTCCTTCGATTCCACAAACGCATTAACGGAATTGCCATTGTGGCGGAAGAAGTTCTTACCGGAATAAAATGTCTGGCGTTACAGACGATGTTCGTCCGAGAAACTGCGGGAGATGAGTTGCAACCGGCGAGAGATACCGCCATCGGGGTCTCTCTCTCAACGGCCGATACCGACCGGTCTGAGGAAAAGTTTATCTCGAAAAATTCTCCTGTCAACCAACCGACTCTCGGCGTCGATCTCTACGTTGGAGGAACCGAGCACGCCGTTCTGCATCTGCTTTACGCGCGCTTCTGGCACAAAGTTTTGTTCGATCTCGGCTACGTCTCGACGCCCGAACCGTTTTTCAAACTCGTCAATCAAGGACTCATCCTCGGCGAAATGGAGTTCTATATTTTTCGTGATAAAAATGGCGAACGCGTAAGTGCGGCTGGAATTGTCGATATTGAAGACGCTGCGGAAACACTCGTTGGCAAAGAGAAAGTTACTGGCGCAAAAGTTGTCGCTCACAAAATAGATGCGAGCGAAGTCGAAAAAAGAGGGGCTTTTTTCTGTTGGAAGAATCCAGACCTTGACATACGCGTCGATTTTCGTTGCTTCAAAATGTCGAAGTCGCGCGGCAACGTCGTGAATCCCGACGACGTTATGGGCGAATACGGCGCGGATGCGTTTCGCCTTTACGAAATGTTCATGGGCCCGCTCGAAATGGTGAAGCCGTGGAACACAAAAGGCGTGGAAGGCGTTTACCGTTTTCTCGGTCGCGTCTGGCGTTTGTTTGTCGATGAAAAAAGCGAAACGGAATTTGAACAGGCGGAATCAACCACCGAGGCGCAGACCCACCGAGAGTTGTTGGAAAAAATTCAATTGAGCGCGGCGATCAAAGACGTTCCCGCTTCGCCGTCGCAACTCAAAGCGCTTCACGCCTGCATCAAAAAAGTCACGGAAGATTTGGACGCCTTGCGTTTCAACACCGCTATTTCCGCGCTGATGGTTTTTGTCAACGACGCGATTTCGTGGGAAACGAAACCGGTTTCCGGGTTGCGCGATTTTTTGATTTTGCTCGCGCCATTCGCGCCCCACTTGTCCGAGGAAGTTTGGCAAAAGCTACAGAACCCACGCCATCCGCAATCTGTCTCGCTCTCCTATCACCCCTGGCCGGAATTCGATCCGGCCGTGCTCATCGAGGACACATTAGAGATTCCAGTGCAGGTGAATGGCAAACTGCGGGATCGCTTGAGAGTGGCGGCGGGTGCAACCCGGGAACAACTGGAGGCGGCTTCATTGGCCAGCGAAAAAATCAAATTTTTTCTGGAAGGAAAAGCAGTAAAGAAAATTGTTATCGTCCCAATGAGATTGGTGAATATTGTGTTGGAGTAATCCACCCGATTGACAAGTTAACCTCGGTTTTAAATTATCTGTCCCATAATGTTTATGAAAATTATTAAATTTCTTACAGCCAGTTTTATGACCGCAGCGTTAGGAGCGAATAGCGCCACGGCGGCCCTTCCGAAAGTCGGAGAGAAAGCGCCCGTGATCGAAGGCAAAAATCAGGATGGAAAAAATTGGAGGCTCAGCGATTCACTCGGAAAAAAGATCGTGCTGCTTTATTTTTATCCGAAAGACAATACGCCAGGTTGCACGAAAGAAGCCTGTGGTTTGCGCGACCAAATGGCGGATTTGAAAAAGGATGGCGTGGAAGTGATCGGCGTCAGTTTTGATTCGCAGGAAAGCCATCAAAAATTCATTGAAAAATATAACCTCAACTTTCCGCTGCTGGCCGATACGGACGGGAAGATCGCCGATGCATATGGCGTCCGGCGCGAGGCTGGAAAAAATGTGGCGCGCCGAGTGAGTTTTCTAATTGGAAAAGATGGAAGGATTTTACACGTCACCGACAGCCCCAATGCCGATGTTCATCTGGCGGAAATGAAGGAAGCCATTGCGGCATTGAAGAAAAAATAGTTCGCTAGAAAAAAACGTTGAGGATTTTTCCCCCGTGCGGGGAAAGGCGTGTCGGGTAGGACTCCACCGAAAAATTTCCTCGGAACTCTTGGCCGCCGGTCGCGTGGACAGGCGGCCAAGGTCGTAAGCCGATGGCGGGCACTGTTTCTTTTCTAATGACGGCGCCTCTCGCTCCCTGCTGCCTCATTCAAAACATCGCTGTCCCACGGAATATCGACCACCGTCCGAACAGTCTGCGATCGGTCGAGGCCCAGGCTCAATTCCGGGTGGGTGTCAGGGCGCCGTTTGGTCAAATCCAGGGGCGCGGTTCCGGGGGAAGTCGCGGCATAATCGGACTTGGGCGAGGCACAACCGACCCACAACAGCGAGCCGAATGTAGCCGCTGCAACTATTCTGAGGAGTTTAAGTTTTGTGTTCATGTTTTCAATCATAGGGCCTTTGGGAAAAAATACAATCAGGACTAGCCCGCCATTTTTAACGGACCTTTCCCCAAAAAAACCGCCTTATTCCGTGTCAGGGAAAAGCTGATTGTGTCCTACTTATGAGAGGGCCAATGGGCGCAGCGAAAAAATTGGCGGAGAAAATCAAAATAATAAAATGGCATCGCCGTTGCTTAAGCGAGCGGCAATGCAATCTCTGGCTAAACATTTTATTCGCATCTTACTGGGAGCGATCTTGTCCGCCTGGCTGCCCGCTGGAAGTGCCATCACCATGGCTGAATTGGAAAAAGTGCCAAATCTTACCCCGGAAAAACTGGCTGGTTATTTCACCAATTTCGAATTTAAATTTCACGCGGAAGTCCAGGATCACGATATTTTTTTGCGCAACCAATCCGGAGATTGCGATGATTATGCCACTGTCGCTTCGGAGATCCTCAGCAAAAATGGTTATACGACCCGATTGATCGCGATTCGGATGAAAGGAGAAACCCATGTCGTTTGCTACGTGAACGAAACCCAAAGTTATCTGGACTACAATTTTCGGAAGGATGAAAAGAGAACAGTTTCTTGTGACAACGCCATCACGGAAATCGCCCAGAAGGTGGCGCAATCTTTTCAGCGTCACTGGATAGCTACTTATCAATTCACTTTCAACGCCACCGAAGGAGTGAAGCGATTGGTGCAAAATATTATCAGCAATCGGTCAGTTGAAAAAGCGGGTTAGGTTTGAGCTCGGGCCTGCTGACTATCGTTCTCGAAATTCCCGCCAAATTTTCCAGCCCGCTCCGCACCGGTTCACCAGACGGGTCACCCATGTCCTTTTTTTAAAAATGCGGAACCCAGAAAAGGGGGCCATCCAGGCCCGCACGCGATTGGCGACTTGATAAAAACCGTAACCGCGCTCAACCAGCCCGCAGACCTGCCGAAGGTTGTCGGCTTCCGCCAACAGATCATTCCGGTGCGAATCATTTTGTTGAACGAGCCAGGCTTTCCGCGCGGAAAGGTTTTCTATTTCTGTTTTCTGAGCCATGCGCGGTCTTTTTTTAATTGCGCCACTGTTTCGGAGAAAGGCCCCTTCCTGTTCGAGGGACCCCGCAGACAGAGGAATGCGGCCACTCCGCCCAACATAAATAAATTGAGGTGGATGATTGTTTCAGCAATCGGACCCGGTGGCTTTAACCGACCTTTGATCAAGTGGAGAATCGTCAGCGCGCCAATTAGACAAAAAACGAAAAGGCCCGCCGCGACGCACAGGCGATGTTCCCAAAAAATAAAAAACAACGTGCCGGCGATAGAAATAAATGCCATGAAACTGGCAAACAAAAATATCCCGCCCCAGATCGCCGCCGAAGCCAAACGCACTTTTTCCTCATTCGCTTCGATCTTCGCCAGTTCCAAGCGATTTTTTAGCATCGCCGCCACAATATCGATCACCCTTCGGATCGATCCAATCAGACCTCCCAGATTCTCGGGCAAATGAAACATGACCTTCTATTGGCTCACGACCTTCGCTTCAACAAAACCCCCACCAAAAATCCAACCCCCGCCGCGACACCGATAGAGCGATATGGATTTTCGCGAATGGCTTGGTCGGCGGCGCGCAATCCGGCTTCGGCCTGCTCCTCCAACTCGGCGCAAGTTTCCTTGCAGTCTTCCAGCACCGTCCTCAAACGTTCACGGGCTTGGCGGGTTCTCTCCGCCACTTCGCCGCCAGTGGCTCTGATCAATTCTTCGGCGTCTTCGGCCACTAGTTTTAAATCCTCGACCAGTTTGGCTTTGGATTCGTTAAAACTTCTCAACTCCATGGGTCTAGTTCGTTTTGGCATAATTCCTTTCGCAACGTGAACGCCGTTCCAGCATCACTACGGGGTCACCGTAAAGGAACAAGAATCCAGACGACCATCAGGTGTTTCCTGTTTTTATATCGGGAGGTTGGTCGGTTGCGGTAAGGAAAACCATGGGGACAAAATCGTCGGATAACGTTTGGGAATTTTTCGTGACAGTGGGTGTACCCAGATCGTTTATCTCGTATAACTTTTCCGTCTCAACGTTGACGGGATCTTCGTGTTGAACAATCACCGGCACGAACAAACCAACCCGACCGGAAAGAATGTTTTTCAACAAGACAATCGCGGATGAATTCGTTCGGCGATTTTTCTGAACGCCCACCGCGTCGGTCGTATGGGAACCTCTGGAATGATTCGAAGACGTTGGCAAGCGTTTTGGTTGCATTCAACGTTGGCGGTTGACCAGAAACAGTGTAAGATCAACGCCAATTGAAAATAAGGAATTAGCAATGAGAAATCTTGTAAAAAATTTGCGCGTCTGGATTTTGGTCGCGGCGGTCTTCGCGGGGGCTGACTCCAGTTTTGCCCAAAAATATTCGGTGGTGGACCTCGGCGCGTTCACGAATTCACTCAGCACCGTGAACGCGATCAACAATTCCGGCCAGTTCGCGGGCGTGCTGAACATCAATGGTGGCTATCGCGCCGTACTTTACGGCGGATCGTGGACGAATCTCGGCACGCTCGGAGGCAGTAGCAGTTTCGCGCTCGGGATGAATGACGCGCTCCGAGTCGTGGGCCGTTCCCGCCTCACCAACGGCACGGTGAATCGCGCATTTCTGTGGACGCCGGGCGGTACCAATGGCATTGCAAGCAACCCGCAAATGAAAGATCTCGGCACACTCGGGGGTGCGGCGGCGGGGGCGGAGGACATCAACACGTCGGCGCAAATTACGGGCTACGCGCAGACAGGGAGTGATGATCATGCGTTTCGTTACAGCGGCGGAACCATGACGGACATAGGCAATTTGCTGCCCAACAATCACAACTCTTACGCCTCTGGGATCAATGACGCAGGCCATATCGTAGGCACCGATTACGACAATTCGTTTAATACAGCAACAGCCTTTCGTTACAATGGCAGCACCGTTAGCGTTCTGGCGTTCTCTGGGTGGAACAACACTTACGGACTGGCGATCAATAATAACGACCACATCGCCGGTTATGTCAGCGGAAGTTCAGCCGATCACGCCTTTCGCTATTCCACCAACTTTTTTGATTTAGGAACGCTCGGCGGCTCTTTCAGCTATGCGTTTTCCATCAACAACAGCAACATCATTGTAGGTGGCTCATACACGGATGCGAACAATCTCCTCTATCACGCGTTTATCTGTACGAACAGCTCGCTGGTGGACCTCAACAACCAGCTCGACGACTCGGGCGCAGGCTGGGTCTTGAACGAGGCGCGGGCGATCAACGACAGCGGACAAATCGCTGGCATCGGAATGTTGAACGGTGAAAAACACGCATTCCTGCTGGCAAAACTTCCACCGGGCATCACCCACCAACCCAGCTCGCAAACCATAGCCTTGAGCAACAGCGTCACGTTTACGGTCGGCGCGACGGGCACGGCACCCTTGAATTATCAGTGGCGATTCAACGGAACAAATCTAGCCGGAGCGACGACGAATTTTTATACATTGAATAACGCGCAGCCGAGCAACGCTGGAAATTACACCGTCATCGTCACGAACAATTACGGCGCGGTGACTAGCGCCATCGCGACGTTGATCTTCGGAATTCCGCCCAGCATCACCAATCAGCCCGTGTCGCAGTCGGTCGTAGTGAGTAACAACGTGACGTTCACCGCTGGCGCGACGGGCACGACCCCGTTGAATTATCAGTGGCAGTTCAACGGGAATTCAATTGCGGGCGCGACGACGAATTTTTATTCAATCACCAACGCGCAATCCGCAGACGCGGGAAATTACACGCTCGTTGTGACGAACAATTACGGCGCGCTCACGAGCGCCGTCGTCGTGTTGATGGTCAATTTTCGACCCAGCATCACGAATCAGCCCGCGTCGCAGTCCGTTGTGGCTGGTAACAGTGCGATGTTTACCGTCGGCGCAATGGGCACACCGCCGTTGAATTATCAGTGGCGATTCAACGGAACAAATCTAGCCGGAGCGACGACCAATTCCTACACGGTGCTGAACGCGCAAACGAACCATGCGGGAAATTACACCGTGGTGGTGATGAATAATTACGGCGCGGTGACAAGCACTGTGGCCACGTTGACCGTGACTGTTCTCGTTCCACCAAGGATCACAGACATCAAAATCTTGGGGACGAATCTGTTGCTCAGTTTCACGACAATAAATGGAGGAACTTATTTCGTGGAAGGGAGAAGCAATCTGGTCACGGGTGTCTGGAGCGATTTGATTTCCAATATTGCGGGCAACGGCAGCGTGAATACGGCAACGAATTTTGGCGGCACCACCTTACCGGAACGTTACTATCGCGTCCGGCTTTCATCTCCCTAAACGAGGCGCGGCAAATTGTTCTACTGCGCGCGCTTTGCGCTCACGTGCCAGTCGAAATACAATTCGTTGCGTAGATTGCCATGCACTGGTTTGGCGGGAAGGTTATCGCTCCAAGGTGTCCCGCTGCCAATGTTACCCTGATCCAAGTCTGTCATGGCCCAGACACGTGAAGCAGAGCCGTAGCTGCCGGTTGTTCCCAATTTAATTGGAGCTTGGGGCTGAGCGCCAAGGACGGCAGGAAATCCGAATGGCCGGACCTTCGCGACACCCGGATCAACATCGGGCTGCATGAGATAGGAATGACGCCCATTGGGAGTATCGAGATTTGGGGCGGAGCGTTTGAATGCGGGACAAAGAAAGACATCGGCAGTCACGACATCGCTAGAAGGCGCTGGCAATCCCATGTAATCGGTTAGAAAAAAGACGAGAAAATTGGTGGAGTCGAGGTCATAGTCGGGCCATTGACCGCCCAAGAGCGGCCCAGGCAGCTTGTCTTTACTGTCATCGGCGTACATTTGGATGGCAGCGCCGATTTGTTTAAGATTGGAGACACAATGGATTCGCATCGCTCGGGCCTTGGCTTGCCCCAAGGCAGGCAGCAGCAGCGCCGCGAGGAGGCCGATGATGGCAATGACCACCAACAATTCGATGAGCGTGAAACCGAAGGAACCGCCGTTGCCCCTCTTTGAATTTGCGCGCGTTTTTGATATAAAAAATTCTGCGGTAATATTTGGATTTCCTCCGATGTGATCCGCGCTGACTATTTGACCGTCCCCACTATACACGCCGGATTCCCCGCGACAATTGAGTAGGGAGGAACTTCAAAATCAACCACCGCCGCCGCGCCGACGATTGCTCCCTCTCCCACGCAAGCCCCCGCTAAGAGCAAAGCCCGTGCCCCGACCCAACTATTCTCACCAATGAGAATGGAGGGTCGCGACTCTACCGCCCCAGTTACGTCACGTTGCGATGTTTTAAATGGTGTCGCGCAGAAGGAATCCGCCAAAACCACCTCATGGGCGAGAAAGGCATAGTCGCCGATCACGACCTTTGAGTTGGTGGAAATGATCGCTCCCACCAAAGTGGCATAGTTGCCAATTTCGACTTCACCCTCCGGCCCGAGGTCAAAAAATGTTCCGTGATAGATTCCGCTGTCATGCCCGACCCTCACTCCCCGTTGACTTTGATAATGCAAGCAGGAGAAGGAACTGTAACACCAACTGCGTTCGCCCAGCACAACATTGCTAGGCAGCGGTTGGGGAAACCAATCGTGTGGCAATTGAGCGGGCTTCATAGGATCGCGTTTCCACCTTCGACCAATCGCGCCGGATTACCTGCCACCCTCGCGCCTGCTGGAACATCCGCCGTCACGACCGACCCCGCTCCCACGCGCGCCCCGCGACCGATACGCACCCCTTTTAAAATAATTGCCCCAATGCCGATCCACGCATCATCTTCGATCACCACCGGCTTTGCCGTCACGGCGGGGCGCAAGCGGCGGTCGCCTTCCGGCGCGTTGGCCATGGCGTCTTGTTTGCGCAACCCAGGATCGCGCGGATGAAAATCGCTGTCGGCGATGGTCACGTTGTAGGAAATAATCACTCGCTGTCCGATGCGGATATTCTCCGCGCACATGAACACTGCGCCCACCAAAACGGAATCGTCTCCCACCTCGATCACACCAGCGGGTTCGATGTTAAACTCCGTCCAAGTATAAATCTTGACGCGATTGCCAATCACCAATCCGGGGTCGCGCGTGCTGCGAAAGCGTTTGAAACTTTCTTTTCGCTCCAGGTAACATTCCGCGCCCACGCGGATATTTTTCGGCAACGTCGCGTGATCCCATCCGCCGGTGATCGCTTTGAATTCTTCCGCGCTAATCTGTCCGCTCATAATCCAATTCTCCTCAGCAAATCACCGAGCACCACATCCGAGGCGAAATGCGTTCGCGCCAGTTCGCGCGCGGCTCGCTGGTGTCGCGGGTAATCCGCCTCGACCGATTCAATGGCCCGAACCGCTTCATCCAAATTTGAAAAAGCAAACAATCCTTCGCCCGTCGGAATCAATTCCGAGAAGCCCGTGTCCTGGATGACCACCGGCAAACCGGCTGCCAGATAACAAACCGACCGGCAACTGAACCAACCTGAACGCGTCGCGACATAAACATTTTTTGCCACGCTGAGTTCGCCGCGCGAACGTTGGATGTAGCCGCGATAATCCTCCGCCGTTCGCGAAACGGCCTGCGAATCCTTCACCGACCAACCGAGCGCGCGCCACGCTTCACGCGACGCCTGATCTCCGCCCACCGCGATTTCGAGTTTGGTGCCGCCATGCGGGATGCGCCGGGGTAAGTTTTCGATTTTGGAGAATTCCATTTCCTTTGTTCCGTAACTCACACCTTGATACTGGATTGTTTCCTGGAAATTTTTCCAGGTCATCACCGTGGTCCAATTCTCGTTCGGCGGTTGAGCGTTCCAACACTCCATCACGACGGGCGGACGTGTGGGTTGCCACGGCAAACCAAAGTCGGGCAGAGGGCAATCGGGTTGCCCGATGCGCTCGGCGTAGGTGAAGAAAAAATCGTGCGCGCGGTAGCCGTGGCTGCCCTGCCAGTTCGGATTTGCATCCCACTTTGGAAAATTGCGGAAATGATTCCAGCCGGGATCGGAATCAATCAGCACTTTGCGCTTACAGGGCATGTATTCGTCGCGCAGCAACGTCCCGCCCGAAACGTTAAGAAATAAATCCGCGCTCTGGATCACCTCGGCAAAAGCGGCGTCATCCATCCCAAAAGTTCTCCCGTCCAGGTTGCGAAAGCGCCAACGCTTCGCCATAGTCGGCGACAACGCGCCGAGAGATTTGGAAAGGAACTCGACCGCATACGAACAGTCCTCGCCATATTCGCCTTTGCGCGGGTCGTAGGTTTGCCAGCCGGTGTCCTCCAAATAAAACACCTCGAAGCCCAGCCGCTCCAGACCCAGCGCGTATTGCCCGTAATCCCACAACACCCCTCCGACGGGATAACTCGCGATCATTCCGGTAACGATGGCTTTCATCGCTCAGGTTGATCTTGGGCGTTGCCCAGCTCCGTTCGCAGG
>JBBQRQ010000028.1:0-50381 GCA_038214755.1 Verrucomicrobiota bacterium
TTTGATCCCACGAAAATTGTTCAGGTCACGGATGGAATGATTCACATGTATTCCGCGGCGGAGCAGGGTTCCAAACAACCCATTGCCATTGTTTGCACCGAGAAAGAATTTTCCGATTACGATTTGCGATTCGAATACAAATGGGGAACGAAAAAATTCGCGCCGCGAGTTGATAAAAAGAGAGACGCCGGGTTGCTTTATCACTGCTATGACGAGCGCGTTTGGCCCTCCAGTGTGGAATGCCAAATCCAAGAAGGCGACGTCGGCGACGTTTTTGTGGTGCGCTCCCAGGTGAAAACCACCACCGATCCAAACAAAACCAACCGCGTTTTCCTTCCGGCAAAAGACGGCGGTGTGATGAATACATTTGGAAATACGAACGGCGTTGTCGGCATCCGAAAAAGCCACGTCTGCGAAAAGGAAGGATGGAACACAGTCGAAGTAAAAATTCGAGGCGACTCGGCCATTCATATCATTAACGGTCAGACCAACAATATGGTATTCTCAATGGCGAGAATGGTGGAGGGCGAATGGAAACCGCTGGTGCGAGGCAGAATCGCGCTCCAAGCCGAGTTCTCCGAAGTTTTCTATCGCAACATCGAGATACGACCGATTGAAACCAAGGCAGCGCAAAGATAATGTTCAAAACGCATCTCGTAGAAACGGAGCGCGGTCTTCAGGCCGCTTCAACGGCATTGATGCAGGCGGGTTCGCCGCGTTTTTGCGGTTGCGGCATCGAAACGGCGTAAGTGCCGCGCTCCGTTTTTTTTGTGAAAAAATAATGACTCGCCCTATTTTCAAATTTTCAAATTGCGGCGCGACGGTGCTGGCGGCGGCGGCTTTGTTTGCGCCCGGCACCGCGCGGAGTGCTGACAAAAACGCAGTCGATTTCGCGACGCAAATTCTCCCGATTATTTCGACGAAATGTTTTCATTGTCACGGGCCGGATGAAAGCGCGCGAAAAGCAAAATTGCGTCTGGATATCGGCACGGAAGCGGTCAAGGAACGAAAGGACGGAACGTTTGCGATTAAGCCGGGCAACCTCGAGCACAGTGAATTGGTCAAGCGCATCACCAACCCCGATCCCGATGAAGTGATGCCGCCGCCGGATGAAAAGCATCCACTCAAACCCGCCGAAATTGCGCTGCTGAAAAAATGGATTCAGCAAGGCGCGCCGTACGAGAAACATTGGGCTTTCAAAAAACCGGTGCGCGCGGCATTGCCTGCGGTCAAAAATAAAAAGTGGGCGCGAAACGAGATTGATCGTTTTATCCTGGCGAAAATTGAAGCGGCAAAATTAAAACCGTCGCCGCCAGCCGAACGTTCTATTTTATTGCGCCGCCTTTCGCTCGACTTGACTGGTTTGCCGCCGACGCCCGCTGAGGTTGAAGATTTCTTAAAAGATAAATCGCCCAAGGCTTATGAAAAAGCGGTCGATCGATTGCTCGCTTCTCCGGCGTATGGAGAACGGTGGGCGCGAATGTGGCTCGACATTGCGCGTTACGCTGATTCCGCCGGCTACGGTTCCGATCCGTTGCGTCTGAACGTTTGGCCTTATCGCGAGTGGGTCATCAAAGCGTTCAATCGGAACATGCCTTTTGACCAGTTCACCATCGAACAACTCGCCGGCGATCTGCTGGAGAATGCAACGGAAGACCAACGGGTGGCGACGGCGTTTCATCGCAACACGATGACGAACACCGAAGGCGGGACGGAAGATGAAGAGTGGCGTGTCGCCGCCGTGAAAGATCGCGCGGAAGTGACGGCGCAAGCGTGGATGGGATTGACGATGGGTTGCGCGCAATGTCACACGCACAAATTCGATCCGATCACCCATCGCGAGTATTACCAGTTTTACTCCTTCTTCAATCAAACCGAAGACAGCGACAAAGCGGATGAAAGTCCCACGATGCCGTTGCCGACGCCGGAACAGCGGGAAAAAATCAAACGTTTCGACGCAGAAATCGCGGCGCTGGAAAAAAAGTTGGACACCGCTTCGCCCGAAATTTTCGCCGACCTCGCCGCATGGGAAAAAATTCCTGCGGCATCGAACGCCTGGACAACGTTGGAGCCGATCAGCTTCAGTTCTTTGGCTGGCCCGACGTTTAAAAAGCTGGAAGATAATTCGTTGCTCGCCACCAACGCGCCGCCTGCAAAAGACACCTACACCGTGACGTTGCGTTCGACCGTTTCAAATTTGTCCGCGTTGCGTTTGGAAGTTTTATCCGATGAGAGTCTTCCCGCCAAAGGCCCCGGGCGCAACGAGACGGGAAATTTTCTGCTCAACCAATTTGAAGCGCGCTTTCAACAGGAGGCAAAGGCGGTGTCGAACGCGCAATTTGTTCGCGTTGAATTACCCGGTGAAAATCGGATTCTTTCGTTGGCGGAGGTTCAAGTTTTTAAAGGTGAAACCAATCTCGCGCTCAAAGGCAAGGCCACGCAATCGAGCCTCGATTTCGAAGGGCCGCCGCAATTGGCCATCGACGGAAATACCAACGGGAATTTTGAAGAAGCAAAAACAACTCACACCAAAACAGAAAATAATCCGTGGTGGGAAGTCGATCTCGGCGCGGAACAATCACTTGATGCCATCATGATTTGGAACCGGACAGACGGCGATGTGGGAGAGCGGTTGGCTGGCGCCCGGGTTGTCGTTTTGAATTCAAAGCGCGAACAAGTCTGGGAAGCGAAAGTTGCGGAAGCGCCCAAGCCGAGCGTGCGTCTCGCCATTAACGGAGAACAACCGATAAAATTCACGCGGGCCACTGCCAGCTTTACGGAAAAAAATTACAGCATCGCCGCGACGATCGAAGAAAAGATGAAACCCAAAATGGGATGGTCGGTCGATGGCGGCAAAGGAAAAAATCAGACGGCAGTTTTTGAAACGGCCAGCCCATTGCCGCCAGGAAATCTGACGATTAAACTCGTTCAAAATCTCGGAGGAAAACAAACCATCGGCCGGTTTCGCATTTCCGCATCCACACTTCCTTCGCCGGTCATCGTCGTGCCCGAAGCACTCGTTCCGGTTCTCGCGATTGCTCCTGAAAAACGTTCCGATGAACAAAAAACGGAGCTGGAGAAATGGTTTCGGCAATTCTCTCCCGCAGTCAGCAAACAAGTGAAGGCCGTCGCTGCCGTGAAGATGCAACGCGATGCGATCAAGCCAGTGACGGTGCCCGTCATGCAGGATTTTTCGCCCGACAAATTCCGGCCCACCCATTTATTGACCCGCGGAAATTATCTTGAGCCGGGCGAAAAAGTTTCGCCGGGCGTTCCCTCCGCCTTCAATCCCTGGCCGGCGAACGCGCCGACAAATCGGCTCGGCGTGGCGAAGTGGTTGTTGAGTGACGAAAATCCTCTCACCGCTCGCGTCACCGCCAATCGTTTTTGGGCGCAAATTTTCGGACGCGGAATTGTCGAGACGGAAGAAGATTTCGGAACGCAAGGAACCAAGCCAACCCATCCCGAATTGCTCGACTGGCTCGCGGTGGAACTGCGCGACAATGGCTGGAACGTAAAACAATTTCTCAAAACAATTGTGATGAGCGCGACCTATCAACAAAGCTCCCGCATCACTCCAGAATCGTTGAAAAAAGATCCGGGCAATTATCTGCTCGCGCGCGCGCCGCGTCATCGTCTGGACGCGGAAATGATTCGCGATCAGGCTCTCGCCCTCAGTGGATTGTTGAGTTCCAAAATTGGCGGGCCGAGTGTTTACCCGCCGCAGCCCGACAATCTCTGGCGCGCGGCGTTTAACGGCCAGCGCGCTTATCCCACGAGCACCGGGGAAGATCGACATCGTCGCGGACTCTACACGATTTGGCGGCGCACCATTCCGTATCCGAGCATGACGACCTTCGACGCGCCGAGCCGCGAGACGTGCGCGTTCCGACGTTTGCCCACGAACACGCCGTTGCAGGCGTATGTGACGTTGAACGATCCCGTTTACGTCGAAGCGGCCCAGGCGTTGGGACGGCGATTGGTAAAGGAAGGCGGAGAGACTTTGGAAAATAAAATTCAATTTGGTTTGCGATTGGCGCTGGCGCGTCAGCCGACTAAAAATGAAGTCACATCTTTGCGCGAGTTGTACGAATCGGAATTAGTGCACTACAGCGCGCATGAAAAGGAAGCCAAAGATTTGGCCACCAGCCAGGTTGGTCCATTGCCGGAGGGACTGAATGCAGCCGAAGCGGCCGCGTGGACGACGGTGGCGAATGTGTTGTTGAACCTCGATGGAATTTTGACGAAAGGGTGAGATGAAGAAACACCAAACTCCAAACACCGTAGAAGCACCAAACATCAAATTCCAAACATGGTATTCTTTGGAGCTTGGGATTTGAATTTTCTCTGGAGCTTGATGTTTGGAGTTTGGGATTTTTCTTCCACACATACGAAAAATTTATGAATGAATCAGCGTTTAATTTTGCCCACGGTCGCGCTCAGACGCGGCGACAATTTTTACAGCGTGCGGGCCTCAGCCTGGGCAGCGTTGCTTTGGGTGGATTGCTTGCGCGCGACGCAATGGCCGCATCCGGTTCAGCATCGCCTATGGCCGTGAAGCCGCCGATTCTTCCGGGCCGCGCCAAATCGATTATTTATTTGCACATGTCCGGCGCGCCGCCATCGCTCGATCTGTTCGATTACAAACCAAAGTTGAACGAGATGAACATGCAGCCTTGTCCCGACGAAGTGTTGCGTGGGCAAAAATTTCCATTTCTCAAAGGCGTTCCAAAATTGCTGGGCACTCCGCACAAATTCGCGCGGCACGGAAAAAGCGGCGCGTGGTTCAGCAATCTCGTTCCGCACATGGCGGAACTTGCCGATGAAACTTGTTTCATCCGCTCGATGTGGACGGATCAGTTTAATCATTCTCCAGCGGAATTATTTTTGTTCACCGGAACACAACGAGCTGGCGCGGCGTCGATGGGTTCGTGGGTGACATACGGACTCGGCAGCGAGAATCAGGATTTGCCCGGCTTCGTCGTCCTGCTCAGTGGCGGCACCGATCCGACCGGCGGAAAAAGTCTTTGGGGCAGTGGATTTTTGCCGAGCGTTTATCAAGGCGTGCAATGCCGCACTTCCGGCGCGCCCATTTTGTATTCGGAAAATCCGACTGGAATGGATCGGCCAAGTCGTCGTCGCAGTCTCGATAAACTTCGCGAGTTGAATGAAGCGGAAGCGAAACTTTACGGCGACCCCGAAACGCTCACGCGCATCGAGCAATATGAATTGGCCTATCGAATGCAAATCACCGTGCCCGATGTTTTCGATATTTCTAAAGAACCGGATTACATCCGCGAAATGTACGGCGCGAAACCGGGCGAAGGTTCTTTTGCGAATAATTGTTTGCAAGCGCGAAGGTTGATCGAAAAGGGCGTTCGCTTTGTTCAACTTTTTGATTGGGGTTGGGACATGCACGGAACGGCGAAGTCGAATGATCTGTTAGAGGGGCTTCCGATGAAATGCAAAGAAGTGGATAAAGCCAGCGCCGCATTGGTGAACGATTTGAAACAACGCGGAATGCTCGAAGACACGCTCGTGATCTGGGGCGGCGAATTTGGACGAACGCCAATGAACGAAGCGCGCAACGGATCAACTTTTCTCGGACGCGATCACCATCCAAATTGTTTCACGATTTGGATGGTTGGCGGCGGCGTGAAACCGGGATTTAGTTATGGCGCAACGGATGATTTCGGTTATCACATCGTGCAAAATAAAATGACGGTGCGCGATTTGCAGGCGACAATTTTGCATCAAGTCGGTCTCGATCCGCACAAATTCAGTTTTCCGTACCTTGGATTGAACCAACGTTTGATCGGGCCATCCAACGAAGGACAGATCGTCCGCGAAATCTTAAGTTGAGACAATTCAGGCTCGTTTCAAAGGTGTGAGGTGGATTGCCTGCGCGTTGATTGTCGTTTTCTAAATTCATCTTCAATGGGTAACGCAGTGAACTTTATCACTATTTTTCTTAACCCTTCTTAACTCTTTTGGTGTCCGTTTTGGTGTCCGCTGTTCTACCCCAGGACCGAAGCGCGGAGAGATCCTGGTAGCATCACCCGTGAGCTGAGGCACGGATAGGAGATGAACTCCTTGGAAACAAGAACATCGCTGGTGTTGGAGCCGCTGAGCGGATAAAAAACAAAAACTACCTTTAAAAAATAAAACCCTTCCCCTAACTCTTGACTCATCAAACCTCCTAGAAGGCGTCGATCCAGACTGGACGAAGCAGATAAGACAACTCTGCAACATCAGAATAGGAAAAGTGACCGTTATTTTGCGCTTACTGGATTGTTCGGCGAATCAGCGAACAGTTTTGGAAAATCAGTTTTGCATGTGATTCGGCGTATTGCTATTCCGCTTTTCGCCAACCTGGAGAAGATGCCGTCTCCTTCAATTGTGAAATCGATTTTATCTTTTCGCTGTCTGGTACTCATCGCCACAACATTGATCGGGAACGACTCCATTGCTTTGGAAGTTGGAATCGCCACTCGAGATGTGACTCCGACTGAACCCGTTTGGCTGGTGGGTTATTCCGGCAGAAATCGTCCATGGGAAGAAATTGATTCGCCCTTGGTCGCGCAAGCTGTCGCCTTCAAGGATGAAGCAGGCGAGAGGTTTGTGCTAGTTGCGGTGGATAATGTCGGAGTGAGCCGCTCGTTCAGCGCCCCTGTGCTCGAACACGCGAGGGTAAAACATCAAATGAAGCCGGGCAGTGTGATGATTGTATCAAGTCACACGCATTCCGCTCCACTTCTGGAGGGAACCCTTCCTGGAATGTTTGACTTAGCGCAAAAAGATTTGGAGTCCGTAAAAAAATACAGCCGATTTTTACAATCCAAATTGATCGAAGTCATCGACGCTGCCATGGCTGATTTGAAACCCGCTCAACTTGAACATGCCATCGGGAAAGCAACTTTCGCCATGAATCGGCGCGTCTTTCAGGAAGACAAAGTTGTGTTTGGAGAAAATCCCGATGGCCCGGTGGATTGGGATGTTCCGGTGCTTAAGATCAGTGGAACCAACGGCGACGTGCGCGCAATTTTATTTGGTTATGCCTGTCACGGCACCAGTATCAGCGAGAATCAATGGTATATCGTTTCGGGTGATTACATGGCCTACGCGCGGCAGCAATTGGAGGCGCATTTTCCCGGAGCCATTGCGGTTTATCTGACCGGCATGGGAGCGGATTCAAATCCGTCGCCGCGAAAAACCGTCCTCGACGCGAAACGTCATGGACTGGAATTGGCCGGAGCGGTCGTGGAAGTTTTAGGTCATCCGATGCGTCAAGTGAAAGGACAATTGAAGCTCGCCTATGCCGAAGTGGATTTGCGACTGGAAACCCCCACCGCTGACCAAATTCAAAAAGATGCGAAGAGTGCCGACCTCCACATTCGCAAACGCGCAGAGTTGTATTTGAAACAGATGGAAGGCGGCAAGCCTGCACCGAGTGCCCTGAAGCTTCCAATCAGCGCAGTAAAAATCGGCAATGATTTTACGTTCATTGCCATGGGTGGCGAAGTGGTGGTGGATTACGGAATCAAGTTAAAGCGTCTGTTCGGCCACGAACGTTTGTGGACGATTGGTTACGCCTACGAAGTTCCTTGCTACATTCCATCGAGTCGCATTTTGCGTGAAGGCGGTTACGAAGCCGAAGATTCGTTGAAGTTGTATGGTCTTTACGGACCGTTCCTCCCGAGCATTGAAAGAACTTTGGTTGACAAAATGAAAGAACTGATGCGCGCGGTGGAAAGCCGTTAACAGTTGTTCAGAGTCTTTCACCCCGGACACTCGTAAACAGAAGCTCAGCGACGCGCGTTCAGAACGTAGGAAATCAAGTCGGCCATGTCTTGCGGCTTGAGCGCGGTTTCGAAACCTTCCGGCATGAGCGAGCGTGAGAGGCGGTTCAACCCTTTGATGTTGTTGCGGAGGACGACTTCTTCCGAACCGCCGGGAATTTTCAGCGAAATGCTCGTGGGCGTTTCGGCTGCAATCACACCGCTCAATTCGCGCTCGTCTTTCGTCACGATGGAGTAGGCGGCAAAGGTCGGGTCCACCGCCTGGTTCGGGTCCAGAAGAGCGACGACGATGGATTGCACAGTTTTGTCAGCCATCGTGCCGAGATTGGGTCCGACGGGATGTCCCTCGCCGTTGAGTTGATGGCACGTCGCACAGGTTTGCAGAAAGAGCGCGTGGCCTTTGGCGATATCGCCGCGAAGTGCAGCAACCGATTTGTAGTTTTCAATAATCTTCGCCCGATCGCTGTTCACGGCGGAGAAAATCTTTTCGGCGCGCTCGCGAATTTCTGCTTTCGAATGACTCAATAACTTTTGCCGTTGCGCCAGGGAAACGTCGCCGCTCGCAATTTTGCCCGTTTCGATTCCGGCAAGCACCGACTCGCTCCATTCCGACCGGCCGAGCAGAGAGTTGAGAATTTCCTGACGCAAACTGAGGCCGTAGGTTTTCAAATTCGCCATTAAAATTTCGGCGGCTCCCTTGCGTCCTCCAGTTACGATTGATTGCAATGCCGCATGCTGAAGCGCCGGCGAGTTTTGCGGGCCGAGCAATTTGCCAAGATGTTCGAGATCGTTTTCGTTCGTCCTGCGCCCCAACAAACGCACCGCCAACAAACGATCCGCTTCCGCAGCGCTGGAGTTATCCGCAGTTTCACGCGCCTGAACAAAAATGGCGTCAAGTTGCGCAATGGAATTGTTCAACTTGAAATCGGCCTGCTCTTGAAATTTCGCGAGCGAAAGTTTTCTGCGCTCCAACGCATCGAGAAATCCGAGCGTTCCCGAAATTTGCCATTGAGAAAACCGGGTTCCATTCACGGGCGTTCCGAGGTGCGAAATTGTTTCGGCCAAAATTCCATCGTGAGAAAGCGCGGTCGCCAGAAAAACGAGTTGCTCGATTAAATCAGGAGAAGGCGTCGCGGTTTTGCTGTTCGCGAAAACCGAGCGCAGCATTTCATCAACGTGATGGGTGGCGGAACTCATCACCGCAATTTGCATCGGAGCATTCGTCCAGTCTTTCAGCGCGAGTTTCGATAGTGCGCGAGCGGCGGCGGCTTCGCTGGACTCGCCCAGACTGAATGCGAGTTGGTAACGAACGCGAATGTTGTCGTCATCCACCATCGTCAACACTTTCGCGTCGAGTTCCGGCGATTCTCCAAAAAGAGTTTCAGCAAATTGAATCGCCAGTCTGCGCACGGCGAAGTGCGAATCGTTCATCGCGGTCAACAAATCTTTTTCAGACAGAGCATCGAGGCCGGAAAGAATGGAGAGGGCTTGCAATCGCGCTTTCGGATTTTCGCTGTGCGAGAGGATTTGTTGGAGCGGCGTGATGGCTGCTTTGTCGCGAGCCTGCACCAGAAGACGCTGTATGGTGTCGCGCTGCCAGCCGTTGGGAGAATCCAGCGCCGCGACAAGTTCAGCCGTATTTAATTTATCGAGCCGGGGAATTTTCCGAAGCTGTGCTCCTTCTGGATAGACGCGGTAAATTCTTCCTTTGTCGTCGCCCGCGCGCAGGTCGGGACGATTTTTTAATTCTGTCGGAAAATATTCCGGGTGTTCCAGCACCAGTCGATACATGTCGGCGATGTAAAGCGCGCCGTCGGGACCAACCTTAAGCATGGTCGGGCGAAACCAATTGTCCGTTGACGCGAGAAATTCATTCGTCTGTTCCGTCGCCGCGCGATGACTGATGAAAGTTGGGCCATCCTGTTCCAACACTTCGCGATGCACGGCGTTGTTGGCCGGTTCACTTACGAATGCGCTTGTCGTAAAATCAGGACCGAACAATTCGTCGCGATAAGGCGTCACGCTGCACGCTGATGTGACTTGGAAAATGCGGTCCGGCCAATTAAAACGTTGTTGCGGCCGGCTGACGGAGAAGACGCGATTCGGATCGGGCGAGTGCGGCAAAATATTCCGCGAATCTTTCACGCCGAGGAATGGATTCCGAGCCAGATACCGATCCTCGTAAATAAAATGCCAAATCCAAATCCCGTTGTGATTGCCGAACCAGTTTCCCCAATCATCGCGACGACGACCATATTGCGTCGTGCCGGCGACGGGTTCCATCTCACCGGTGTCGGGACGAAAACGAACATCATGCCCGACGATCTCGGTGGTTTTTCCGGTGAGCGCGGAGTGGATTTTTCCACCGCCATCGGCTGCGGCGTAAATCCAATTGTCGAGGCCAAGCTGAAAGCCGTTGAAGCGATGTTGTTGATTGATTTCGGCAAAACCTGAAAAAAGAACTTTGCGAACATCGGCTTTGCCATCGCTGTTGGTGTCCTCAGCGTAAATAATATCAGGCGCGGCGCAAATCAAAACTCCTTTGCTCCACGGCATGATGCTGTTGGGAAAATTTAGATTCTCCAGAAACACCGTGGACTTGTCGTATTGTCCGTCGCCGTTTGTGTCTTCCAAAAAACGCACCACGCCGCCGGGTTTTCCTTTTCCATCGAGACCCAGCGGATAGTCGCGCATTTCCACCACCCACAATTTTCCATCCGCGCCCCAATCGAAATGAACCGGGTCAACAACGAGCGGCTCGCTCGCGACGAGTTCGATTTTGAATCCGGGCGCGACGCGAAAACTGCTCAACGCTTCAGCCGGAGATTTGGGTTTCGCTTCGGCTCCAGAAAGAATTTCCTTGAACGACTGTCGCTCCACGCGAGCTGGCAGATTCGACGTGTATTCATTTTGCACGAACAATTGTTTCGCATGAAACCATGCGCCGTTGTCGCGATGCGGCCCGCTGCGGACGAACGCTGGAAGGCCGCCCGGTTCGCCATGTTTGCCGGAACGAACGCGATACGACCAGCCCGCTTCCCATCCCAGGTTCGGCCTGGCCCGCGCAATAAAAAGATGAACGGAGTATTCAGACTCGTTGGAAAAAATAACATCATCGTAACCGTCCTCGTTCAGGTCAACGAATCGCAATCCGTTATCTTCGCCAGCCGAATTAACAATCGATGTCCCTGCCGGTAACGCGAAGGAAAGTTTCTTCCAGGATTTCTCTGCGTCCGACCAACTGAAAATTGCGTTTTGAGTTTCGTTGCCGACGAGTAGTTCGCAACGCCCGTCATTGTCCACGTCGCACAAACGCACTCCCGCATCACGGCCATTTTGAGTGGTGAAAATCGGCTGGGCTTTCACATTTAATCCCGCAAAAAATCCCGCGTCCTCTTTCCACTGCTGCCCGTCAAAATGCCACGCGCCTTTGGATTTCTCGTCCCGATAAAATGCGGTTACCAAATGATTTGTCTGAACGATGCCGCATTTTACGCCGCGATCTCGCGTGTTCCCGGTTGGATCGCGAGAGACGAGCGCGATGGGAAAACCCGTTTCGCTCCAACGATTTTCCGAAGGATTCCAGAGGCGCGTTTTGCGAACTTGTTCGTTGCCGATGACGACATCCATAAAGCCATCATTGTTTAGATCGAGCAGCCGCACACCGTTGTCCTCGCCTTTCGCGGCGCGCAACGGCTGGCCGGAGAGCAGATTTTTATCGAGCCGTTCCTGCGCTTCGCGAAACGTGAGGAACTTGATTTTGTCGCCGTATTTTTTTTGCGCGTAGTCAATCAAGTCAATCATTTGCTCCGCGCGGATCCAACCATGCGGATGAAAAACCATGGTGAACACGCCTTGCTTGATCATAGTGTTGTCAATCCCCGCTTTCCAATCGGCGATGGTTGTCTCGTTGGTTGATCCGTGAAAATTGTGGGCTTCCCAATCACTCGGCGCCGCGCAGGGGAATTCCCAGCAAAGTTTTCCAATCACATACGGGTAGGGATAATTTTCAATCGTGGTGGCGAATGCTTCCAGGCTAATGCGCGTTGTGGCGTTGGTCTGGCTCGGAAAATATTTGCGAAATCGCGCGCGTCCATTTGCGTCCGTGGTGAGGTCGCGCGGAAGCTTGGCGTCGTTTGTTGTAAAAATGTTCATCACGGACGTGTCAATGGTTAGAAAATTTCCGTCGGGACTGGGGCGGTTGAAAATTTCCGCATAAAAACGCGGGCTGGGACTGTTCATCGAATCGCAACACGGCATGCGAAAGGCGACTGGTTTGTTGCCCGGAATTTTGTTCATCAAATCAATGCCGGAAAAATAAGTTTCTGCAGCGGAATTAAAGTCGCCATCAGCGAGAAGCGGACAAGGATGTTTGATCGTATGAACTTCCAACGAGAGACCTTCCTTCAACCAGATTTGCGCCAGTGGATCATTTGCCGGGATGGCTTCCGTCATGATCGAAACCGGCGCGCGTCCGTCAATTTTTTTTAACCGTTCGAGAATGGGCCGGAGAAAAATTTCGTAACGTTTTGTCTCCAGCATGTCGTCCACGGCGAGGATCACCACCGCCTGCACATTTGATTCGCCAATCCATTGCGGAGTTACAAGGGCGGGAAACTGGGCGTCGGGGTAAAACGGGTTCTTTTCATCGAGATAAGAAAGTCGATTTCCGGTGGATAAACGGAAATTTGCATTTGGGTTCTGTGCGACCGCGTTTGAAGCCAAGATACCCGCGGCAATGAAACTCCAGCCGAGCGTTGGTGATAAATTTTTCATTAAGTTTGTGTCGAAAATCAAAACCGGCTGGCCCGCGCAAAGCAACGTCGTTCCAAAAAAAGAAGGAGAGCCCAAGCTCTCCTCCCACTGCAAAATTTTCTAGGAAACGGTCACGGCAAACGGATGCGGTAGAATTTGGTGGAGGAAACCGGCTTCGCAAATTCCGCCGTCAGCTTTCCACAGTCCCCACCAAAGGTGACACCGGTGACGGGAGTCCAGATTGGATTGGTCAGGGTGTCGGTCTGACTGATTTCGTGAGTGGCATTGGTGGACGGGGTGGTAAAGGTCAACCGGATGGTCGCGCCCAGGTTCTCGACTTTGGAAATTTTAAGCAAGTCCAGCGGAGCCGTGTAAATCACGTCGTCGATGTAGAGTTGCGTTGCGTCATTCGTATTGATGGTCGAGTTTCTCGTTTGAACAATTCCGAAAGCGTTAAAGGAAGTGTTTATCTGCCGCTGGGCCAAAGAGAGCGTGTTGGTAAGGCTGATCGTTCCGCCGGACCCATCATCGATCGTGACGACGAGACGGCCCGATGGATCATAAACGTAATTCCAATTGTACACCTGGCTGGTTAGAACAAGGCGAAAAATCGTCGCGCTGTATTGTACTGCTCCACTTCCTAACTGGAAAACCGCCCGCACTCGGGCGCCGGGAGGGGTGGCGCTTGGTTCGGCAATGGAGATACCAATAAAATTGGTGTTTGCACTGGTGGGTGTGGCCAGAATTTGCATATGGCCGATTCTTACTTCATTGTCGAAGGGAAGGACGGGCACAATGATTTTTCCGCTCGCTGAGATGTTGTCGTTCAGAGTCAAAGCGCCGGGGAAAATATCGGCGTAATAGGCACCATTCGTTTTACGAGTGAACAGGCCGCCCGCCTCGCCGATGTTCGCGCCACCGGCGAGCTGCGAGTTGGTGAAACCGAAATTAAAACCATTGCTGCGGCTCAAGAATTCCACCCAGCCATCACAAGCAGCCAATGCCGCCGTGTCGAAAGTTTCTAAATTGGTGATGGTCGTCTGTGCTGCCGCAGTGACGGAAATTTCGACATTGGCATCAACGCAAACCCCGTTGGTATTCGACAGAGTAAAAACGGTGCTGCCCAAGCCGCGCCCCACCACTGTGAAGTTCATGTTCGTCGTTCCGCCGGTTGCAAAGAGCAAAGTGAGTTTGCCATTCGCGTCCGCACCCGCCGGAAGAGCGACATTGGTATTGAGACTGGTCACAACCACAGAGAGGGCATTGGTGAGATTGGCCGTAGTGGGAATCGTGACGCTCACGTTTTGATTGGAGCTTCCGACAGCGGTAATTAATTGGGAAGGAGAGGGCGTCACACAAGTTATGACCGGGCCAGCGTAATACTGGACGTTATCGATAAAAAAAGTCGAAGTGTTGGTATCAAGCGACGGGGGGATGCCGCCTATGACAATACCAAAACTGTCGAGGAACACATTTGTCGTCCTTTGCGCGGCGGTCAGGTTCACCGTGCGCGCGCCAAGTGAGAAGCCCCCGAGGTTATACATCGTCACCGTAAGTGATCCGTTGCCGGAATTGAGGGTGGGATCATAAACAAAACTAAATCTGCCGGCCGTATTCGTGCCGAGAGCGATGACTTGCGCCGTGGCAGTCTGGACCGCTGCGCCGTTCGTGAGATAGTAAGCCGCCCTGATGCGGAGTCCGTTGGCTCCAGGCTCCGCCACCGTTAAGCCCAGAGTATTTCTTCGATTTGTGGCTCCAATATCAGCGCTATTATAGAAGCCGATCCCGATGGAAGCGCCCACAGGGGTAAAAGTCGGCGAAGCCCATTCTCCATCGGCGCGAAAGGAATCGCTCAAGGAAAAATTAGTTCCGAGAGAAACCCCATAGGATGAGGTGTTGGTAAAATGAATCATCGTGCCGCCCGCTTCTCCGCCCGGGGAGGACTGTGCGGTGAAATCTGAATTGGTGAATCCGTAAGTATTTCCGTTAAGGGTATTGCCGATGCCGGCCCATCCCGCAGCCGTTGTGCTCGCAGCAGTATCGAACGTCTGCACCGTGGCAGCCTCAGCAAAGCTCGCCGGAAAAACCAATAACGCGGACGTAACCAGAACCTGAGTGATTGAAGGGAATTTCATATTCGATATGTGTTTGTTTTTTGAACGAGTGGATTTCACGCGATATTATTCCCCAAGTTTGGGTTGGACATAGAAAAACAGATAAAAACCTTGCGAAAAATGCCTCGTGTTTGGGCGGCGTCGTAGCTCGCGTCCCTGAGAGATTTTCTTTTTTATGGACGAGTGCCATTCCGCAAATGCTCTCGAAAACGGCTCGGACAAATCCCGGTTTGATTTCGGAAAAAATGGCTGAAATAAAACTCGCTGGAAAAATTAAGTTGTGCCGCGACATCTTTGATGGAAAGGCGTTGATCGGCCAGCAGCAGTCGCGCATGATCCAGTCGCATTTTCTGAATGTGATGATGAAGAGTTCCCTGGCCGGAATTGCGAAACAAGGTTCGCAACAAAGAATAGCTGACTTTGGCCACCGTCCCCAATTCCTTCGTCTTCCAGTCTTTAAGGGGATTTGCCGCAATCGCATTCAAAACGCGGGCCATGGGAAGAGGCATCTCTGCGTGGGGTGATACCAAGAGATCGCGGGACATGAGCAGTTTTCCCAAGAGGTTTGTAATAATGACATGCACCTGCCACTCCCAACCCGAGGGATGCCTTTTAACCAGGCGAAGTAACTCGGATTGGGTTCGCCGCACGATCTCGAAATCTTTAATCACAAATTCGGATTGATGATTTCCGCCAATTTGCTCGTGCCAGAACTCCAGTCCGGGACCGCCGAAACGAAAGCCGGCTATCGTCAGGTTCCGGGTCGGCGCGGGGACGTAAGTGCGCGGCTTGCTCATGTCGATCAACCAGAGCCGGCGTCCCGGCTTCAAGGCGAAACGTCCCGTCTCGTGGCGCAACTCTCCCTCACCAGATCGAACCCAGAACAAATGTGCGCCCGGCTTTTCGAATGGTTCGTGATGGTCGGGGCAATCCAGTCGTCGTGTGCCGATGGAAAAAACATGCCAGAGCAATCGGCGGGCAATGGGAGAAGGCTCGACAAAGGTTAGTCTGTCCAATGATTTAGAGGCTGTTGGAAAAGTGGGGCAGGCATCCTGCCTGCCTTGCGGGCTTCCAGCCCTAGAAACTGGGGCAAGATGCCCCGGAGTGGCAGGCTGGAAGCCTGCCCCACTATCAGGCAAGCCTGCTTCACCCGTGCCGCTCGCCGACTTTTCCAACCGCCTCTTAGATAATTTGCTCATGAATATCTTTTCTAGCGACTCCGCCATCGGACTCGTCTGCGACCGTTGGCAAAGCGCTTTTTCGAGTTATCCAGCTCACCCCATACCCCACGACGAATAGCACAATGTGATTGAAAATGCCGATGAGAAATGGATGCCATTTATAATTGTACTCGCCCAAATCCAAAAGGACGCGGTGGATGGCTGGTAATTTTACAGAGGTCAGAGTCGCCCATGCCGTAAAAATAACACAGGCAATAATTCCTGCGATCGCCCCTTTGGCGGTTGCCTTTTTTGTGAGCGCACCCAAAGCAAATAGCCCGAGCATTCCGGCCGAGGCGATGGAAAAAAGCTGAACCGCGAATTCGAGGGCTGAACCAATGCCGATCCAGAGCTGCGATAATACAATCGAAAAAATTCCCAAAATAAAAACGGTTGTGCGTCCAACCCATAATCGCGCGACGTCGGGGGATTTTGGTTTGATCCGACCATAAAAATCATCCACCACGACCGCGGCCATGCTGTTCAAATCGGAGTCGAGACTCGACATCGCCGCCGCGAGAAGCGCGGCCACTACCAGGCCGATCAACCCAATCGGGAGTTGAGTTTTTATGAAGTAAGGAACGATGTTGTCCTTCAGTACTGCGACGCTTGGAGGTAGAGCCGCGCCATCCAGTTGATAAAATGCCCAGAGACACGCACCAAATAAGATGAATAAAAACCAAATGGGCAGACACGCAATGGCTCCAAAAAAAGCGCTTCGTTTCGCATCTCGATCTGTTTTGGCCAAAAGATATTTTTGAACGATGTGCTGGTCCAATGCGTAACGCTGCACCGCCCACAGCCCCCCGCCGATCAGAAAAAACCAAATGTTTTCGTGAACCAAACTGAAATGCCAGTCGCCTAACCCGAATTTGCCGCCTTCCCATGCGGTTTTAAGAACTAAGCCAGGGCCGCCTGCGGGTTTGAACAGCGCAATACCAAGACAGATAAGTCCTCCGGCAATCAGCAGAATGCCCTGGATGATGTCCGAGTAAACGACGGCGGCGATTCCTCCGACCAGCGTCATCGTCAAGGTGATGAAGCCAACGATTAGAATGACCCACCAAATTGGATATCCGGTGAGGTACGAAACGGGAACTGCGAGAAAATAAAGCGTGGCGCTCATATCGACTATCCGACTCACAATAAATGCCGCCGCCCCGTAGGCTCGCGCGGTATAGCTGAAACGCCGCTCCAGATAATCGTAAATGCTCATGCGGATTGTTTTGCGGTAGAACGCAACGACGTAGCGCGAGATAAAGAGCATCGCGATGGGAAGCAAAAAAAAAGAAGGGAGATTCCACATGTTCCGGGCAAAAACGTTCCCAGGATGACCGATGAAAGTAGTGCTGCTGATCATCGTCCCGATGATGGCGAAGCCAATCACCCATCCGGGAACATTTCGTCCCGCCAGAAAATAATCCTCAGTCGTTTTCTGATTTCGGGAAAAATGAAATCCCATTCCGAAAATAACCGCGAAATACACTCCGACGATGGCGGTATCAATGATTCCCATGGTGAGAAAATTTAATCAGCAACGGATTTCAGATCGCGAATCAAATTTTTTCCGTTGGCCTCTTCGACCGATTTGACGATGACGAGGTATTGATTAGCCCCGCCCAGTTGTCCGTTCCATCCGAGCGTGACCGTATCAGTCGGCTTAAATCGCTTCACATAAACGCTCGCCGAACTGGTGGCAGAACTTACTCCAATAATTTTTTCATCGGTCTTTTTCCAATCGGCCAGCAAGGTGGGAAGTTTGGCGAGGTCGTTGTGCGCTACATACACATCCGATTCCTGGGCCACGCGAAACGTCGCCAGTGGATTTGTTTTATCGTCGCTGCTGTCGTTGGCGGTTTGAATCCATTCCTGGCCGAGTAAAGTTTTCGGGATGGATTTAAATTGATACTTGCGATCGGTGAACATTTTGTCGCCGACGCGCAGATTCTTTTGCACCAGCCACGACAACACATGGGCAAAATTTCCATCGCGAAAAAGTTTTTCTGAAACGACTTTGCCTTGGGGATTCCAAATCGTCGCTTTTCCAACGCACCGGTGGTTGACCCAAGAAGACTCAGATTTTTTTTTCTCGTTCGAATGCCACTGCGTCCAAACATTCGTGCCGTCCTCGCGATGTTGCCATTGCCAGACGAGTTTGCCTTCGTCCGTCCAATAACTTTCTTCGCCGGTTTTTTTACCATCGCGATAAGTCACTTCATGTTGCTTTTGGCCGGCCGGATAAAACGCGGTTTGCTTTCCATTCAGCCAGAAAGTTCCGTCCGCGAAATTTTTCGCGCTCGAACTGATCCGCGCTTTCCCGTTGGGATAATTTTCCTGCTCAGTTTTTGTTTCTGCTTTGCCACTCGGTTTCGGCAGGGGAACTGCGTCTCCTTCCTGTGAAATCCACGCTTCGTTAAACTCAAAGTGCAAGCTCGGATGGTTCATACTTGTGATGAGATGAATGCGTCCGTTCGGCGCCTGGCGCATGACGCAATAACCAAGCGTGCCATCGGAGTGACTCGATGAGGCGTGAGCCGTAATTCCCGGAATTCTCGATTCGTGCGGCAAGGTTTGCGGAATGGATTTGAACTTCCACGTTGTGCCTTCGTCCTCCGAAATCGCGACATACGAACCCCGTTTCGAGAAACCTTTGGGTTGAACCCCTTTGATGTCTTGATAATCGCCAGCGACCAGCAATCGTCCGCTCGCCAGGCGAATGATGCACGGACGCTGATTTCCGCCCACCGTCGGGAATGGAGTTTTGGTGGGTGTTCCCCAAGTTTTTCCGCCGTCGCCAGAGAGGACTTGCGGCATGAAGCCTTCAATGCCGGTGTTCTTTCCGCCCAGCCCAAGAATGCGTCCGTCTTTCAACAGAACAAAAGTGGTGTGACGCCCAGCCGTCCGACCGCCCGCGTCCCCCCAGGTTTTTCCCTCGTCGTGGCTGACCCAGAGCATCGAGTCATCTTCCGCACCATCGGCGGCGACATACATCGCGCCTTTCTGGTCGCGAAAACCCGTGTTGATCGGTTGCGCGCGAAAATCAATTTTGCCCGTCGTCGGTTTGATGAAACGAACTTTGCTCCAGGTCGCGCCGTTGTCTTTCGATGAAGTCCAACGCAGGACAACGTCGAGAGTTGTGGCTGGGCCGCCCCAAAATAAATTCAATTGTCCGTGGTCGGTCCAAAGCATCGGCGACGCGTCGTTCATGTCGGGCAAATCGAAAAGGTAATCGGGCATGTCCCATTCGTCGGCGCCGAAGCGAAGCCGCGTCGCAATGAGCGCGACATCACCAGTGTATTCGTCGTCGGAAGTGTAATAAACCGCGAACACATCGCCGTTCGGACAAACTTCCACGGCTGGACTGTGATTGTGCGGCAGAAAGGAGGGATGCAGACCCGCGGCGAGCGTGGCTTCTTTGGTAACGTTCTCGAGCGGGATGGGGAGAATACTTCGACGTTTGAAAAACGGCTGTTTTAGATTCGCACCGAACTGCGCGAAGTTCGTATTTTGTTTCACGGATTGGGTGACAAATGGCGGAAGATTTTTCGCGGGAGGCGTTTTCACGGGAGGCGCTTGGACGATACGAAACCCAATGGGCATCTCTCCGCTGTAATCAGGAACGCAACCGCTGCGATTTGCTGAACGCGAGTAAAAATTCTGAATGAACGGATCGAAATTGGCGGTTCCCGGTTGGCGTCGCGGAGTCATCCCTCCGCCGCGAATAATGCGAGCGATTCCGGTTCCTGGCCCAACCGGATCGGTTTGTTCTTCCCACGAATAAAGCCCGTGCCAATCCAAACACCATTCCAACGCTCCGGTGTGCATGTTGCGCAAACCCCACTGGTTCGCCCAGTCCGCTTTCGGCGCGGAATCGCCCGACGCAAAATGCGTCGTGGTTCCGGCACGACAGGCGTATTCCCATTCCGCTTCCGTCGGCAAACGATAATGTGTTTTCTCTTTTTGGCTGAGCCATTGGCAGAAAGCCACCGCATCATCCCAACTCATTCCACCCGCGTAAGGCGCAATTTTTTGAACTGTTTTGAAATCCGGACGAAACTGACGGAACTGCTCCTCTGTGATTTCCGTTTCAGACATCAAAAAGTCTTTTGAGATTTTTACTTTATGAACCGGACGCTCGTCCCAATCGCCATTCGGAAGGTGGGCCGGCCCGCCGAGTCGCGGCGTTGGAGCTTCATTTCCCATGAGAAAAGAGCCAGCGAGAATTTTCAGCAAACGCATGCCGAGCGAGTTGGTGTGAAAAGTTTTTTCAGTGATTTGAGCGTTGGCCAATTGGCTTACCGCCAGGAGAACAGCTATTACAATTTGTTTTTTCATCAGCGTTCTTAAGCAAAATATTTTACAACTGTTTTCATGAGTCCCGAGAACCGTAGCCGCCGACGTGAGGAGGCGGATTTGTTTCTCCGTCGAGTTCGCCTATCCATGCTGTCGGAGCGCGGAGCATTGCTCCGCTCGATTCGTGATTTGGAACGAGCAGAGCAATGCTCTGCGCTCCCTCTCTATGCCCTTTGCAATTGGCGAGAGGACACATTCGTCTTCGACAAATCGCCGTTTGTCTTTCGACGATAGGCGAGCAAAAGGTCTTGGCAAAGTTCCTCCACGACGGGCAAAGCCGACTCTCTCAGGAAAGAAATTTCGGCTTTGCTCAACGGTTGCAACGGCGCGAACACCGTGTCAGAAGCGAAAACTCCGATCTCTCGAAGAATCCATTTATAGACGGCAATGGTGGGAGGGAAACCCGGACGGTTCGGTAGTTTCATCGCTTCCAGCAATTGCCCAAGTCTGGCCGCCACGGCCTTTGCTGCCGTCCAATTCTCGTTCGCGGCGTGGTCGCAAATCTGTTTGCACGCATGCGGAGCGAGATTCGCTACACTGCACACCAGGCCGTGACCGCCGGCAAACAAACTGAGGTCACTGAGGACACTGGAGCCATTCAAACAACGAAGGGGCAATCCTTCCTTTCGCGCCCGGGCGATTAACTGCCGGAATTGATCGATGTTGCCGGAACTTTCCTTGATGCCGATGAGAACTCCTTCGCGCGCCAGATCGAGAACGGTCTCGGTGGCGGCCGAAACTTTAGTCAACTGCGGGACGTTGTAGAGGATGATGGGGCGACTGACCGCCTGGGAGACGGCGCGAAAGTGCGCCTTCAATTCAACCTGCGAATAATCCAGGTAAAACGGGACGACCACCGCCAGAAAGTCGGCTCCAGCAGTGAGCGCTTGTTCGGCTTTCATAATTGTTCCTCGCGTTGATGCATCACCGACTTGTGCGACCACCGGAAATCGCCCGGCGACGTGGTCAACGGAAACTTTTACCACCTCGGCGCATTCCGCATCTGACATCGCGTGAAAATCGCCCGTCGAACCGTTGAGCCAGATTCCATTTACGTTACCTGCGTCGAGGTAATCAATTTCGCGCCGCAAACTGTCGAAATCTATTTCTGCGGAGTCATGCAAAGGCAACATCAATGGAGGAAGCAATCCTTCGAGGTGTTTGGCTGAATAGGAAATCTTCATTGTGTAAGTTGGAAGACCGGAGGGCGCAACAACGGCCGGATCAGAAAATGCCGAAATAGATCTGGCGTGATTTCGCCTCCGAGGCTGCCCAACCGTCCCCTTTCATGGTCGTCAAATCCAATACCAATCCAAAATCTTCGCTGCGGATTCTCTCATATTTTTTGTATTCGACATGCCCGTCCACAAAAATAAGGTTGCCGCCTTTCTGATGCACGTTCGAGAGGCTTTCATCCTTCAATTTCCAGGAATTGAAAGCACTAGACTCCGCATACATGTGCCATTCAGAGAAAGAATTTGCGTTGACGTTTAGGGTCGCAATTTCTGCTTGTTGAAACACCGCGTTCATTCGTGCCCACATCTCCTGGATAAAAATAATGTTCGAAGGTTTTGAAATCGCGGTCGAAGACCTTCCCAAGACCACGGCGTTTGGGCAGTAACTTGAATCGCTTGTCACCGTCGGTTTCAAATTAAGATCCGTGTGCTTGACCGCACTTGGACAGGCAAAAATTTTGAAACCGCAATAAGGCACCAGGACTTTCAAGCAATTCGCGGGGGTCGCCGGTTCGTTGAAGTAATAGGATGCGACCGATCGGGGGGGCATCTTGCTGGCGTTATCCTGCTCATACAGGTTCAAGGCCAAAGACATTTGTCTCATGTTACTGAAACACTTCGCCTTGTTCGCCTTATCTTTCGCTTTCGCCAGCGCCGGCAATAGGAGGCCGGCGAGAATGGCGATGATGGCGATGACTACCAGAAGTTCGATCAAGGTAAAAGCTTGCCGGGTTGTTTTCATACTTGGGTAGTTGCGATGAAAATGTTTATCCCTGAACTCGCCAGGAGGACATAGCAAAACCGACACATCAGTTGTTAAAATTGACAAAGACTGCTTCTGCTACTCGAACAATTCAGTGCCGGACTGCAGAATTTCCAGAGCGACTCGATCTTTCTGGCTGAAACCCGGGTTCAGATATTCCTGCTTGGCAAATAATTTCCCGCGCAACCCGCGCTGTCGGACGATTCGCTTCAGTTCCACCATCGGTGAGCCGCCAATCAGTTCCAGGATAGACCCGACGCAGGTTGGCGTAGTGCGCTGGGGAAAGATCAACTTCGAGGAAACATCCGCGTGCATTGAAACACGATGACTCTGCACAAAAGTTGATTTGAATGGAAGCGGGAGTTTGATGTTGTCAGTTTTCATAAACGAATTGCCATTTTTCCTATGTCTCGTTTGCGCCATAAAAGTTAATGAAAAGGGCGAGATTGGGCGGGAAAGATTTTATGATGGCTGTCTTGAGTGTTGCTGGAAAATTACCGCTTTCAAATTCATGAATCTTTCCCATTTAAGCTGGCTGGATGGTGTCATCTTCGTGGTTTACCTCGCCGCAACCGTTGCGGTTGGCTCATTGTTTTTCAAGGAGCAACGAACCATCAAAGATTATTTCCTGGCCGGACGAAGCATGGGATCCGTCGTGGTCGGCATTTCTGTGCTGGCTGCCTTGATTTCTGGCATCAGCTATCTCGGCGGCCCAGCCGAGGTCTATGTGCATGGGATTGGACTGACCTTCGTTACTTTTAGTTTCTTTATCGCCACGCCGGTGACGACGTTGATCTTCCTTCCGTTCTTTTACCAGGCGCGCTTTTACACCGCTTATCAATATCTGGAGGAACGTTTCTCCGTTCAGGTGCGCGTGCTCGCCTCGTCACTTTTTATTGTGCGCGTACTGTTGTGGCTGGCTTTGGCCATCTACGCTCCCGCGCTCGCGTTAGAGCAAGTCACAGGATTGCCGTTGTGGTTCACCATTTTTTGTACCGGAACATTGACGACTTTTTACACGACGCTCGGTGGGATGAAGGCCGTCATCTGGACTGACGTGATGCAATTCTTTGTCCTGTGGGGCGGACAGATCATTATTTTATGGGTCGCGATTTCTAATGTTCCCGGCGGGATGGGAGGAGTGATTGATATCAGCCGGGCGGGCGGGCGACTGGCCACAAGCTTCAGTTTTGATCCGACTGTGCGTATTACTTTTTGGGCCGTGTTCCTCGGCGGGGCCGTCATGAACCTGGTCCAGCTTGCCGCCGACCAAGTCTCCGTCCAGCGCTATCTCAGCGCCGCGAATCTTCGAGAAGCAAAGCGCGCTCTCTGGATCAAGCTGGGATTATTGGTGCCGGTAAATCTTATCGTTTGCCTGTCTGGACTGGCTCTCTATGCCTATTACCAT
Organism: Verrucomicrobiota bacterium; assembly: GCA_038214755.1. Lineage (GTDB taxonomy): Bacteria > Verrucomicrobiota > Verrucomicrobiia > Limisphaerales > CANJXF01 > CANJXF01. Next base: position 23,648 of record JBBQRQ010000028.1, read on the forward strand.
GTCCACGGAGACCCGATTGCGGCCAAAAAAATTGTCAACGCGGATCAGATATTACCGTATTTCGTGGTTCACGAACTGCCGCGAGGTTTGCCTGGCCTTTTGGTCGCCGCAATTTTTGCCGCCACGATGTCGGCAACTTCTTCGGGATTGAATGCGCTCACCTCCGCCACGCTAGTTGATTTTTATCAACGTCTCTGGAACAAACCAAATCTGGCTGAAACATTCCAACTGAAATTGGCCCGCTATCTCACCATCGGTTACGGAGGCGTCGTGATTTTTTTGGCTTTGATTATCGGACGACTCGGAACTTTGGCGGAAGCCAGCGTGAAAGGCATTGGGTTGGTGGGCGGGCCGCTGCTGGGGTTATTTTTACTCGGGATGCTTTTCAAACGAGCCAACGTGCAGGGGGCTGTGCTTGGCTGGTTTGCCGGGGTGATTGTTTTGGTCCCGGTTTGTTTCGCCACCCGGATTTCCTTTTTCTGGTATGCGAGTATCGGCTGTGCCGCAACGATCATAACAGGCTTGATCACCAGCAGCTTCTTTCCCAAACCCACAGTCCAACAGCTTGATGATCTTGTTTTGCCGAAATCCAAAGGTCTGCAAAACAAAAGTTCAGAAGGCAATGTGGCCTCCAGTTAAAAAAATTATGAGACGTTCAAAAGTTTTGGCCAAAATTCGCGCCGGAGAAGTCGCCCGCATCTGTGCGCTCGGCCACTACATGCCTTATTTTCCAAAGCTCGCGGCCCACTTTGGCTACGACGGAATCTGGGTCGATGGCGAGCACCGCGCGTTTGATCCGCGCGAAGCGCAAGCCTTGATCGCGTTTCATCATCTGGCCGACATCGATTGCATCTGGCGAACCGCGACCTTGGAAAAAAGCGCGCTCTATCGCTTTTTGGAAGAGGGCGCGACGGGCTTGATGATTCCTCATGTTTCCACGGTGGAAAAAGCGACGATGCTGAGCGCCGCCGTAAAATTTCCTCCGCTCGGCGATCGCGGCATTGATGGTTCGGGACTCGACAGCGGCTATTACGTCGGCAGCGAAAATTACGTCGAATTCGTCAACCGCGAAACGTTTCTCGTCGTGCAAATTGAAACTCCCGAAGCCATCCAGAACGCGGACAAAATTGCCGCCGTGCCGGGAGTCGAAGTTCTTTTTCTCGGTCCGGGCGATCTTTCACTGCGGCTCGGTTGCAGCGCGGAGTTGGACGATCCGCAGATGATGAAAATGAAAGAACTTGTGGCCAACGCCGCCAAAAAACATGGCAAAGCCTGGGGGCAACCTGTTTCCAACATGAACGAGGCAAAAAAAATTCGCGACATGGGCGGACAATTTATCGTGCTGGGAAATGAATTCCTCGCCGTCCACGCGCATCTGGAAAGTTGCTCGGCTGAATTGGACGAAGCTCTCGGAGGAAAACGCGCCAAACCGGAAGTTGCACAAATCATCCCGTAACACTTTAGCTCGACATGAACACCATCACGCTGTTGCAGCCATCCCGAATCGTTTTCGGAAATGGCTGCGCCGCGCAATGCGCCGACTTTCTCATCGAGCGAAATCTGCGCCGCATTTTGGTGGTGTCGAGTCCTTCCGCCATAAAATCTGTTTCCGTAGTTTTGGATTTGCTCCGCAGCAACCAAATCGAAGTCGCCATCGCCCACGTAAAAGCGGAGCCGACGATTTCTGATTTCGAACAAGCTCTGCAAATCGGAAAAGATTTTCAACCAACAGCCGTGATTGGCGTCGGAGGCGGAAGTCCGTTGGATGTCGCCAAGTTGATTGCCGCGCTGCTCGATGGTTCACAAAACGTTCGCGACGTTTTTGGCATCGGCAAACTTCATGCGCGCAAACTTCCATTGATTTGCCTGCCAACCACGGCCGGGACGGGCAGCGAAGTTTCGCCGAATGCAATTCTCCTCGATGAAACGGATCAATTAAAAAAAGCTGTGATCAGCCCTCACCTCGTTCCCGACGCTGCAATGATTGATCCGTTGTTGACGGTCAGTGTGCCATACCAAATTACGGCTTACACTGGAGTGGACGCGTTGGTTCATTGCATCGAAGCGTTTGCCAACCGCTTTGCGCATCCGACCGTTGACCTTTACGCGCTGCAAGGAATTCGCTTGATCACAAATTTTTTGGAACGAGCGGTGAAAAACGGCACTGACCTCGAAGCGCGGGAAAATGTTGCGCTGGGCAGTCTCTACGGCGGACTTTGTCTCGGTCCGGTGAACACGGCGGCAGTGCATGCCTTGGCTTATCCACTCGGAGGAGAATTCCGCATCGCCCACGGTCTGGCCAACTCCGTTTTGCTTCCGCACGTTTTGACGTTCAACATCAATACTGCTCCCGAACGTTATGCCGAAATTGCGGCGGCTCTTGGCCTTGAAAAAAATTCGCCGTTGGAAATGGCGAAGGCGTCAGTGCAGAAATTTTCTGTTCTCTCGTGTCGCTGCGGAATTCCCATTCGTCTTTCCGATTTGAACATTCCCGAGGAAGCGATTCCGCGCATGGCGAAGTCGGCGATGTCCGTCACGCGTTTGTTGAAGAACAATGTGCGAACTCTGACCGAAGCAGACGCAGAACAAATTTATCGCAACGCTTACTAAATGAAATCATTGCCGCGAATCGGGATTACAATGGGCGACCCAGCGGGGATCGGCCCGGAGCTTTGCCTGAGAGCGTTGCGCGAGCCGTCCATTCTCAAAATCTGCGCGCCAATAATTTTCGGCGACCTCGAGGCTCTGCGCAAAGTTGGCAAAGCCATTGGAATCAAACCATCCTTGAAACCTATTGGCCTCGATGAAATATCGGTTCACCAAATTTCATCTGCGGTTGTGCAGTGCGGTTCCCTCAATGTCGCGTCGCTGCAACCGGGAAAAGTTTCTGCGCAAAATGGCCGCGCTTCATTCGACTATATCCGAGAATCCATTCGCGCCGCCTGCGCCGGAGCCATTGATGCGGTGGTGACGGCGCCAGTAAATAAAGAAGCGTTGCACAAAGCGGGCGTTCCCTTTCCCGGCCACACCGAAATTTTCACCGCTCTGACCAAATCGAAACGCTCCTGCATGATGCTCGCCTCCAAGCCGCTGACCGTCAGCATGGCGACAACGCACATTGGTTATGGCGACGTTCCAAAAACAATTTCGGTCGAAAGAATTCTGGATGTGATCGAACTCACGCATCAAACGCTCCGCTGGATTAAAAAGAAAGAGCCGCGTCTGGCCGTTTGTGGTTTGAATCCGCACGCCGGAGAAAATGGTTTGTTCGGAAATCGTGAGGAAGAACGTTTTATTATTCCCGCCATCGAACTCGCTCGGAAAAAAGGAATTCAAATTACCGGACCGCTGCCGCCGGACACCGCCTTCGTCGCTCGCTACCGCAAAAACTTCGACGCCATCATTTGCCAATATCACGATCAAGGACATATCCCATTCAAGATGCTCGCGTTTGACACGGGGGTGAACATCACGATTGGTTTGCCGATCATTCGCACCTCGGTGGATCACGGAACTGCCTTCGACATTGCTTGGCGCGGAATCGCCAGCCCGACGAGCCTCTACAGCGCAATCCGAATGGCCGTGAAACTGCATCGTGGAAAAATAAATTCGCTCCAAACGTTATGATTGTTGCCATCGCCGATGATCTCACGGGTGCTGCGGAAATTGCGGCCATCGGCTGGCGTTATGGATTGCGCGCCGAGGTTCATTCGCAACTGGATTTGCCATCCACCGCAGACTTGGTCGTGATAGACACCGACTCGCGAAATTGTCCGGCCAAAGAAGCCATCAAACGAGTTCGCAATGCGATCAAGTCTCTAGTGGGGCAGGCTTCCAGCCTGCCCATCCCGGGCATCTTGCCCCAGTTTCCAATTCGCGGGCTGGAAGCCCGCATGGCAGGCAGGATGCCTGCCCCACTTTACAAACAGTCTCTCATTTCTAAACAGGCTTTAAAGAATTACCACATCGATTGGATTTATAAAAAAATAGATTCCGTTTTGCGGGGAAATATTCTCGCGGAGGCGGAGGCCATGCAGAAAGCGATGGCGATTCCGCGTTCGCTCATCGTCCCATGCAATCCGTCTCTGGGCCGCACAATTCACAACGGAAAATATTCGGTGCAGGGGCGCCTCATCAGTGAGTCGGATTTTCGCAATGACCCGCATCATCCCATTACCAGTTCGGACGTGCTGGAAATTCTTCACGCAAAACGAAACCAGATTGAGGTGCGAAAGCCGACCCAGCCCGTCCGAAAAGCGGGTGTCACCGTCGGCGAAGCCAGCAGCAAAGCCGATCTGCAAATGTGGGCGGCAAAGATTTGGAGCGCCGCCATTTTGCCGATGGGCGGTGCGGAATTTTTTGCAGCGCTGCTGGAAGCCCGTGGTTTTCAATTAAAAGACAAGCCGTCCGCGCCCGCCGTTAATTCCTCCAAAAGATTATTTATTTGCGGGAGCGCTTCCGCGTCGGCCCAACTTTTTATCAGCACCGCGAGAACAAAGGGATTGGCGGTTTCATCCATGCCGTTGCGAATGGCGCATCGGCTCTCGGATAAAAAGTCGTTGCAGGAATGGAAAAAAAAGACGCAAACGGCGCTGAGATTTAACTCGGCGGTCATTGCCGCCATTGACCTGCCACTTCAGGCAAAATCTAAATCGATGGAAAAATATTCCAAACAACTGCTGACCGTTGCGGGATCGATTCTGGAATCAGAATCCATCGGACAGATTTTTATTGAAGGTGGAGCCACCGCTTCTTCGCTCGTGCGGCAGATGGGGTGGAGCAGCCTGAGCGTCGTGCACGAGTGGGCACCGGGAGTTGCTACGATGCGGGTCGAGAATGATGGCGGACAATTTATCACCATTAAACCGGGCAGCTACCAATGGCCTCCGGAAATCGTCAGGCTCGCCGCCACCGAGCGCATTCTTTTCCCAGTGGCGTAACTCGATGATGATTCAATCCATCAACTTCCTCTCATTGCAGATGCGAAGGTGTTTCTTGCTCGTGATTATTTTTGTGGCGATGACTCCAGGCCGGGCCGCAGAGTTTCCGAAAATTTACAACAGCGAAAAGGACAAATCCGCCGCGCCTCCTTCCGCCGGGGATTCCTTGGCCGCGCTGCAACTCCCGCCCGGCTTCAAAGCGACGGTGTTCGCATCCGAGCCCGACGTGCAAAATCCCATTGCCATGACGTGGGATTCTCGTGGCCGTCTTTGGATCGCGGAAAATTACACCTACGCCGAACGGGGAATAAATTTCGACCTGCGCTTGCGGGATCGCATCCTGATTTTCGAGGACACCAATGGCGACGGCCATTTTGATTCGCGAAAAGTTTTTACAGAGGAAGTGCAAATGCTGACCAGCATCGAAGTAGGTCACGGAGGTGTTTGGGCCATGTGCCCGCCTCAATTATTTTTTATTCCCGACAAAAACGGAGATGGAATTCCCGACGGCGCGACGGAAGTTGTTCTCGATGGCTTTAAGATTCCCTCCGCCAGTTATCATAATTTCGCCAACGGTTTGCGCTGGGGTCCTGATGGCTGGCTTTATGGTCGTTGCGGGGCATCGGCTCCGGGAGAAATCGGAATTCCGGGGACTGCCCAGAAAGACCGATTGCCGCTGCGTGGAGGAATCTGGCGTTATCATCCCGCGCGAAAACTGGTAGAGGTATTAACTTCAGGAACCGTCAATCCGGGGGGTCATGACTGGAACGAACACGGCGAAGCATTTTTTATCAACACGGTGGCCGGTCATTTCTGGCACCTGATTCCCGGCGCGCATTTTGTCGCCGCCCACGCGGTTGATTCCAATGCGCGCGCTTACGAATTGATCGACATGCACGCCGACCATTGGCATTTCGACACCGGCAAATCCTGGACAGAATCTCGCGACGGGATTGCGAATGCCTATGGTGGTGGTCACGCGCACGCGGGCGCGATGATTTATCAAGGCGACAATTGGCCGGCGCAATATCGCAATCACCTTTTCACTTTGAACATGCACGGTCGGCGCGCGAACCAGGAAATTTTGGAGCGGACAGGTTCCGGCTACGTGGCGCGACATGGAACTGACTGCTTTTTTTTCGGAGACAAATGGTTTCGCGGATTGGAGATCATCTCTGGTCCTGATGGCGGCGTGTTCGTCCTGGATTGGAGCGACACCGGCGAATGTCACGAGAGCACCGGCGTACATCGAACGTCCGGTCGCATTTACAAAATAACCTATGGCGACCCGAAGTTTAATCGAGTCGATCTCCAGGGTTTGTCGATAAGTGAATTGGTCAAACTCCATGCCCACACCAATGAGTGGTTCGTTCGACAGGCGCGGCTCCAACTCGCAGAAAAAATGATCGAGGGCAGTCAATTCAAGTCAGCGAAAACACAATTGGAAAATCTCTTCACGCGTGAAACCAATGTAGTAGTTCAACTCCGCGCTCTGTGGTCTCTCTACGCGATTGGTGGAGCCGATGAAAAATTCTTACGCGCGTCACTCAGTCATCCCAATGAGCATGTTCGAACCTGGGCCGTCCGTTTGCTCAGTGATCTGTGGCCTCTCGATACCGTCGTTTCTCTCCGGCCTCCGGATCGGATCGAAGGTTCTCCCTCGCCTGCCATTGCAAAAAAATTTATTGAACTGGCGAAATCCGATTCCTCCGCCCTTGTTCGTCTGTCGTTGGCGAGCGTTTTGCAGCGTCTGCCTTTTTCCGAGCGCGCTGAACTTGCCGCGCCTCTTTTCTCTCACGCCGAGGATGCCAGCGACCACAATCTGCCGCTGATGATTTGGTATGGACTGATTCCCTTGGGAAACAGTTCCCCGGAATCTCTCGTGCAACTCGCCGCCGATTGCCGGATTCCGCTGGTGAGAAAATTTATTGCGCGGCGTCTCGCTGAAGATATTGAGAAAAATTCCGCTTCATTGAATCACTTGCTCGAATTGACCACGGCCCAATCCGAATCGTTCCAGGACGATGTGCTCGCGGGAATCGCAGAGGCGCTGCGCGGCTGGAGCAAAGCAAAAAAACCGCCGGGTTGGGACGCGTTGCAAAAGAAGTTGGCCACCTCGGAAAGTCCCACGGCGCGGAATCGCGCGCGAGACCTCAGTGTTCTTTTCGGCGACGGTCGCGCGCTCGATGAAGTCAAACGGATCGTTCTCGATGATAAAAATACTCTCGCGCTCCGGCGATCTGCTTTGCAGACGTTGATTGAAAATCGCCCACCCGACCTTCGGCAAATCTGCGAACAACTTTTGCCCGTTCGTTTTCTCAACACGACGGCTGTTCGAGGGTTGGCTCTGTTCAACGATGCCGCGATTGGAGAAAAGCTCGCGCGGAATTATGAAAAATTTTATCACTCGGAACGCAATGCCGTGATGGAAACGCTTGTGTCTCGCCCGACTTTTGCAAAGTCATTGCTGAACGAAATTTTTGCCGGTCGAATTCCACGCGCGGATCTCACAGCGTTTCACGCCCGGCAAATTCGCAGTTTCAATGACCCGGCGCTGACCAAAAGGCTGACCGAAGTTTGGGGTGAATTGCGCGACAGCCCGGACGATAAAAAAAGATCGATCGCAAAATTAAAAGCCCATCTCACACCTGCGGTCATCGCCCGTGCCAACAAAAGCCAGGGGCGAGTGATCTTTGAAAAAACCTGCGCCGCCTGTCACACGCTCTATGGAAACGGTGGTCGCATTGGGCCTGACCTGACCGGTTCTGGACGCGATAATTTGGATTATCTGTTGGAAAACATAATCGATCCAAACGGAGTGGTGAGCGTCGATTTTCTCATGTCTGTTGTTGACCTGAAAGATGGCCGCAGCTTGAACGGATTGATCAGGGCAAAAACAGATCGCGCCGTCACCTTAAAAACAATCAACGAAACTTTGACGATGGAACGCAGCGGCATTGAAAGCATTCGGGAATCCGAGCTTTCATTGATGCCGGAAGGATTGCTGGACAGCTTAAGCGAAACAGACACGCGCGATTTAATCGGTTACTTGATGTCTCCATCCCAGGTTCTATGAAAAATCTCAACCGCCATATCCCACGAATCCCGCCGCCTAATCCCGGGCGCATGATGAAACATTGGCGCGTGCTCTGCGAAGAAATTGGCGAGCGCCGCGCCGGCAGCAAAAATGAAAAACGCACTGCGGATTATTTGCAAAAACAGTTTCTCGAACTTGGATTATCATCGGTCGCCGCCGAAGAATTCCCCTGCATCACAGTGGAAAAATCGGAAGTGCTTTTGAAAGTGAAAACGCCAAAGGGTTTTCGCAAAATTCCCGGTCGCGCTCTGGTGGGCGCGCCCTCGACCTTTGGCACCAAGGAGATTTCCACCGAAATGGTTTGGGTCGAGATGCCGGAACAAGCATCACGACTTTTCCAAAAAAATTTGCGCGGCAAGATCGTCGTCCTCTTCGGGCCGCTGCCGAACGATGTCGGTTTGCATCGCAAGCTCGTCAGCCTCGCGCCTGCGGCAGTGATTCACGTGGATGATCGTCTTCCTTTTGACTGGCAAAAAGACGACGGCGTTTATCCTGAATGGACGCGGCGCTACGGAATGCCGCCGATGATTTCCATTCCATATCGCGTGGCGTGGGATTTGAAAAAATTGGGATGCAACGAAGCGAAAATTCGTGTTCGTGTTCAGCAGCGGGAAGGAATTTCCCAAAATGTCGTCGCGGAAATTCCTGGATCAAATCCGAAACTTCCGCTCATTCAGGTCAGCGCGCACCATGACACGCAATGCAACACCGTCGGCGCGGACGACAATGCGTCGGGAGTGATTGGTTTGTTGGAACTCGCCGCCTTGCTGAAAAACAGCCGGCCACTTCGCACGATCCGATTCATTTCATTTGGCACGGAAGAACAACTTTCGGTTGGCGCGGCGCACTATGTGAAAACACATCGCAAAGATCTTTCCAGAATTTGCGCGGTGCTCAACCTCGACGGGATTTCTTCCGTGCTGGGCCACAATTATCTTTTTCGCGGGGGCCAACCGGAATTTGGATCGACACTTGTTCGACTTCTGGCGGAAAACGGACTGGACGTAAAAGAGACGAACATTCTTTCACCTTACGGAGATCATTTTCCTTTTTCGGTTTATGGAATTCCGTCGATGACGCTTTCGCGACCGAACCTGCATTTTTTCATGAGCTGGAAACACCACAGCCTTCACGACACGTTGGACGAAGTTTCCGTCGAAGCGGCGGCAAAAATTATTCGCGCGCTGGCCGGAGTTATTTCTTCCCTGGCCGCTCGCGAGAAATGGCCGTTTGCACGCGGTCTTCCGCGCGATCAAGCCGTTGAAACTCGAAAGCTCGCCCGTGATTTGTTTGGAATGAATGTCTGAACCATGCAGCCGATGAATACGCCAACCCAACCATCGCTGGCGTTTCGCTGTGTTGAAGAAGTGGATTTAAAACCGTCTCTCGATTTGGCGATCAAGAATTTTTTGTGCGTCTGTTCGCCTGAAGAAATTTCCGCTTTTTCAAGAACTCGTTATTGGCACGGCTCAAAACCAACTTAACCGTTCCTCGGAGAAAACGACGGAAAAATTCTCGCTCACGTCGGCGTTGTCACTCGGCAGATTCGCGTGGGTGCGGAGCAAATTGACATCGCAGGAATTCAAAATCTCGCGGTGCATCCAGCCTCGCGTGGGCGGGGTTTCGCACAGCAAATCATGACCGCCGCGATGGACGAAGCCGCGCGACGCGAGATTCCATATGGGCTTTTGTTTTGCGTGGCAAAGTTGGAACGCTTTTATAATTCGCTGGGCTGGCGCACTCGCGTTGGAAAACCGACCATGCTCGATTCGCATGGGAATCGCGTTCCGATTCCAGAGAAAAATAGTTGCATGGAGAAAAATCTCAGCACGGCAACATTTCCCTCCGGACAAATTTTTTTGCAAGGCGCCGACTGGTGAAACATCATTTGAAACCTCTGCAAAAGTCGTCGAGCAACGGAGCGCAGAGCATTGCTCTGCCTGGTTTGCCAGCAATTCGCGCGGAGCAATGCTCCGCGCTCCGGCCATTTCAGTTGTTTTGCAGAGTTCTCAACTTATGAAAAACATTGCCATCGCAGGTTTCGGTTTCATGGGATCAATGCACGCGCAGGTTTATCAATCGTTGTCGGAAGCTCAACTGATCGGCGTGGTTGATTCGCGGGTCGAGGTTACCAAAGAATCCTTGAAGAAACTTGGTATTGACGCGCCGGTTTTTTCCGACTTGAAAACGCTCTTCAAAAATATCTCCGTTGATGCAGTGGATATTTGTTTGCCGACCGACCTTCACTGCGTCACGGCCCTGGAAGCGATTGAAAATGGCAAACACGTTTTTCTCGAAAAGCCCATTGCCCGAACGTTGAGCGAAGCGGAACAGATCATCAACGCGGCGAGGCGCGAAGGTGTTCGCTTGATGATTGGTCAATGCATTCGCTTCTGGCCGGAATATGAAGCGTTGACGAAATTTGTCCGCGAACAACGCGCCGGAAAATTGTTGAGTCTTTCGATGCAGCGCCGCACCAGCGCTCCACTCGCCAGCAGTGCGACCTGGCAGTTGGACGAACAGCGTTCGCTCGGATGCGTCGTGGAACTGCACATCCACGACACGGATTTTGTTCATCATCTTCTCGGAAAACCCAAGTCGGTCACGTCCATTGGCACGCGCGACTCCTCCGGTTGGTCGCACATTTTCACGACCTACGAATTTCCGTACCTGATTGTGCAAGCGGAAGGCGGTTGGAATTACCCGTCGAAATGGGGATTTCAAATGGCGTTTCAAGCCGTCTTTGAACGCGGCTCCGTTGAATACGATAGCCGCGCAAATTCGACTCTCACCTGTACGCTGGAAAATCATGCGCCTGCTCCACTCGCGTTTGATGCGCCTGCCGTCGGAACTTCAAAAAGCGGCGCGGGAAATATCAATTCGCTTGGCGGCTACCAGCGCGAACTAGAATATTTCATCAATTGTCTGGAGCAAAATCGCGACCCGGAAATTTCCACTGGCGAGCAAGCCACTGATTCTTTACGCACTTGTTTTGCCGAAATAAAATCGTGCGCCGAACGCCGCGCCATTTCACTGGAGTAATCATGAAAAAATCCATCAGCAATTGGTCGTTTTACGGAAACTGGAATCTTGCGGAAAAATTCGCGCTGGCGAGAGAAGCGGGTTTCGACGGATTTGAAATTGATTTATCGGAAGATGGCCCGGTGAATTTTAAAAGCAGCCAGGCCGATCTGGTTGCGTTGCGTAAACAGGCGGACAAATCCGGTCTAATGCTCAGCGGATTGGCTTCGGGACTTTATTGGAATTTTAATGGCGCGAGTGAAAATCCGGCGACTCGCCAGAAAGCTGCGGAACTTCTCGAGCGCCAAATCGTCTGCGCCAATCATCTCGACATCGACGCGATTTTGGTCGTGCCTGCGACGGTGGGCGTCGATTTTATTCCGAACGCGGAAGTGGTTCGCTACGACGTGGCGCTGGAGCGCGCGAAGAAACTGGTCCAAAGCGCGCTTCCACTTGCGGAAAAACTCGGCGTCACCATCGGCATCGAAAATGTCTGGAATAAATTTCTTCTCAGCCCGCTCGAAATGCGCGACTTCATCGACAGCTTTGGCAGCGAACGTGTCGGCGCCTATTTCGACGTCGGCAACGCGCTGAACACGGGTTATCCCGAACAATGGATTTCCATTCTCGGTTCACGCATCACGCGCGTTCATCTAAAAGATTTTCGCCGCAACGTCGGCACGGTGGACGGCTTTGTCGATTTGCTTTCCGGCGATGTCGATTGGAAAGCGGTCGTCGCCGCGTTGCGTGAAATCAAATACGCCGGCTGGTGCGTGGCGGAAATGCTTCCGCCCGTTCCATTTTATAAACACGCGCCGGAAACTTTGATTCACAACACATCACGAGCGATGGATGCGATTTTTGCGCTGGGTGAAACGGCGAAATTACTGCGCGCAAGGAAGACTCGTTCATGAAATCGCGATTGGCTCGCCAAAATATTATCTGGAGTGCGGGGACATGTCCCCGCTTTGGTTGCATTGTAAACAAAGCAAAGGCATCAGTTGGTTCGGGAATTTCCGCTCCCCCACGAGACGTGAAGGAAAAGCGGCCTCGTGCTGCCGCAGTCCAATGTCTATGAAGAAACGCTATCCATCCTGCATTCTTGCGACCTGCTGCATTCCGTGGAACGACGACGGCGCACTGGCCGAGGAAGTTTTCCGGCGCGAAATTCGAAACCTGCGCGACAACCTTACGCGCCACCTTTATGTGTTCGGCACCGCAGGCGAAGGTCACGCCGTCACGGAAAAGCAATACGACCAGATCATCCGAATTTTCCACGAAGAAACTAGACAGCCGAACACGCATCCGATGATAGGCGTGATTCATCTCTCGCTCGGCACCATTATCGAACGCATCGAACGCGCTCGCGAGCTGGGTTTTCGCGCGTTTCAAATTTCCCTGCCCAGTTGGGGCGCTTTGAATGACCGCGAGATGATGACGTTTTTCCAGGAAACGTGCGGACGTTTTCCGGACTGCTCGTTTCTGCACTACAACTTGCCGCGCGTAAAACGTCTCGTCACCCAAGAGGAATACGCAAAGCTGGCGAAGCAATTTCCCAATCTCGTCGCCACGAAAAACAGCACCGATTCGATGGATCGGATTATCGGCTTGATGACAAAAGCGCCGGAGCTTCAGCACTTCTACACCGAGACTGGCTTCGGCTACGGCGCGCTGCTTGGCGAATGCGGTTTTTTAATTTCCGTCGCTTCGATGAATTTTCAGCTTGGCCGCGAATATTTCCAAGCTGGACGTGATCAAAACCAGGAGAAGCTTTTGGCAATGCAGCAGGAACTAAAACATCTAACGAATGATTTCATCGCCTTCGTCGGCAATGAGGCGCACATGGATGGGGCTTACGACAAATTTTTTTGCAAAATGCACGACCCGGAATTTCCACTTCGCCTGTTACCGCCGTATGCAACTTTCAGCGATGAAAAATTCCAAGGCTTGGTGAAGTTTGTGCGGGAAAAATATCCGCGCTGGCTTAACCCCTAAGAAAATCCTTTCGACTCAAAGCGCTGAGGATTGAAAAGCTCGATGTCGTGACGGGTTTTACCGTCCACGGCGAGATCGGCTAGAATCTCACCCACCACACTGCAAAACTTAAACCCATGTCCAGAGAAGCCAGCGGCGATGGTGACTTCTTGATGCTGCGGGTGGAGCCCGATAACGAAGTTCTTGTCCGGCGTATTTGTGTACATACAAGTAACCGCATTCAACAACTCGCTGTTCAAACTTGGAATGAACTGCGCGATCGCACGGCGCATCAACTCGATTTCGTTTTGATGAACCATTCGGTCAATCGTTTGTGGCGTGCATTTGGAAACAATGGGGCCGCGATAAAATGAAACCTTTACTCCGCCATGCGCGCCTTCTGCAGCGGGAATGCCATAAGGCTGCAGCCCCTCTTCGCTTTCGTAAATGAACACTGGAAACCGGGTTGGAAGAAACGGCGCGATGCCGCCAATCGGATCAAACCAATAAAGCACTTGCCGTTCTACCTCCAAAGGAATTCCCAATTCGGCCAACACATTCGGCGCCCACGGACCAGCCGTGATGATGAGTCGTCCGGCTTCATACGTTTTTCTTCCTGTGGTCACTCGCACACCATCCGGCATTGCCTCCCACGCGAGGACTTCCTCCTCAAACCGGAGTGTCGCGCCGAGTTGTTGGGCGCGATCCAGGTGAGCTTTGATGGATTCCTCCGGTCGGATAAATCCTGCGTTCATATCAAACAATGCTATGGTGTCAGGACTGGGTTGTAACGGCGGGAAACGTTTGCGAATCTGTTTGGCGTCCAGAATTTCATGAGGAAGGTTGTGTTCCTTTGCGCTACGAATACTTCCCGTGACAACCGAACTTCCCGGTTGCCCCATCATCAACCCGCCAGTCAACGTCAATAAATCTCGACCAGTATCGCGTTCAAGTTCATGCCAGAGTTCGTAAGCGCGGAGTAACAGAGGAACGTAAGCAGTATCTTCGTAGTAAGCCTGGCGAATGACTCGACTCCTGCCATGACTAGAACCTCGATCATGCGGTGAGGTATACTGTTCCAATCCAAGAACGCGTTGTCCTCGATTCGCGAGGTGATAGGCTGCGGCACTACCCATTCCACCAAGCCCGATGACGATCACATCCAATGTTTGCCCATTACTCATCACTGAAATGAAACTACCGAACTGAACTCAGTCTCGCAACACCTGGCCGACAAAGATATGGAAGGCCAACTATTAAAATCGATTGGTAGAAAAAATATTGTGTCACCAAAAAACAAGTCTTACTCTTCGATTCAATAAATTCATTGACGAATGAAATTTACAATCATCGCCAGTCTGTTACTCGGATGCGTTCTTTCGAGCTTTGCGCAACCAAAGCAGAAGTTACAAACCACGAACCAACCGGTAAAAGATCCCGCCTTTGATCGCATCACTGACACTCTGAACCTTCCGCGCATTTTGTTGATCGGCGATTCCATTTCCATGGGTTATACCGTTCCCGTTCGGAAATTGCTGAAAGACAAGGCCAACGTGCATCGCATTCCCGAAAATGGCGGGCCGACTTCCAATGGGCTGGCGAAGATGAAGGTCTGGTTGGGCGAGAGCCGATGGGATGTCATCCATTTTAATTTTGGCTTGCACGATTTGAGATTGGTCACTCCAGGAAAGCAACGCGTCTCGCCGGAAGCGTATGAAAAAAATTTGCGCGAACTGGTCCGGCAGTTGCAGGAAACAAAAGCGAAATTGATCTGGGCCACCACCACGCCGGTTCCTCCCGGCCCATTCAGCACACTTGGACGCGCCACGGAAGACGTGCCCATTTACAATGCAGTTGCCGCAAAAGTCATGGAGGAGAATGGAATTGTCACTGATGATTTGTATGCTTTCGCATTGCCGCAGTTATCAAAAATTCAAAAACCGGTGAATGTTCATTACACCGAGGAAGGTTATGAAGTGTTAGCCAAAAAAGTGGCGGCGAGCATTGAACCATTCCTTCCAAAATCGAAATAAGAACCCCCGTCGCAATGTCCGACGCGCTTCTTGCTAAAGCGGCGACATGTCTCCGCACTCCAAGTCCACCTCACCTTTCTTTACGGTGTTCGTTGGAGCCGATAGGTGCGGCTATTGAAGTTGATCGTTTGCGTGTCTGTGAAAGTAGTTACCCCATTGGTCAATAGGTTGGTCTGGAGCGGAAGCCAGTTCAATAGGTTGGTCGCGGCTTGGACGATGTAACTCTGACCCGCGCCGCCGGAGATGGTGAACTGGAATGGTCCGTTGCCCAGTCGTTGAGGCGAACTGAGGAGGAAGGGCTGAACGGTATTCGGGCTGGCCGCAGAGTAAGTGAGTTGGTCAATATACAAAGTGATCGCATCGCCGCTGTTCGCTGCGCCCAATCCGCCCGTTAGCAAACCATATCCATTGAAACTTGCTCCGGTATTACGTTGGGCTGCGGTTAGGTCTTGAGTCAACGTTCCCAAAGAAACACCTGAACTGTTAAACACCTGCACAGTCAGCCGCCCTTGGCCGTTGACTCCATTGGTTGGATTGTAATCCGCCGTGAACTTGTAGCGGCTGTTGCCCGGCGTCAGGTTAATAACGGCAGAAGGCTGGACAGTTGCGCCGTCACTCAAGGCAAAGGTTGGTCTCGCTCGATAGGTTCCCTGTCCACCGCCAACGGGTTCGGCTATGGTCAAGCCGAGAACATTCTTCCGTAAAACAGCGCCCCCGTCTATGGTGTTAAAAAATCCAAGCATCACTGCGTTATCGTAGAGCGGATTGGTGCTCGCCGCGGTAATAGCCAGTTCACCATCGGCATGCAGTGTGTTCGTCAGAGTAAAGGTTGCGCCCAGTGTTGTATCACCATAGAAGGAGACATTGACAGTGCGGGCGAGAACATTCCCGCCTTCACCTGCCGGCGAACCAAACCCCGTGTTGTCCGAATTGGAAAAGCCAAAATTATTTCCGTTGTTTGTATTGCCCACGCCAGTCCAGCCGTGAGCCAGCACATCGGAAGCATTATCAAATGGTTCCGTCGCTTGAGTCACTGCCGTCGCGTCATTGTCCGCGATTATTACGGTGGCGCTGCTCGGCGAACCCACTGTGTAACCGGCATTGGCAACGAGCGTCAGCACCACGGTCTCGTTCCCTTCGACAAGGCTATCATCTATTGGAGTAACTATGATATTCGTGCTACTAACTCCAGTAAGCAATGTTATCGAACCCGGAAGATTGGCATAATCCACTCCGTTACCAGCCGTGCCGCTAATCGTATAAGACACGGTCAAGTTGCTGCTCGTGCTTCCAATCCGGTTCACCGTCAACACGCCGGGCGTGGACGGCTCGGCGGCATTGGGACTGGTGGCGGTGAGAGTTATAGTAGGTAGTGGCAGGGTGTTGAGAATGGCCTGATACCAAACTTGAGCCATAGACTGGTAACCTGCGGCAGTGGGATGAACGCCGTCCGCCAGATTGCCGACCAACGCGGTGTATTGATCAACAAGTTTCACAGTGATATTCGAGAATAGATTGGTGGGAATGGCGGACATGATAAAAGTATTATATTGCACGACTTCGTTGGTTATGACATCGCTGACGGCATCGCCCGTCCACGCTTTGGTGATGGGTGGAGTCGTAGAGACCAGCACCTCGATCTGAAGTCCCTGACTGGCGGCTCGAACATCAATCTCATGCAACAAGGATTGAAGGCAGGCAATGCAGCCTTCGGCTATCCAATCCTGGCCTTCGCCCTGACCATCGTTATTGAGGTCGGTGTTGAAGCTGCCGTGGGCGCTGTCAACTACTTGGTGCAAGTGATCATTCACACCGATCAACAAGAGGATGATATTCCGCGTCGTCGCGTTAATAGAGAAGTAGGTGAGCGCCACAGCATTGGTCATCTCGTCATATAAGCCGCTTCGATTCTGGCCCTGTATGGATACATAGGATCGCCCGTCAATCGTGGCCGGGGTATCGGAGAGCTGCCAACCGCTCTTGCCCCAGTGGTTCGGGTCCGGGCAAGTGTCACCTGCCTGGGTCTTGGCTCCCACAAAATCGACGGTATAGCCGTTTGTCTGGAGCAAATTGTAGAGGGGAAGGCGGTAGCCGCCGGGTATGGTTCCCACTGTAATGGAATCGCCCATCGGCATGATTTTCAAGTTCGTAATGAAATCATTGTCCATGAGGGTGATGGTCGCATTGCTTGGCAAACCAATGCTGTATTCGGCATTGGCCGCGAGTGTGAGCAGCACTGTTTCATTTCCTTCCAACACATTGTCGTCTATCGGACTCACTGTCACTATTGCATTGGATGAACCTGCCAAAATGGTCAATGAACCGGTAAGGCTCAAATAGTCCACTCCGTTGCTGGCCGTGCCGGTGATCGTGTAATACACCGTGAGGTTGCTACTCGTGTTGCCACTGCGGCTAATGGTGAATTGTCCCGGCGTAGATGGTTCGGCGGAATTCGGAATGCTGGCTGTGATCGTGACGATTGGAACATCACCGACTAACCGGAACCGATCCATGGTCACAGATTGGTCTGTTCGTCCGTAGTAGTCATCTGAACCAACATGGCCCGAGACATAGATGGTGCCGTCGCTCGTTTGGATACTCCTGGGATAGTAACGCGATGAGTAACTCGGAACTCCGGTAATGTTTAAAACGTTCCAGGTGGCTCCACCATCATCGGTCCAGTGAATACCTGAAGTGGCGATGTGCAAGATAGGACCTTCACGGGTAGCCAACAGTTCTGGATGTCCTGAGTGCGGGAATGGCGCAGGGCCATACTGATCCAATATCCAGGTGCTGCCTGTTTTGTGGAATCGGCCCTGGTAGCGGACTTGTTGCGATGAGTTGGTGGGATTGTTCCTCCGGAAAACTCCGAGGAAATCGCCACTGGGTAGTTCCGCGACATCCCATTCGTTCCATGCGGCATAATTGGTCTGAATACCACTCAACATAATGATCTGCGGATTCCAGGTCGCCCCGTCGTTGCTGGAAAACATCAGCACCGGTTCACCTAGTAATCTGGTCGCCGGGTTTGGGTTATAACGTTTTACTCCCGTGGCGAGAAGGCGGCCATCGCTCACGCGCCGGACCCGTCCAACGTAATCTGCAAAGTCACCGATGTAGTTAGTATATTGTGGGGGTCTTGATGGCTCGGGCGGGACTTCGGGAAGTCCCCAAGTCTGTCCCTGATCCATCGAGCGTTGGAAGTAGATCGTCCTCGGCACGGCATTGGAGGGAAGTTGCGAACCATCCACCGCACGGATAATGCCTCCATTTGTGAGGGCGCAATGCGAGCCACCCCAGACGGGACGGTCGGAGAAGCTGGAGAATGGATCTTCACCCACCTTGCTCCAGTTAACGCCGCCATTAGTCGAGCGAAGATAGATATTGGCAAGCTGAAGTCCACTATAGTCGTAGTTGGCATTGGTGCGGTCTACAATCTGTCCCGTTGCCTGATGACACATTGCTATAAGACTGCCATTGGGCATGACCCAGGCTCCAACCCAGGAGGTATATCCAGGCGTTTGTGGAGAATGGTAGATGGTCTGCCGCGAATAATTATCAGCAATCCATGTGGCCGCGCGAGCCGACGGGGTAGTGACTGCGAACCATCCGGCGCAGAGCGGAAAAAACGTCGTCGCCAGTTGACACGATACTTTCCTAAAGTTCATCATAATGTCGGGTTCAACCAGTTAATTGATTCGCTCTCGGTCTTTCCTTAATCCGACGCCGAACCTTATTCTGAATTTAGCCGAAAAGAATCCATGACAATGGATTGATCTATTTTGCCGTAGGCATTGTCTGACCCGGAATGGCTGACGATGTAAATCCGGCCATCCTTGGCCTGAACACTCACGGGGTAGTAGTGTGATTTGATTGGGCCTTTTCGTTCCTTCGCCTCGAGGGAGTGCCAGGTCTTTCCAGAATCGGAGGTCCAGTCAATGCCGCTGGTAGCGATATGCAAAACAATTCCTTCACGCGTGGACAGAACTTCTGGATGACCGGAATGTTCAAAGGGCGCGGGGCGATACTCGTCCAGAATCCAGCCGTCGCCTTTCTTTCGCAGGAGACCCTGCCAGCGAACTTGTTTGAATTTGACGCTCTTTGGATCGTTCCTGCGAAAGACGCAAAGGAAATTACCGTCAGGCAACTGTGCGCAATCCCACTCGTTCCATGCATAACCGCCATGCATTTCCGGAGAGGGCATCTCGATTTTCTGAGGCTCCCATGTTCTGCCATCGTCCTTTGAAAACATGACCAAGGGATCGCCCATCATTCGTTTCCTGGGACTTGGATTGGTGCGAATAACACCGGTGGCGATCAGCCAGCCGTTAGTGAGTCGGCGGACTCGGGTGATACAGTCTCCAAAATCACCGAGATAGTTGTTAATAGGTCTTGAGGGTTCTGGTGGAACCTCCGGCTTTCCCCAGGTTTTTCCCAAATCCATCGAGCGTTGAAAAAAAATTTTCCTTGGCACAGAATTGGAAGGCCATTGCGAACCATCCACCGCCCGTATAATTTCTCCATTGGTCAGCGCGCAATGTGAGCCACCCCAGACGGGCCGCTCCGAAGGACCATTAAATATATCCTCCCCCGTTTTAGTCCAAGTGACGCCGCCATTAGTTGAGTGAAGGTAAATATTTGCCAGAACCAGTCCGCTATAGTCGTAGTCTTTCTCCTTCCGCCCTTCAATCGGACCAGTCACTTGTTTGAAGGTCGCCATCAGGCTATCGTCAGGCATCGTCCACAGACCCACCCATGAGGTGTAGCCGGGAGTTTGCGGCGAATGATAAATCGTTCGATGAGTGAGTTGTTCAGCGACGAAATGCGTCTCCGATTTTTTCTTCTCTGCGGCATGGCAGAAATACGAAACGAAAACTGCGCCGGCAAAAATCAGAATGGCTCGGTGTTTCATAAACAAGTTGAAAGGAAATATATCGGCGACTTTCTCAACCGAACATGCAAAAACTGATTGATTGCTTGATAAACGTGAACACTTTCCGCAAGAAATCTGCTAGTTCTTCCATGTCCTGCGTTTGAAAATTGTGGCATTGATGCAACCTCATTTACAACGCAGCCAATTAAAAATCATGAATTCCAAATTAGCGAAGGCAACGACTTATACCGCACTGGGCCTCCTTCCTTTCGTCGCCATTTGCCGAGGAGATGATTCGACTAAACAAAAAGAATATTTCGTAGAGAACTTCGCGCGCAAAACGATTTATCACTCGCCACAGACGCCCGGCTACACTTGCTGGCTCGGCACATGGATCATGCCGAACAAGGATTTGATGATTACGTTCACCCAGAACACGGGCGAAATTGATCCGGCACACCGCGCTTCCGATGAATTGAGAAAACAATTTTATCCGCACCTCGAAAATCCGATGCGCGACGCGACGACATTGAATAAGAGCAATTTGTTTTTGCGTTCAAGCGACAAAGGCGCGACGTGGAAAGAACTCGGCGGATTCCGATTTGAAGGGCCGTTCGCCTACTGTTCGCCGGGGGGCCAAGACATAGTATTGAAAGACGGAACAATTTTGAAAGGCGTCTTCGGTTACTTCCAATTGAGGACATCAGGAGCGCCTCCGAGCGCATATCTAATTCGTTCCTCCGACGAGGGAAAAACCTGGAGCAAACCTCAAGTGCTGGGAGATCCTTCGAAGGACAACATGAGGTTGACGCGAATTCGCCGATTGCGGGACGGGCGGTTGATTGGGACTGGCGGTCGCGCGCGCACCCCGAGCACATCTCAAATCAAACAAATTTGGGACCTTTGGGAACCGTTGCTTTTAGTTTCCGATGACGACGGGAAAACGTGGGCCGGGCCGATTGAAGTATTGAATGCCGAGCAACGCCAAGGTTGGAAGTGCGAAGAATACGACACGGCGGAGCTACCAAACGGCGACCTCGTTTGTGTCTTTCGCAGATTGGATCCGGCGGATGGAAAAACTCAAGTGCGTTGGCAAGGGCTTCTCAAGAAGGACGGGAAAAACTGGAAGATAACAAAACTGAAACCTTCGGTATTACCGCACTCGGGCCACCCCGAATTATTGATGACGAAGAAAGGTGTGGTTTTGCACATCGCGACCAGCGGAATGCACTGGACTGAAGACGGCGAAACTTGGACGCCGGTGGAGTTCCCCACTTTGAAAGAGGGCTACCATTCTCGCTATTACCCAAAAAGCCTTCAGACTGACGACGGCACAATTTATGTCTTCGGTCACGTCGGCTCGGACAATGATTACAAAGCCAGAGACCAATCGATTGCCATGGAGACATTCAAGTTGGTAAAAAAATAAATCGCGAAAAGCGCCGATAGATGATCGGACGGTTTACGGGATCTTGTTTGGTTTCTGAAATTTGGTGGCAAAGAGAATCGCGTTGGCCGCGCTAATTCGCGCGTCCGGATTTTCATCTGCGAGCAAGGGCCTCAAATGCGACACATCCTGTTCCTCGGCCCGGCCAGCGAGAGCCGTGCAAGCCTCATATTTTTCTTTGGGCGTTCCGTGTTGCAAAAAGTCCCACAACTTTTTTCTGAACTTTAATTGGCTGGAGTTTTTGGTCAGCCATAACCCGGTTCCAGCGAAATAAACTTTTGCTTTGGATTTTTCATTTTCAGCAGAAGCGAGCTTCAGAAATTGGCGACGCGTTGAATCAGAAACTTTCGGCAGGAATCGGAATCCAAAAGCGGCGAAACCGCGCCCATCAATATCTTCCATCTGACAGGACTCCAGCAGAGCTTTTTCATAAGCCACATTGCCGGCACGGGCCAAAACCCACTCAGCCAAAACGCGCTCAACTCCCGACTTTGTCCGCGCATAATTTTCGATTTCCTCGTCACCGTTTGTGCGCACGGCATAGTTCAATTTCCCCAAACTTTCCAGTGCGTGGGAACGGTCTTCGCCAGAACGATCCATGAACGCGTCGCGCAATCTCGAAATCCATTTCTCTCTTTCCTCCGGAGATTCCGCCGAGCGCGCCAGCACGCGCCAGATGCCGATTCGATACGGCTTTTCCGATCCATGATTTTTCAATTCCTCCTCAAAGACAGCGCACGGATCTTCTTTGAAACCGTGTGCAATCAAAAATTCTGCCGCATGCACTTTTACAAAGAGTTTTTCTGTCTTGAGGGCATCTTGAATAATTTTCAGCGCCGTGGTGTGTACTTCCAGTTGCGACGAAGAAACAGAATTTACCGATAATGACAGCGAGAGCATAAAAACAATTGGCAGAGCGAGTTGGAAAGAGGTTCGTTCCACAAGTAATTTTTATCGCAGAGATTTCCGATGCGACAACGACAAAATCAAAAAAACGCATCGTTATGATCGACTCGAGAAAAGCCTCATATTAGCGAGAATCCTCTGTTGCCCCATTCTCGTCGTAGGTTCCAAGACCTTTTGTGTCTCGAAGCGATGAGACTTACTGTGAAACCCCTTGGAAGGGGCCAATCGAAAAGATGGTCCCAAAAGGGGCTGCGCACTGGCGACGAGAGCGAGAAAGGGCTCCGGGAACACGTCAAGAGAGTAGTGAACAAGTAACTGCGGTGGACTGACAAGATTCTGAGAGAGTGAGGGAGCCAGTTGTCGGACTCGAACCGACGACCTGCTCATTACGAATGAGCTGCTCTACCAACTGAGCTAAACTGGCGGCCAAGGGCAAAGATAACCTAACGAGCCGATGATTTGTGTGGCAAGAAATTTTCGTTTCGTCGCCAGAGAACGTTTCCAATAAAAGTTTTCGATCTCGAATCTTTTTAGAAAGATCGGGATGGACGCCGCTAAAAATCCTCCGCCGGTTTTCTTGGCGCTCGATCCGACATTGCAAATTCTCGGTGGTTGCGCTTTCGTATTCCACGCGTGAAGCCTTACCAAACTTATCGCAATCTTCCCGCCATCGCCGGGCTTTGCACGATGGAAGAAGCGGCTCGGCCCGGCTTCTCCATCGAAGACTGCGTCGCGCGACTCAAGCGCTACCACTTCTCTTTCAAACGGCTGCACCAGATTTTTATTTCCCGCCTGACTGCGGAACCAATTTACGAATTGAAAATGGCGTTCTCACTTCACGCACATTGGTGCGCGGAACATGTCACGGCTCTCGCCAAACGCGTTGGCGAAATGCGTGAACCGCCGCTCGGACTCGATGTTGTTCCCGATAAAAATCTGGAAATTTTCTTCGACGAAATTCTGGCCGCGCCCACGACGGAGGAATTGATTCTCGGCCTTTATGGAAAAGCAATTCCTGCGCTGAAACTCGTTTTGGAAAATCACCTGCGCGACACCAATCCGCTCGCTGACGCGCCGAGCATTCGTCTCTGCCGTTTTGCGCTGCTCGAAGTGGATGACATGGTTGCTTACGGTGAAAAGGCGATCGCGAGTTTTTGGGACGAAATTGTTCGCCCTCACCCCGGCCCTCTCCCCCAAGAGAGGGAGAAAAGTTCGACGCCGCCGGGTAAGTTGGGCGCCGCTCACCATACCAACCATGCGAATATCGGCCCCGCTCTCCCGTCGCTGGAAAAGTTCAGAGGCGATCGAGATTCCACAGACGGCATCTACGATCTCCCTCTCCCCGGGGGAGAGGGCCGGGGTGAGGGCGAGCGTGAACAAATTAAAAACTGGCTCACTCTTCTCGACGATTGCCTCGCCGCCGCCGGAGAGTTGGACGGTTCGCAAGAAAAAAATTCCGAGTTCCGCGTTCCGCCTTCCGCGTTGAGAAAGTTTTCCTACAACAAAATTCCCAAACGCGACGAACGTTTTCCCGATCCCTACAACATGGGCGTCAATGCCGAAGTCTTTCTCTACGACGAAACCAAACCGCCCGACGCCAAGGTGCTGATGATGTTTTACAAACGCCTTCGCGAAATCGACGTGCCGGAAATGATGGCGAGCATCCTCGTCGAGACGCCCGGTAAGCCGTGGGATTATTATCGCGACATGACGCGCCAGCTTTGGGACGAAGCGCGCCACGCCATGATGGGCGAAGTCGGTTTCGCGAGCCTCGGCGTGGATTGGCCGCGCCACGTCATGATCAATTTCACTTGGTCACTCGGCCTCAACACCCAACTCACGCCCATCGAACGCCACGCCGTTTTATATTTCATCGAGCAAGGACTCATGCCGCGCAATGGCAAACGTTACGAATGGGAAGTCAGCCTCAAATCGCACAACAAACTCAGCGCGCTCTTTCAGGATTACGATTGGGCCGACGAAGTTTTGCATGCGCGAATCGGTCGCGACTGGTATTTGAAAAATTTCAAGAACGCGCACGAAGGCGTCGAATACGGCGACAAATGTTGGTCCAAAGTTTTGATGGGCTGGAAAAGCTGGCGCGACGAAGGCCTGACCCAACATCGCAACTGGTGGCCCGACCTTTATTGCGACGCCTGCCAACAATCCGGCATCGAACCCGATCCCGAAGTTCTGGCCTACAACACGAGCTACGAACAAGTCCGCGCGGATTTGAAAAATCTTTCGGCGTCGGCGTAAATCAAAGCGGTTCTTGAAAAAATGAAACCAATTCGTTTAACCAAACATGCCAGCGAGCAATGTCTCGAACGTGGCGCAACGGAGAGCGAAGTGATTGAAGCGATTCGCAACGGCGCGCGCGAACCTGTCAAACTTGGACGCGAACTGTGCCGTTTCAACTTTAGTTACGCGAAAAAATGGCAAGGGAACTTTTACGCCATTAAGCAAATCGCTCCAGTCATTAAAGAGGAAGCCAACGAAATAGTTGTCATTACCGTCTATGCGTTCTACTTTTAATGTGCTCCTATGAAAATCAGCTACGATTCAGAAGTGGACGCCATGTATATCCGTCTCATCGATGGCGAACATGAATGCCGCACCGTGCGCCTCAATGACGAAGTCGCGCTCAACATCGGCGCAGGCGAAAAATTGGTCGGCATCGAAATCCTGGACGCCAAAGCTGTTTTGGCGGCGGGCAAACTTCCGCAAATCATCGTTGAAAATCTTCCACTGGCGGCAGCGTGAAGAAACCCGGCATCGAACCCGATCCCGAAGTTCTGGCCTACAACACGAGCTACGAACAAGTCCGCGCGGATTTGAAAAATCTTTCAGCATCGGCGTAACAGTCGCTCGTGTCTCAGCTAAAAAATCTAAATAGTTTTACACAACGTCGCGACTTGTAGTTTTTATGCGCGCCTGTTCCGTAATATCTGCCAATAGTTCTGCGGCCCAAAAAGCAAGGCAATCAGAACTAAGACATTCAGAAATGGCACGAAACACAACAGCACGGCCAAAACAGGCAAACCAAAATCTCGAAGGCGGGGAACAATAACAAACGCGTAGAAGTAAATCAGAAGGACGGCAACCCATGCCATAATCAAAATAAGACGAATTCTCGGAGCAAGCGGCGAGTGCTGCAACAGATACCCAATAACGAGATGAATCACCAAGAGCGCAACAATGCGACCAAAGTAAGAGAGACGTCCGATGGTCTTCGGCAAAAGGAAACTTGTCGATGGTTTGGGCGAAATCAGTTCAGGAACGCTTGTCGGTGGTTTTTCCATAACGACCAATGATGTCTAACACATGGGTAAAAGGCAAAGATTCAAAAAAAAGGTTGTCGGCAAATGCGTGATTTTTTGAAATGATTGGCTATGACTCCCACCCAAAACTGGTTTATCTGGGCATTGCTCTCCGCAGTGTTCGCCACGCTCATTGGCAGTTTGTAAGCTTCACAAACCAGAGGCCGCGCGCTACGTTTTCGCGCATGAGCACCGTTCAGGAAATTGAGGCCGCCATTCCAAAACTTCCTCCAACTGACTTGGCGGAACTGCGTGCATGGTTTGATGACTATTTCAAAAAGGTTTCCAGTGAAATCGAAAAGGATTGCAACGAACGCCTCAAAGCCGCCTGTGAATCCGCCAATCGTGACACTCAACTCAAGTGTGAAATCGAGGAGTGGCAGAGTTTCGACGACTCAATGCCGGTCGAAGCTGAACTTCCGCTCGCGGCAGCGTGATTTCTGAGCGTTTATTCCTCTTTGCGATGAAACTTTGGAAGAAACTGCTGTTGGGTTTCGCGGCCTTTATCCTCATTCTGCTTCTGGTGGGTTGGTTTCTCCCGGCGCGGCAACGCGTCGAACGCACCCTCCTTGTGAATGGAAAGCCGGAAGACGTGTTCGCTCTCACCGCCACGCTGAAACGCTGGCCCGATTGGACGGCTTGGACGACCAACCGTTTCCCCGACTTATCCATGCGGTTCGACGGACCAGAAACTGGCGTCGGCGCAACCATGATTGCCGCCGGAAAATCCAGCGGCGATGGCGCGGTGAAAATCACCGCCGCCGATCCTGCCAGCGGCATTATTTACACCCTCGACTTCAATCACGGCACGCAAATCTTCATCGGCGCAATTTATCACACGAATGCGCCTGACGGCTTGCGCGTGACATGGACGCTCGAAGCTGACCTGGGCATCAATCCCTTGAAACGCTGGAGCGGACTTGCGATGGGTTCGCTGATGGGCGGCGATATGGAACAAGGTTTGTTGAACCTCAAACATAATGTGGAGAAAAAGCCATGAGCCGCCTTGCCTCGGTGCGTCGCGTCGCCGCGATACTGCTGCTCGCGCTCTGGTGGGGCGGGTTCACTTTCTACGCGCTGGTCGTTGTCCCGACGGGACATCAAGTGCTGAAAAGCAAAATAC
>JBBQRQ010000029.1:0-49047 GCA_038214755.1 Verrucomicrobiota bacterium
GGGGGGCGTCCCCCACCAACTTATATATTCTACAACTACCAAACCCACCCCCCCCCCCCCCCGCCCGCCCCTCCCCCCCCCCCCCCTCCTACAACACCCCCCCCCCCCCCCCCCCCCCCCCCCCCCGCTCCTGCTCCTCGACGCCGCCCAATGAAAACAAAAGAGGCCGCAAACTTTTTGAAAATGAGCAGCGCCCCTTTCGCAGTCGCCGCTCTCTCCTCCACTGCGACCAACGCGGAAGTTGTTTCCCCCAAAAAGCGCGCGCTGAAAAAAGGCTACATGCTCAACACGTTTCCGCAGGGGAAAAATCTTTCCATGCTGGAAAAATTTCAAATGTTGAAAGACGCCGGTTTCGAGGGAGTCGAGCCAAACAGCCATTCGGATCGAGACGAAATTTTGCAAGCGCGCGACAAAACGGGATTGGCCGTCGCCAGCATCAGTTGCGGCACCCACACGCGATTTTTTTCCAATCCAGCGGCGGGTGAAAGACAGAAAGGTTTGGATGGATTACTTCACGCTTTGCGCGACGCCAAAGCTTTCGGCGCGAAATCAATTCTCGTTGTGCCCGGCGGCGTTGATGAAAAAGTTTCCTACACCGAGAATTACAAACGCACGCAGGAGGAGATTCGCAAAGCGGTTCCGCTGGCCGAAGAACTCGGTGTGGTGATGGCGATTGAAAATGTTTGGAACAACTTTTTGCTCAGCCCGCTCGAAGCCGCGCGCTACGTGGATGAATTTAAAAGTCCGGCGGTCGGATGGCATTTTGATATCGGCAACGTGATCAGCATCGGCTGGCCGGAACACTGGATTCGTGTCCTGGGCAAACGTATTCAGAAACTTCACATCAAAGAATTCAGCCGGAAAAAAATGAACGAGGAAGGTTTGCGCAAAGGTTTTGCCGTCGAATATCTCGAAGGCGATAACGATTGGCCCGCCGTCATGAAAGCCCTCGACGAAATTGGCTACGAAGGTTGGTGCATCATCGAAGACGCCTGCGGCCCCTGCAAAGAAAAGATTTCTCCAGAGGCGTTTCTGAAAAAAGTTTCCGCACAACTTGATAAGATTCTGGCGAGTTAATTTATGAATCTCAATTTTTCGCGACGTGACTTTTTGAAGACGGGCGGCGCTGCGGTCGCGTTGGCCGCGCTTTCACCCACAGGATTCACAGACGAAGCTCCGGAAAAAAAACGCGGCCTGAAGAAAGCGATCATGTTCGCCACCGTCGGGATCCCGGGTACGGTGCTGGAAAAATTTAAGGCAATCAAAGACGCGGGTTTCGCTGGCGTCGAGCCGATGAGCCACATGAACGTCGAAGAAGTTCTAAAAGCTCGCGACGAAACAGGTCTAAAAATTCCGAGCGTTTGTTGCGGAACGCACTGGAAAGAAAATTTGGCGGCGCCCAATCCGGCGGAGCGCGAACGGGGACTCGATGGATTAAGGCAATCTTTGCAGGACGCCAAAAAATATGGAGCGACCTCGGTGTTGTTTATTTCCGCGGTGGTGAACAAACAAGTTTCCTACGCGGACGCTTACACCCGCTCGCAGCAGGAGCTTCGCAAAGCGATTCCTCTCGCGGAAGAACTCGGCGTCAAGATCGCCATCGAGAATGTCTGGAACAATTTTTTGCTCAGCCCTCTTGAAGCGGCGCGCTACGTGGATGAATTAAAGAGTCCGGCGGTCGGATGGCATTTCGACATCGGCAATGTTCTCCGTTACGGCTGGCCGGAACAGTGGATTCCCATTCTCAATTCGCGAATTCAAAAGCTGCACATGAAAGAATACAGCCGCCAGAAAATGCAAAGCGCCGGTTTGTGGAAAGGTTTCGATGTGCA
This sequence comes from Verrucomicrobiota bacterium, assembly GCA_038214755.1. Lineage (GTDB taxonomy): Bacteria > Verrucomicrobiota > Verrucomicrobiia > Limisphaerales > CANJXF01 > CANJXF01. Next base: position 1,833 of record JBBQRQ010000029.1, read on the forward strand.
ATATCTGGAGGGCGATAACAACTGGCCAAAAATTATGAAAGCGCTGGATGGGATCGGCTACAACGGCTGGGCGATTGCGGAACCGGCTTATCCCAACGCGGCGAGCGACGCGGCAGGTTTAAAAAATATTTCGGATAGGCTGGATAAAATCTTCGCAAGATGACTCGGGGTAGCATCTGCCTCCGGCGGGTGCGAAGAGATTTCTTATTTCGATCGATGGTGATTTATTTCGACACATCGAACATCCAACATCGAACGCTGAACAACGAAAGGGATTTCGCACCCGCCGGAGGCAGATGCTACCCGACCTACGAACATATCGTCGCATCAGGATAGCTTGATTTATTCGTTTCGTTAGGTCAAAGTGGGCGCGACTGAATGAGTAAATCTTCAAATCGAATTGAGCGGCTGGAAAAATTGTTGCGCGAACGGATCATCATCATCGACGGAGCGATGGGCACGATGATCCAGCAACGAAATTTATCGGAAAAAGATTTTCGCGGAGAACGCTGGGCCGAGTGGAAAGGGAAAGACCTCAAAGGGAACAACGACCTCCTCAACCTCACTCAGCCGAAAATCATCGAAGAAATTCATCGGCAATATCTCGAAGCGGGCGCGGATATCGTTGAGACGAACACTTTCAACTCTCAGGCAATTTCGCTCGCGGATTATGGATTGGAGTCGCTCGCCTACGAATTGGCGCGCGCCGGAGCGGAGTGCGCGCGTCGCGCTGCTGATGCCGTTGAGAAAGGAAATCCCGACCGCATTTGTTTCGTCGCGGGGGCGATCGGGCCGACCACGAAGACCACTTCCATCTCGACGGACGTGAACAATCCGGCGGCGCGCGGCACGACTTACGACGAATTAGTGACCGCATATGCAGAACAAATTCGCGGCCTCCTCGATGGCGGCGCGGACATTCTTCTGGTCGAAACCATTTTCGACACGCTGAATGCGAAGGCCGCGTTTTTCGCGGTGGAAAAAGTTTTTGAGGAGCGCGGAATTGAAACGGTTCCATTCCAACCATCCCTTGCTCAATCGCCAAAGGGCAATCGCCAAAGGGCAATCGCCAATCGCCAATCCCAAATCCCCATCATGGCGTCGGTCACGTTCATCCAAGCGGGAAGCAATCGTGGCGTGACGGGGCAAACGGTCGAAGCCTTTTGGAATTCCATTTCGCACGTGCCGCTATTGAGCGTCGGAATGAACTGCGCGCTCGGGCCAAAAGAAATGCGGCCGCTCATCGAGGAGCTTTCAAAAATCGCGCCTATTCCGGTGAGTTGTTATCCGAACGCCGGTTTGCCCAATCCACTTTTGCCGACAGGTTTTCCTGAGACGCCCGAATCGCTCGCGCCTCAATTGGAAGATTGGGCGAAAAACGGTTGGCTGAATTTAGTGGGCGGTTGCTGTGGCACGACGCCGGAACATATCAAAATGATCGCCGACGCCGTGCGAGATTTGCCGCCGCGCGTGCCGCCGATCGTGGAACCTTTTCTACGGCTCAGCGGCTTGGACGCGCTCACCGTGACGCCGCAAACCAATTTTGTGAACGTGGGCGAGCGAACGAACGTCACTGGCTCGCCGAAGTTCTCCAAACTGATTCTCGAAGGAAAGTATGAGGAAGCGCTTACGGTCGCGAAGCAACAAGTGGTCAACGGCGCGCAAATCATCGACGTGAACATGGACGAAGGGATGCTTGATGGCGTCAAGGCGATGACCCATTTTCTGAATCTCATCGCGAGTGAGCCGGACATTTCTCGCGTGCCGATCATGGTTGATTCCTCGAAATGGTCGGTAATCGAGGCGGGGCTGAAATGCGTTCAAGGCAAAGGCATCGTCAATTCGATTTCGTTAAAAGAAGGCGAGGCGAAATTTATCGAGCAGGCAAAACTCGTTCGACGCTACGGCGCTGCCGTCGTGGTGATGGCATTTGATGAACGCGGCCAGGCGGATTCATTCGAGCGCAAAATAGAAGTGTGCCAACACGCCTACGAAATTCTCACGCAGCGCGTCGGGTTCCCGCCAGAAGATATTATTTTCGATCCGAACATTCTCACCGTCGCAACCGGCATGGATGAACACAACAATTACGCGGTGGATTTCATTCGCGCGACGAAGTGGATCAAAGAAAATCTCCCACGCGCAAAAGTCAGCGGCGGCATCAGCAATATTTCATTTTCGTTTCGAGGCAACAATGTCGTGCGCGAAGCGATGCACAGCGCATTTCTTTATCATGCCATTCAGGCCGGATTGGACATGGGCATCGTCAACGCAGGCATGCTCGAAGTTTATGCGGAAATTCCAAAAGACCTTCTCGAATTGGTCGAGGACGTTTTGCTGAACCGCAAACCCGACGCGACGGAACGCCTGGTGAAATTTGCCGAGTCCGTGAAGAAAAAAGACAAGGCGGAAGTTGTCGCGGACGAGTGGCGCAGCGGTTCGGTGGAAGAACGTCTCAGTCACGCCCTCGTGAAAGGAGTGGTTGATTTCATCGAGGTGGACATTGAAGAGGCGCGACAAAAATACGAGCGCCCGCTGATGGTGATCGAAGGGCCGCTCATGGCCGGGATGAATGTCGTCGGAGATTTATTCGGTTCCGGGAAAATGTTTTTGCCGCAAGTGGTCAAGTCCGCCCGCGTGATGAAAAAGGCCGTGGCGTATCTTCTTCCGTTCATGGAAGCCGAGAAGGCGCGAACGCGGCGCATTCGCGAGTTGCGTTTGCTGGCGCGGAAATTGCACGGGGAAACGGTCACACTCATCGAAGGTTTCACTTACACACCTCACCCCGAACTGACCGAGAAAGAACGTCTGATGGAACAAAAATTCGCCGCCGAATTGGCCGCCGATCTCGAAGGGGCGGCCAGACGTTACGAGGCTGAATTTGCCAACGTGTTTGACCGCAACAACGCGCAGGAACTTAGCCCGGATTACGCGGCCAGCCGCGAAAGCCGCCAGCGATGGAGCGTGGCGACTCTTGGTCCTGCCGGGGGATTTATCGACTGGCTGTATCAAAGGAGGATTGAACAATTGCCGCCAGAAAGTTTGATTGCATTCAACGCGGGAGGGCAGGGCAGCGGCAAGACCACCGCGACCCGGCAGGCGGAGGTTGAGCGCGCCGCCAATATTTTGATGGATGGCACATTGCAGGATGAAGTGCGAAGCCGCCAGCATATCAAAGCTGCGCTCGAAAGGGGCCATGTGGCTCATATCCGGTTCGTTTATTGCCCGTGGGACAAAGCGGTGGTCAATATCCTGCGCCGAGCCGCGAAGGAAACCGGCCGTATCGTTCCATTGTCCCGCGCGGTCGGAGGGCATTTTCGATCGGCGAGAAATGTCCTCTCGCTCGACCAAAATAAGCCGTCGAACAAAGGAAGGTTTGAACTTTTTGTCTTCGACAATACGGACTTTGCCAATCCTAAATTGCAGAACTTGGAGTGGCTTCGTAAACACCTGCACAAGTCCACTAAAATTCTCCTTGAAACCGGGCGCACAGTAGCAGAAAATTATCTCCATGAAAACAGCGACGATCCAGACTTCAATTCCGAGGAAATTCGATACGGATTCTTCCAAACGACCGAGCATCGAGGAACGGATTCACCAGCTCAACGAAGCGACGTTGTTGGTTCTCCGACGAGCGGGATTAGCTCGCAAGCTGAAGGAAGAGCAGGAGCAGCAGGAGAAACTGGCCGCGACCTCCCGCTAATCGAAAGCGACAAAGCCGGACGCATCCTCCTTGCCACCGTCAAAGGCGACGTGCATGACATCGGCAAAAATATTGTAGGTGTCGTGCTCGCTTGTAATAACTACGAAGTCATAGATCTCGGCGTGATGGTTCCGTGCGAAAAAATTCTCCAGACCGCGCGCGAACTGAATGTGGACATCATCGGCTTGAGCGGATTGATCACGCCCTCGCTGGACGAGATGGCGCACGTCGCCAAAGAAATGGAGCGGCAAGGTTTTAAAATTCCATTGCTCATTGGCGGCGCGACGACAAGCAAAGCTCACACCGCCGTGAAAATTGCGCCGGGATATTCCGAGGCAGTGGTGCATGTGCTCGATGCCTCGCGCGCCGTGCCGATTGTGGGAAGCTTGATCAGCGGAGAGCAAAAACCCGCTTTCATCGCAACGATCCGAAATGAATATGATCGGCTCCGCTCGCAACACGCCGGACAAAAAACAAAACTTCTAAACCTCGAGGGCGCCCGAGCGAATGCGCCTCAATTAAAATACGACAATTTGCCGCGACCAGAATTCGTCGGTGTGCGAGCGCTGACCGATGTTTCGTTAAGCGCACTTCGCGAGTTCATTGATTGGTCGCCATTTTTTCACACGTGGGAATTGCGGGGACGTTATCCGGCAATTTTGCAGCATGAAAAATACGGCGAAGAAGCGCGCAAACTTTTTGCCGATGCGCAAAAACTCCTGGATCAAATCGTTGAGAAAAAACTTTTGCAACCGCGCGGCGTGTATGGATTTTTTCCAGCCAATCGCGTCGGAGACGACGTGGAACTTTACGGCGAAGAATCGCGGACGAAAGCGCTGACGACTTTCCATTTCCTGCGCCAACAAATTGAAAAGCCAAAAGGACAATCCAATTATTGTCTTGCCGATTTCGTCGCGCCGAAAAGTAGAACAGACGTCTCGCCTGTCCAGGGAGGGGCAGGCGAGACGCCCACCCTACTTTCAGATTATCTCGGCGCGTTTGCCGTTACGAGCGGCCACGGACTGAAGGAACTGACAGAAAAATTCAAAGCAGATCACGACGACTACAACGCGATCATGGCTGAGGCGCTCGCTGATCGCCTGGCCGAGGCCTTCGCCGAATATTTGCACCAACGGGTTCGCCAAGAATGGGGTTTTGGCAAAAACGAAAATTTTAAAGTCGAAGAGTTGCTCGAAGAAAAATATCGCGGCATTCGTCCGGCAGCCGGTTATCCCGCCTGCCCCGATCACACCGAGAAAAAAATTCTGTGGGAGCTTCTTCAGCCGGACAAAAATGCCGGCATTCAAATCACGGAAAACTTTGCCATGTGGCCGGGCAGCAGCGTAAGTGGGCTTTATTTCGCGCATCCCGAATCAAAATATTTCGCGGTGGGCAAACTCGGACGCGACCAGATTCTCGATTATCATTTGCGCAAAGGAATGACGGTTCAGGAAGTGGAACGCTGGCTTGGACCGTATCTAAATTACGAACCCAATCAGAAAGAAAACGCGCCGACGGAGACCCGGAAAGCCTGTGCGTGTGGCCTATCCCACTGATATTCTCTTTGCCCAGAATAGTTTTCTGAAAAGACCTCGTGCGGATGGAACGCCGAACTCCGGTCCGGCTCGTGACGGAGAATTTGGCGTCGGGACGATGGGAAAATCAGCGCTCCTATCTGGAATTTATTTCGGCAACCGTTCTATTTTGTTCAGAGTGAAATCACTAATTTTTATTTCCGTCGCGCTCTCGTCACTGTTGACGCGGGGTTCCTTCGCCGCCGACACGAACAAGGCGGACGCGGCAAAAGTAATCGTGGCGGTCGCTCAAGCCGACGGTGAACTCAAAGGAATTCCCTTCGCAGATGTCGTCAAAGCCACCACCGGGAAAAAGATTTTATCGTTTGATCTCACCAACGAAGCTGACCGCGAACTGCTCGCCAAAATTGGCGCGGCGATGGACGAAGTAATGACGCGAATGAATGCCACGAACAGCGTCGCGCAAAAACAAAAACGCATTAACGAAGTGAGCAGTCATTTTGAAAATGAAATCAAACAAGTGCTAAATGGGACGCCCGGTTTTTCCTGCGACATTCCGCGTCTGGCTTCGGGCAAGGTGCAGCGATCCGGGTATCCTGATTTGCGGCTGGTCGATAAAAAGACCGGGCGCATCGTTTACATTGATCCGAAACTTTACGCGCAAGGGAGCCGTTCCAGCAGCTTCCGCACTTTTTATTTCGAGCCAAAAACCGACACGAACAAGATTCTCGATGACGCTTGTCATCTGATTGTGGGCTTCGAGCACGACGGGCGAAAAAGCGGCGAGTGGAAATTTTTGAGTTGGGAGTTGATCGATTTGTCGCAGTTCAAAGTGCGATTGAAAGCGGAATTCCAAGGGAGCAATCGCGATCTGTATCAAGAGGCCGCCATCGTCGGAACCAGCCGGAAATAACTTTTTGAGGAGCGCGGAATTCATTCCGCTTCGTGCTGATTAGTCGCTTGGCGCTCAATGACCGCAGGTTGTCGTCAGTCGAAGCGAAATAAATTCCGCGCTCCGAAAACAGCGGTCAAGGAATGCCGCTGCAATAATCAAAGGCGCGAAATTTTTTCGAGAATGGAAGTTGTGGATCGCCCCGGAACAATCGGAAGAATAAAAATTTTCGCGCCCATTTCCTCCAAAATTTTCCGCTCTTCTTTGTCCAATGTTTCCAGTTCGTAGTCGCCGCCTTTGACGTAAATGTCGGGCGCGACATTTTTCAAAAACTGGCTTGCGGTTTTTTCGGAAAAAATTTGCACCGCGCTCACCATTTCCAATGCGGATAGGACCGTCGCGCGGTCAGTTTCATGGTTGATCGGACGGCCCTCGCCTTTGAGTTGACGCACGCCAGCGTCGCCGTTGACTCCCACGAGCAAAGCGTCGCCAAGTTTTCGCGCCGCTTCGAGATAAGTCACGTGGCCCGCGTGCAAGAGGTCAAAGCAGCCATTGGTCACGACCAGTTTTTTTTTGGACGCCCGCAATTCATCACGCCAAACTTTCAACGCGGCAGAGGACAGAATTTTATCCCGAAAATTCATAGTGCCATTCGCGCATAAATCTTTCGCGCGAACAATTTATTATTTCAGGCTACAGAGGGGCGCATCTTCCGCGCGTGTTGCCCAAACAATTAGGAGCGCGGACGTTCTCGTCCGCGTGTTTCAACACCGAAAAAAACGTTAGCGTTTTCGCGCTTCCGATTCGCGCGGACGAGAACGTCCGCGCTCCTTTCCATAGCCGCGCTCCCGACAACACAAATGAAATCCCATTGGCAAATTTTCCCTGATTGTTAGCCTCGCCGCATGGACGAACCGATCATCGATTTGCAGAGTGACAATTATTTTATGGGCGAAGCATTGCGCCAGGCTCAACGCGCTTATCACGCCAAAGAAGTTCCTATCGGCGCAATCGTCGTTCGTGAAGGCCGCATCATCGCCCGCTCTTTTAATCAAGTGGAAACTTTGAAGGACGCGACCGCCCACGCCGAAATGCTCGCGCTCACTCAGGCCGAAGAAGTGGTAGGCGATTGGCGGCTGACCGGTTGCACGCTTTACTCCACGAAAGAGCCGTGCCCGATGTGCGCGGGCGCCCTCATCCATGTGCGGATGACGCGAGTGGTTTTTGGGGCGAGTGACCTGAAAGCGGGCGCGGCAGGGAGCGCTTTAAATCTTCTGCAATTTCCGACGCTGAATCATCAATGCCAAATCACCCGTGGCGTGCGCGAAGCGGAATGCGGCTCGCTCCTTCGCACTTTTTTTTCCGAGCAACGCGCGGCGCGCAAAAATGAAATTGCGGAAAAGTTCGATGGAGAATCGACTTCACTTAATTGACGGAAGTCATCGAAATTTTTTCGTTCCATTTGTCGCGGGGGATACTTTGCGCATCTTTGTTCTGCTCTAAAAAAAGTTTGACAATATTCTGACAATCGTCAGTTTCGCCCGTCAGTCAGTAATCCACTAAAAGGGAATTCTTATGAAAAAATACGTTGTCTGTTTGGCGTCAGTTTTTATCAGCGCGCAATTATTTGCGGTTGACTCTATCCGTTTCACGGAAAAATTAACAGACAAGTTAGTGAGGTCGGGCGACCCGGATACCGGTTTCGTTTATGAACCTGTCACCACGATCAGCGGAACATTTAACGCCAGCATTACCTTCCCTGGCTTCAAGGACGTGACTCGTGAGGAGCTGATAAATAGTAAATTCTCATTTACGGTGGGAGGCGTCGATTTCAGCGCTACAGGGGACGAAAGAGATCCGAAGTCTCCTTCGAATAGTGCTATCTTTTATCAAACCATCGGAGATCGCCGAGTGGGAACAATCACCTTTTCCAGAAACGGCGATGTTCTCACCATATCCGCACAGTCTTCCGATTTGGATGGCGATTCGTTCGCGGCGGAAGGCCATGCGGGTGATACGAATCCACCGAGCGGTCAAATCCAAGCGCACATTCAGATCGGAGAGTTGTTCCAAACAACGCGCAACGTTTATTACAAAGGCACCAGCAGCGTGACACATAAGACAGTAGGAAGCGGCGACGATGCTCAGGAATTTAATCTCAATTCCGTCACGCTCTCCGGCGAAACTGACACTGCCCTTCCGACGGTATCCATTACGATGCCGAAGGCCAATCAACGATGGAGCAACGAAGTGTTTATCGTGCGGGGTAAGGCGGCGGATAATTTCGGCATCCAAAGCGTTTCGCTGTGGGTCAACGAAGTTGACTTGGGGGCGGCGCAATTCGCGAACGGGAATTGGGAGAAAGAAATTTCACTGGCTCCCGGCACCAACATTATTAAAGCGCAGAGCATCGATCTGGAGGGAAACCACTCTATCACCGGCCAGGTGAAAATGATTTATGTGCTGACCGATAATTTGGATCTGTTGGTCGATGCGGGAGGGAAAGTTACCGGCGTCAGTAATCAACAACTTCTCGAACTGGGCAAACGCTACAAGGCAACCGCGACGGCCAGTAATACTTTTTTGTTCGCGGGCTGGGAGGGCGATATTACCAGCACGAATCCCGTGCTCAGTTTCTTGATGGCCACCAACTTGTCTTTGCACGCGAAGTTCATTCCCAATCCATTCCTGCCGTTGATGGGCGTTTACAATGGTCTGTTTTTTCCCGGCAACTCCAGCGCTGTTCGTTCTGAAATCACGACGGACTCCGTGACTTCCAGCAACGCGGGATTTTTTACAGGCAAGTTGTCGGATCGTGGAATCTGCGACGGCAAAGTGCTGATCGGCGGGGCGACCCTGCCTTTCAGTCGCGTGCAATTCAGTCTCACGGGTTCCGCGCATTTCACCATCGTGCGTCCCCGCCCTATTCCTGATCTCATCATCGATCTGCAACTCGATTTTCAAAACGGCACCAAGACCCTTGTTGGAGCAATTCAGTCGAGCGACAATTCTTTCACTGCGCAATTGTTGGCTGATCTCGCCGTTGGCAACGCCACTTTCCTCGCCAAGCATACGTTTGTTATTCCAGGCGGCGCGGTGGAGGACACGAACGCACCGGCGGGACACGGCGCGGGAACCATCGGCGTGAACAACGTCGGGACGCTGACTCTGGCAGGATCTCTGGCAGATGGCACGCCCATTTCCCAGAGCACGAGCCTGTCGAGTTCCGGCGACTGGCCGTTGTACGTGTCGTTGCAAGGAGGACGCGGCTTGCTGCTGGGCTGGGCAAATTTCACGACCAATCCGCAACCGTATCATGTTTCCGGCTCGCACATTCGCTGGATCAAAGCACCCGCGAACACCGCTGCCGACAAATTTTATCGAGCGGGTTTCAATCAGGAAAAAATGTTGCGCGGCGCGAGATACATCGCGCCCCCGCTGCAAACCAATATTCTTGGTTGGAGCAACGGCGTGGCGCTGATTGATGGCGGAAATCTTCCCGCCACTATCAGCAATCCAGTGACCGTTGCGAACAACAAAGTCTCGATATTGAGCAACAGCAATACCGTGGTTGTAACTTTGACTCCGGCCACCGGGCTTGTCGCAGGAAGTTTCAAACATGCAAATTTTGGAGCGACGCCGCGCACTTTAAAAGGAGTGGTCATTCAATTGCCGGCGGAAAAATCATTTATTGGCGGATGGTTTTTAGGAACCGACCAAAGTGGCTATCTGTTTCTGCGTCGAGACCCGGAAATTCCTTAGACCGGGATTGTTCAGTTTTGAAATGAGTCCTGCCGGTAGCGATTGAGTTGGAGCGGAATAAATTCCGCACTCCGGGCGTATGCCTACCCGGTTCCAAGAATCGTCTGATAGAGGCCGAAAATTTCCTGGGCGTGACGACGCATCGAAAGTTTTTCCCGGAGCGCCAGAGCTTTCTCCGACATTTTGATTTGCAGTGCGCGATCCGTCAGCGTGCCCAGATGAGCCGCCAGTTCTTCCACCTCCTCGGGTGATTCGAGCACAAACCCGTTCTCGCCCGGCGTGATACATTCCGCCGAACCATCGAAAGCCGTCGTGACCGCAGGGACGCCGAGCGACATTGCTTCAAGCACCGTCCGCGAACACGGGTCGTAATAAGTCGGCAACACGCAAACATCCGCGGCCAGATAAAGTTGCCACACGTCTGAGCGCGGCCCCAGAAATTGAACACGACTTTCAATGCCCAACCGACGCGCCAGTTTTTGGTAGCCAGCCGGGGAATCTTTTCCGGCCACCAGCAGATGCCAGTTTTCCGCAGGCGGTTTGGCCAGCGCCTCCAAAAGTTTGGACAAACCTTTCCTCCGAAAATTGTGTCCGGCAAAAAGCGCCACCGAATCGCTTTGGCTCAAGCCGGATTCCAACCGAATTTTTTCGCGAATGATTTGCCGCTCGGTCGGAGTGGGCAAAGCGATGGTGACGCCATTGAAAACGTCTCGAAGTTTTTCGCGGGGCAATTGATAGGACTCCTCCAGTTGGCGTCGCATAAAATGGCTGAGCGCCGCGACCATCGGCGGATTTTCGCGCGAGAGAAGTTGATGCTCTAATTTTTGGAGAAGCCGCTGTTTGGAATTCAGGGCGGCGCCGATTTTCCGGAGGGAGCGCGTGACCCAATTTCTTCTCGCGGCCACGGTTTGATGCAAGGCCTGGCGAGTGATTCCGCTGCGCGGCTGATACAAATTGCAATCGAGGCACGGGGTCACGGCATGAACGACATCCCATTTTTGCAGACGTAAAAATTTTTCCGCGTCTTCCACAAAATTTTTGTATCGCGCGGTCCGCCCGACACCGTGAATTCCCAATTGATGGACGGGCGCGCTGGAAAACTTGGGCGAAACAGTTTGGGTCACCACCTGCATTTCCGGGCCGAGCAACACCATGTCGTCGAGGAATTCCGTTGCCGAAGTTTCCATCCCACCTCTGCTCGACTCCAGCCGCTCGATTAAAAATGCGACTTTCATTGCGACCCGACCTTTCGATCATGCCGCGAAATGGCCTGAGTCTTTTTTATAATTTTTCGCACGAGAATTTTTTGTGACTCGTTCAATTTGTCGCAGCCGAAATAGTGTCGGACAAAACGCAATCGGTCGGCGCGGGAAAATATTTCTGAGGAGGCGGAATAATTCAACTGCGCCAAATCCTTGATCCGCCAGCGTTCTTTTCTCCAGCGTGGCCGAAAGACACGGGCCAAATCGATCAAGGTCAGTGGCGGGACCCTGTCCACGTTGGAAATAAAAATGTGGCAAAGATAAAAATCGCGATGCCGCCAGCCGTGATCGTGGAACTTGCGGGCGAAGGTCGCAACGGCCTGGAGAATTTTTAGTTTCTCGCTCAGCGGAATTTGTTTTTTCCCGCGAAAGAAATTTTCCAGTGAGTCTCCAGGAACCGCCGCCGTGACCACAAAACTTTTTTGGGTTGTTACCCGATTCCCAGAACGGCCGTGTGCGACCGGCGCGCTGGCGGCAATGCCTTCCCGACTTAAGGCTAGCGCGACATTCACTTCGCGTTCGGCGGGACTGGTTCGTTTTGCGTCTTCCCACCAACGACTCAACAGGGCGCTGAGCGTTTCACCTTCGTAACGTTTCAAATAAAAATGTTGCTGTGAGAGCGAGAGACGGGCGCGATAGCGGTTGCCCAATCCCGGTTTGGAGAGCGGCTCGCCCACCACAGAAAAAAAATCATCCGCCGTCTCCAATTTCGACTGGCGAAAAAGCTCGATCCATTTTTTTTGGAGAAACGCGATGTTTTTTCCCGGCAAGCGTACCCAGGAAGACTCCTCCACTGATTCTGCTTTCGAACTGAGTTGGCTGGAGAAATTCATCGCTCGCTCCGCAATTTTTCCGAAATCTGATTCGCTAACTCACGAACGGAAACGGGCTGCTCGCGTTGCTGGCAATATCGTTTCAAAAAACGCCATGGCGCAGAACCTAATTTTTTTTGATGCACCGAAATCCCTCGGGCAAGCCGGGCGAGATCATCAGCGGCGCGGTTTTGGTTTACCCGTCGGAATCTGCCCAAGCCATCGAGATCGATCAAAAACGGCTTCAAGTTGCCGTCGAGCAGAATGTTCGTTGGTTTCAAATCGCGATGAGAAAAGCCTTGGTCGTGCATCCGCGCCAGCAAATCCGCGAGTGGAACGATCAACGAAATGGGAGGCGAATGACCGGATAGAAATCCGGCCAGCGTTTGCGCATTTGGGATTTGTTCTGTGATTAAATAGGCCGTCTGCGGCCAGCGAAAATGTCGCGCGTCTCCCGCAGCAAAGGCGCGTGGAGTGGAGATTCCCTGTTGTTCCAACATCAACCCGCGGCGCAAAGCACGGGTGGCGCGGGAGGATCGAAAGCTGTCCCGCACTCGGTGGTGGGACTTGGAGTAATTCAAACGGCGAAGGACCAGAGCGGGTTCATCGCCGACGGCGGGGACGCGGGTGACGGTGACAACACGGGAGTTTTTGAAATAGAGCGCTGGATTTTTCAGGAACGATTCCGGATCTTTGATCACCGTTAAAATCTTTTGGTGCAGTGCGCCTGGTCGAATTTGCCAGCGAATCTTTCCGGATTTTAAAAACCAGGTAGCACTCGATCTCCTGGGAGGAGCGGCAAATTTTTTTGTCAGGAGGGAGAGTAGAACGCGGGGCCGTACTGTTTCTTTTTGGATCCGGCAATATTGCGCGACGAACCAAAGTTTTTCTCGCGCCGACATGGGGATGCGTCGGAACAGCGGGACAAAATCGCGGACAATTTTTTCTATGGAAAATTTTCGACGCCAACGAAGGCCATCCAAATCGATCAACACGATTCGAAACATTTGGGTCACATCTTCCTGAACGAAAAAATTGGAAAGCGTCGGGTCGGTATGGGAAAGACCCTCGTTGTGCAAACGCGCGATGACGTCGGCAAGGCGGCGGACGACGATTCGGTTTTCGCGCGCGGTAAATTTTCCACCACGAAACTCGCGTAACGAGCGGGCGTTCGGGACTTCTTCGGTCACGAGATAAGATTCAACTCGGCCGTGAGACCAACGTTTGCTCGCAGCAATAGGCGTCGCGGTTGGAATATTTCTGGCGAGTAAAATGAATGCTTTTTCAAATGCAGAAAAAGCGGCGGCGCTGCGTAATCTCTCCTTCAGGGAATGCAAAAAATTTAGGGATCGGTAGCGTTTGACGATCAGGGGGACTGAATGGCACTGCGGCAAATTGAGTCGTGCAACGAAAGTGTTTCGCGGTCGGTTGTCTAATCGGATCGGTTCCGCCAGGCGCAAATTTTCTGATTCCAGACAGTGGAGGAATTTCAGATTGTTGAACTCCGGATGGATTCGCCACACGAATTTTCCGACAGAGATTGAAATCCATTTGGGCGGGTCATCCGGCAAATCTCTGGCAAGCATCGACGTTTTACCTAGCGGAATTTTTTCGGCAGCGAAAGATTTAATCATTGAAGCAACGCCTTGGCCGCGATGATTTCCAATCCACAGACGTTGGAATGTTCCAAGCCACCCGGAAAAAAAACAGACGCACCCGCCAGAGGCAGATGCTACCCCCGGAACAGTCCTACACATCAATCACTGGACCACCGCCGTCATCTCGTGGCGGAGTTGGTGGCGGAGATTTTCCGCGCCGCACGGAAACGCGCGAGTCGCCCGTCCCCGTCAGCGAATTCAAGACCAATGAGACAATGCTGATGACGAGCGCGCCGAAAAAAGCGGGGCCGAATCCCGCCACCTGAAAATGTGATTCGCCCAAAAGTTTGCTGACGAGCAAAAGCAAAAAGGCATTGATGACGAACATAAAAAGTCCGAGCGTAAAAATCAGCAGCGGCAAAGAAAGCAGCAGAAGCAACGGACGCAAAATCGCGTTGAGAATTCCGAGAACCAGCGCCGCTACCACCAGGTCAACTGGTTTATCGTAACTGATTCCTGGAACAACGTAGGTGGCGACTAACACGGCCAGCGTGTTGATCAACCAACGTTGGAAAAACGATTTCATCGCGCCAAACATCACGCAGCGATTCGCCAAAAACAAGATTGGAAAATCGTCGGCCACAACATGGATACAGCATCCGCAAAGGGTCGGAGCGCGGAATTTATTCCGCTTCGACTCGAACGCGACTCGCCATCGCCGCAGACTAACCGCTGTGTGGAGGGGAAGCGGACTGGAGTCCGCGCTTCTTCGCGTCAGTCCGCTTCAACGCGCAAAAATGAACAGGCGTTTTCTCCCAGCACGCTAACGTTTTCCAAACTGGCCGGTACCAAACAAAATTGTCCCGCCCGCAATGTGAGCCTGGTTTGCTGGTGCTGAATTGACAATGTGCCTTCGAGCACGCCGATGATTTGCATCTTGCGCGGTGGCATTTGGAAAATCTTGCTCGGACCCATCTCAATAAAATTCACGGCGAATAAAGAATCCCGCACTAATTCGCGGCATTTCATTCCATTTTGTTCGACGACTTTGGCGAAAACTAAACTTGGCTCGATGTCGCTGAAATCGATGCTGGCCAGAGATTGATCGATGTGCAGTTCGCGCGGTCGCCCTTGCGCATCGGCGCGGTTCCAATCGAAGACGCGATAAGTGGTGTCGGAGTTTTGTTGGATTTCGAAAATAACATTACCAGCGCCGAGCGCGTGGACGCGTCCGCTCGGAAGAAACATCACGTCTCCTTTTTTTACGGCGATACGATGAAAACATTCGGCGACGGTTTCCTCCTGAATCCGCTTTTCAAACTCATCACGAGTCGTTCCGTGTTTTAATCCGACAAACAAATCAGCCTCAGCGGCCGCATGGGACACGTACCACATTTCAGTTTTTGGCTCGCCGCCGAGTTGCGCGGCTTTGGCGGCGGGCGGATGGACTTGCAGCGAAAGTTTTTCCTGCGCGTCGAGAATTTTAATCAGCAGTGGAAAACGTCCTGATGCCGCCGGCTTCGCAGCGCCAAGCAATTCCGCTCGATGATTTTCCATGAGCCAACGAATCGATTTTCCAGCAAGCGGCCCATTGGCGATCACGCTTTCATCACCGGGCCGATCTGAAATCTCCCAGGATTCGCCGATGGGAATTTTCGGCGGCAAATTTTTTTGATAAAGCCTCTCCAGATTTCGCCCGCCCCAAATCCGCTCCTTGAAAATGGGTTGGAAGGTAAAAGGATAAAGCATTTTGATTTCGCGTTTCTAATTTTTAATCCTGATCTGGCACTCGACGTAGCGCAGCTTTGCAAGCGCTGCCGTATCGCCGGTTTGCCACCGGCAGGGCCTTGGAATTTTTAGCGGGTTGCAAACCCGCGATACAGCAGGGTAAAAACCTGCGCTACGACTTTTCGGACTTGGAAACATGGGCAAAGTTACGCTCAAACTCAATTGCGAAAGCGCTGTAAAAATTTAGCGGTTCTGCCAGAGTCAATTCATGGCGTTGATGCGAATACTGGTGGACGGCTACAGCTTGCTGCATAGTTGGCCGGAACTGGCGCCGGGCAAACCACGACACTCCGCGGCGGCGCGCGATGAGTTGATTTCTCTGCTCACGCTTTATCGCGATGCGATTGGCACCCCGATCACCGTCGTGTTCGACGGAGGAGGCGCGCCGCATGGAACGCCGGGCGCGCTGTCCACCCCGGAAATGGACATTCTTTATTCACGCGCGGGACAGACGGCGGATGACATCATCGAGCGCGTGACGCATCGCATGAGTTCTCTCGGTGAAGTGCTGGCGGTGACGGATGACTTTGCCGAACGGGACACGGTCATCGCGCTAGGCGGGATGGCGTCGAGTTGTTTGAGTTTTATTCGGACGGTTGAAAGCACCCTGAACGAACAGGCGCAAGACATAAAAAAATATAACCGTCGCGAGCGGAATAAATTTAAACATCAATCCTCATGAAAAAATTTCTCCTGTTGCTTTTGCTCATTGGAAGACTCGAGCCAGTCACGGCGGACGAAGCGATTTCGCCGCGCGCCGAGAATCGTTTTTTATTTGTCGTGGAAACGTCGTCCGCAATGACCCGCTTTTCCAAAGCAACAAAAGAAACCGTGGCGTCGCTGATTGAGTCGGGCGTGCAAGGTCAGGTGCGTCCCGGCGATACATTTGGGTTATGGGTCTTCAATGAAAGGCTCAACGCAACGTTTCAGATGCAGCGATGGTCGGCCGACGAAAATAAAAATCTGGCGGCGGGTGTATCCGATTTCTTAACGAAGGTCCGCCTGGAAAAGAAAGGAGATTTGCGGGTTGTGTTGTCGCCGCTCGAACCACTGGTGACAGCTTCGCGCGCGCTGACCGTGATTTTAATTTCCAGTGGCGACCAGCCGATTCGTGGCACGCCTTTCGATGAAGAAATCAACGCGATTTATCCGCTCTACGCTCGCGAATTTCGGAACGCGAAAACGCCGTTCGTGACAATTCTCGTCGCCCGAAATGGAAAATGGGCGGCTTATTCCGTCAATTCTTCCCGTGGGCCGCTGCAAATTCCGAACCCGCCTTTGCCGCCGGTGGTCAATGTGGCCGATACGAAAACCAGCGCTCAGAAAACTAATTCGCCAAAAGTGGCAACAAACGCGGTCGCGCCCAAACGTTACGCCAAAGAAAATATCATTATGACCAAGCCGGTGGTGACGAAATCGTCCGTGACCAATGCGACCATCACCACCAATCCCACGGCACAAGCGGCCGTCGAAAAAACAAATGAAGATAAAATAATCGAGACGACAAACATCCTTTCCGCGCCAGCGCCAATTCGTCAAGACGCGCCATTGATCACCGCGTCAAAGACTTCAGCGCCGATTTTAACGCAGCCTTCCCTCACCCTCTCGAGTAATCCGGGACAATTTCCACCCGAGACCCAGCACGTCCTTTCAGTCGTGAAAAATTTACCAAGGCCGGGCTATGGAATCCCGCCGACGTCGAGCACGAACACCGCGACGCTCGAACCGACTCCAACTGAAATAAACCAAACATCAACGGCACCGGTTGCGCCGGTTGTGATAGGATCCGCCCAGCTTTCCAGCCCGCGTAAATTTTTCATCGCGGGCCTTGGGTTGCTTCTGCTCGCGGGGATTCTCGTCTTTTTTATCGTCCGAAATTCACGGACAAAATCCGAGTCCAGCTTGATTTCGCGCTCCATGAATCAGCGCGGTCGGTGACGAAGTTTTGTTGCATATGCAACAAAAGGTGGGACGTGCAGATCAGGCTTCCAATCGCGAATAAGTGCGACCCTTTATCCGTCACGAAATTTTCAGCCAGACCGTTTTCAGGTAACCGGGTTCCTCGCGGGAAATGGGAAAATCCGGCGGCTGAGGAACGTAATGTTGTTGGAGAATTTTTCGTTTTGCACGATTCGTTGCGTTGTAAATCGTTTCCAAAAAATCCTCCGGCTTCCAATTCGCGGCGTTGGTCGAGGCGAACAAAATTCCACCGCTTTTCAACAACGGCAGCGCCACAGAAACCAGTTTGCCAAAATCTTTCTCCACTCGAAATGTCCCCTGCTCCTTTGACTGCGAAAAAGTCGGTGGATCCAAAATGATCACGTCGAATTGCCTCTGCTTTTTTGCCAGGCGTTTCATCCAATCGAAAGCGTCGCCGAAAATAAATTCGTGTCGGGCGGGATCGATTTCATTCAGAACAAAATTGCGCTTGCCCCATTCCAAATATTTTTTTGAAAGATCGAGACTTGTCACCGTTGCGCCCGCTTTCGCCGCGCAAACGGAAAAGCCACAGGTGTAGGAAAACGCGTTAAGAACTTCGATTGCACCCTCGCTTGTAGCGGCGGTCTGTGACCGCCGCTGATTTTCCGCTGTGCCACGGCGGTCACAGGCCGCCGCTACCGAAAAGTTGGGTGCGATGTAGTGGGTCAAAAAGCGACGACGATTTTCGCGTTGATCGAGAAAGAGACCGACCGAATAGCCTTCGTTAAAACTGAGCGCGAATTGAATTCCATTTTCGGAAATCAGAAATGGGTCAGGCGCGACTTCACCTAAAACAAATTGAGGCGAAGCGTCCCTCGATGATATTTGCCCGACCCGGCGCTTGAGAATTTTGTGATGCGCGCCGCGCAATGAAAATTTTCGCAATAGCTTCTCCAAAATTTCGTGCTGTGCCGGGTGTAATTCCGCACAAAGCGGCGGAGGACCGCCGCACTCCAAGACGCTTCGCGCCATTCGAGCGCCATCGAACGCCGCGCCCGGTTCTGGGTGGGCGGCGGTCCCCCGCCGCTCTTGCGACGATGACACTACTGACTGCGGCGACTCCGATTGTGAGAGCAAAAAATCCCCCAGTCGCTCGACGTACCAACCCGGCCAGCCGTCCGCCGCGCCGTGAATGAGCCGATACGCATTAGTTTTAGAAATCGTAGCCGCCGACGTGAGGAGGCGGATTTCGCCTGTCAAACTACGAATCCGCCTCCTCACGTCGGCGGCTACGATTAAATCGGGTTCGATCAGTGTGGCACGCAGAGCGAGCCGCGACTCCTCTTCGAAATTTGGCGGGCGGGAAAACGCTATCACTTTCCCGGTCGCGGGATGCTCGAAAGAAAGTTCCGACGCGTGAAGAAATACTTGCGGCGCGGCCGTTCCTCCGTAAAGCGCATCCCCCAGAATTGGGAACCCATGGGCGGCGGCGTGCGCCCGGATTTGATGGGTCTTGCCCGTGATCGGTTCGGCTTCAACAAAAATATTTTTGGAGCCGTCGCTCGATTTTAGTTTTCGAAAAACAGTTTCAGCGCGCTCGCCCCCCGCATGATCTGGACGACTGATATATTTCTCTCCTGCCCTGACCAGAACGGATTCCGCTTTCAACTCGTTGAATTTGACCGCGCGGTCCGTCGCCAAAATATATTTCTTGTGAACGGTTCTGTCTGAAAACTGTTTTGTCAGAGAGCGATTGGCCAAAGTGGTTTTTCCAAAAACCATGACGCCGGAGGTTTCTTTGTCGAGGCGATGAATGATGGCGAGATTGGCCCAGCGCGGTTCGCGATTTTTCAACCATTCATAAATTCCTTCTCCTGCGAATGGACTGGGCGAGTGCGTGTTGATTCCGGCGGGCTTGTCGATCACCAGCAAATGTTCATCTTCAAAAATTACCAGAGCCATTGAAGTAGGGCAGTGCTTCCAGCCTGCCTCTCGTTATTTTTTGCGCGGACTTTATTGTAGAAACAGGCAGGCTGGAAGCGCTGCCCTACTTTATTTGGAAATGTAGTCGAGCAAATCGGCGAGGTCTTGCGGCTTGAGTCCGGCCTCCAAACCTTCGGGCATGAGCGATTGATCCTGGCTCTGAAGTTTTTTGATTTGCGAGCGGAGGATGACATTTTGTTTTCCGAAAGCCTGGAGCAACGTGACGCTCGTCGGCGTTTCGTTGGCGACCAAGCCGATGGAACTTTCGCCATCCCTTGTCTCGACCTCGAACGCTTTGTAATTCGGCGCGACTTCGCGATTGGGGTCGAGAATATTGACGAGCATTTTTTCTTTCCCGCTGTTTTTCACCGTCACCATATCGGGGCCGAGCGCGAACCCCATTCCGTCATAGCGATGACAAGAGGCGCAGCGTTCCGTGTAAATTTTTTTTCCGCGAGCAGGGTTCCCCGCCAGAGCCAGCGCTGGTTGAAAACTTTTTACCACATCGTCGCGACGCGCCACCGCGACCGCAGCCAACAACTTTTGCGCCCGTGCGCGCAGTCCATCATCGCGATGATTTTTCAAAAACTTTATTTGTGGCGAAGTCAAATCGCCCGGGCGAATCGATCCTTTTTCAACAGCATTCAACAAAATGGCCACGCGCTCCGGGCGCGCCAATAAAACGGTGAGGGCGGCGCTGCGCACTCGCGGAGTCATCGAACCAAAGCGGTCGCTCAACTCTTTGGCCACGGCGGCGTCGGACAAATGGCCGAGCGCATCGACGGCGGCGAGTTGAATCGCTTGCGACTGATTTTGGCCGAGCAAAGAAATCAAGGTCAGTCCCGATTGCGAATAAGTGGTGATACCGAGCAGTTGAATGGCCTCCACGCGAGTCGCTTCGTCAACGCGTTGATCGGCGGCCACCACCGCGGCGCGCGCGAACACCGGCTGGAAATAGACGACCAGATTTTTCAGAGGAGCGCCCGAGCGTTGCAAGCCATCGCCGAAGGCCCGGACCAGCGGGAAAAGAAATTGCGGATTGCTGGTTCCCCCCAGAGATTTCGCGACGAGAGAGACTTCGTCTGTCTGATGTTTTGTGCCAATCACTCCGGCCAATTGCGCGAGAAATTCCTGGCCGGGTTTGCTGTTGGAAAAATCCCCGTCGCGATAGAGCAGCGAAAACATCTCGCCGCTTCCCTCGGCCAGAGAACTCAAGGCGGCCACTCGCATCCAGGAATTGGCCGCGTCCCGTTTTAAAATTTCGGCCAGCGCTGGAATTTTTTCCGGGTGCTTCACGTCGCCGAGGGTGAAAGCGAGTTGGTAGCGGACATCGAGTGACAAATCTTTCGTGAGCAAACGGAACCGCTCCCATAAACGAGCCGTGGCGACCGGGTCACTCAGAAATTTTTCAGATAATTTTATGGCGTGCTGGCGGACCAGGGAATCAGGATCGTGGAGTGAATTGAAAATGGTGGCCTCAGCCAGCGCGTTCAAACCATCCAACGCATAGAGGGCATGCATCCTCCCGAGAGGCGATTTGGAATTTTCCGCCAGAGCGATGAGCAGCGGCACGGCGGACTTATCCTGTCGTTGATAAAGCAGACGCGCGGCGGTATCGCGATGCCAGCCGTTCGGACTTTCCAGAGTCGCGACTAATTGTGGAATGGAAGCTTCGCCCAATCGCACCGGCTGCGGACGTTTGTAAGAGTCCGGCACGATGCGATAAATCCGGCCGCGATCATTGCCGCTGTTCAAGTCGAGATGCTTTTTGATTTGCTCGGGCAGCGACCACGGATGCTCGATCACTTCGCGATACATATCGATGACATACAAAGTTCCGTCGGGCGCGTTGGCGAATTGCACCGGGCGAAACCACGTATCGGTTGAGGCAAGGAATTCCACTTTCTGTTCATCGGCTGGCCGCGCGGCTTTCACGCCAACACCATCGGGATAAATTTTTTTCCGATGAACCAAATTTCCTCCGGCGTCACCGATAAATGCGTTGTCGAAAAAATCCGGTGGGAAGGCGCTGCCGCGATAAATCGTGATGCCCGTGGCCCCGGTAAAATATCCTGCCGAACGTCCGCCGCCTTCGATCGGGCCGGGCGCAATCCCGCCGACGCGCCACTTGGTGCGAATGACCCGCCACGGTTCTTCCGGGCTGATGCGATAGACCTCCGCCGCCGGACCATCCACCGCGATGTCCACCAGCGCGCCGGGCATGGCGTAAAAAGGATTTCGCTCCGCGTAACGCGCTTCATACATGAACGTCCGAACGTGCGAACTGTTGCTGCAAACAAATTTTCGCCCTTTGCTGTCGTAACTCAGCCCGTATTGTCCGCCGCCATTTTCGGCGAACAATTCCATTGAGCGCGGATCAAAACAAAAATCGCGCCCGCTCAAGTCCATGGGTTTCTGTTGGGTCACGGCGCGGTTCGTCACGATCCCGCCGTTGGGCGCAGTCGCTCCGTGAATGCGATTGTCCAATCCCCAATTAAAACTGTTCAACAACGCCTGGACATTCAGTCGGTCTTTCGTGTTGCCGAATCCGGTATAAACCACTTTGCGAATGTCGGCCTTGCCGTCGCCATCGGTGTCCTTCAAATAAATAATGTCCGGCGATGCCGCGACGAACACGCCACCGTCGTAACAAATCACACCCGTGGGCCACGGCAATTGATCGGCGAGCACGGAAGCTTTTTCAAAAAGCCCATCGCCATCCAAATCTTCCAGCACGCGAATTCGCCCAAGCCGTTCATCGCGGCGCTCGGAATAATCAATCATCTCGACGACGAACATCCGTCCATTCTCGTCAAACGACAGGGCAATGGGGCTGGCAACATTCGGCTCCGAAGCGGCGAGTTCGAGGCGAAAACCTTTTTTGATTTGAAATGTGGCAAGGGCATTCGTGGCGATGACGGGAGGGAAACGGGGCAAATCTTTTTGCGGATCAAGTTCCGGCGGCGCGGCGTTTCCAGGAAAGATGGCAAAGAGAAAAGCGAACAATGCGAGACGAGAAATCATTTCAGAACCAAGCCAGCGAAGGGAGAGGAGTTCAAGAAATTTTTACCAATTCTAAATGCGAAGTTTTTTCGGCCTTGTCGAGCGCAGAACTTTCTCACCGCTCCCGAGTATCCGCAGCGGCTTTGTCCCAACGTCTGTCGAGCCAGGAACACACGGTAATTAGGACATAAATGGGAACGCACCAGAGGGCCATCAGAAATGGGGCCATCCGTGGCATATCTTCCCGATCTTCGTCCCAATCGTTTGGCATCGGGGGAGCGGGCCAAGTAGAATAGACGAAACAAAGAATCCCCCAGCCAGCGAGAATAGAAAGTATCAGCCCAAGAAATCGAAAACGACCCACCAACCATGCGGAGCCAACCAACACTGCCGGCATCGTAATGACACGCGCGATGACAAAGGCCATATACTTAACAGAGTCTTGATGGGCATGATTGCTGTGAGTTCAAGTTTTGAATGCTAAATCTCGTTTCGGCCTTGTCCAGCGCAGAACTTCTTTCACCGCTCCCGATTCACAATCCAAAAATATTTCGCGCAGGCGGGCGGTGAAGAGTTCCCGTGTCATCAGCCCAGAGGGCTGCCGGAAATTAGCCGGGGATAACATCCCCGGACGTGTCCGAGTAATATTGCGCCCTGGAATGGCGCGGGAAGATTGGATATTTGGAAAATTTTTTTGGACTCGTCCGCCCCTGCCGGGGCGAAATATTGTTCGTGTGGCCTGACCGGGGATGTTATCCCCGACTAATTTCCAGCAGTCTTCCAGATTGCCCTCGCCTCAGCGGGCGACTGCGAAAATTTTCTCGAACAGGAGAACGATTGGAGCATAGTTGCAGTCCATGAAATGTGGCCGCTTAAAAAATTTCTTCCTGGCGCTGGCGCTTGCCCTTTCCACTTTGCCGTGTTTGGCCGAGGTGCAGAAAACCATCTCAGCCGCCAATCAGCTTTCCGAGGCGGGCGATTTCCAACAGGCGTCGAATTTGCTCGCGTCCGCTTTGCAAGATTCAAAAGGAGACCTTTCTACTGCCGACAAAAAACAAATCGACTGGCAACTCGATTTACTCGAACGCATTCGCCATGATTATTCGCTGACGCAAAACGCGCTCTACGATGCGCTCGACAAATCGCTCAAGGGTTTGACCAAAAAAGAATTTGCGCGCTGGCTCAAAGAAGGGCGCTTCGATGGCCGCGATATCAACGGGACGCGCTATTTTGTCGGCACCAGCGTGAGCAATCTTTACTGGCGACATCCGGAATTGAATGCCCGCCGTCGCACGCCGAAGAATGATGCGGCGGGGCAACGCGCGATGCTGGAAAATTGTCGCGAGATCAAAACTGCCGCCGCAAAAGAAAATAAACCTTACGTTCTCCCGCATCGTTACCAGGCGACGATGACCGTCACCGCCGAAAAAAATGTCGCGCATGATGGAGAAATCATGCGCGCCTGGCTGCCGATTCCGCGCGCCACTCCGTTTCAAAAAGATTTCAAACTGTTGAGCAGTTCTTCGCGCCCAAAATATTTGGCGGATGAAACCAGTCCCATTCGCAGCATTTACCTCGAACAAACAGCGGAGGAAGACCAGCCCACTGAATTTCAAATCGTTTACGAATACACGATTCACAGCGTTCACTTTCCGTTGCAATCCGAGCAGGTTAAACCCGCGGACAAAAATGATCCGGCGTTAAAACCGTTTTTGGCCGAAGCGCCGCACGTCGTTTTTACCGACAAAATCAATGAGCTTGCCCAACAAATTGCGGGCGATGAAAAAAATCCGATGCTACAGGCGAAATCCTTTTTCGACTGGATTGCGGACAACATTAAATACAGTTTCGCCCGCGAGTATTCCACGCTGACCAACATCAGCGATTACTGCGCGAGCAATGGCTACGGTGACTGCGGACAGGAGGCGTTGCTTTTCATCACACTCTGTCGGTCGCGCGGAATTGCGGCGCGCTGGCAAACCGGCTGGCATCTGGTTCCAGGCAAACTGACCATTCACGATTGGACGGAAATTTATCTCGCGCCCTATGGCTGGGTCCCGGCTGATCCGTGGGCAGGGATCCATGCGATGCGTTATTGCATGAGCTTGAAACCGCCGGAGCGCCGCGAGTTGCGTGATTTTTATTTCGGCGGACTCGATCAATATCGAATGATTGCCAACAGTGATCACAACCAACAGTTGCAACCGCCCAAAAATACTTTTCGCTCCGACGACGTGGACTTTCAACGCGGCGAATTGGAATCGGGGAACAACAACCTCTACTTCGACAAATTTTCTTACGATCTCAAGGTGGAAGAGTTGAGACCCACATCTTCCAAATAGTTTTTCCGAACCTTCATGAATCTTTCCAAACAAAAACAAGCGCTTCGTTGCGCCATCGAAGCGGCTCGCGCGGCCGGGCAGACGATGAGAAAAAATTTTCGTCTCCCGAAAAAAATCAACGAACAATCGCGGCACGACATCAAATTGGAACTTGACGTGCGCTGTCAAAAGTTGATTCAAGAAACGCTCCACAAAAAATTTCCCGACGTTTCGTTTCTCGGCGAGGAAGGATGCAGCGGCGATGGTGAGTCTGCATTTCGATGGGTTGTCGATCCGATCGACGGCACGGTGAATTTCACCCACGAAATTCCCCACTCATGCGTCTCGATTGCGCTGCAAGGAAAAGTTCAAGGTTCAAAGTTTAAGGTTCAAAGTCGAGTTGCAGATTACGAAACTCTAGTCGGCGTGGTTTACGACCCGTTTTGCGATGAGCTATGGACAGCCATCCGTGGGCAACCCGCGCGCCTGAATGGAAAAGTGATTCACGTCAGCAAAAGACCTCGACTGGATCAAGCGATTGTTTCCATCGGATTCGGTAAATCAAAAACTACGGTCGATGCCACACTCACTTACTTCACCAAGCTAATGCGGCGGGTGCGCAAAGTTCGAATGATGGGCGCGGCGGCTTTAGGCATGGTCTATGTCGCCAGTGGCAGGTTCGACGCCTATATCGAAGGGAACATTCGTATCTGGGACATCGCGGCGGGAGGATTGATTTTGGAGTGCGCGGGCGGCGAATTTTGGAACCGTGTTACTGCGGGTGAGCATACTTACCGGATGATTGCCAACAACGGCTTGTTGCGTCGGCAACTGGAGAACCTGGGCAGGCTGACGTGAGAAGTAGTAGCCGCCGAGGTGGGGACCCCATGAACGGGCCAGCGTTGGTAGGGCGCGTCACTCCGTGCGCCGGGGCGACAAGTACGGCGCGCACGGAGTGACGCGCCCTACCTTGAGGTTCGTGGGGAAGCGGATTCGTCATCTTCTCAGGCAAAATCCGCCTCCTTACGTCGGAGGATACGGGTATCGTCAAACTTATTCGCGAGTACGGTAGAAGCCGCGTTCGCTATTCGTCGCGTGGTTATCAATGAACTCTACTGTTCCATTGGGGCTGAAGATATTTGTCAGCGGTTCCCAATCGATAAAGTTCGTCGTTCGGTCTATCCAATAACCCACCCCAGCGTCGCCGGTGAAGATAAGGTCGATGCTGCCGTCGAACAGGCGGGTAATGGATTGAAACTGCGGAGGAGTAGGCAAGACAATAGTTAGTATCGCGTTGGAACTTGTTACCGAACCCGCCTCGTTGGTTACGACCACCGAGTAGGGTCCGGCGTCATTGGTCTGAACGTTGAATTGGGTATAGGTCGGGTTGGTCGCGCCGAGAATATTGTTTGCGCCAAATCGCCATTGATAACTAAATGGAGATGAACCTGTAACCATAGCGCTAAAGGTCACGTTGGTTCCTACTCTGCCTGTTTGGCTCTGTGGTTGAGAGGTAATGACTGGTGGTGTTGGAAACGCGCCCGCATAAGTGAAACGAACCGCGTCGGCCAAAACGACCAACCCCCCGGCATTGTTGTAGATGCGAACATAACCGTTCGTGCCCTGTAAGAATGGGCGCGCGGCAGAAATAAGATTCCATTGTCCACCGCCCGCTTGTTGATTGACCGGAATGGTAACGCTGCCCCCGTTATAAACGACAGTCCACGGCGCGTCGGGCGCGCGATTGCCACCTTGTGGATACCAGACAAATACATCGTAGTAACCCGGCACGCCGATGCGAGGGCGGTAAGTAACGTTCGAGGTCCCGCCCGCAACGGAACTGGCGTATCGATAGTCTGAGGCATACTTATCCACTGAAGCCGTACCGATAGTCCAATCACCCACATAGGTTACATCCGGGTCGAGGTTATCCAGGATGATGTCGGTCAAGGTAGTAACGAAGTTGGCGGTAATCGACTTGTTCGTTGTCATGGTTACACTCAATGGGTTGTTAGTTCCATTGGCATCGCCAGACCAACTGTCGAATGCGGAGTTCGCGGCGGGAGTTGCGGTCAAGCTAACGGTTGAACCCGGTGTATAGCTGGTCAAGTTAGGGCTTCTGGAAACTGATCCGCCTGCCGAGGTGTTAACCGTCAAGGAATAATTTACTGTCAACATGGCGGAGGCGCTATTGGTTGAACCGAGGGTATTACTCACGATCACGGAGTAGGCTCCAGCATCGATAGGTTGAACATTGGTCCGTAGATACGTGCTGTTAGTCGCGCCGGAAATAGGTGACGAATTGAAGAGCCATTGATAACCGGGCGGGGGGTTGCCCGTCGCCGCAACGGAGAAGCTCACATTCGTGCCGGCAATGACGGTCTGGCTTTGCGGTTGGGTGGTAATGGTAGGCGCAGATGGAACCGTGGAGAAGGTTGTTGCGCTGGCGGGAGTGGAGTTAGCGGAACTACCGACTGAGTTCGTCGCGCGAACCACAAAATAGTAAGTCGTATTAGGAAGAAGATTGGTGTTGCTGTAATTGGTTGAGTTAGCGTTCAACGTCGCGATGTCGGTATAAGGCCCGCCGCTCACCAGGCTGCGTGCGACAACGAAACTAATTTCGTTGGTAGAGGCATCTGACCAGCTAAGATTGATTTGTGAAGTGCTGACTGCCACGGCGCTCAAGTTCGTCGGCGCAGCAGGAACCGAGGTAGGAGGAACGAACACCAGTTTCAACCCATCGACAACCGCGACCGAGGCCGCATCGGTAAAATTGTCGAGGATACGGATATACCCATTCGTTCCAGCGGCGAAATTAAAACGACCGAGAAGAGTCCAGTTACCAGAATTGGTTTGTTGGTTGGCGAACACCGTAGCTGATCCGCCGCTGTAGTTAATGAGGAAGGGCGTATTGGTGGCAGCATCGGCGCGATTGACATGCCACTGAAGGACATCGTATTGGCCATCCACCAGAACAGCAGGTCTGAACTGCATATAAGCTGTTCCTGTCCCTTTACCTTTGACCCAGTAGTTCGTGCCGAAAGAGTTATTATCCGTCCCACTGCCGTCCCCATAGAATACGGGGGTGGAACTACTGGTGGTTCCAAAAGTTTTGACCGCAGTCCAACTACCGACCACCGAAGCCTTGGCGTCATCCATTACGATGTTATTAACTACTCCTGCTAAATCCCCGCTGGTTCCCGCTTTGATGTAGGCGAATTGATTCGTTCCATGAAGGTCAGCGCGCCAGAAGTTAATACCTTTGTAACCGCCCACTGTTACGGAATTTGGATCGGCAGCGGAGTAATCAATAAACTCCATTACATCCAGGTCTGATTGCGGCCCAGTCACTGAGTTACAACGAGAGATGACATTATTGGTTTCTCCGTAAACGTCCTGCAATGGCAGGATAGGTTTGATCGAGTTAGTCCAGAAAATCGTTTGACCATTGATAACACTATTGGAGCCGACTAATGAGTTTTGCCAGGTCCGCCAGTTGACATCCGACCAATTGATCGCGGCGCTGGGTGAACCCTGTATGCCACTGGAAGAGAAATGGTATATCTGCGGCATGGCTGCATCGCACCAATAGCCGAATTCTTTGTAGGGAAAACTGGAATGAAGGGAGATGATGGGAAACGGCGCGTGGGCGAGAAACTTGGTCGGCCAATTGGAGCGAACCATCGAGCAGAGTTGCCAGGCGAGCGCCGGGCCATTAGCGCCAATCCAAGGTTGCTGTTGCTCCCATTCGGCTTCCGCGTCAAAGACAAATCCATCCGCGCCGCAGTTAAAATTGTAGTTCGCCAGCGCCACTTCTCCAGCTATGTCGCTGCCATAGGAGCGAGTATAACCAAAGATCCAAATGCCGTTGGTTCGGGCGATGGTGCAAAGGTTGGTTGTAATCTGGTTGGGACTCGTATAACAGCCGGTGTAGTTGGTTGAGCCGGTGCCCATCTTAATAATGATGTAGCAGACGCCAATGCTCTTGTAATACTTCATCAGACTTACTTCGTTGGTCACACTTGCGATGTGGCCGCCGAGTTTGTTGGTGGCGTCTTTCATTGAATAAATCCAGTCACCTTTACCGAGGTTAGCTGGGTCAATTTCTCCGTCACGAATTACGGCTGAAACTTCCGGTGAAAAATTGAACAGAGCAATGGCGGCGAAAATTATCAGAGGAAGGCGTGTAATAATTAAAAACATAAGAATGGACGAACATACTTTACCAAGCAATAAGGCGCAATGTGTTTTGATCGGAGTAGCATAGGCTACCAGACCTTGTCATTACCCACAATTCCTTGGCGCCTGTTCAATCCCAACGGGATTGAAATCACTCAGCCCAGCGTTGCGAGGAACGAGCTACGCTGGGTCATGGTGCCAACAAATCATCAACCCGGAACGGGTTGCATCAAATCCCCTCTTACGTGCGCTACGAAATCGAATTTGATGAACGGCAGAGTGGGATCAATTTCGCCATTTGATTCAACTCTTTCAGAGTTGATGTACTTTTATTGACGCCCCCCAGCGTAGCTCGTTCCTCGCAACGCTGGGCCAAGTGATACCAATCCTTTCAGGATTGGAGAAGCACACGCTGAGATGCGCTACGAGTGCTTGCTCCGGTCGCTCTCAATTGCCGACGAGTAACAGGACTCCTTGACCGGCAGTAAGCCACACTCCGTTTTTGTTATCGTAGGGTGAGAGAGAGCCGTCCATTGCTGATATGATTTGGATAGGTTGATCCGAAACCTTTGTTTGAAGAGTAAAGTGACCAGACCGTTCGAGACTAAGGTTCACCACCATCACGTAAGATTGGCCGCTGCAATGTTTGAATTCACCTATCATCAATGATGTGGGACAAGTCGCCGAAGCAACCAGATTGCCCGGAAGTAGAGGAAGGTTCTCGACTGGCGATGGAGCGCTGAAAAAAACAGCGGTTGACTCTAACCTGCTCATAATGGGAGCGAGGGTTGTGAGTTGCCGGTTAACTTCTTTGAGGTAAGCCCATGTCAAAGTCTTGCGCCCGGTTGAGTCAATCGGAGCATAGCGATAGCCGGTAGAGTAATAGGTGTACCAGGTTACTCCGCGATAACCTGCTGCGAGAGTGGTATAGGCCTGGAAACTCAAATTGGCCGGGGATGGGATGGTTGTGCCTGGGCGAATTTGATTGGCAGAAACAATATTCAAGTAAGGCAAGTGATGGGCGAGAGCGACACGCCGAACTTCCAAGAGGTTGCTATAATAACGCGCGGCTTTGGTTGAGTCGGATAGGTCTTGCGACATTTC
The DNA here is from genome assembly GCA_038214755.1 of Verrucomicrobiota bacterium. Taxonomy (GTDB): domain Bacteria; phylum Verrucomicrobiota; class Verrucomicrobiia; order Limisphaerales; family CANJXF01; genus CANJXF01. The sequence goes on from JBBQRQ010000029.1 coordinate 31,695, forward strand.
GACCATGTAGTTGTCGTAGCTGATCAATTGCGGGTTGACCTCTTTGACAAAGCGTTCGAGGTAATCGGTATAGTTGGAGGTACCGAGTTGGGAGGTGTTGGTCGGGCCGACGGTCGCATAGTTGGGATAGAGATTGATGTAGGCCAGTTTCCCTGGAGCATATTTTCTGACCGCAGCGACGGCTTTGCCCAAGGCAGGGAAGTCACTCACGCTGGGTTCATCGGAGAGAAAGTAACCTTTCACTGCCGGATTTTTTCCGGATAACTCAACCATCGTTTTGACGCGTTGATCGATTTGGTCAAGGGAAAGTTTTCTCCACTCACGGCGGTAATTGAGCGGAACCTCGGAGTTATCCACCGGCAACGTAATCGCGCCCAGCCCCAGTTTCTGGCATAGACGAACATCACTCGGAAAAACGAATCCAGCGACATTGAACCCGCACTCAGCCATGCTCTCCAATCCATTATTCGTGTTTTGGGTAAAGGGCGGTTGCCAGCCATGCAAAGGTCCCCACGGAATGATTGGAAAAAATTCCGGCTTGGAAATATCGCTGTAATCGAGAGGGGCCGACGCGGCTTGCGTTGGAGTAACCATCTGCGACAACACAGACGCGATTAGAAGAAGAAAAAATTTGCAAGTCATAAAATTTTTCGGCGATCGCCCGACCCTTTTCCAAACACTCCCAAGGAGTAAGTCATTTGTAACTCACTTCCACAATTTCCAACTCCTCTTCACCTGCGGGGAATCGAAACTTCACCCGCTGACCGACCCGCGCATTGAGCAAAGCCCGCGCTATCGGAGAACGCCAACTCACCCATCCGCGATCAATGTCCGTCTCGTCGATTCCAACGATACGGTAGTGCGACTCATCTCCCGAGTTTCCGCGCACCGTCACGCTCGCTCCAAACCTTACCACGTGTCCGGCCGCCAACGGCGGTGACACGATTTCCGCCGATTCCAAACTGTGCGCGAGGTAACCCACACGTTGGTCCAATTGGTGTAATTCCCTTTTTGCCCTCTCGAGTCCGTCAACCAGCAGTCGTGGCCTCTCAACCTGGATGAGGCGATCCATCTCCTCGCGCAACCGTTTCGCGCCTTCCAAGGTCAGATAATTTTTCATACCAGGCGGGAGCGCTTCCGGCTGACGAGCGAGGATTGGTTCCTCTGGAAAATCGTCCTCACGAGTGAAGGCCTTGCTCATAGAAATAAATTTAACCCACTAGCTTCGTTCAACAAACTGGCGCTTAAGATGTGAGGAAACAATCTATCGTCAGAATGTTTCCTTAGGACAATTTTTTTTCGGTGCTCCAATTCCTTCGTCTCAATTCAGGGGAAGCACTTATTGAGAAAAACAAACCGGCGTGATTTCTTTGCTCGTTATCTATGAAGGACTCCTTACCAACTCTGGTGACAGACTCGACGATTTTGCTGGTCGAAGATAACGACGACGACGCCTTCCTGATGTCACGCGCTTTTCGAAAAGCGCACTTGTTGAATCCCGTGGTTCGCGTCACCGATGGCGAGCAAGCCATTTTTTATCTTAAAGGCGAAGATGGTTATACTGACCGCGGGCGTTTTCCAAAACCTTTCTTGCTCTTGCTGGATTTGAAAATGCCGCGCATGGATGGCCTTGACGTTTTACGCTGGGTGCGCCAACAGCCTGACCTGAAACGGCTGCTGGTCGTCGTGCTCACCTCCTCGACTTCGGAGCCGGATATCAAGACGGCCTATGATCTCGGCGCAAATTCGTATTTGACCAAGCCGGCGAACTTCGAGGAATTGATCCAACTACTCAACCGTTTGCAAGGCTACTGGTTGATGACGAACATCTCTCCTGAATCATCGCGTCTGCACGAAGCCGAACTCATGCGGTGATCCAAAAAAACTTCGTGAAATTGTTCCTCGGGTCGGGCACGTTAACCGCATGGCAAATCTTATCCTGCGGCCAGGTTGGTTCATTCCTGAAAACGACGTTACACCGGAAAATGTTTTCGAAAATCGCCGCGAATTTATCAAGCGAATTAGCCTCGTGGGAGCGGGTTTGCTCTCCGCTCCTGTGGTCGGTTGTTCCGAAAATAAAACGCCAAAATCAACTCCGCCGCTTTCAACCACGCACACTCCCTCCGCAAAACTTTATCCCGCTCCGCGCAACGCCGAGTTCAATCCCAAATGGGCTTTGACCGCTGAGAAGGTTGCCGGTTCCTACAATAATTTTTACGAATTCTCTTTGAGCAAAGATAAAGTGCGCGAACTCGTCGGCAATTTTGTCACCGCGCCGTGGCCAATTCAAATCGGCGGTTTGGTGGACAAGCCGCTGACGATGGATACGGAGGATGTGACCGCTCTCGCGCCCGTGGAAGAACGCGTTTACCGATTTCGTTGCGTCGAGGCCTGGGCGATGGTCGTGCCGTGGACCGGATTTCCTTTGAGCAAATTGATTGAGAAAGCCGCGCCGAAATCGGACGCGAAATTTATCCGCTTCGAGACGGCCAATCGTCCCGATCAAATGCCGGGGATAAAACGACTGCCCAATTATCCGTGGCCCTACTTTGAAGGATTGCGCATGGACGAAGCGATGCATCCGCTGACGATGGTGGTCACGGGTATTTATGGAAAGCCACTGGCCAAACAACACGGCGCGCCCATTCGTATTATTGTTCCGTGGAAGTACGGCTACAAAAGTATCAAGTCGATTGTGAAAATAGATTTCATTGCCAAGCAGCCGACGACTTTTTGGGAAACACTCGCGGCGGACGAATATCCATTTGAATCCAACGTCAATCCCGCCATACCGCATCCACGCTGGTCCCAGGCTATCGAACGCGTTATCGGCACGGACGAGAGTGTGAGGACACAACCGTTCAACGGCTACGGAAATTACGTGGCGAAACTCTACGCGAAAAGTTGAACCGGCGTGAACGCCGCTTCACCGCTGCGAAACCATGATCCGAAAATGGCTTTTGGCATTCGCTCTAAATCAGAGTGGGCGAATCCAAATATTCCGAAAGCGAACGGGGTTGTGATGATCCTGAAGTTGCAACGGCTGCTTGAGCGGATGCGGTTCGTATTTGGGTTCGCCGATGTGCGTGGTCGTTCCAAGAATTTCCACGTTGTCCTGCACCAGCACACCATTGTGAAGCACCGTCACGCGCGCGGGCGTCAGGAGTTTGTTCCCTTCAAAGCGCGGTGCATGGAAAATAATTTCGTAGGTTTGCCATTCGCCCGGCTTGCGCGAGGCATTGACCAGTGGCGCGTGTTGTTTGTAAACCGAGCCGGCCTGTCCGTGAAAATAAGTCGTGTTGTGGTAGGAATCGAGCACCTGGATTTCGTAACGATTTTGAATATAGATTCCGCTGTTCCCCCTGCCCTGCCCTTCGCCTTTCACTTCGGAGGGCGACGCCCATTCGACATGAATCTGGCAATCGCCAAATTCTTCCTTCGTAAAAATGCTGCCGCTCCCGTTGGCGGTTATCACCCCATTTTTCACATCCCACTTGGCCGGCGCGTTATCTTTGCCAACCCATTTCGATAAATTTTTTCCGTCAAACAAAACAATCGCATCCGACGGCGGCGGGCCCGCATCGATCACGCGCGGTTCCACCGTGGGTTCGGGAACGGGATCGGCAAATATTGTGGTCGCGGAAGACAGTCCGAGGAAAAGGGCGAGGCCGAAAATAAATTTGAAATTTTTCATATTGAGTTGGGAAAGATTCAAATGCTTTCCCGAAATCCGCAATGGAAATTTCTACGAATATAAAATCTTTGTTTCCGGATTAAACGCAAAGGCCGCGAAGGTTCACGCAGAGGCCGCAAAGGAAAGTAGTCAACGAACGCGCGCACTCTACGTAGCGCAGGCTTCCAGCCTGCAGGTTCGGGACTCTTCCAGAGTCCAGTCGAAACCAGCGCGCAAGAGGTTATCCGGGAGTTTGTCACTCTGCGACCTCTGCGAAAACCTTTGCGCCCTTTGCGGTAAAAAATAAATGTTCCCACTTCTCCAGCCATCAGAATCCCCGAAGAACCAAATTTTCCAAACTCGCCGGGTGTGATTTCACGTGGCGGTCACGTAGCGCAGGATTGCATCCTGCTGTATCGCCGGTTTGAAACCGGCTGAACGTCGCAAATAGAGAAAGTCTTTGGTTTCGAAAGTCTCTCCGTTTCTGGCGGCATCTCGCAGGTTGAAAACCTGCGCTACGGCAGGATGCAATCCTGCGCTACAACTGACCCAACTGACCGCCAGTTAAAATCACATCCGAACCCCTCTTTAACAATTGCGTCAGAAAAATTCTTTCTCTATTTTTTCGCCATGCCTGATTTCAATTCGCCCCGCCTCGCCATGAATCGCCGCCAGTTTATTCACGCCAGCGGTTTGCTCGCTGCGACTTTGGCGAGTCCCGTCTCCAATCTTTTTGCGGAAGAAAAAATCATCATGCCTTTCGCCAATGGCGAACGCGCCCTCGTAAAATATCCGCAGAAACGTCCGCTCATCCGCGTCACCTCGCGCCCGCCGCAACTGGAAACGCCCATGTCCGTTTTCAACGAAGGCGTTATCACGCCCAACGACGCTTTTTTTGTGCGCTACCATTTGTCCGACATTCCGCTTTCGATTGATCCCGACACGTTTCGTTTGGAAATCAAAGGCTCGGTCGATTCGCCGCTCACACTTTCGCTCGCTGATTTGAAAAAAATTGAGCCGGTTGAGTTGGTTGCCGTTTGCCAATGTTCGGGCAATGGCCGCGCATTTTCGCAACCGCGCGTCGGCGGCGGACAACTCGGCAACGGCGCGATGGGCAACGCGAAATGGCGCGGCGTCAGTCTGAAAAATGTGCTCGCCAAAGCCGGAGTGAAAGCGTCCGCGAAACAAGTGACGTTCAACGGCCTCGATAAACCTGTCGTGGAAAAAACGCCTGATTTCGTCAAGGCCCTCGATCTCGACCATGCGCTCGACGGCGAAGTAATGCTCGCTTACGAAATGAACGGCGAGCCACTCCCGATGCTGAATGGCTTTCCGCTGCGACTGATTGTGCCCGGATATTTTGGGACTTATTGGGTCAAGCACGTCAACGAAATCACCGTCATCGACGAAGTGCTGAATAATTTTTGGATGGGCACGGCCTATCGAATTCCTGACAACGATTGTGGATTTGTCGAGCCGGGCACCACGCCGGCGAAGACCACGCCGATCAAGCGTTACAATGTTCGTTCCTTCATCACCAACCTCAAAGACGGCGATACCGTCAAAGCGAATGAAAAAATCTCTTTGAAAGGAATCGCATTCGATGGCGGGTTCGGCATTCAGGAAGTTTTGTTTTCCATAGATGCCGGGAAGTCGTGGCATCCCGCCGAACTCGGAAAAGACCTGGGCAAATATTCTTTCCGCGAATGGAATTCCAGCGTGGAACTTCCCTCGGGCAAACAGGAATTAAAAGTTCGCGCCGTCAATCGCATCGGCGAATCGCAACCACTCGATCCACTGTGGAATCCGGCCGGTTACATGCGCAACGTCGTCGAAACTGTTCGCGTCCAGGCCACGTAATTTTTCCACTATGAAAAATATTTTGATTTGTCTGAATTTGAAATGGGTAGTGCAGGCGACGTTTAAATGGGTAGCACAGGCGACTCGCCTGTCCCGTCCGGCCACTGGCCGGACGGAATGGAAAGAGCGTCTCTACTGCAACCAGGCCCCGAAAAAAGCTCACGCGCTATTCCCGTTCCGAACGGCGAGTCGCCGTTCGGGACAGGCCAGTGGCCTGTGCTACCCACTGTTCCGAATTGCGGGTTTAATTTTTGTCACGACATTCATTGCCCAGGCCGAACCGGTAAAAATTCAGTTGCCGCCCGAGACCGCCGTTTACAAATCCGGCCCCGGCGCCGACGTGGCCAACGCGCAATGTTTGACTTGCCACTCCGCTGATTACGCTGCAATGCAACCGCCCATGCCCGCAAAATTTTGGAAAGGCGCGGTGGACAAAATGATCGCCAAATACGCGGCGCCAATAGAGACGAATCAAGTGGACGCGCTCGTCGAATATTTTGCCAAACATTACGGGACCGACGGGACAAACGCGGCCGCTTCGACTGTTGCGAAACAAATTCCCACCGACGCATCCACTGACCCCAAACAGTTGATGCAAAAAAACGGATGCTTCAATTGCCACACCGTGGACAAAAAATTTATTGGCCCCGCCTTCAAAGATGTCGCCGGAAAATACAACGGGACATCCGACGCGTTCGCCAAAGTTGCCCATCAAATCCAAAATGGCGGATCAGGTCTATGGGGCCCGATTCCGATGCCGCCCTTCAAACAATTTTCGCAGGTGGAAGTAAAAATTTTGTCCGATTGGATTCTAGCGCAGAAATAAATTTCGGTTGGTAATCAACACATCGACATCCACCAAAGGTCAATCAACCTTGCCACGACCGCGCCGACCTCCCAGTCACTCGCCGCACGCAGCCGAAAGTTCCCGGCGTCATTCGAGCAACCCGCTGGTAACAGCCAATCATCGCCGCACCGACGGTAGCCGCGACGACAAAGTCACGCTCGCGGATTGGGAGGAGGAATAAATTTTCAAAACTCAAATGGAAAGACTTGCAACATACGCTGGCAAATGCAGGCGCGGTTACATCATGCAGCACCATTCACGTAAATCAACCTGGTCGTAACCGCCGCAACCATCAATCACGCACAGTTCAGGGAACCGATTTCTTTCCTTCATTATTCGGATAGTCTTGGCGGGTGGCGTCGGCGACGGGCGAGTCAGTTGGAGGCGTGACGCCCGCAGCCCGCATCACGCGATGAAGCGCGGCGATGGTTTCAGCCGAAGGCTTGAAGTTTCCGGGACGGTGGCCCTCCGCGATCATCAACGGCGTCCATCCATACTTGTTTTTCTGATTCCAGATTTCGATCTTCGCTCCCTTGTCGGCGAGAAATTGAATCACCTTCGGCAGATTTTTGTAAGCTGCGCCGTGCATCGCGGTTTCGCCGTTTGCGTCAACCGCATTCACCTCCGCGCCAAGGTCGATGAGGAGTTGAGCCGCTTCGAGGATTTCAGGTTCCGTACCGGCGTTTTCGTTCGCGGCTGACGAACCAACGCCAATTCCACACGCGACCATCAGCGGCGTGCAGTTATCAACGTTTCCCAACTTCGGGTCGGCACCCAATTCGAGCAGCAGTCTCATGAAAACGATGTCCGCTGTCGCGCTCGCCATGAGGAAAGGCGTCGCGCCGACTTTGTTCCAAAGGCCCGGCCCGCCCTTGCCAGTTTTCAGCCGCGCATTCACGTCCGCGCGGTGCGCTACCAAGGTCTTGATGAATTGGACGCTGCTCATATTTCCAGAGCCAAGTGGCGGCGGAGCGCCTTCGTCTTCACCACGCTGCGGTTTGCGAACCCATGTCATTACGTGAAGCGGAGTGAATCCCGAACGCTGGTCATTCGGATCCGCGCCCGCGTCGAACAAAGCCATTGCAAGTTCGAAATGACCGTTTTCGACCGCCAGGATCAGCGCACTGGTTCCTTTGCCCGGATTTTTGCCAGAGGGTTTTCGGGGCTGCATCGTCTCGTTCACGTCGGCACCCGCTTTCAACAATACGCGCACAACTTCAGCACGTCCCTCGCGCGCGGCGAAAAAGAGCGGGGTGAATCCCGAATCGGGAAGTGCCGTTCGGAAATCTGCGCCCGCCTTGAGAAGCAACTCGACAACAGGAGCGTGGCCCTCCGCCGCCGCCCACATGAGCGCCGTCTGCCCGCGTTTTTCCTTGGCGTCAACCTTCGCGCCGCGGGCGAGCAACGCCTTCACTGGACCGAGCTTGCCGGTGCGCGCGGCGGTCATCAGCACCGTTTCGCCGCCGCGCAACGTTGTATTCGCGTCGGCGCCGGCGGTGAGCAGGAGTTCCACCAATTCGGTGTTTCCATTCTCGCACGCGAGCGAAAGCGGCGTCACACCGAAGTTGTTGGTCGCCTTCACGTCGGCGTCGGCTTTCACCAGCAACCGGGCGGTTTCGAGATCGTCCAGATGTGCCGCCCAGTGCAACGCCGCCATGCCGTCCGCCTGTGACGCGTTCACATCGGCGTGTTGCTTGAGAAGTGTGCGGATGGCCGTGCGGTCTGATTTCTCGGCGGCATCGGCCAGTGGCGACTTGATGCTGGCCGCAGGACTGGATGCTGCTAACAACATAGCCAGGCCGACTGCGCGTGCTTGTTGCTTCGTCATTTCTTACCAGTGCGGTAGGGGATTTTAGCTTCCGAGAGCACCATGGATTTGGATTCATCTTTTGGCGCCAGGGTAACACGAACTGTGACGCCAAGAACTTCCGCCACGCGGCGCAACATGGTCAAGGAGTGGCCTTCGTAAGAAGGCGATTCGAGGCGGCTGATGTTTTGCTGGGAGGTTTTGAGTTTCCGCGCGAGGTCCCTTTGCGAAAGGCCGGCTTTCTCGCGTAGCGCGGCAATCTGCATCGCCACGTCCCAAGCTTCACCGGCGCGTTTGAATCGTACCGCAAAATCCGGGTCGCGGAGTTGTTCTTCGAGAAAAAGATCAAAGTCGGTCTTGCTCATGCCTCATTCCTTTCCTTCCAGTCGCGCATTCGCTCGTGCGCTGTGTTCAAGTCGCGGGTCGGGATGGCCTGACCTTTATTGCGGATGCCGTGAACAGCGAAGATTCGGCGGCCTTTCATAAAGAACCACAGCACGCGAGTGTTCAATTTGCCGACGTGCCGGAGTTCGAACAGGCCATCACCGAGCGCCTTCGTCAAAGGCTCACGGTGACACTGCCGGTTGCGCAATTTTTCCAGCCCCGCCGCCACTGCCGCGAAATCATCGGGATCGCTGGCCTTGAGTTCCAAGAGAAACTCCCGCACGGGCGAATGACCGTTCGCAGTTTTGTAGAACTCTACGTCGAACTCCATAACTTGGCAACATCAAATTTGATGTTCTTCGGCCAGCCCTTCGACTTCATAGACCAACGACAGTTTCAATCAAATCCCCATCGGCTCAAACAACTCATCCACCTTGCCGTTGCTGTCCGCGAACTTGTCGAGCCGCACACCGACTTTGTCGAGCAGCGTCAGGTGGAGATTGGCCAGCGGGGTCGGCTTCGCGTACTTGATGTGACGTCCGCCTTTCATTCCGCCCGCCGCGCCACCGGCGACCAGGATCGGCAAATTCGAGTGGTCATGCACGTTGGGATTGCCAATGCCGCTGCCGTAAAGATAGAGCGAATGATCGAGCAAGGTGCCGTTCCCTTCCGGCGTCGCCTTCAATTTCCCAAGGAACTCCGCGAACAGCGACACGTGGAACTGATTGATCTTCGCCATGCGCGCGATTTTTTCCGGATCGTTGCCGTGATGCGAGAGTGGATGATGCGGATCGGACACGCCAATCTCTGGGTAAGTGCGATTGCTCGTTTCGCGCGCGAGCTGGAACGTGATGACGCGCGTGACATCGCCTTGGAGCGCCAGGACCTGCAAATCGAACATCAATCGCGCGTGGTCAGCGTAAGCGGCCGGCACGCCCACGGGCCGATCCAGATCCGGCAACGGATTGTCCGCCGCGTTGGCCTCGGCCTTTTGAATCCGGCGTTCGACTTCGCGGATGGTTTCGAGATACTGGCTGACCCGGGCGCGATCACCCGGTCCGAGTTTGCGGTTCAGGCGCGCGATGTCTTCGTTGAACCAGTCGAGCAAGCTGGCCTTTTTCCGCAAGGCGGCCTGTCGCTCCAACCTGCTGCCGCCTTCGCCGAACAAGCTTTCAAAAACGATTCGTGGATGCGCCTCCGCCGGCAGAGGCGTCGTGGGCGACGACCATGAAAGATTATTTTGATAAACGCAGGCATAGCCGTTGTCGCATTGGCCGACCACCTGCATCAAGTCCATCGAAAGCTCCAGCGACGGCAATTGCGTCTCCTGACCGATCTGTTTCGCGGCGATCTGATCCACCGTCGTGCCGAGGTAATAGTCCGTGCTCTCCGTCAACTTCGCCTTGGCGGCACTCAGGAAGGCGGAGTTCGAGGTCGCATGGCTGCCGGGATAGGCGTTTTGCAACTCCAGATTCGTGATGGCCGTGACGTGTTCCCTGACCGGGGCCAGTGAACTCAGGATCGGCGAAAGCTGATCGAGCTTGTCGCCCTGCGGAGTCCACCGCGTGATGTCGCACCCCATCGGCATGAAAACGAAACCGAGGCGGCGCACGGGATTGGCTGCGGTTTTGGCCAGCGCAGTCGCCGCCGGAACCATCGCGTCCAACAACGGCAGCGCCATCGTTGCTCCCACGCCGCGCAGGAACGTGCGGCGAGGCATAAATTTTTTCGTGATGATCATAGAACGCCTTTCTTCATGCTCGATGCGGGCTTCATAGGCATTCGTCTAACACAGATTCCTTGCGTTTGCACCAAGGAAAAACGGCGGGCAAGCGCTGATTCGTTTCAACGCAAAGACGCCAAGCCGCAAAGAATTTCAACGACGGATGAAGCGAAAAACTGAAGACCCGAAAAAATCAAGCTGGCACACTCGGTCGGTCGTGCTCGTCAATCCATTGCACGGCCTTGACCATAGTTTGTTCCGGCGTGTTCGTCTTTTTGAGTTCTTGGTGCTTGCTCTCAAGCTGCTCCAAGAATTCACTGATTTCTTTTACCCGCGAATCAAAAGCTTTTTTCAAGTCTGCTTTGGCATGACCGTTCTGGCCCAATGTAGATTCAAACAGGCTGCCGGAAAAAACCGCGATCCCATAAATCATTTCCGCCATCTTCTTTGAGGTTTCGACCGTCATTCCGTATTTGTCTTGGAGGGCCTTGATGAACAAATCAATTTCTTTGACCTCCGTCTTTACGGCAGTGAAGTCATTTACGTTGTTTTGTTGCCCTCGCTCAATCGTGGCTTCAAACAAGCCTTCGGAAAAGGTGGCGAGACCATCTATCATTTTTCTGTTGAATCCGCAGAGTGGCATAAATTTTAAGTGTGGGCTTTTGGTTGGTGTTGATGTGCGTGTTCTACAAAAACGTCGTCTGTTAAGGTCCAGATGATATTTGAAAGCATCATTTGAAAAGCAATCGTGCCCCCAAAAAATGCGTCCATGTGTTCTTGGTCAATTTTGTTTTCACCGAGGGTAAAAGCATACAATGTCAGAATCGCAAAGGCAATTGATATGGGAATATCGCTGAATTTCATCGATAAAAAGAAGGCCTTGCTGATAGGGGGCTGCTGATGAACGAGTGCTTTCGCCAGAGTAAAATCCAAAATCACGAATAGCAGGGCCGTGAGAAACAAACAAACCATGCTCGAACGACGGTCCGTCAGAAAAATGAAAATGCGAAAGTATTCATTCAGCGAAACCAGAAAAACTCCAAGCAACGCAAATATCGAAACGACTATCAGCGCCGTCTTTTCGCCTCCTATGTCGTTAAAATATTTTTTCTTATACCCTTCACGGTAGATGAAGCACGTATAAATGAACGTAAATCCCAAAGCACAGACCTCCCAATTCTTCCAAGACGAAAGTTTGCTCCACCCGAACACTTTGGTCATCCCAAGAACGACGCAGGCACAGAGAAGGGACAATGAAATGACGTTACGGCAAACATAATGCCAAGCGATTTTGGGAACGTCTCGAAGGCCCAAATCTTCAATCTTCGTCTTATTGATTTTTGCCATGCGCAGATAGTAGATAGCCAATTGAGTAAATAAGCGTGCTCAAAATAATGCAAACCAAAACCGGATACCAAGCATAGTCTGGCTTCCAAATCACGGCGTAGATTCCGATGGAGATTCCGGCAACAGCACCCACGATCATGCTGGCATTTGCCCAGAACGCATTCGGATGTTTTTTCAGGAACAGGATGCCGAAGATCAGAGGAAAAAATGAAAGCTGCGCCGAATAAAAGGCTAGGAGAAGGTTTATGAAAAGTTCCCCGCCGTTTGCAACGTGCTTGTCGAAGAAAACAAAAAACAAAATGCCCAAGACAATCGCCAAGAAACCGAAGAGTCTCCCTGCGTTCGTAATTTTTGAATAGTTGTTCCTTTTTTGCTCGTCGTTTTCGCTGTCGAGCAATTTGCGTGTTTTCCCGTAAGAGTCGTAAACGAACGTGAAGATTATGCCGACGATAAATGAGTCAACCGTTGACAGCATGATTGCAAGAACACTGACGATGAAAGCAAAGCCGACAAAATGCTGAACCAGACTGCCGGAGTTGATTAGCTGCTTCGGAATATCAATCAGTAAATCAGTAACAGTGAAGTGAGGCAAAGCACTGACGGCAAGCAAGCCGAAGAACAAGAAGATCATCCAAGTGAACGGCGATTCAATAGCGTAAATTAGCAAACCTTTGCGGATGTTCAGATGCAGATTCTCAACATCGTTTTCTCGGTCTGCCTTGACCGACAAAAGCCGCTGCCATTTGTTAAGTCAACGAACTGCCAACACAGCGGCAAAACTATTAGAGTAAGAAGGCCGGAGATTCCAAAGCCCTCAACATTTACCAGGTTTGACACAGTTGGTTTGAAATCTGGTTGCAGGACGATCTTGTAGATTGCGACACCGAAAAGAAGAATGAGCAAAGCACAAACTGCGGTGTTCAGGATTTGATTTATGGTTCTGTTTGTCGTGGTGTCCTCTTCGCTAAATTTGATGAATCGGAATTTCCGGATGAAAACAATTATCGGGATGTAGATAACCAATGTCAAAAAACTGAACGAGAGAGCGCCTGAAGTGTTAACGCCTTTCATAAGCAGCAAATAGAAAAAATAAAGCATGATCCCAAAAACACCAGTGTAAGAAATGATCAGTTGCAGTTGATCTGTTCGGATAGAACTCAACTGTCCACCGTAAGCGATATAGCTGAAAACAAAGAGCAAGGTGACGGCGACAATTACATAAAAAACATTTTTGTTTTCAACAACCGAGAGAAGAACTTTTGAACCAAAATAGGTTTCCGCAATTGCAAAGCCGAGAAATCCAATCATCGTCAGATAGGAAGCAACCACGCGAACGCTCATCCCATACTGCTTCCCCAAAAATCCGTGAAGGGTCAGGTCTTGCCCGATGAACTGCTTGTAGCGGTTGAAGCAAAGATAAAAAAGGAAGATGCCAAGTCCCCAACAAACCGTGTTGACCGCTGGGACAAAATAAAAATTTTGCGCGCCCCAAAGCAAAAATGGATAAACCGTGCTGACTTGAAAGGCGTAGGCGATGGAAGAACTCGAAAAAGCTGTGACACCAACTTTCTTGTAAGCGACAAAGAAATCATCAGGATGGCTCAAGTCCCTCTTGGCCACTGACAACGCGCCGATGACATAAATCAGCAGCGGTATTCCTATGACGATTGCTCCAAGCATTGCTACACAATGGTTCGCATCACTCGCCACGCATAACAGACCTACCGGGAAAACAAAAAAGATTGTTGTGACGATTAAAAATTAGAGCGAGGCCGTCAAGCGCGTTTCGCTTGACGTACACGGGTAAGTCGCGTCAATCAGCGGTTGAAAGCATCTCACCCCGGCCCTCTCCAAACTTCGGGGACACCTCATCCGGCTTCGCCACCTTCTCCCCCATCCGATGCGGAGAAGGATTCTTCTGCGTTCTTTGTGTTCTTTCGCGGCATTGAATCTGCGTTAAGAATAATTCTCCATCCCCACGCACGAGCAGACCAGGTTGCGGTCGCCGCAGAAGATTGTTTACGCCGCCAATTTCTGCGATTCGTCCAACGCCTCTTCGACGGTCAAGCGCCCTTCCTTGATAGCCATGCACGCACGCATGGTGTTCAGTTCGGCCAGCATGGGATCGTTCGGCTCTTCCTCGGCAAAAGACTTTGCGAGCCGCGCGAGTTTGTCCGCTGGAATGCCAGCCTGGCGGGCAATCGTTTCGTAATCGAAGTAGCGCATAATGTTTTATAGTTCCGGTGGCGATAGAATGTCAATGGGCGGCAGACCCGCCGTGCTCGCGCCCGTCGCGGGCAGGTCAGCGTCAATCAGCGGTTGAAAGTTTTCTGCCTTTGAAATCGTTTCATTGGCTGCTACAGTTACGGCATGAGCGTGACGACATTTGAAGGCGTAGTCGAAAACGGCCAGATTCACTTGGCCGCCGATGTTTGTCTGCCAGAGAAGGCGAAGGTCTATGTGATTGTCCCGAACGGTGCTGTGCCGCCGCCGGCTTTCATGGCGAGTCCGCGTCTCGCGCATCCAAAGGACGCCATCGCTTTCAAAAAGGAAGTAGTTCAAGGCACGCCAAATGCCGACGTATGACGCCATTCGGTTCTCGCCGCCCGCGCCCTTGGCGCTGGTCATCTTTCGCAACGTAGCGACCGGCGCAAGCGCGTCAGGCGTGCCGATGTTGCTGGATTCGGGTGCTGATGTATCGCTCGTCCCACGGCAGACCGTTCTCGCGCTCGGTGTTTCCATTGACCCAGCCGCGGTCTATGAATTGATGGGGTTCGACGGGAACCGGAGTTTGGCGCAAGCGGTGAATCTCGACCTCATCTTTCTTGGGCGAACGTTTCGGGGCCGGTTCCTGTTGATTCACCACGAATGCGGCATCTTGGGCCGCGACATTCTCAATCACGTTTCGTTGTCGCTCGACGGGACGAATTTGACTTGGGACGAGCGGACATCCTTCGCCAAATAACTAGACGCGTCCACGAATTTCCCGTTCACGGATTAACCGACAGGGATTTCCTCATGGTGAACGGGGTGCTGTTGACGATTCCAAGAATGATGGATGAGAAACGGTAATCATTCGCTTGCGCGTCGCGGACAATCTTGCGCACCGCGGGTGCGTCATACGATTCCACACCGCGACCGAGCGCAAACGTGAGCAGCTTTTCCGTCAGCGTGCTGACAAAAAGTTCCGGGCACTTGAGCAAACCCTCTTCCAGCCCGGAGACGCCGGCGAACTTGCTCCCGTCTGGCAAACCGCCTGCCACGTCAATCGGCAAACCGTCTTCCAACATTCGCCAGCGGCCGATGGCGTCGAAGTTCTCCAGAGAAAAACCGATTGGGTCCATCAGATTGTGGCAACTCGCGCAGGCAGCATTGGCACGGTGTTCTGCCAGGCGCGCGCGCACGGATAGATTCGCCGAAACCGTGTTGTCCTTCAGCGCCGGCACGTCCGACGGCGGCGGCGGTGGCGGCGCTCCGACAATGTTTTCGAGAATCCATTTGCCGCGAATCACCGGCGAGGTACGCGTGGCATACGATGTCACCGTGAGAACACTACCCTGCCGAAGCAAGCCCCCACGGTCGCTGTCTTTGTCGAGGGCGACCCGCCGAAAGCGGCTGCCGTACACATTGGGAATTCCATAGTGCTTCGCGAGCCGCTCGTTCAGGAACGTGTAATCCGCCTTGAGCAAGTCGAGCACGCTACGATCTTCGCGCCGGACGGTTTCGAAATGCAGTTCGGTTTCGCGTCGGAACGCCTGACGCAGGTTGTCGTCAAAGTCCGGAAAGAGCCGCAGGTCCGGCGTGATGGATTCGAGGTTGCGCAAGTGGAGCCATTGCTCGGCAAAATTGCGGACGAGATTTTCAGCCCGGGAATCCGCGAGCATCCGACGCACTTGTTTCTCCAGCACTTTGGGCTTGTGAAGTTCGCCGCGCTCGGCGGTCGCGAGCAACTCGTCGTCCGGGATGCTGCTCCAGAGGAAAAATGAGAGACGCGACGCCAGCGCCAAATCGCTGATTCGATACACACTGTTAGACCCGACATCAGTTGGGTCTTGTTCAATGCGGAAAAGAAATTCCGGACTGACCAGCACCGCGCTGAGCGCCGCCTCGACGCCTGCATCGAAATCCTCTTCCCCCTTCGCCTTGCGATAGAACTCCATTGGCTTTTGAAGGTCGGCGCTGGTCACTGGTCGCCGATAGGCACGACGTATCAAAGTGGAAAAAATGCGTTCAGCGCATTGATCTTCCTCGCTTGGTTTCGTCGGCTGGCTAACGAAAATTCGGCGGCGACTCGGTGTGTCTCCGGGACTTTTCGAGTCGTACGGGCCGTTGATCGAGATTTGATAAAGGGCCGGCGTGAGACGTGGATGCCGGTGCATGTTGTAGTGAGCTTGATACGGCTGGCGCTTCGTTTCGATGAGCGACGAAGAATTTTTCAGGAACGTCACGCCGAGCTGATGCGGTCCAGCGTCCACGGGCAGTCGCACTTTCAGATGCGCATCCACTTTCTCGAAATCCTTGTTGGTTGGAGGCGACACCGTGAACGATCTCACGCGCTTGCGATCCAACAGCACTTCCAGTTCGTGCGCTTCGCGCAAGCCCTCGACCTCCTCGTTGCGGTCGCGCGTGAGGCGGATTTGGATTTCATACTCGCCGTCGCGCGGAAACGTGTAGGAAAGCAACGCACCACCGCGCGTGCCTAGCGGCAGCCCTTCAACGTGATCTTCCTGCGTGAGGTCCGGACGGATGCGAAACGTGTCCCCGCCGAGCTTGCGCCGTGGAGCGCCGACCGCCAGCCGGCTGATTTTCTCGGAGGCTGCGATGTAACGATGCAAAAGCGTCGGTGAAAGATTTGCGACCCCCACATTGTCGAAACCCTGACTCACGTCGTCCTTCGGCAATAGAGCCGTTGCATCAATGTCCAGACCGAGAAGGTCGCGAATCGCGTTTTGATATTCGGTCCTGTTGAGTCGCCGGAAGGTTTCGGTTCGTCCAGGGTTTGGATTCTTCGCGGCCGTGCGGTCGAGCGACACCGCCAGCCTGGCCACAACTTGGTCGTAAGTTTTATCCGGCGGCCGTTTTTTTCCGATGGGCGGCATCTGCCGCGCGCGCAGTTTTCGGATGACACGCTCCCACTCATCCGAATTTTCCCACGTGTCGCTGCGGCTGATGCTGTCGAGATCGAGGCCGCCTTTCTTCAACGTGTCGTCATGGCACTGAACGCAATACTGGTTCACGACTGATTTCACTGGCCCGGCCACCGCAGAAGATGACTGTTGCGCAGCCGAAGAGTTTAAGGCCGCGCCCACCAGCAACGAGCAACAGAGGGAACGAATTCCCCGGCGAATCCTTGTTGCGTTAACGCAGCTTTGAGCGCTTGGAATTGGTCGTTTCACAACAGCAAAGAGCATGGCTCCGCGCCCAATTGCGGACAAGGGAAAAGGAGTGGAAACGAAATAGGCACCGGTCTAAGCCGTGACGATTAAGTTGGAGCACAAGGCTCGAGGGATTGGAGCGCGGAATTTATTCCGCTTCAACTCGATCACGACGCAGAATCATCGCCCTGCTGAAGGCACGGAAAATTCTTCTGGCGGTATAAGCGGCTGATTGGAAGTCAGTTGATCGATCGTGCTGGACTTTGCCGTCAAAGTTTTTCACGCTGCGGTCATGGCAAAACATTCTTCGGCCCGTCACTCCGCGCGCTCCGTCTCT
>JBBQRQ010000030.1:0-48918 GCA_038214755.1 Verrucomicrobiota bacterium
GCCCTCACTGCGGTCATGCGCAAACTCCTCCTCCAAATGAATCGCCTCCTCAAAGAACACGCCCTCCATTGCCAAAAAACCAAAATCCAACCCGCTTAATTTCCTTTGCTTTTGAACACCGTTGCTCCTCGGGGGAGAGGGTTAGGGTGAGGGCGAACAACCTTCTCCACTGAATAATTACGGCTTAAGCCGCGACTGACAGTTCTTCGATTCGGGCAATGTGAAGCAAAGAAATGTGCTCGGTGCGATCCATGATTTTTATGTCTTCTGAGATGGGAACGGCGAGTTCCAATCGCGACCGAAACACCCAAAGGAAATCGGGATGTTTTACTTCAAAACTTTGTCCGTTACTGAGATGAATCCGAAATGGCACAAACGGGCTGCGGTCTAGAAGCCTCATGATGTTCTGGGGCAAAATCATTTTGGTAAAACTAGGGCAAAGAATCGGAAAACTCAAGAGAGGTTTGGGTGAGAATTGGATGTTTGTCTGGAGGATTGATGCCGATGCTGGGTGATTTCACTTTTTGAATTGCGCGCCAAATCGCTTCGCACGTGGCAGGTGAGGCCAGTTCAACTTCGCTCGGTTTATTTCCAAATGCCGCCACTGCATCGCGAATCGCTTCCCGCAAGGAAATCGCCAGCATCAGCGGAGGTTCGCCGACGGCTTTGCTGCCATGAATCACATTTTTCTGCGTCGCGTTTTTGAGCAGTGTCACGTTGAAAATCTGGGGCGTATCGCCGACGGAGGGAATTTTGTAAGTGTCGGGCGAGTGCGTGAGCAGGCGGCCTTTGTCGTCCCACTTTAATTCTTCCGTCGTCAACCAGCCCATGCCTTGCACGAAGCCGCCTTCGACCTGCCCGCGATTCACGCCTTCGTTGATCGAGTCGCCCACGTCGTGCAAAATATCCACGCGCAATACGCGGTGCATTCCAGTGAAGCCGTCCACCTCCACCTCCGTCACCGCAGCGCCGTTGGAAAAATAATGAAACGGCTTGCCGCGTCCCGCATTTCGATCCCAATGAATTCCGGGCGTTGCGTAAAAACCTGTCGCGGACAAACTCGCGCGTTCCAAATAAGCTTTGCGAACGACATCAACGAAACTGACTTTTGAATTTGGATTGCGGCGATCAAAAACAAATCCTTCTGCGAAAACTAAATGTTTTTCGCCAGCTTTGTGTTCTTTGTCGCGCATTTCTGCGGTTCGTTTGTCGTCAGGTGAACTAGCTCTCGTGATGTCCGGTTCGGATGGAGTTTTGGTTTTTGCGGTGAGCAAACTCAGCGCAATCGGCGCAAGCCGCGTTCGCAAAATCTCGCACGCATTTTTCACGGCTGCGCCATTCAAGTCTGTTCCTGCGGAAGCAGCCGTCGCAGAAGTGTTCGGCACTTTATCGGTGCTGGTCGGCATCACACGAATTTGCTCGCGGCTGATTCCGAGTTCGTTGGCCGCAATCATCGCGACGTTCGTGTGCAACCCCTGGCCCATTTCTGTTCCGCCGTGATTCAATTGCACCGTGCCGTCCTGATAAATCAAAACGAACGAGCCAGCCTGGTTCAGATGCGTGACGGTAAATGAAATTCCAAACTTCACCGGCGTAATGGCGATGCCGCGTTTGCAATGCGGGTTTTGCTCGTTCCAAATTCTTATTTCTTTGCGACGCGCCTCAAGCTCAGACGATTTTTTCAACTCCTGCCAAATCGTCTGAATTCGATTGTCCTCAATGCGCTGCCCGTAATGCGTCGTATTCGTCTCACCCGTCCCATGATAAAGATTTCTCTCCCGCACCAACTCCGGCAACAGCCCAAGCCGCCGCGCGATGCGGTCCAAAATTTCCTCGATGACCAACATTCCTTGCGGCCCGCCGAATCCGCGGAACGCCGTGTTCGAAGAGAGATTTGTTTTCGCAACCTGCCCGCGAAATTCCACCGACGGAATGTAGTAACAGTTGTCGAGATGAAACAGCGCGCGGTCAGTCACAGCCTGCGACAAGTCGAGCGACCAGCCGCCATTTGACCAGAGATGAATTTGGGCCGCGCGCAATAAACCGTTTTCGTCGAAACCAACTTTGAACTTTGCAAAAAACGGATGGCGATGGCCGGTGATGGCCATGTCCTGATCGCGATTGAAACGGACGCGAACCGGTTTGCCCGTGTGATGCGACGCGAGCGCGGCGAGGGCAGCGGGGATCGCCGCTTGAGTTTCTTTGCCGCCGAAGCCGCCACCCATGCGCGGACATTGGACCACGACCTTGTTGATCGGCTGATGCAAAACGTGCGCGACAACGGTCTGCACTTCGGACGGATGTTGCGTCGATGAAACGACAAACATCGATCCGTCCTCACCTCGCTCAGCCCACGCCGCATTTGTTTCGAGATAAAAATGTTCCTGTCCGCCCAGTTCGAATTCGCCTTCGAGCGACAGCGGGGCATCGCTCAATCCGCGCTCGATGTCGCCGCGACGTATAAAGTTCGATTCATTGTGAAAACTTTTTTCCGCAAGCGCTTGCTTGAGCGTGAGAATTGGCGCAAGCGGTTCGTATTCGACGAGGACTTTCGCGGCCGCCGCGCGACACGCTTCCTGAGTTTCACCGACGATGAGGGCGACGATTTGTTCGTGAAATAAAACTTCTTTGTCAGCGAAGAGCGGCTCGTCGTTCTTCGTCCCGGTGTCGTTATGTCCGGGAACATCTTCGGCCATGAGCACGGCTTTGATGCCGGACATTTTTCGCGCGGCCGTCGCATCGCGTTTCAAAATTTTCGCGCGCGCGTGCGGCGAACAAACCGGCCAGACTTCAAGCATCGGACGGAGCGGAGTTTGATCGTCCGCGTAAATCGCTTCGCCCGTGACATGTTTGTGCGCGCTTTCGTGCGCAGGAGCGCGGACATCCTTGTCCGCGAGTTGCATTTTCAGCGGCATGTTCGCGCGGACAATGCTGTCCGCGCTCCGGTCATGGTGGAAAAATTTCTCCAGCAAACTCGTTATCAGCCCGCGCCGAAACTCCGCGTCGCCGCGCACGTCCGAAATGGGAGTGAATTCTTCCCGCAAAATTAGAAGCGCGGATTGAATCGTCTCTTCACTCCAAGTTTTCCCGAGCAGCGCAGCCTCAGTCTTGAGCGCGCGCGATGACATTGCCGCAACACCGCCGTAAGCCAGTCGCGCGTGACGGACAATTCCGCTTCCATCCAGATCAATAACGAAACACGCGGCGACGGTGCTGATGTCCATCTCGCGCCGCTTTGAAACTTTGAACCACGCGGATTTGCGGGTGAGATTCGGCGCGGAAACTTTTCGCGGGACGATGATGGTTTTCAAAACTTCGCCCGGTTGTAGCGCCGTCTTGCGATACGAAATGAAGAATTGCTCAATCGGCAAAGTCCGCTCGGAAAGTAGGGCAGGCGTCTCGCCTGCCTGCGCCGACGAAGATATTTCAGTGAACTGCTCGCGCTGACGCGCTCGATGGGCAGGCGAGACGCCTGCCCTACTTTGCGACGCGATGACAATTTTCGCATCGAAGGCGAGCAACACCAACGCGCTGTCCCCGATGGGCGAGGCGGTCACGATGTTGCCGCCCATCGTCGCGCGATTGCGAATCTGGCGAGAGCCAAAGACGCGCAGCATATCGCCAAGCGCGTGAAATTCTTGTGCAACCGTTTCCTCAATCTCCGTCAACGTGGCTGCCGCGCCGATGTGCCATTCCGAATCCGTCTTTTTGATCTCCTTCAACTCCGACACAGCTTCGACGGAAATCAGCGCAGCAAATTTTTTGTAACGCTTCGTGATGTCGAGTCCCAGTTCCGTCGCGCCGGCGATCATTCGCGCTTCGGGATTCTCTTTCAACAAACGAAGAAGTTCTGGCAGCGAGGCAGGTCGGAAAAATTTTTCGTTCTCAGTTTGGTATTCCATTGCGCCGAGTTCGGTTTCGGTTTTTTTCAAACGCTCGGCGAAAATATCATCGTAGGAGACGACGTGAGGAGACTCTGAATTGTTTTCAGTTTGAGTCTCATTACCTCGTCTCCTACGAAGTGAAAACGCCTCCATCGCCGCGTCGCGAATCGGACGATAGCCAGTGCAGCGACAGAGATTTCCGGAAAGCTGGTCGTCAAGTTTGTCGTGCGTATCAATGTCGTCGCGATAGTAGCCCTCGAACATCGAGCAGATGAAACCAGGCGTGCAGTAACCGCATTGCGAGCCGAAATGCTCGACCATCTTTCGCTGCACGGGATGCATGTTGGCGGAACAGCCGACGCCTTCGACTGAAATAATTTCGCGCCCGGCGAGCAGACAAATCGGAACGAGACAGGAATTTATCGCGCGGTAGCAGACCTTGCCGTGTGCATCGCGATCAACGATGGCGACCGAGCACGCGCCGCAATCGCCTTCCGCGCAGCCTTCCTTCGAGCCGGTGAGGCCGATGCCGCGCAGATATTCGAGCAGGGTGGTGTTTGGAGAAATATTTTCTGGCCGGACGTGACGGCCATTCAAAGTGAACTCAAACGCAGCGGCCATAATTATTTAAAGCGTAGCCAAAAAACGATGGGCGACAAGAATTCGTCTGTGAAATTAACCGCAAGCATATGACCTAATCAGAAAAGCGGCCAGTGCTTCACGAAAATTGAACTTGAAATGTGTGCCTTGTCGGCACACATTACGCCCATGCCAGTTTTAACTAAAGAACGTCGGGGAGAACGTTTGGTCGCCCGCGTCAGCGGGACGGACAAACAGTTGTTCCAACGCGCTGCCGCTCTCGAAGGGCGCTCCGTTGCCACCTTTGTCATCACTCACGCCCGGGAAATGGCGCGACGACTTGTTGCTGACCAAGAGACCATCGAACTCGACGCCATTCAGTCGCGCCGATTTGTAGCCGCGTTGCTGAATTCCACACCGTCCGTTCCAGCCCGCGTGAAAAAGGCTGTCGCCAACTACCGGCAGCGCGTGGCGGCCTGAATCAGTCGTCTTTTTTCTCCAGCCCGATCCATTCTGGAACAGCCTCCATTGGCAGAAACATTTTCTGTCCGTCCAGTGGATGAAAACCAAACGCGCCGTAAAACTTCGCGGCGTGCTCATGTTTGGGATCTACAACGACAGCGACAGAGCCAATGATGGAACTGCTTTCATAAGCGCGCTTGAGCGCATCCACCATTAGGAGTTCGCCGATGCCCTGGCTCTTGAAGGTAGAGGCGCGGGCAAGCCGTCCCAACAATGTGGCAGGCAGGCGTGGATAACGCGGCAATTTTTTGGTGAGTTCAGCGGGCAGTTTTTCAAGTTCGATGGACGTGGCGGAAAGCGTGTAATAGCCGGCGATCTGGCCGGAATCAGCCAACGGCACAAGAACGAAACAAGCCGACGCCCGCGACTTGGCCTCCTTCCGCGCGCGCGTCCGAAGGAAATCGATCAACTCTGGCGATTCACAAGAAAACTCTTCCCTGCGGTGAACGGCAGGATTGAGAATTTCAAATTTGAACTGTGGGGTCGCTGGCATTCAGGCAAAATATGGGTGGTTGAATTTCTCAATCAATCAACGCATACGCGGGCAACGTCAAAAACTCCGCAAACTCCGCGCTCTTGGACATTTCGCTGAACAGCTTCGCGGCGCGGGCGTACTTTCCGGCGCTGAACCGCGCACTGCCGACTTCTTTTTCAATGCGCGCCATTTCCTGCGGGAGAACTTCGTCGTAGAGTTGCGTCGTGATTTTTCGGCCGTCGGCCATCGTCGCGCCATGTCGCAGCCATTGCCAGATTTGCGCGCGGGAAATTTCGGCGGTGGCGGCGTCTTCCATCAGATTGTAAAGCGGCACGCAGCCGTTGCCGCCGAGCCACGCTTCGAGATATTGCACGCCGACGCGGATGTTTCCGCGGAGGCCGTCCTCGGTGATCGTGCCGGTGGGAACGGCGAGAATTTCCGCCGCCGTCACGTTCACGTCTTCGCGCTGTTTGGAAATCTGATTCGCCTGCGGCATGTGTTTGTCGAACGCTTTGAGCGCGATTGGCACGAGGCCGGGATGCGCGACCCATGTGCCGTCATGTCCGTCGGTGGCTTCGCGTTCCTTGTCGGCGAGAACTTTCGCGAGCGCCTCATCGTTGGCTTGCGGGTTATTTTTGATCGGAATCTGCGCGGCCATTCCGCCCATCGCGTGCGCACCCCGACGATGACAAATCTTTATCACGTGCAACGCGTAGGCGCGCATCATCGGTGACGTCATCGTCACTTGCGCGCGGTCGGGAAAAACGCAGTCCGGCTTGTTGCGAAATTTTTTGATGAAGCTGAAAATATAATCCCATCGCCCGCAATTGAGCCCCGCCGAATGTTCGCGCAGTTCGTAAAGAATTTCTTCGGCTTCGAACGTGGCGAGAATTGTCTCGATCAAAACGGTCGCGCGAATCGAGTCGCACGGAATTTTTAATTCGTCCTGCGCGAAATTAAAAACGTCGTTCCAGAGCCGCGCCTCCAAATGGCTCTCCAGCTTCGGCAAATAAAAATACGGGCCGCTGCCGCGCGTCAACAACTCGGCGGCGTTGTGGAAAAAATACAAACCGAAATCGAACAGGCTTCCTGAAATTGGTTTGCCATCGATCAGGACATGTTTCTCCGGCAAATGCCAACCGCGCGGGCGCACCATGAGCGTCGCGGTTTTTTCGGCGAGCTTGTATTGCTTGCCTTCCGGACTCGCGAAAGAAATTGTGCGGCGCACCGCATCGCGGAGATTCAACTGGCCTTCGATGAGATTTTTCCACGTCGGCGAGGTTGCGTCCTCGAAGTCGGCCATGAAAACTTTCGCGCCGGAATTGAGCGCGTTGATGACCATCTTGCGGTCGCATGGCCCGGTGATTTCCGTGCGGCGATCCTGCAAGTCAGCGGGAATGGACGCAACCTTCCACGATCTGTCGTCGCGAATATTTTTCGTGGACGGGAGAAAATCGGGCATTGCGCCCGCATCAATTTCCTTCTGCCGTTCGAGACGCTTGGCCAAAAGCCTGGCACGCATCGGTTCAAATTCGCGGACGAGTTTTTCCATGAAGCCAAGCGCTTCGGGCGTCAGGATTTCGGCCATTCGGCCTTCGACTCTTGCTTTTAATTCCACAGGTAAAATTATTTTTTTGTGCGCCATTTGTTTTTCTTGGGAAAAGCGTCGTCGAGTTTCGGCATCGCGAGTTGATAAAATTCGTGGAGCTTGCGCTGAAGCAACTTTCGGTCGGGCAAAGCGGTTTGATACTCGGCAATCAACGCGGGCGACATGGATCGGCTCAGGGCGTATTCAACAACCTCATTGTCCTTGTTCGCACAGAGCAACACACCAATGGACGGACGCTCATTTGGTTTACGCACATCGCGATCCAGCGCTTCCAGATAAAATTCCATTTTGCCCAAATGCTCCGGCTCGAATTTTCTGATCTTGAGATCGAACGCGATCAGGCATTGAAGTCCGCGATGATAAAACAGCAGGTCGAGGGCGAAATCCTGATTGCCGACTTGCAGGCGCAATTCCTGCCCGGCAAAACAAAAATCGGGGCCAAGTTCGATCAGGAATCTTTTGAGGTTGGCCACCAGCGCGCGCTCAAGTTGTCGCTCGGAATGTTTTTTGGGCAGGTCCAGGAAATCGAACAGGTAGGCATCCTTGAAGATGGTTTCTGCCGCCGGATGCAATTCTCTCAACACTGTCGAGACTTTTGGCGGATGGAGAATCGCGCGCTCGAAAAGGCAAGCGTCCATCTCGCGTTCAAGCTGCCGGAAAGAGAAGTGGCTCGTGGTCGCCAAACGCAAATAAAATTCTCGCGCCTCGGGAAACTTGCAGCGGCTGAAGATGAGCAAATTGTGCGACCAGCTCAATTGTCTCAACAGTGTCGAGACTTTTGTATCGCGCCGATATGTGTCGTAAAATAGCCGCATCCGAAACAGGTTTGGCCGGGCGAATCCTTTGAAGTCCGGGTGATGACGTTTGATGTAGTGCGCCAGTTCATCCACCACGCCTTCCCCCCATGCAGCGGTTTCCAGTTTACGGCTGATGTATTGGCCGACGCTCCAGTACAGATCAATCAACTCTGTATTGACGGACTGAAACGCCCGGTGCCGGGCGGCGGTGATCAGGCCGATGATTTCGCGGAACGCCGGTTCATGACGGGCGGCAACCCGGTGTTTGCGTTTGGCGATTTTCATCGTTGGAAGAAAGTTTTTTCCGGCTAACCAGCCAGCTTGGCCAGCGAGTTTGTCAACACCGTCACACCCCTTTTAATTTGTTCGGGTGAAGAATATTCGTCCGGTCGATGACTCACACCGCCGCGGCACGGAATAAAAATCATCGTCGTCGGACAAATCTGCGCCATGAAAAGTGAATCGTGATACGCGCGGCTGATCATTTTTTTTGAGGGAAGATTCAAGTCGCTCGCGACCGCAGAAATTAAATTCACCAGACCGGAATCACAGATCGCCGGCGGATCAACATTGAGCCTCTCCATTTCCAACTTGATGCCGCGCCGTTGACAAATTTCTTCAGAATCTTTTTCAATTTTTTCCAGAGCAGTGTCGCGGGAGGAAATCTGCGTGTCGCGCAAATCAATTTCCAGCCATGCTCGGCACGGCACGCTGTTGACTGCGCCGGGTTCGATGCGGAAAACTCCCGTTGTCCCTACTGTGTCCGAACTGCCGCTGGTCTTGGCGGCATTTTCGACCGCGAGGGAAATTTCCGCGCCAGCAAGCTGCGCGTCGTGACGCTCCGGCATCAGCAGCGCCCCGGCGTGACCGCCGACGCCGGTGAGTTGAATTCGCAGTGTGCTGGGCGCGGCAATTTTTTCGACGACTCCGATTGGGATGTTTTCTTTTTCCAGAAGCGGCCCTTGCTCGATGTGAAGCTCGACAAACGCGGCATAGGAATTTTTTGCCAGCTTGGCCGAACTTAAGTCGCCCATTTCGCAACCCGCTTTTTTTCGCCAGTGGTCAACGGACAAACCTTCGGGGTCGCGAAGAGAATTTATTTTCTCACTGGAAAGTGTTCCGGCCAACAAGCGGCTGCCCAGACAGCCAATGCCAAAGCGCGTCGGTTCTTCCGCCGTGAAGATAATGAGTTCAATGGAGCGGCGCGGCTGAAAATTATTCTTTTGCAAGGCGCGCATCGCTTCAATCGCGCCGAGCACGCCGACGACCCCGTCAAATTTCCCAGCGTTGGGAATGGCGTCGATATGCGAGCCAGTCGCGACGGGCGAGAGATTTTTTTCTTTTCCTTCCCAGCACGCAAAAATATTTCCGACGGCGTCTTCGCGAAGAGTCAAACCCGCTTCGCGACAAAGATTTTTAACAAACTCCCGCCCCCGCAAATCCGCTTCTGAAAATAAAATCCGCGTGACGACTGGCGGAGGGTTTTCGGAAATCAAAGCGAGTTCATCGATTTCTTGTTGGAGGCGTAAGATGTCGATTGCGAGATTCAATTTCGTTCAGTTTGCAGCGTCGAATGAATTTACGATTTGGGATTTACGATTGACGCATCCCATACCCAATGCGCGCCTCAATCATAAATCGGAATTCGTAAATCATAACATCGGCGCGCGATTCACATCTTTGTAATAAATGTAACTCGCCGGAGTTTTGCCTATTGCCACAAACCATTGCGGGCAATACGGCGCCATCCAAATCACGTCGCCGGCTTGCACGGGATGATAATCGGCGTCGAGGCGATAGACGCCCTTTCCGCTCAACATTATCAGGCCATGTTCCATGATGTGCGTCTCGACGAACGGCAACGTCGCGCCGGGTTGATAGGTGAAAATATTTACGGCCATGTCGAACGCCAGATCATCCGGCAGAAGCACCTGCAGCCGCGCGTCCTCATTGCCGAGAAACGGTAGGCCTTTCACATTTTTTTGCTGGCTGACAATTACGGACGGCGGTTCAAACCCATCGAGCCTTTCATATTTTTTTTGAAAAATGACAATCCGCGTGCCGTCCGTCGCTTCGTGAAAAAGAAAATCTTCGTCGGGCGGAATGTAGGCATAACTGCCACTGACCAATTTTTGTTTTTTCCCGGCGATCTCTGATGAACATTTTCCTTCCTGCACAAAAATAAAATATTCGGTGGCGCCGGTGTGTCCCTGGCCCTGGCCGTTTTTATGGAACGCGATGAGAAGCTGGGAAAACTTTGCGCCGATCGCCGGGGAGATTAAAACGTTGACCACAACATTCGTCCATCCGGGCAAATTGCTCGGAACGAAACCACTTGGCGTGAGGAGCGCGTAACGCTCTGTGACGAGGGTGCGGGTGAATCCAAAAAGTTCATTCATCACGCAGGTTTTACCAGACGAGCGGAAGGTTTGGCGACAATTTTGCCGTCCAGAAAAATGGTCTTCCCGCGAAGAATGGTGCGGACAATTTTGCCACGCAGTTTGCGCCCGGCGTAAGGTGTTTGTCGGTGACGATAAAATAAGTCTTGGGTTCGCACTTCAAATTCTTCCAACAGGTTTACGAGTGCAAAATCCGCGTCCGCGCCGATTTCGATTCGCCCTTTTGTCTTCGGCAAGTTGAAGCGCTCGGCCACATTGAATGAAGTTAGTTTTGCGATGACGGGCCGAGCGATCTCGCGGTGGATGTGACCTTCCGTAATCAAAATCGGCAACGTGTGTTGCACACCCGAAATCCCGCCCCAAACTTTGAAAAAGTTTTTGTTCGTCTTCATCTCGGGCGGAGATGGCGAATGATCAGAGCCAATGAAATTCACGCGCTCGCTCGCCACATATCGCCACAAAACATCCTGCGCCGGCTGGGGCCGCAACGGCGGCGCACACTTGGCAATCGCGCCCATCTTCTCCATGTCATCGTCCGTCAAAACTAAATAGTGCGGACAAGTTTCGCAACTCACGTCCGCGCCCTGCGCCTGCGCGCTCGCCACAAGCGCGACACCCGCGCCGGAACTGACATGAACGAGGTGCAGCGAACATTTCGTTTCCCGCGCCATTTGAATGGCGCGATGAATCGCTTCCAGTTCGGCATACATCGGGCGAGATTCGAGGTAATCGCGAATGGAAGTTTTATTCTGGGCGAGAAACTCTTTGGTGAGTTCGCTCGTCATTTTTTCGCTTTCAGCGTGAACGGCAACCAACTTGCCGAGTTGGGCGCAACGTTTCATTCCCTCGCGTAACGTCACATCGTCCACGCATGAAAAATCCCCAATGCCGCTGTTGGACATGAACGCTTTGAAACCGATTACACCCCGCTCCGCCAATTCTTCCAGCCGGTCGAGATTGCCCGGCACCAGCCCGCCCCACAGCGCGAAATCGGTGAGCGATTTGTTTTCAGCAGCGCAAAGTTTTTGATCGAAACTCTCCGCGTCAATCGTCGGCGGATGCGCGTTGAGCGGCATGTCGAAAAAAACGGTTCCACCACCCGCCGCAAACGCGCGTGAACCCGTTTCAAATCCTTCCCAATCGGCGCGGCCCGGCTCGTTAAAATGCACATGGGGATCGATGACGCCGGGAAAAATATGCAGCCCGCTCGCATCAATTTCTGTGTCGGCGAATTCTGAAAGGTCTTCCTGGAGAGCAACAATTTTTTCTCCAGCCACGGCGATGTCCATTTTCAGCAAAGCGCTCGGTGTGACCACTGTTCCGCCGCGCAAAATCAAATCGGGTTTGCTCATGGATTTCAGGTCCAAAGTTTGAAACCGGCGCGGTCAAAATGTCCGTCAAAAGAAAATGCCGTTTGAATTTGGAATTTCCGCATCAACGCAAAGGAGAGGCAATCGGTGAACAGCCTGATCGATCATTTCGGCGACAAGTTTTTCCACTTTTAGAGCCATCTGCGGTTCCCCGGTTTTTGATTTGCGCTCCAATTTTTCGGTGGCGGTCATAACACCAGCAGTCTAGGTCTGGCTTTTTCACGTGTCAACGAAGCGGAAATCGCGACAGGGCCGCTCGCAAGCCGAGGCGGCATAAATGCCACGCTCCTTCTCGATTGCCTGTTTTTGGGCAACACGCCCGCACAATGCGCTCAAATAATCTCCGTCGGCAATCGAACGTTGACGCACTGTCGTCTCTCCCTAAAATGCGCCAACATTTTCAACGTTATGGGTAAAATTAAAATTCCCGCTGGGATGAACATCACTTCCTTTTCACAGGAGAAACGTCTGTTTCCGCCGCCGAAAGAATTTTCCAAACACGCGCATATCAAGTCGCTCGCAGAATACAAAAAGCTTTACAACGAATCCATCAATTCGCCCGAAACATTCTGGGCGAAACAAGCGAAGAACGAATTGGTCTGGTTCGCTCCGTGGAAAAAAGTTCTGCAATGGAAAGTGCCCAACGCGAAATGGTTCGTCGGCGGGAAGTTAAATGTGAGTTATAACTGTCTCGATCGACATCTCGGCACGCCCACTGCGAACAAGGCCGCGCTGATCTGGGAAGGTGAACCCGCCGGACCAGGCAAAGCAGGCGAAGAACGCACCTATACCTATCAACAACTCCATCGGGAAGTCTGCTGGTTTGCCAATGTTCTCAAACGCAACGGAATTAGAAAAGGCGACCGCGTCATCATTTATTTGCCGATGATTCCCGAAGCCGCGATTGCCATGCTGGCTTGCGCGCGTATCGGGGCGATTCACTCGGTCGTGTTTGGCGGATTCAGCGCGCAATCGGTGGCGGATAGAATTTTCGATTGCCAGGCGAAGTTGGTGATTACTTCAGACGGCGGATTTCGTCGCGGCGCAATTGTTCCTTTGAAAAAAAATGTGGACGACGCGTTGCTCCTCAATGATGCGAACGGCCAATCGCTCACGGCCACGATTGAAAAAGTCGTCGTCGTGCGTCGCGCGTTGAACGAAATCCACATGCAAGAAGGCCGCGACGTCTGGTGGCATCGCGAACAGGAATATGTCGATGCGAATTGTGCGGCGGAGAAGTTGGATAGTGAAGCGCCGCTGTTCATTCTCTACACCAGCGGTTCCACGGGAAAACCCAAAGGTATCCTCCATACCACTGCCGGTTATCTCCTCGGCGCGAAGATAACGAGTAAGTATGTATTCGATTTGCAGGAGACGGATGTCTATTGGTGCACCGCGGATATAGGTTGGGTTACAGGTCATAGCTATGTTGTCTATGGCCCGCTTGCTAATGGTGCTACCAGTCTCATGTATGAAGGAGCGCCGAACTTCCCCGAGCCAGACCGCTTCTGGCGTATCATTGAGAAGTACGGCGTAACTATTCTCTACACCGCGCCTACTGCTATCCGCGCCTTTATGAAGTGGGGCGTAGAATGGCCCAGGAAACATGACCTTACTTCTCTGCGCCTTCTCGGTTCCGTTGGCGAACCTATCAACCCGGAAGCATGGATGTGGTATCACGAAGTCATCGGCGGCAAACGTTGTCCTATTGTCGATACCTGGTGGCAAACGGAGACGGGTGGCATCATGATAACTCCTTTGCCTGGCGCTACTCCTACCAAACCAGGGACCGCTACCCTTCCTTTCTTCGGCATTTTGCCCGAAGTAGTAGATGACAAAGGAAAAGTAGTTTCAAGAAATTCCGGCGGCAAACTCGTTATCCGCAAACCGTGGCCGAGTATGTTGCGTGGCATTTGGGGCGACCCCAAACGTTTTGTCGAAACTTACTGGACCGAAGTCAAAGGTAGTTACTTCACGGGCGATGGTTGTCGTCAGGACGAAGATGGTTACTTCTGGATCGTCGGCCGCATTGACGATGTGCTGAACGTCGCAGGTCATCGCATCGGCACGGCGGAAATTGAGAGCGCACTCGTGAGTCATCCGAAAGTCGCCGAAGCCGCCGCCGTCGGTCGTCCGGATGAATTGAAGGGACAGGCGCTCGTCGTATTCGTCACGTTGAAAACCGGCGTGAAAGCTTCACCTGCAATGCGCGAAGAACTTCGCAATCATGTCGGAAAAGAAATTGGTGCGGTTGCCAAACCCGACGACATCCGTTTTGCCGAAGCGTTACCCAAAACGCGCTCTGGAAAAATCATGCGCCGCCTCCTCAAGCAAATCGCTTCCGGCATCGAGATCAAAGGCGACACCACCACGCTGGAAGATTTGAGCGTGCTGGCGAAGTTGAGCGCGGGTGAGGAATAGAAGCAGTTGAGTTAAACTTCAACCTGGGATAAATAAAAAATATGAGCGCCGATGAATTAAGAGGATTACTGGATGCGGTACCCTTCAAACCATTTACCGTTTACATGGCTAACGATCGCGCGTTTGAAATTCCTCATCCGGATTTCGCGCTTCTCACTCCCAAAGGTCGCACGTTAGTCGTAGCCTCCAATGAGGACAAAGGCGTTAATATTCTGGATGTGCCTTTGATCGCGCGCATGGAGATGAGAGATGGCAGCGAAAGGACCTCTTGAACTTCAACTACACGAAAACGGGGACATCCATTTCGCCGAAGCATTGCCCAAAACACGCTCCGGGAAAATCATGCGCTGTCTCCTCAAGCAAATCGCTTCTGGCACTGGGATAAAGGGGCGACAGAGATGGGTCACAATTTTGAAGGCTAAGAAAAATTCTTGGAAAAAGTGTTTGGTTCCGCATCTTGCCGAAGTTCACGAGAGCGGATAGTTTAGCCATGTGAAAAAGGATATGGGCAAAGTCACCACGCGAATCAAAGTCGAAAACTGGTTGGACGTGGTGTTGGTCGCTACTGGCGCGCGAAAGAAAAAGCCAAGAGCTTTAGAGACTGATGCCCTCGTTGATACTGGCGCAGTTAAACTTTATTTGAAAAGTTCAGTCATCAGTGAACTGGGCCTTCGTCCAGTCGGCGAAGTCACGTCGCGAACCATGTCCAATCGCTTAGGAATGATTCGTCGCATCAAAAAAAACAAATGGAACGAGTCACCGGAATCGGCGGAATCTTTTTTAAAGCGCGCGACCCAGAACGGATGGCGGCTTGGTACGAAACGCATTTGGGGATTTGCAGCAAAGATGGTCACGCGGATTTTGTCTGGCGCGATCAGGATCGACCCCACGAAAATCGGCCGCACGGTTTGGTCTATTTTTCCCAAAGGGACAGATTACTTCGGTCCTTCGACAACGCCATACATGATCAACTACCGCGTCGCCAATTTGGATCGACTGCTTGAACAGCTTCGCTGTGCAGACGTCGCGATTGAAAAAATTGAAGACTATGATTACGGGCGTTTCGCGTGGATCACAGATCCTGAAGGCAATCGCATTGAGTTGTGGGAACCCAAAAGTGCGTGACTCGTTTCACAGTATTATTTGATCCGCTGGCACTGCATTGCGATTACTTCCCCGCGAAGCCAATCGGTAGCAAGAACGGTAGAGCGAGACTCCGTCGAGATCCGATATTTTCGTTTTTTAATTAGCGTTCGACGGAACTCGCTCTATCGATTTAGGATCAAAATATTTTTATGAAACCCAACCTTATTCTTTGCATAACTATTCTCAGCGCCACCTTTCCTGCCGCGTCAGCCGAAAATATTCCGCCAACCAAACCCGATCCTGCCCGGCTTACTCACATTAAGGCACTATTGCGCGAAGTTCCTTTTATCGACGGGCACAACGATTTGCCCTGGGAATATCGCAAGCATGGCAACGACATGAATGTTTTCGACCTCACCAGGGACATGAGCGAAATGAAACTCGTCACCGATTTCCCGCGATTGAGAGAAGGTTGTGTGGGCGGACAATTCTGGTCGGTTTATATTCCGCCAACCATGCTCGGCTCAGTCGCAGTCCGCGCCGTCCTCGAACAAATTGATGTCGTCCACCAAATGATTGCGCGTTACCCGGACTACCTGGAGTTGGCGCTCACGGCGGATGATGTCCAGCGCATCCATCGCCAGGGAAAAATCGCCTCACTCATCGGAATGGAGGGCGGCCACTCGATTGATAATTCATTGGCGATGCTGCGAATGACTTACAAACTCGGCGCGCGTTACATGACGTTGACGCATACCAAGTCACTCGACTGGGCGGACGCGGCCGGCGACACACCCAAGAGTCACGGTCTAAGTAAATTTGGCGAAGAAGTCGTGCGCGAGATGAACCGTCTCGGAATGTTGGTCGATGTGTCGCATGTCTCCGATGAAACAATGGCCGCGGCCATCAAGGTCAGCCAAGCGCCGGTGATTTGTTCACACTCCTCCGCGCGCGCGCTTTGCACCGTGCCGCGAAATGTTCCCGACAATTTGCTCAAAAAAATTTCTGAAACGCACGGAGTCGTGATGGTGAATTTTGTTCCAGGTTTTCTCATGGAAAAAGGACGCCTCTACGCCGCCGAACAACAAATCGAAGAAGATCGCTTGCAGAAAATTTACGGAAAAGATGAAGCAAACCAAATCAAGGTAGATGAAGGAATCGAGACATGGCGCAAAGCTCATCCACCCACGCGGCCCACCTTGAACGACGTGGCAGATCACATAGATCATATCCGAAAAATCGCTGGAATTGATTGCGTCGGAGTTGGCGCGGATTACGAAGGGTTTAGTCATCCTCCTATCGGCTTGGAAGATGTATCGTGTTATCCCGCGTTGCTGGCCGAGTTGTCGCGGCGTGGTTATAGCGATGACGAAATTAAAAAAGTTGCCGGGTTAAATATTTTGCGAGTGATGCGCGCGGCGGAACAAACGCGGTCGCAACTCGCGAAAAAATAATTCTTCGACTCCACAATTTTATTTTTTTAAATAAAAATCTTTATCGCCGTCGGTGCGGGCGGCCGACAATTGTTTTTTCACCGGCAGCTTTTTTTCAACGAGGTCAACCAGTTTGTCGTGGCGCGCCTTGTGGACGGGTTGGGAAAAATCTATTCGGAAGTGGTAAACTGGCGAGTTCTTCATTCTGAACGTGAATTGTCTGAAAAGTAGTTCGATAATAAAAATGCAGAGCTTTCGAGTTGATAAGGCTCGTGACGAACCGCACGTCATAGTTAGGTCGGAACTCCGCTTTGGGAACCATATCGCCCTCAATTCACTCGGGGAAAAAACCACAGTCGAGGCAACGCGACGTTCGCTATCCAATTCGCTACGGCTTCATCTTCCACTCGTTCTGTTTCATGGCGAAAGAGCTTTGCCCTTTTGAGCGTGGAATAAACTTTACCCAAAGTGTCGGTCGAAAAATTCTCTTTCATGTTGTTCAGAAAAATCGGATGGGGCGCGGCCAAACCTGCCACGCCTTCAAATGCGCCGAGCTTTCGCAAACCGGGAATAAACAAATCCGCCTTCAACAAATCGGCGTCCGAAGAAATATCCAATTGATCACAATCCGCGATCGTTCCATCCGCAGCCGGCGCGGCCAGCAGTGCCCACAAACCCGCGCGGCCTCTGCCGCAGAGAATTACTTTCTCGCCGGACTCTTTCGCCCACTGGCAGGCACTGACCAAATCGCGGACGCGTTCCTGCGCGAATGTCCGGTTGTAAGTCGTGAAAAAAAGATCGGCTTGATTTTGTTTCACTTCGGAAACATCGGGAAAATCCAAAACCAACACTTTGAAATTTCGTTCAACTAAAAGTTTCGCCAGGCCGCGCGGATTTTTGTTTTTGTCGATGAAGGCTGAGTTTCCTCGCGCATCCGCCAGCACGACGATGCCGCGCGACCGGGAATTTTTTGGAGCGAACTTGATTTCCCATTCGCGCTTCTCCAAATCGCCGAGTTGCATCGTGTGCTTCCACAGCGGCGTCATGAGGTCTTTGTATTTAGCAACGGATTTTCTGCTTTTCGGATTAAGCGCCTGCAACTGCGCGGCGTCTTTCGCGATGAACGAATTAATCAATTCTTCCTCGCTCACCGCATCCCTCGGTAATTTTTCAGCGGGAAAAACGCGCAGGTCTTCATCCCGCTCTTTTGTATAGGCCACCTCTTTCTCGGCGGGCGAGCGGGGATGCAACACATCGCCAAAGAAATCATAAACCGCCTCGCGACTGGTTTGGTTGTAATTGTGCGGAAAATCAAAAATGGCATAACGCAATTTGTTGCTCGCGCGGAACAAACGATAAGTACTTTCCACCGCCGGACCTTCCACCGTCGTCATGCTTTTGGTCCAGTCCCCCGTCGCGCCAATCATGATTTGCGGACGCGGCGCGGCTGCGGCGGCAATCTCCATGTTGGAATATTCAAGGCGAAGTCCGGGCGCATTTTCGCAGGAGCAACCGCCTTGCATCGAATGTGAAACCATCACCACCGGCGCTTGCGCAGCGAGGCGTTTATCAATCGCGCCGAGAATAAAAGTCTGCGTGCCGCCACCCGATTCTCCCGTGCATGCGAGCCGCGATTTGTCCACGCCAGGAAGCGACTCCAAAAAATCCAGCGCGCGAATGCTGTTCCAGGTTTGCAATCCCATCAGATTGATGTTCCAAAGGAGATTCGTTTCGTTGGTGGCAAAACTGCGATGACGTTTGTAAAAAGTTTTCGTTGTCACATTCGTTTCGCCATCGGGAAAAAATGTGTCGTTGTAGCCAACCATGTCGTAGGAAAAAGCGATCATTCCTTGCCTGGCAAAATTGATGCAGCGCGCTGCGATGCTCCCCGTTTCTATGTCCGCCATGCGTCCATTTTCCCAGTGGCCGTGCGGATTTAAGATGGCGGGAAATTTCCCTCGGCCAATCGGCCGATACAAATTTCCGGCGACGTAAAATCCCGGATAACTTTGAAAATAAACTTTCTCAACGCTATAACCGTCGCGAAGAACTTTCCCAAAGACGCGCGCGTGGAGGGGAGTTTTTTTCGGCGCTGGCCAAAGTCCGCAACTCACGAGAATCTGCTCACGAATTTCTTTCGCGCGCTTTTGCCACTCCGCTTTCGATTCAATTTTGGGAAACGTGCGCGGCGTATTCAGGTCTTGAATGGCAAATAAGTTTTGTGCGACGAAAAAAACAAGCGCTGCGAAAAAAAGTTTGTTCATCGGTGGGAAACAATGAAGGACTGATAAAATTTGCAAAGCGTTTTAAATCGTTGCCACCGTCAGTGGCCGACGACGTCAGGAGGCGGAAACGCGCGCGCCAGACGAAGTCCGCCTCCTCACGTCGGCGGCGACTGGTTCAAAAGTGTGATTTCAAGTGGTCAAGCCGATTTCCAATCGACCTCGCGTAACCATTCCCAGTTCCGCAACATTCCACGCGACGCAGATCACACGCTGGCCAACACAAAAGGAAATCTGCGCTGCGAATGCGGTGGACCGCCCATTGAAATCACCTCGGTTGTCCGCCGCTTCCTTGACTTCCCATTTGCCTTGAAGAAAACTCCACGCTCTTTATGGCCGAACCGAAGACGAACGAGTTGATGGAGAAAATTGTTTCGCTGTGCAAACGGCGCGGATTTATTTTTCAATCATCAGAAATCTACGGCGGCATCAATGGCTTTTGGGATTACGGGCCGCTCGGCGCGGAACTCAAGCGCAATCTTCGCGATGCCTGGTGGCGTAAAATGATGCGCGAGCGGGAGGATTGCGTTGCCCTCGATGCGTCCATCATCATGCACCGTTCGGTGTGGAAAGCCTCCGGCCACGAAGATACTTTTGCCGACCCGATGAGCACCTGCAAAAGCTGCAAGAAACTTATTCGGTCCGATCAATGGTGGTCGCTCATGTGCGAACAGCCATGGACGCAATCACTCGCGGCTTTAGTCGCTCCTGGAACAAACGAATTTCACACCGGCGATTTGCTGAAATGGGCGAAAAGCAAAGGCAAACAACTGGCTCCCAACCTGGCCCTGGTAAAAAATCCTGAAGTCACTATTTCATGGCTGGTGCAGGAAGCGGAAAAAGGCAACCGGCCCAAAGATGCTCGCGAACTTTACCTTTACCTCGCCTCAGAACAATTGGGCGCGACCGGCTTTATTACGCCGTGTCCGCATTGCGGCGGTGAACTGACTGAGCCGCGACAGTTCAATTTAATGTTGAAGACAAACTACGGGCCGATTGCGTCGGAAGAAAATCTCGCCTACCTCCGCCCCGAAACCGCGCAGGCCATTTTTGTCCAATTCAAAAATGTTTTCGATTCGTCTCGCGTGAAAATTCCATTCGGCATCGGCCAAATTGGCAAAGCATTTCGCAACGAAATCACTCCGCGCAATTTTACTTTTCGTTCGCGCGAATTTGAGCAGATGGAATTGGAATTTTTTATCCCGCCCGACGAAGCCATTCGACTCATGCACGGCTCGGTCGCGCCGTGGAGCGAGGGCGCCGACTTATCCGCGCCGCAACCGAATTGGGGCTGGGAAATGTGGCATCGCTACTGGGTCGCGCAACGAACGGAATTTTACCATGACATCGGTTTGGGCACTGACGTGTTGGATTATCATTGGCAGAAGAAAGAGGAACTCGCGCACTACGCCAAAGCCACGGTGGACATTCTATTTAAATTCCCGTTCGGCACGGAAGAGTTGGAAGGCATCGCCGCGCGCGGAGATTTTGATCTGACGCAGCATCAAAAACATTCCGGCAAATCGCTCGAAATTTTTGACGAAGAATTGCGCAATGCCGCCGGGAAATTGAGCGAAGAGCAAAAACGGGATTTCATCGCTGAAGTTGAGGAGGATTGGAATGACCACAACAAATCCCGCGAGGAAGCCAGAGCCTTTTGCGAAAAACTTTTGCGAGGAGTTTACCTGCCGCACGTGATCGAACCGTCCGCCGGACTGGATCGCCTTGCCCTCGCGGTGATCTGTGCCGCGCATCACGAAGAACAAAAAACCGATGTGAACGGCAAGGTGGAACAACGACTCGTGCTGCGTTTCCATCCGCGCACCGCGCCGATCAAACTCGGTGTCTTTCCATTGCTGAAAAACAAACCGGAAATCGTCGCCAAAGCGCGCGAAGTTTTTAATTCGCTGAAACAACACTTTAATTGTTTTTACGACGAGAGCGGCGCCATTGGCCGTCGTTACGCACGCCAGGACGAAATCGGCACGCCGTTCGGAGTGACGATTGATTTCGATACGCTCGGAGAAAAACCGGAGTTGCTCGACACGGTGACTTTGCGCGAGCGCGACACGATGCAACAGACCCGCGTGAAAATTTCGGAGTTGTTGCCGATGCTTTTGGGGAAGGTTCGCTAAATGGCGGAAGTTAAAAAACAAAAGGCCCCGACGCTTTACGTCATCATCGCGATCAAGTTGGTCAAGGGCATTTTGCTGCTGCTGCTCGCGCTGGGAGTTTACAGTTTGAGCGACAACAATTTGCCGGAAGAATTTCGCAGACTGCTCGCCTCACTCCATCTTGATCCCGAAAAAAAGTTTTTCACGCAAGTCGCGAACAAGTTGACGAGCGTCACTCCATCCAATCTGATTTGGGTGGCATCCGGGACTTTTCTCTACAGTTTGTTTTCGCTGATCGAAGGCGTCGGTTTGATCTTTCGCGTGGGCTGGGCGGGATGGCTGGCGATTGGGGAATCGGCTTTTTTCATACCGATTGAAATGTATGAATTGATGAAGAGTTTTTCGCCAACAGTGTTCGTCATTTTGCTCATCAATATTTTTATAGTTTGGTATTTGTTCAGAAATCGCGCGCGGCTTTTTCACCATCACTAAACTGCTGGAACAAAAAAAACATGGCGCCACCCGTCAGGTCAGCAATTCGAAAAACCATCGCGCAAGTGTTGCTCGTTCACTTGGGGTTTCACGCTTTTTGGATGCTTCTTTATTGCGTAATGCTTTTGGGGGTGTTCGTTTTGATCCCGCTCGTCGGCTGGTACAACGCCTTCGTGCTCGGGTTCCTCGGCAAAAGTGTGCTGGCTTCAGCAACTGGAGCGGCAGTGCTGGGCTTCGCAGTTTTTGGGGTGACGGGTCTTCTTTCCGGTTGGGTCATCTCGCTCTTTCGTCCGAAGTTGGTCTGGATACCGGCGCTCTTTTCCCTCTTCGTTACGGGAGTGGTTCTCGTCAGCGCAACCTGGATGCGTTACAAATATATTGGCGTCGCCGGCCTCGAGACGATTTTGTCTTTTCCCGCCAGAACGGGGAGGGCAGATACAGACAAACTTACTTGGGCGATAAAAGCTGAGAGCATGGAAGACCTGCCTCCGTCGTTGGCTGGAAAAGATGTGTTGATTCCATTCTCAGAACTTCAGCCATTACTTCGACTCTTGCCGAAGGATTTTCAGTTGGAAGGCGGTCCCTATGTTTATTGCAACCTGCCTCCGCGAGTCTGGAGAGGTTTGAAGAAAGATGCTGCGAAAAAATACCCGCTTCTCTGGAGCACTCAGCCTGATGCTACCGGCAAGCGATTGGTTGTGTCAGTTGATTTGAAGACTGATCAGTTCAGCGATGAACTCGTAAGCGAGGAAGCCTTGGCTCAGATGCTCAACTCCCTCGAAAACGAAGCCCATAAAGTCACTGGCGGCATGAGCCTGAATCTTCGGAAATGAAGCAGTGCGGTTAAAACCGGTGATCTCGTTGTCAGTCCGTTGCCCGGCTATGCGATGGATCATTCTGGAAAATCTGGTGGCTTGCCGGCCGATTTTCCGAGCGTAATCCAATTCTATTTTTTCGAGGCAGCGGAGTAAAAAAAGGCGCGATAGTTGAACGAGCGCAGAACATAGATGTGGTTCCCGCCTTGCTATCCCTGGTTCACGTCATGCCTGCAGCGACGGTTGATGGGCGTGTGATTCAGGAAGTTCTTGAACTTTAAACCTTGAACCTTGAACACGGACTGAGGTAAATACTCCGGCCTGATCCTTTATGACCCCTTTACTTTACATGCCAGCGAGCAAACAGATTAGTATGCGCTGTCCGCGCTCCGATGGGGGCGTTCTGGGCTTCACGCTGATCGAGCTTCTCGTGGTGATCGCCATCATTGCCATTCTGGCGGCGCTGCTTCTGCCGGCGTTATCGCGCGCCAAGGCAAGCGCCCAAGCCATCAAGTGCAAAAGCAACCTTCGACAACTCGGGCTTGGACTCGGCATGTACACCGCAGATTTCCGCAAATATCCATACCATTCTGGGAACTCGGGCGATTTTTGGAACGATAATGTTTTACTTTGGGCCAATTACCTCCAACCCTACACTTCAGCCCGTTTCACGAATGAGCTTTATCACTGCCCAACTTACAAACGCGCCTCCTTCCAGGTCGGAGGTTCTGGCAATGGCAGCTACGCCTATAGTTCCACCGCCGGGGATCCGCGTTCTACACGGACTCTGTTCCTTGGCCAGTACTTTGATCTTATTGCCATCAAAAGCGCCACTCCCGAAAGCGCTGTTAAAAAACCGAGCGACATGTACGCGATTGCGGACGCGCGACTGGTGAATAACAAGGACCCTTACACTCTTCCAGAGCCGTATGGATTAAGCTGGTTCGAGAACCAACGCTATACGGCCTTCTTGGTCGTCGAGTTCACGACCGATCAACACCCGGGTGGCCGAAACATTGTTTTCTGCGACGGGCACATCGAGACAATCAAACGCGCGAGACTTTTTGAGCGCTCCGCCTATTGGTCCAGACGTTGGTACCTCGATAATGAGCCTCACCCAGAAGTCTGGCCGCTTTACCCGTCAAATTGAGCCGCTGACAAGTAAAGGGATAATCCCCACTATTGACACAGTTAGCGGAGTTGTACTGATTGGCAAATGCCCTCCAAATTGCGTTTGGAATCTTCTTTACTTTCAACCCGCGTTCAGCAAATGTCCCCAGCGTGAAATTTTCTCGGCTGTTCCTATTGCTCGCTTGCTTTACCTTTGCCGTTCGGGCTTCGGCTACTGAGAGCATTGCCCGTGTGTGGAACGAACAAATCCTTTCTGCTATCCGCATCGATACACCTCATCCTCCTGTTCATGCGCGGAACCTTTTCCACTTATCCGTCGTGATGTATGATGCCTGGGCTGCTTACGATAACATTGCGGTCGGTTACATCTATCATGGTAAAGCTGCCGCCGTGGACGTAGCTGCCGCTCGTCACCAGGCCATCAGTTATGCGGCCTATCGGATGTTGAAGGAACGTTACGCCCTCTCTCGAAACGCTACCAACACTCTGGCCATATTGGATGCGCAGATGACGTCGCTTGGCTATAATACGAACAACGTATCCATTCACCCTGCTACCCCTGCGGGATTAGGGAACCTCGTGGCCGCTACTGTCTCGGCCTACTTCATCAACGACGGCGCCCGACAAACCAACTCTTACCAGGACTATCCTTCTAACCAAGGCGGATATACGCCGTTCAACCCACCATTAGTCACAGGCACGAACGGGACGCTGGTGATTGGTTATGTGTCGAGCATCAATGTCTGGGGTGTGAACCGTTGGCAACCATTGGCTATCACGAATGCGTTGGATCAAACGGGTTATCCGGTCGGCGCGGTGCAATCATTTCTCGGTGCGCATTGGATCGGGGTTCGGCCCTTTGCCATGTCCCGCGCGAGCGCATCCCTTCCGTGGATCGATCCTGGTATCCAGCCGTGCTTCAATCAAATGGGTAACGCGCAGTTCCGGGCGGAGGTGGTGGACTTGATTACCAAAAGTAGCTATATGACTCCCGACGATGGAGTGATGATGGATATTTCCCCCGGCGCCGTTGGTAATAATACGCTCGGGACAAACGACGGCGCAGGTCATCCGGTCAATCCGGCCACCGGTCTTCCTTATTCACCCAACGTGGTCAAACGCGGTGACTTCGCCCGCGTCTTATCGGAGTTCTGGGCGGATGGTCCAACTTCTGAAACACCTCCCGGCCATTGGAACACCATCGCTAATTATATCGCCGATTATCCCGGCTTCGAAAAACGAATTGGCGGGACTGGGCCGACAGTGGACGATCTGGAGTGGGATGTTAAAGTCTATTTCGCCATGAATGCCTCGACCCACGACGCGGCCTGCGCAGCCTGGACGCTCAAGCGATACTACGATGGCGGTCGTCCTATCGAATCCATCCGCTACATGGCTCAGAACGGACAATCGAGTAGCTCGGGAATGTCGTCGTATAACACCAATGGCCTTCCTCTAATCAACAACCTCATTGAGTTAGTCACCCAGTTCTCGGCCCAAACCAACCAGCGTCACGCAGGACTGCCCATTGGCTCAATCGCTATTCGCACCTGGCCGGGCGAACCGTCCGATGTCACTAACCAATACAGTGGTGTCAAGTGGATACGGGGAGATAAATGGTATCCCTATCAAAGAGCCAGTTTTGTTACGCCGGCGTTTCCAGGTCATATATCCGGCCATAGCACGTTCAGTAGGGCAGCGGCTGAGGTGCTTACCGCGATGACGGGTTCGCCATTTTTCCCGGGAGGTATAGGTACCTATACCGCGCCGTCCAATACCTTTTTGAAGTTTGAGAGAGGTCCGAGCCAAACGGTGCAAATGCAATGGGCTACTTACTTCGATGCTGCTGACCAGGCTGGACTCTCCCGTTTGTACGGGGGTATTCACCCATCGGCGGACGATCTGGCTGGCCGGCGCGCCGGTGCGCAATGTGGAAAAAGCGCCTGGGCTTTGGCCCGGCAATATTTCGATGGGTCGGTGTTGACCAACTCAGTGAGTCTGTCCATTCGTTCGCTCACCGCGACGCAATGCGAACTTCGTTACAACACGTTGCGAGGCTTTTCCTATAAACTCCAATCCACCGCCAGTCTCGAACTCCCTTTTACCGATATTTCGAGCACCGTTACTCAGGCAGTCGATACCGCCGTGATACGAATGGATAATCCTCCGAATCCAAACATGTTCTATCGAGTCGTTCGCAATCTTGTTCCCTAGAGCGAAAAGATTCCAGGAGAAAGAACCTTAAAACCCGAACTCCGAAGTTGGAATGGGTAGCACGGGCGACCCGCCCGTGCGTCCGGGCACTGGCCGGACGGAAGGGGGAGGAACGCTGGCATTGGAAACAGAGGAACAGAAAAGTTCGGGCGCTTCCCCCCGTTCCGAGCGGCGAGTCGCCGCCCGGCGCAGGCGGGTCGCCTGTGCTACCCGGAGGCTTCGCCGCCGCTATTTCGGAATTCGGGCTAAAAGTTTTTCAGAATTGTGTTGACTCCTCATCGGGAATTTCAGAGAAATTAGCCTCGATAAAACCCTGATTCATTTCTAGGCGAAAGAATAATTGGTTATCCGGGGGGGCGAACCGGTGGTGGATGGGGCCAGGCATGAAGTAAAAAGTGGATATGGTGGAATTGGGTAATGATGGAAGTTATGAGTGACGAAACATCTTTGAATGAATCGGGCGGGAGATCCCGGTTTATTTTTTTACCTGTCACTGTGCGCTGTCTCCAAACAATTTTGTTGGCCGGGTTGATGTGGGTGCTCCTGTTTCTTGTCGCTCCAAAAGTATCGGCGCAGGGCACCCTTCGTTATGACTTGATTGATTTGGTGGATACAACACCGGGGCAGGACTTGTGGGAGTACAGTTATTTCCTTAGCGGGTTTACCTTTCAGACCAACGAGGGCTTCAGCATTTTCTTTGATTATCAGACTTACGCCAACCTGACCAATGCGCGTCCGAGTTTAAACCCTTCCTGGAACATGCTGGCGGTGCAGCCTGACGTAGCTCTACGAGCGGACGGATTTTTAGATGGGCTGGCTCTGGTGAATTCCCCTTCCTATATGGGGCCGTTCCGGGTGACGGTTACCTGGAAAGGGCAGGGAACTCCCGGCACGCAATCCTTCTATACCTACAACTCTAATTTTACTCCGACCTTCACAGGCCAGACGACCTCGGTGCCGGAAGCGCGAAGTATTTTATTGATGGGTCTTGGGTTCCTTTTCCTGGTGGGAAGGAGAGCCTTGGGCTTACGAAAGAATCGACCCTCAAGCTAGCATGACTTATCCACGTTACATTCGTTTATTCATTGTAAGCCTTTGCCTGAGCTGGTGCGGTGTGAGCACGCTCTGGGGTCAGGGGTTTGATTTTGGGAGCTATCAAATTATCAGCAGCACTCGGGTGGGGCGCACCGACTTTGAGTACGTGATGCGGGTGAGCATTACCAATAAGGTGGCTTCGGCGCAAGGAGTGAGCGCGCAAGTCTTCAGTCTATCGACCAATACGGTCATCGTCGATGGGAGCGCCAACTTTGGCGACTTGAGTTTTGGAGCG
This sequence comes from Verrucomicrobiota bacterium, assembly GCA_038214755.1. Classification (GTDB taxonomy): domain Bacteria; phylum Verrucomicrobiota; class Verrucomicrobiia; order Limisphaerales; family CANJXF01; genus CANJXF01. Next base: position 26,954 of record JBBQRQ010000030.1, read on the forward strand.
AGTGCGGTGAGTTCGGATACTTTTACCATCCGCCAGAATCGATTGTTTGCCTTTAATCCAGCCGACCTGCAATGGTTTGTTTCCGTCCAGTCGATGCGCTTGTCCATTACGGTGAATACACCTGTCAGCGGCCTGCTGACCAATGGAGCATCGGTATTGGTCACTGGCTCGATCGGCCCCAACGTGGATGGAGTGAGGGTCAATAATACCGTGGCCACACTGACCGGGACAAACTTTACCGCGGTCTATCCTTTGGAAGAAGGCCGTAACACTCTCACCGTTCTGGCTACCAACATTTACGGCGGAGCCGGGTTGACGAACGTGCTGGTTAATCGGGATACCACTCCACCAATCCTGAGCATCGAGACGCCGACGCAAGGGGATGTGCTGGGATCCCGTCAAGTGACGGTGACCGGCCAGATCAATGACATCGTTCCGGGCACTGTCAATCCAGAACAAGCGACCGTCATGATCAATGGGCTGGCCGCAACTATTCTGAACCGGAGTTATGCTCTTTCCGGTGTATTGCTTGCGCCAGGGTTGAATACCATCACCGCGGTAGGCCGCGACCGTGCAGGCAATGAAAGCCAAAGGCAGATCACCATCACCTTTCGTGATCCTGCCAGTCAAAAGCAACTCGTGCCGTTAGCTGGAGGCGGGCAGACCGGAGGTATTAGCACCGTCCTGCCCAGTCCATTGGTAGTCGAATTAGTCGATGGTGATGGAGTGGTGCAGACTAATCAACCAGTGACCTTTACCGTCAGTCGCAATGACGGTGTCCTGATGGCCGCGCCCAATTCGGGCCGCAGTCTAACGGTATCCACCGATGACAAAGGGCAAGCAGGAGTTTTGTTTCAACTCGGAACGAGAAGCGGCGTAGGAAATAACGAGGTCACAGTGACCTCGGCTGGTGTGGCAGTGCCGATCCTTTTCGGCGCCAGCGCGACCGGCGCGCCGCCAGTTCATGTGGCGGCTTTGATTCCAGAGACCCAGAGTGGTGAAGCAGGCCGGACGTTGCCGGTGCGGTGGACGGCCTTCGTGACCGACGCGGGCGGCAATCCTGTCAATGGCGCTCCTGTCACCTTTTCCGTAACTCAAGGCGGCGGCAATTTCGGCGGAACGACGACCGTAGTGACCAATAGCGACAGTGATGGCCGCGCATTTGTCTTTCACACCCTGGGCACGGTGGCCGGAGTCAATAACAACGTAGTCGTTGCCACCATTGCAGGAATAACCAACTCGGTCGCTATCTTCACCGCTTCAGCCCAGACGGCGGGGTCGGTAAGCGATACGAGGGTCACCGGACTTGTGCTGGACAATGCCAACCGGCCTATGTCCAATATTCTCTGCCGCATTGAAAATACTTTGCTCAGCACGGTGACCGATGCACAAGGGCAGTTCATCCTTTCCCCCGTCCCTGTCGGATCAGTCCGCTTGAACGTAGATGCGCGCAACCGCGGTTATCCCGGCGAATGGCATTCATTACAATTCGACCTTGTCACTGTCGCCGGTCAGGACAACCATTTGGATCGACCCGTTTATATGTTGCCAGTGGATTTGGCGAGCGCGGCGCTGGTTGGAGGCGACCAGGATGTTACTCTCCACCTGACAGGCGTTCCGGGTTCTTCGTTAACTATATTCGCGCACTCTTTAAGGGATGCCAACGGACAGCCCATTACCAATCAGGTGACGTGGACTCAAGTCAATAACGAGCGGATACCGATGGCTCCTCCGCAAGGTTCCCAGCCGATCTTGACCAGTGCCATCCTGCCTGCTGGATACCGGTTCAATCCGCCGGCGAAACTGTGCATACCGAACTCAGGACTTTCGCCGGGGCAGATATTGGAGCTATACGGTTTTGATCATGACATAGGCGCGTTTGTCTCAGTGGGAACAGCGACCGTGGCTCCTGATGGCGCGCAAATCTGTTCCAATCCCGGCTTCGGCGTCGTCAAATCAGGCTGGCATCCAGTGGTTCCTCCTCCGCCTCCTCCTACTTGCCTGGGCAATTGTGATGATAATAATCCCTGCACCTCCGATAGCTGCGTCAATGGTGTTTGTGTGCATACGCCGGTAGGCAATGGCTCGCGCTGCGATGACAGTTCCGGTTGCAGTATGAAAGTTTGCCAGAATGGATCGTGCGTAACGCAGACCCAGCAGGCCAACGGTCAGGCTTGTGATGACGGGAAGTTTTGCACCGACAACGACAAGTGCCAAAACGGAGACTGCAAAGGTACTCCGCTGGAATATCCCCCAATCGAGGTCACCCAGTCTTATAACATCACGGAGCTAATCAGCCTGGTGAAGACTGGATTGAAACCGGTGGAAACCGTGACGGGTTGCCAGTTAGGGGACTTGTCCGTTTCGGGAAGCATCGGGTTTTCTGTCGAAAGAAAATGCTGCGAAGCCCAACGGATTCGGAACGCGTCAGGAACCAAACTCAAAGGCAGTGTCTCCGTGGCCGTCCCCGAATTGGAATGCGCGGTCCCCGGTCTCGGCGCCTCCTTTCTCGATGGCGCGGTTCAAATTGGCGTGTTCGTATTTGTAGGAGGTGGCGGCTCCATCAGCGCTTCTGGCGGGCTGGAGGCTTGCACTCAAAAGAACGAGTTTTGTGTCGAAGGAAGTGTGAGCATGTCCCTCGGCGGCCGGGCCAAAGCGTTGGTGGGATCAGATAAGATTCTCCAATTGAAAGTGGAAGGATCAACCGGAGGCGCCGTCTCTGTTTCCTGTTGCAACGGCATGGGTGAGTTCAAAGTCGTCTGGAACCCACTTACCATTTCCGGGACCGCCACTCTCGCTGGATTTATTGACAAGTCGGTTTCGTGGGCTTTGCCTGCGATCCCGGCCATCGGGCCAATTCCGTTTTCGTGTCCCTCGCCGAATTGAAGAACTTATGCAAGAATATCGCTTTCTATTTCAGCGCAGTTGGAGGGTTGTGATTTGCCTGGCCGCGTTCTGTGGCGGCTTAACCACTCACGCGGCGGAACCCCGTCGCACCTTGAGTAAAACGCTACGACCACCCGATAGCGTCTCTGGCCCCGGTGTGACAATTACCTATGAGGCGGTGGTCTTTGATCCGGCTGAACCCATTCCCATGATCGGTAACCCCAAATGGGATACCAGCACACCTGAATCGACTCTGAAGGCGGTATTCCTGGCGAACAGACAGGCGAACACGAATCTCATCATCCAAGGGTTTGTGCCGGCGGACCGTGAAAAAATTCGCAACATGATCATGCAACCTGACGTGCTGGAAAAAAATACGACGCTTTATGCCCGCCTCGCCAAGGTCTCATTGCTCCAAAAACTATTTTACGGAGATTACCTGATTTTGACCACCTCGCAGGAAGATACGAAAGGGGCCCAGTGGCGGGCCAGCTATGTTTTTAAAATGACCCCTGAAGGATGGTTGATTACAAACGAATTGGCGGCGGATCGAGTGTACTCACAACTCGTGGAGATGATTGCTCCGAAATCCCCGGAGAAAGCCAAATAATTATTCGTTCAGGTTTTGCTATGTTAAATGCCCAATACATTATCGGACGAAACTGGCAGCGGGTTCTCGCCCCTCTTTTTGCCATTCTGCTTTCGCAGACCGCCGAGGCCTGCCCATTTTTGAATGAGCATTGCACAGCGACGATCCTTAACCGCAGCGTTCAGGTAAGTCCTTCGGGCAGCATCTCGTTCCCAAATTTGCCGGCGGAACCCGGTCTCTATCGTGTTCGTGTCACGTGCGATTGCGAAGGACAAACCTTTCGAGGTCAATCGGGTTTCATTGAGTTAAAGCCGAACGGTAACACCCTGATTGGACCGATCAATTTTGCCGTGGTGGAGGAACTGCCGGTTTCGCTCCAGGTTTTTGCCGGCCAAACCACTTTCAAGATCAAAAACGAAACCTCTCCTTACGTCGCTTTGGCCTTCCTGGCCGACGGGAGATCGCGCGATGTCACCACCAGAACGCACGGCACCTTATGGTCATCGACCGCCCCGGCCGTGGCGACAGTCAACTCCAACGGTATCGTCACCGCCCTGACTCGCGGCCAAGCCATCATTCAAGCTCGTAACGAAGGCGTCATGTCCTCCGCCATGGTCACTGTGCTCATCCCTAACGATGCGGACAATGATGGAATGACGGATGAATTCGAGCAGGCCAATGGGTTGAACCCGAATAGCGCTAGTGACGCGGCCCAAGACCCCGACGGCGATGGTTTGACCAATCTCCAGGAGTTCCAACGGGGCACTAATCCACATTCGGCGGATAGCGACGGAGATGGGCTGCTGGACGCACAGGAAATCGTGCTCGGCACAAATCCTTTGCGCGCCGATACCGATGGGGATGGATTGACGGATGGTCAGGAAGTGTTGCGCGGAAGTAACCCGCTCTCGAGCGATACGGACGGTGACGGCATCCCGGATGGATTGGAAGTCCAGTTAGGATTAAGCCTTACCAACGCCAACCCGGTAACAAGAGTTGAAGGAAGAGTATTGGATACTTCCAATGCGCCAGTGGCTGGCGCGGCCATCACGCTGTTTAATTTGATTACGGTCAATAGCGATTCTTCGGGGTTCTTTTCCATTCCCAATGTGCCGGCGGGGCTTGGAGCGTTGACGGCGGTGGCGCAGATAGTGCGGCTGGGCCAAATATTGGATGGAGTTTCGTCACCAGCTAACCCGGTGGCAGGCGGAGTAACCTCCCTTGGCAACATCCAGATTGGTTTAAACGCTGGAACGGTGGCCGGTTTAGTGACTGATCCATTTGGGGTGCCGGTGCCCGGAGCCGTGGTCATAGTTACGGGCGGAACAGATGTGCGTAATGTCTTTGCCGATGGGACAGGCCGCTATCGAGTGAGTAATATGACAGCGGGCAACCTGGTGGTAACGGCCCGGGACTATCGCACTGGGTTGCGTGGCCGCGCCTTCGGAGTCCTGTCTTTGAATAACTCAGTGGTAATTGATGTGCGGCTAGGCCCATTCGGCACCGTTCGCGGTATGGTTTTCAATCGCGACAATTCCACTCTGGTTGGAGCGGGAGTGGACGTGACTTATTCCGGCCCCAATTACCAACAGGTGAACACCGATCCCTTTGGAGGTTACCTTTTCGACTTCGTTCCGCTGGGGAGTTATTCAGTGGAGGCAAATGATACCTTGGGTAATCGTGGTCGCAGCGGAGGAGACGTTTCGGTAACCTCACAGGTCAACGTCAATGACATTGGTTATCTGGGTCGCGGCACGGTTGTGGGAGTGGTTCGTGACGCATCGCTCAATCCTGTAACCAATGCGCTCGTGAACCTCAGTAGCGGAAGTGTTTTCGGAGGCGGAAGCATGACGATCTCGGATGTCGCGGGACGCTTTGCCTTCTCCAATATTTTCATCGGAACATATTTCCTGACGGCCCAGGCGCCAGGTTCGGGGTTGGCCGGACACACTAACGGCGCCATTTTGAGCGATGGGCAAAGGGTGACCAATAACATCACCATCGCCGCCGCCGGCAGCATCACCGGGTTAGTCTTCCGGGCGGATGGCATTACGCCGGTGACCAACGTGCAGGTCACCGTTTCGCCGAGCGGATTGGGCACCAATAGCGGCGCGCAGGGGCAGTTCCGTTTCGATCTTCTTCCTTTGGGCACTTACACGTTGAACGCGACCGATCCTATAACGGGTGATCGCGGAGTGGTTGCTGCTAATATCAGTTCCCAAGGCGCGGTGTCGCTCGCGAACATTACTCTTAACGGTCAAGGCACGGTGATTGTGACCGTGCGCGATGGCGCGAGCAATCTGGTCAGTGGCGCGCAAGTGTTGGTCAATGGCACCACCCAATTTGGCGGCAGCAAGAGCGGTTTGACGGACGCCAATGGCATGATCACATTCCCTGGAGTTTTGGCCGGCGGGTTTGTGGCATCGGCTACCGATCCTGCGACAACCCTCAGTGGACAAGTGTCGGGAAGCGTCGGAGTAGGATTGTCGGTATCGGTCACGGTGCGATTACAGGCGGTCGGTAGTATCGCCGGTATCGTTTATCAACCGGACGGGACCACTCCCGCGTCGGGCATTACGGTGCGAATCTTCGGTCAAGTCAGCCGAAGCACCACAACGACCAACGGCAATTTTCGCTTCGACAATGTGCCGACCAGCACTTACTCGATGGATGCGTCGGATAGTGGCGGTGTCCGTGCCAACACCAACGGAATTGTTGTAAGTTCGCAAGGCCAGGTCGTGCAGCGCAACCTTACCTTGATTGGATTGGGCACAGTGCAAGGAGTAGTCAGTAACCCGGATGCCTCTCCGGCCGCCAACATAGGAGTCTCCCTTGTCAGTCAAGGTTCTGGCTTTGGACGCACCTTATTCGCGCTGACGGACATCAATGGTTTCTATCGGGTGAGCAATAGCGTTCCCATCGGTTCGTTCACCGCTACCTCCAGCGGACAAACCGGAAATACAACATTCTACGGCACAACCTCAGGAGTCGTGACGGTCAATGCCCAGATTGTCACAGCCAACATCCTGCTATCTACTTCATCCATTCCGGTCATGGTCACGACGACTCTGTATGATGCGAACAACTTTGGTTATCAATTGCGGGAAAACGGCTCGCTCCAGGATGGCAGTCCCGGCAGTATGTGGGCTGGAGATTCCAATACCAACCGTGGCGCCTTCCTACTCGATCTGGTGGCCAGTGGTGTGACCAATCGGTTTAACGGACAGGCCTTCGGCACTTCCGAGGACGGAGCGCGCGAAATTGTAATTCAACAAAACGGCCTTGCAGGATTGAACGTAACGCGCAAGGTCTTTGTGCCCAGAGAAGGTTACTTCGCTCGTTACCTCGAAATTTTAAACAATCCTTCCGGCAGTCCAATCACCGTAGGCGTAAGGTTGACTTCCCATTTTCGGTTCAATACCAAAGTTCAAGGTGGGTTCACCGTCCAGCGCGAACCTCGTATCATCAGCACCTCCAGTGGTGATGCTATCCTGTCCGTGAGCAACAGCCCGCGCGACCGCTGGGTGGTGATTGACGATGATGAAGACGCCGATCCATTCCTGGTCAGTTCGTCGTTACCAACGGTGGGAGACATATTCGACGGGACAAACGGAGTCATCCAGGCGGCCTCGGCCCAGTACACTATTAATTTCTCCGCTCCTCTCTACGGGAAGTTGGTCGAAGATTGGACGAACGTCACCGTGCCAGCCGGAGGCGCGGTCTCTATCATGCACTTTGGCTTCGAGCAGATCAGGCAAACCAACGCGGTAGCCTCGGCGCAACGTCTGGCTCAATTGCCGCCCGAGGCTCTGGCGGGCATGACGTTGACCGAGATGGGGCAGGTGCTCAACTTCGCCTTGCCTACCAATGGCGTTAGTATCCTCACGGCTTTGCCTCCGCTCAACGGTGCGGTCAGCGGTCGCACCCTGGCCGGCGATGGCAGCAATATCGTGGCGAATGCCACCGTGCATTATCGCAGCAGCAGTCCCTACTTCGGACGGACCTGGACATTCTCCTCCAGTGGCTCGGGGCAATTCGATTTCGCGGGATCGGTCACCGGCTTTGGCAACTCGATGCCTGTGCCAGTGGCGGATTTTATTCTGGAAGGAATCCATCCGCTCACCGGCGTGGTGACGCCACCGGTGACCGGGACGTTCTCGCCCGGTTTGCTGGCGACAACCACGGATGTGATTTTCTCTGACACCGGGGTGCTGACCGGAACGGTGCGGCGGCATAACAACGTGGTCGTAAGTTCGGGAAGTGTGACGATCAGTGGTGGCGGATTGGTCAGTCCTGTTACATTAGGCATCGCGGCCAATGGCACGTTTACCTTGAGTGGAATACCATCAGGGCAATATACCATTGTCGCTATTGTTCCGGTGGCGCAAGGCTCAGATTTGGCTGCCTCAACGACTGCGACCATTACCTCCGGTCAGACGAGGACGGTCAACCTTCTGATCCCTCCCACGGGAACGATCACCGGGCTGGTGCGGAGACAGGACAATTCCCCGGGCGTGAATTCAGCCGTTCAATTATCCGGAAGCAATGGCCTTTTTCGAACCACCAGCACGGACACCGGTGGGCGTTATACTTTCTTTGATGTGCCGGTAGGCCCAGTGACACTCAATGCCTTCGATCCTTTGGGTAACACTTCGGCGCGTGCCCAAACCAATGCAGTAGTGGATCAGACCGTGGTGGTTAATCTGACTCTTATTTCCGGAGGGACGGTCAGTGGTCTTGTCACTTCTCCTACCAGTCAACCAGTCACCAATGCACAGGTGACACTCACGGCCAATAACGGCACGTTCACCACTGCCACCGGCCTGGATGGTCGTTATCAGTTCAATTTGGTCGAGCCTGGGCCGGTCTCAGTTCAAGGAATAGACCCGGTGACATCTTTCCGCGGAATCAATTCGGGGAACCTGGGTCTATCCGGGCAGACGCTTACGCTGAACATTCAATTGGTCCCGTCTGGCACAATCACTGGAATAGTCTATCGAGCCAACGGAACCACGCCGATTCCAAACGCATCCGTCATTCTAAACGGTTCCGCCTCCCGTTCCACTTTAGCTAACGCGCAAGGTCAATTTGTTTTTGATGTTGTGCCCTTGGGCGCGTTCACCGTCACTGGCATCGATCCTGTCAGCAGCGAGCGTAATAGCGTGAGCAGTTCATTGAGTGTCAATCTCGAGGTTCGCAACATTACTATTGTGGTCCTGCCCAACGTTCGTATCAATGACGTTAGCGTTCGGGAGAGAAATATCGGGACCACCAATGCCACGTTCAGCGTTACTCTTTCCTCTCCTTCTGTGCAGGAAGTGAGGGTGAACTTTGCGACGGCCAGCGGGTCGGCTGTCTCCGGTGATTTTATTCCCGCGTCGGGCACATTGATCTACGCGCCAGGTGTGACCAATCAGCCGGTTGTCGTCGTAGTCAATGGTGATACGTCCATCGAGCCGAATGAAACATTTTACGTAAACCTGTCCAGCGCCGTGAATGGAACGGTTACGGATAGCCAGGGGATAGGCACGATCATTAATGACGACGGTATCGGGGGACAAATTGACCATTTCGTTTGGAACCCTATTCCGCCTAATCAATTCGTCAACGAGTCGTTCGCTGTCACTATCACCGCGAAGGATGCCTTCGATAATGTGGTCAGTGGTTTTCAAGGGCCGGTGTCGCTCTCTGGCTCAAGTGGCGCGCCGGATTTGACCATAGGCACAGGCAACGTCTCCTGGAACTTCCCGCTGGCATCCTTCTACCACGATGCTCGTTTGCAATCCATTTACTTGTCGGGCGAGATTGGCCAGGCGCGCACCATTACTGGATTGGCCCTGGATGTAACGGGTATTCCCGGACAGACCTTGAACAATTGGACCTTGCGTCTGAAGCACACCACACTAACCAGTTACCCTCTCAATCCGGGATGGGATAGCAGTGGCTGGACAACGGTGCTGCAGACCAACCTGACCATTTCTGCAAACGGCTGGCTGGTTTTGCCGTTCACTTCTGCTTTCGACTATAACGGGACCGACAACCTTCTCGTTGACTTTAGCTTCAACAATGTTTCCTACACCAGTTACGGCGCTACCCGCTCGACCGACACCGCGCTCAATCGTTCGCTTTACTACCAGACGGATAGTGGCTTCGGCGACCCTCTTTCGTGGTCAGGCACCACGCCTCCTCCCGGTGTCATAACGCGCGTGCCTAACCTCCGGCTGATCGGGTCGCAAGCATCAGTGGCATTGTCGCCCGTGCTATCGGGAACATTTTCCGGCGGTGTGTGGTCGGGCAATATTACCGTTTCCAACGCGGTGAAAGACCTCACCTTGCGGGCGAACGATAATGACGGGCATAGCGGCAGCAGCGGGTTGTTTGACGTGCTGATTCATAACGATGTTTCGCTGACGTTGATTGATTCACCCGACCCAGTCCAGGTGGGCGGACAACTAACTTATTTGTTGGCGGTGACCAATACCGGGCCGCTGGCCGCCACAGGAATTATCGTCAGCAACATCCTGCCGCCCAGCGCCACCTACGTTTCGGCTCTTTCATCCCAGGGTAGTTGCGTCAATAACTCCGGAACGGTGCGATGCGACTTAGGCTCGTTGGCCGGCGGCGCGACTGCGACCATCACCATTACGGTCACCCCGACCGCAGTAGGCAACATCACCAATCGGGCGACGGTCGCGCGGGCGGAGGCGGATCCCAACTCGGCGAACAACAGCGCGGAAGCGGTTACTACCGTGCTGGTGCCTTCATTGACCATTGATGACGTGAGCGCGCCGGAGGGGAATAGCACTGGCAGTTCGCCCACGTTTGTCTTTACAGTCCGCCTCTCCTATCCAAGCAGTCAAACCGTGACAGTCAATTACGCCACCGGCAACGGCACGGCATTCGCGGCCAGCGACTATATTGCGACCAACGGGATCCTCTCTTTCCTGCCGGGTCAAACCAATAAGACAATCCAAGTAGGAATTATCGGCGATACCGTAGCCGAGCCGAACGAGAACTTTTTTGTCAACCTGTCGAATTCGGTTAATGCAACCCTGGCCGACAATCAAGGATTGGGAACTATCGTCAACGATGACGGCTTGCCCGGACAGATTGATCACTTCGATTGGGCGCCCATTCCTTCTCCACAGTATGCTAGCGAACCAATCCCCGTGAGTATCACGGCAAAAGACGCCTTGGGCGCGACCGTCAGCAATTTTGTTGGTCCGGTAAACCTGACCGGCGCAGTGGGCAGTTCGGTCACTAATAGAATCCTCGGCGACGTGGTGCCGACCTCCTCCTCCTTCGGTAACTACACCATGGGTTATATGTTCACTCCGAATACCAACATCACCGTGACCCATGTGCGGCATATATACGGGACCAAAGTATCGATTTGGACAGATGCGGGCATTCTCATTGCGAGCCAGAACGTGGTAAGCACACCTGGAACGTGGCTGGAGACACCGCTGACCACGCCGGTGCAATTGCAGGGAGGAGTGAGTTATAGAGTGGGTGCTTACACGGCGGGAAACAGTTGGTATTATTTAAGTAGTCCGCCAGGCACTTTCACTAATGGATTGATTCAAGGAGGCGTTTATGGGTCAGGCGATGTTTTCCCAAACGTTGTGGTTGGTAGCGGCACTATTTACCTCGCGGATTTGCGTTACACAGTGGGAACCTCTCAGTCGGTTCCCATCTCCCCAACCGTATCAGGCTCGTTCGTCAACGGGATGTGGGCCGGCGCCATAACAGCCGCCGCCGCCAGCACCAATGTAGTATTCCGAGCGTCGGATAACGACGGGCATTTCGGTTCATCGATAAGCTTTGCCATGTTATATCGAAATGACATTGCCATAGCAGTGACCGATTCACCTGATCCCGTGGGCGCTGGAGCAACCCTTACCTACACAGTTACAGTGACCAATACCGGTCCTTCATCTGCCACCAGCGTGGTAGTGACTAACTTCCTTCCCGCCAGTGTGACTTATGGGTCGGCTAGCGTCTCGCAAGGCAGCACCAGCCTGAACGGACGGACTGTCACGTGGACTGTAGGAACTCTCTCCGGTGGAGCGGTGGCAACGATGAATGTAATTGTGACGCCCACTTCAAGCGGTTTGGTAACGAACATTGCCGGAGTAACTCGCGGTGAAGCAGATGCCTTTGCCAGTAATAATATAGTTCAGATTACGACCACGGTATTGTTACCCACATTGACTATAAGCGATACCTCATCTGTAGAAGGCAACACCGGGTTACAGAACGCGGTATTCCCCGTGAGTTTGTCGTATCCCAGCAGTCAGACAGTATCAGTCAGTTTTGTCACCTCCAACGGAACCGCGCTGGCGGGAAGCGATTACGTCTCTACCAACGGGACATTGACTTTCGCAGCGGGCGAAACTAACAAGACGATTACAGTAAAAGTAATTGGCGATACGGCCATAGAACTAAACGAAGACTTTTTCGTTAAGCTGTCTAATCCCGTCAACTCTACCCTGGTCTCTACTCAAGCATTGGCTTTGATCCTGAACGATGACGGGTTGCCCGGCCAGATCGATCACTTTAATTGGGCTTCCATTACTTCGCCGCAGTTCGTGGGGCAGCAGTTTAACGTAGCGGTTACGGCGAAGGATTATTTGGGCGATACAATAACCGATTATGCCAGCCCAGTTGCGCTCACCGGTTCAACGGGAGGCGGGGTGATCACCAATCGAATTCTCGGGGACGTGGTGCCTACTGCCTCTTCCAGCGGCAACTATACAATGGGTTTTGCGTTCACGCCGAACACGAACGTGATGGTAACCCATGTGCGACATATTTACGGGACCAAGGTATCGATTTGGACAGATGCGGGCGTTCTCGTTGCGAGTCAGGCTGTAACGAGCACTCCTGGGACATGGCTGGAAACTCCACTGTCAACGCCGGTGCAATTGTTGGCCGGAGTGAAATATAGAATCGGCGCCTACACTGCTGGAGGCACTTGGTCCTATTTAAGTCCTCCGCCAACCACTTTCCCTAACGGGTTGGTTCAAGAAGGTTTTTATACCAATGGAGACGGTTTCCCATCCATTGTTGCTACCGGCACCATTTACCTTGCTGACTTACGTTACACAGTGGGAAGCTCGCAATCAGTCCCGATCTCCCCCACCACATCAGGTCCCTTCGTCAACGGAATCTGGTCGGGTCCACTCACTGTTCAAGCTGCGTCGAGCAACCTTACGTTGCGCGCTTCCGATGGAAATGGCCACATCGGTGACGCCAACGCCATCGAGGTAGTATTGCAAAATGATTTGTTGGTCACAGCAATAGCAACGCCGGTGACCGCGGATGTGCGAAGCAATTTGACCTACTTGATTACCGTCACCAATACCGGCCCGAGCACCGCTACCGGCGTGCTATTGACCAATCTATTGCCGGCGGAAGTGAATTTTTTATCCGTCACTCCATCGCAAGGTTCCAGCACTACCACCGGAAGAACCATTGTCTGCAATCTGGGAACAATCACGGGCGGAGGCGTGGCGAGCGTGAGTATTGTGACCAAGCCGAATGCGGATGGTATGATTACCAACATGGTAAGCGTCGGTCGTGCTGAAGCCGATGCTTCTCTGCTGAATAACACCGCAACAGTAGTAACCCGTGTCCTGGCTCCTTCGCTTGCCGGAGAATTCAAAATCGACAGCCTCCTGGCTACCGGCCCATTCGCCATCGAGGTGAGCACCTTTACTGGAGATGATCGCGGAGGATTGGTCGCCTCTGACTCGCAGGTCTTCCTGACCGGAGATAGCTCCACCGCGCGATTTAGAATTGATGACTTGTCCGGCGGGACGGGTCTCGGTCAGATCTATGATTCGTTGGTGGGCGATTTGCAGACACAGAAAGCTTACGTACTCGCCAATGGGGCCACTCGAATTACTGCAAGTGGCGGGACGGTGAATGCCTTGTTGGAATTGGACAGCAGCAACGGAACATTGACTGGAAACAGTATCCCACTTTCGACGCCGGTCGTAATGCCTTCGAGCGGCAGCCCGGGAATTTTCTCCGGCTACGGTCGTGTGGTGTTGCATACAGGGAGTCGTGTTTACAGTATCGCACTGCCCTCCGGCACCGTAACAGACCTCGGAGCGATGTCTGTCACGACGCATCAAAACAGTGAGAGTTGGGCTTATTGGGGAGTAGCGGAGAACTTCGGTGGAGCGACCTATCTGGTCTATGTCCAGAATGGCACTACGATTGCAAGAACACGAGTCCCGGATAGCGCGACCACTACGCTGGCTACCTTCGCAAATCTATCTGATATGGCGTCTTTCACCGTATCCATTCCGCGCAACCGTTGGTACTTCCATCACGAAGGAACGTCGCAATTCAGAAGTGGTGATGAAGCCCTCGGCTACGCCAATGCGACATTTTCCGTCGTGTCCTCCGAAGGGATTGCAGAGGACTTGACTCTGAAGGTGACGGACAGCCCGGACCCGGTCGCGGTAGGCGCCAACGTGACCTATCTACTAACAGTGAGTAACACCGGCCCCTCGATGGCAACGAGTGTGGTCCTCAGCAATATTGTGCCACAGGGAGTTAACCTGGTGTCTTTCAATTCGTCACAAGGCAGCATAGCTAACAGCAGCGGCGTGATCGTAGCTCAGTTGGGAGCGCTGCCGGCTACCTCCAACGCTACGGTGGCGATAGTCATCCAAGCTTTGACTGCGGGCATTCTCACCAACGTTGCCGCTGTCACGAGGGCGGAGCCGGATGGTTATACGCCTAACAATCGCGTGGTTAGCTTCACTTCCGTCCAAGTGCCTACTCTCTCTGTGGACGATCTAACTGTTATCGAAGGCGACGCAGGAGCAACCAACGCCAACTTCCTGGTCCGCCTCTCGTTGCCCGCGCCGCAAACCGTGACGGTCAACTATGCCACCACGAACAACACCGCGTTGTCAGGAAGCGATTATCTCGCCACCAATGGAACCATCGTATTTAATCCGGGAGAGACCAACAAAATAATCACCGTGCCGATTGTGGGTGACTTACTTAATGAAGGAACCGAGACTTTCTTTGTCAATATTTCCAATTCGACGAATGCCACCATTCTGGATAGCCAGGCCGTGGGGACGATCACGGACAATGATCCTCTGCCGCTGCTGGCTATCAGCGATGTTACCGTTACCGAAGGCAACATTGGGACTACGAACGCAAACTTCACTGTAACTCTTGCGCGGGTAAGTGGCCGCGCCGTGACGGTGAACTTCACTACGGCGGACGGCAGCGCCTCGGCAGGCAGCGATTACGCGGGAACAAACGGTGTTCTCACCTTTAATCCTGGCGAGACTAACAAGTCTATTACGGTAAGGGTGTTTGGGGACACTTTGATCGAGTCCAACGAAACCTTCGTGGTCAACCTTTCCAACGTTAACAACGCCAATCTCGATGATGCGCAGGGAGTCGGGACCATAGCCAATGACGATGGGTTTTCCGGACAAATAGACCACTTCGATTGGAGCGCCATTACTTCGCCTCAATTTGTCGGTCAGCCATTCGCGGTCTCGATCACCGCCAAGGATTCCTCCGGGTTGACCTTGACTGCATTTACCGGTCCAGTAAACCTTAGTGGTTCAACGGGAGGCGGAGTGATTACCAATCGGATATTGGGTGACGTGGTGGACAACAACTCGTTCAATGGATCTTACACGGTGGGATATTCCTTCACCCCAAGCACCAACATTACGGTGACGCACCTGCGGCATTATGCGGGGACCAAGGTATCTATCTGGACGGACACCGGCACATTGGTGGTAAGCCAGCCTGTGACCAGCACGCCGCGCGTCTGGACAGAGACGCCGCTTATTACCCCGGTAGTGCTACAAGCCGGCGTGCGCTACCGAATAGGCGCCTTTAGCGGCGGTCTTGGAAATTACTATCGCTTTGACCTTCCAACTACATTCCCCAATGGAACCATTCATTCCTCCTACTCGGTTAGCGGCGATAATTTTCCCGCTAATACTGATTCGCCACTTTGGTATTTTGTGGATGTGAAATATTCGATAGGAGTCAGTGTGCCGGTGCCGATTTCACCTACAACCTCCGGTACCTTCGTCAATGGAACATGGTCAGGACAACTGACAGTCCAGACGGCGTCCAGCAACCTCGTTCTGCGCGCGGATGATGGCGACGGCCACACCGGAAAAGCGAACGCCATTACGGTAGTATTGCAAAATGATTTGTCAGTCACCGCTATAGGCACACCGGCCATCGCGGATGTGCGGAGCAATTTGACCTACTTCATTACCGTGACCAACACCGGACCGAGCACGGCTACCGGCGTGCTGTTGACCAACCTATTGCCAGTGGAAGTGAATCTCTTGTCCGTCACTCCATCGCAAGGTTCCAGCACTACAACAGGACGAACCATTATCTGCAATTTGGGAACCGTGGCAGGTGGCGGAGCAGCTACTCTTACCATCGTTGTCAAACCTGTAGTGGACTCAATTGTGTTGACTAACGTTTGCACTATCTCCCGCGCCGAGGCTGACGCCGATCTGTTCAATAACACGGTGACGACTGCCACTCCCGTGAGGTCTCTTCTGGGCAGAGGGGGACGCGTGGCGATATATGCGGCCGACAACTCGACTTATTACAATGATGTTCGAAACAAAATTCAAGCGCCGGGACTTTTCACACTGGTCGATGTCTTTGATGCTACCAGCGCCAACTCGGTTCCGACGTTAAGCCAGCTTTCACAATATGACTCCGTGCTGGTCTATGATAATAACAGCTTCAATAACAGCACTGCGCTCGGTAATGTTCTGGCGGACTATGTGGATGCCGGTGGCGGGGTGGTGGTTGCCACGTTTGCCTTTGGCGGTGGCTTGGAGTTGCAAGGACGTTTTCTTACCGGCGGCTATCTGCCGTTTACCATCGGCAGCCAGTCATCAGGAACAACACTTACGCTGGTGAAAGACGACGCGCAACACCCGATCCTCGAAGGAGTGAACTCGTTCAGCGGCGGGTCATCCAGCTATCATAACCTGGTTAACCTCACCTTGAGCGCGAACCTTGTTGCCCATTGGACCGATAACCGGCCTTTGGTGGGAACCCTGCAAACTTCGGGAGGACGAGTAGTCGGCCTTAACTTCTTCCCGCCTTCGAGCACGGTAAGCAGCAGCTTCTGGTCAGCAAGCACCGATGGGGGCCGATTGATGGCCAACGCGCTTCTCTGGGCGGCCCCCAGATTCGCATCTGTCCCGGATGACCTCGCCCTGACCGTGTCGGACACGCCTGATCCAGTTTCTCCCGGAACTAACGTGACCTATCTACTAACAGTGAGTAACAGCGGACCCTCCACGGCAACTGGTGTGGTGGTAAGCAATGTAGTTCCGGCTGGAACGACAGTGATCTCCTTTACTTCATCGCAAGGCACCGTAGCGAATGTTGGCGGAACAATCATCTGCAACGCGGGGACAATCCTGGCCGGGAACTCCGCTACGGTCACAGTGGTAGTGCAGACCTCGACGACCGGCACCCTGACGAATGTTGCGACGGTCGCTCGGGCCGAGCCAGACGCATACACTCCTAATAATCGAGTGGTGAATTTGACCGCGGTCCAACCTTCCGGCTCGTTCAAAATCAGTTCGGCTTACCCTGGCGTAATCCAGTTGCAATTTATCGACATCCAGTCCGGCAAATGTGTTATTGAAACCTCGACAGACCTAAAGAACTGGAAACCGCTTTGCACAAACAATGTGGTTGGCGGAAAAGTTCTAATCGTAGATCCAGATGCGCCCCGAGCGTCCGCTTGCTTCTATCGCGCTCACTGGCAGCCTTGAATGGAATCCCGAAATCCGAATTGGCGAGGCCCAAAAGAAGCTCGAAATCCAAAGGCCGAAACTACGTGGGGCCATGTGCGAAAAAAAAATAATCCGGAATGCCTGATACCATTGACCTCTGAGGCTCGCTATTTCAAGAGGTAGGGCGCGTCACTCCGTGCGCCCTGCTCGTTGCCAGTCACGCACGGCGCGCACAGAATGACACGCTTCTCAAAATGAATTTTCCAGAATGTGGGCAAACTGCCACTTTGCCGCCGCGACGCCCGCTGGTCGCCGCCTGCTTTTTCGGAAATTTATTTTGGGAAACACTCTAGCGCGATCAAGATACTCCGGCTGATCTTCGACACAGTTGCGTTTCTTGACCCGCTTCAGAAAATTCAATTTCTTTTCCGCCGGCGTCCAGCATAAGATCTGCTTGGCAGGTTTGGATTCTATTATGGCAAAAGGTCTGACTTTGGAAAAATTTTCACTAGGTGTGGGCGACCGTTTCGCCCAACAAGCCGAAGCGCAGTTGCGCGCGTGCATGTTGGCGGCGGCGCGCGGCGTCGAAGTCGTCCCGGTTTGGAATAAGTCCAACCGCGAACACCTCCTGGTCGGTTCGGAACCCGCCAGTGTTCGCCAGGCCGCGGCTGCCGCCGTGAAAAAACTTGGCTGGAAAAAATCCTGGCACGTGGACGCCGACCATGTCCGGCTCGAAACAGTGGGACGCTTTATTCCGCATTCTGATTTTTTCACAATCGATGTGGCGGACTCAATTGGGAAGGCGGCGCCGAAAGATACGATTGAATCTTTTGCCAGCCGCCATTCTGAACTCGTGGGCCGCTTTGAAATTCCCGGACTGGATAGTTATCTGGAGATTTCCGAGGATGATTTAAAGGGCATCGTCGCTAAATATCTAACGGCCATTCGCGAGGTCGGCTGGATCTATCGGCATATTGCAAAAGAGAAAAGTGAGGGCGCATTCATCACTGAAGTTTCGATGGATGAAACCGAAAAAGCGCAAACTCCCGTTGAACTTTTAGTTATTCTCGCGGCTCTCGCTGATGAAAATATTCCACTGCAAACGATCGCTCCGAAATTTTCCGGGCGCTTCAACAAAGGAGTCGATTACATCGGTGACCTCGGAAGATTTGAAACAGAATTCAATGACGATTTAGCGGTCATTCAATTCGCGATCAAGACCTATGGCCTTCCGAAAAATTTAAAACTCAGTGTTCATTCTGGCAGCGACAAGTTTTCGATCTATGGGGCGATCCACCGCGCGTTGAAACGTCACAACGCCGGGCTGCATCTCAAAACGGCGGGAACAACGTGGCTGGAGGAAATCACTGGCTTGGCGCAAGCGGGCCGAGATGGATTGGCGTTGGCCACGGAAATTTATTCCGAAGCGTTTGCGCAGATCGATGACTTGTGCGCGCCTTACCTCAGTGTGATTGACATTGATCGCGCGAAGCTGCCCTCGGCCAAGACTGTTGCGAGTTGGAACGCTGAACAATTTGTGTCGGCGGTTCGACATGATCCGAAGTGCGCGCAATATAATTCGTCCATGCGGCAGCTACTGCACGTGGGATACAAAATAGCGACGAAGAAAGGCGAACGATACCTCCAACTCGTGCGCCAGTGCGAGTCGGTTATTGGGGAAAACGTGACAAACAATTTATTCCAGCGCCATTTGAAACCGCTTTTTTTGGGGGAATAAATTTTTTTAGAAGAACTCCGTTCCGCCGGACAACGTAGGGCAGCGCGTCTCGCCTGCCTCGGAATCGGCGGCATCATTCTGTTTTAAAACCTTTTTTCCTTTCGCCCAGACAGGCGAGGCGCGCTGTCCTACGTGGGGAACGTTTCTCGCCCGTTGACCTTTTTAGGCGAAGTCCATTTACTAGGCGCAAATGATTTCTGCCGTTTCGTGCAAAGGCGCAGTTGAATTTAATTCGGGATTCAATCATCGTCGGGTAGCATCTGCCTCTGGCGGGTGCGAAAATATCTTCGGCGTTCTTTTTTTGTCAAAGGAAAAGAGGAAATGACCACGCACCCGCCAGAGGCAGATGCTACCCCGCGCAGTTTTTCGTCGCGTTCACAAATCACTCATGTCATTTTCGATTTCGATGGGACGCTTTCCTGGTTGCGCCATGGCTGGCCGGAAATAATGGCGCAACTTTTTCGTGAACACATCTTTCCGGAGCCCGCCGAGACAGAGACGGCGCTGCATGAGTTGCTCCTCAACGATATTCTTTCTTTGAATGGCAAGGCTTCCATTCATCAAATGATTCGTTGCGCCGAACGCGCGGGTGAGCGCGGCGGTCAAGCGCCCGATCCGGAAAAATTATTGGGCGAATACCAGCGGCGGCTTGACGCGGCGATTGCCGAACGCAGCGAGAAAATTCTCAGTGGAAAAAATGAGCGGGATGATTTCGTGGTCCACGGCGCGCGAAATATTTTGGAAAATTTTCAACAACGCGGACTCACCCTCATTATTCTCAGCGGGACAGTCGAGCATCGCGTAAAGGAGGAGGCAGCCTTGCTCGATCTCGCGCGCTATTTCGGCAAGCATATTTACGGCGGCACGATGGACATTGCCCAATCTTCCAAGCGCGCGGTGATCGAACGCTTGTTGCGAGCGGAAAAAATTGCCGGGGAAAACCTTCTCTCCATCGGCGATGGGCCTGTGGAAATTGACCTCGCGAAACGCGCGGGCGGTTTCGCCATCGGAGTGGCCAGTGACGAAGACCGCAACGGCTCAGGCCAAATGCATCCGCAAAAACGCCAGCAGTTGCTGGCGGCTGGAGCGGACGTTGTGATTCCCGACTATCGGGATGGCGCGGCGTTGTTGAAATATATTTTTGGAAAATGAGAGCAAGGATTTTTGAGGTATGACGACTCGCACCAATAAGTCATTGACTGGTAGGGCGCGTCACTCCGTGCGCGCCGGGTATGGATTGCAGCAAACGGCATGCACGGAGTGACGCGCCCTACCTTCTCGTCTTCCGGTGCAAATAATATGACTCTGACACGTTTCGACACCATCACACGCGGTTACTCCAAACTGAAAATCGCGGTGCTGGGCGATTTTTGTTTGGACCGCTATCTGGAAATCGATCCGGCGCGAAAAGAAGTGTCCATTGAAACAGGGCTTGCGGTTCATAACGTCGTCAATGTCCGCGCGCAACCGGGCGGGGCAGGGACGGTGTTGAACAATCTTGGCGCGTTAGGTGTTGGAAAGATTTTTCCAATCGGCTTCTGCGGTGAAGAGGGGGAAGGTTACGAGCTACAACAAGCTTTAAGCAACGTGCCTTCAGTCTCATTGGAGAATTTTTTTGCCACTTCACAGCGTCGCACCTTTACCTATACCAAGCCGCTCATTCTTCGTCATAACCAAACCCCACAAGAGCTTAATCGATTTGATCTTAAAAACTGGACTCCTACCCCGCTAGCGCTTCGCAGGAGGTTGGCTGATGCAGTGCGGCGCATCGCTGCCCGGGTGGATGCGATCATCGTCCTCAATCAATCTGACATTGCGGATACTGGCGTCGTATCAAAAGAAGTTTTGGAGGCGCTTCATGCTGTCGCGAAAACAAATCCAAAGTTACTTATCCTGGCCGATAGCCGGCGACGCTTGCGCAAGTTCCCGCTCGTCGCGCTTAAAATGAACCGCGCGGAACTTTCCGCCTTCACCGGAGCGAAGCGGCCCTTAGACCTTGAGCAAACCAAAGCTATCGCTGCAAAGTTAGCCAAAAAAAATGGTCATCCTATCTTCGTAACTCTGGCCGAAGAAGGAATTGTTGGCGCTTTGCCGAGTGAAGAAGTTGTCTTTGCGCCCGCTCTCAAAGTCCGTGGAGAAATTGACGTGGTTGGAGCCGGAGATTCCGTGACGGCGAATTTAGTCACGACAATCTCATCCGGTGCTTTCTTGCTTGAAGCATTGGAAATCGCGAATGCTGCCGCATCAGTGGTGGTTCATAAGTTGGGCACCACCGGCACGGCCAGCATCCGGGAATTGAAACAACTTTTGCAGAGCGACTAGTCCTCGGAAATTAAATTCGATAGGGGAAGGTGAGGCGTGCGTCCAAAACTAAGTGGCTTGATCCTGCGATTTTTCTTGCGCCGCCCGCGAGCGACTATACCTTCCAGTCGTCCCAAACTTTTTACACGTCTGTCAACCGTTATGAGCTCCTGCCATTATCACAACAAGGACTGGCCTGCCCTAGCACGCGGCGACCGGCGCGACAGCGATCGAAGTATATTCACCTACTGAGCATCCGAGATTGAAGCTTTATGAAACTATCGAAATTGTTTGTCTGTCAATTGCCCAAGCCCTTCGGTGTTCCTGAATACCACTATTGGTGCGTGGGTGCTTTCTGTGCTTTTCTCGTCTTGGTTCATTGTCAAGGCCAAGGGACATTGGACATCACCTTCGACGGCCCTCCGCCGCAACCCGTGGGTACCGCGGCGCTAATCCAGAGATACGACGAATCCGGTATGTGGTTCAGGCCAATTCCAGGATCAGACGGCTTCGTCCGCAGGGGAGGAGGGATATCGTTCTACCCCGAGAATGGCACCACTTATTTACAGGCAAGTCTTGGAGACTCGCTGGTGTTCAGCTTCCTTGACGGTTCGGTGTTTGACATGGTTTCGGTGGACTTGGCCGAGTACAGCACGGTCGTGCCGGACGCGAG
>JBBQRQ010000031.1:0-48622 GCA_038214755.1 Verrucomicrobiota bacterium
CCACAACCCCCCCCTTTAATTTTATCTTTTTTTGTGGGGGGTGTTGTTTTGTGCGGGTTTTTTTTTTTTAACCCCCGCCCCCCCACCCCCCCCCCGCTCCGTTAGTTTATGGAAGTGTGAGTTAAACTGACGGTCAGAACAAGAGCGCCAGAGGACTGGCGCACTCCAGGACGCTTCGCGCTATTCATGCGCCATCGAAATTCGCGCGAGCGTCTTGGAGTGCGGCGGCCCTCCGCCGCTTTTAAAAAGACCGGTAGCGACCGCCACTTGGAATCGTACCCTAAGTTTATTCCGCGTTTGTTCCACGCCCGCTTTCGTGCAACTTATCCGGGCAATGACGTTTCGGACGCTGATATTTCGCGGGCTGCGCTTTCACGCGCGTTCACACGTCGGCACGCTCCTCGGTGCCGCCGTCGGCAGCGCAATTTTGATCGGCGCATTGGCGGTCGGCGATTCGGTCCGCGAAAGTTTGCGCGAGATCGCGTTGGCCCGTTTGGGAAAATCTCAATTTGCTCTCGCGTCCAACGACCGATTTTTCCGCGCCGACCTTGCGCGCGATCTTGCTTCAACCACATCGCATGTTTCCGCTGCGCTGCAAATTTCTGGAACTGCCAGCAGCGACAACGGCGAGGCGCGAGCGAACAACATTCAGGTTCTGGGCGTGGACGGAAATTTTTGGAAACTCGCTTCCAAAATTCCGGACCAAACTTTTCGCGGAGAGAACGCGATTGCGCTCAACGCATCGCTGGCGGAACAACTCAATGCAAAAGTCGGCGACACCATTTTGCTGCGCGTCCAAAAGCCTTCGCTCCTTTCCCGCGATGCGCCGATTTCTCCGCAGCAGGATTCCTCCACCGCGTTTCGGATGACGGTGGGAAAAGTTTTGTCCGCCGATGAATTGGGTGATTTTAGTTTGCGCGCGAATCAGATTCCGCCGTTCAACGCATTTGTGCCGCTTGAATTTTTGCAGAACAAACTCGGCCTCGAAGGAAAAGCGAATTTGCTTTTGGTCGGGAGCGCCCACGGAACGCCGATCTCCCGATCGGCTCGTGAGACTTTCAGGCGTTCAGATGCCGATCTGGAGATCGGCGTTCCAAAACTTCTTCGTGAAAAGTTTCAGCTTACCGACGCCGAATTGGAACTGCGCCCCGTAACGAATCAAAATATTTTAGAGGTGCGAACGGCGCGGGTTTTTCTTGATCCGCCCGTCGTGCAAGCCGCCGTAGCCGCGTCTCGTGAGAGCGCGGATGACATTTCATTGGCAGGCAAACCGCACCCGCGCTCTGACGAGACACGGCTACCCGGTCTCGTCTCGACTTATTTCGTAAACGAAATTCGGGTTGGAACAAACGCCACGCCCTATTCGATGGTCACCGCGATTGGCACGCCGCACGTTCCGCCGGAAACGCGCGTCGACGAAATTCTCATCAATGATTGGCTCGCGGAAGATCTGCAAGCGAAACCCGGCGACGAATTGCATCTCCGCTATTTCGTGATGGGCACGAACCAACGCCTCGAAGAAAAAACAAACTCATTTCGGATTCGCGACGTGGTTCCTCTCGCTGGAATTTACGATGACCGCGATTTGATGCCGGAATTTCCGGGCGTGGCCAAAGCCGAAAAGACCGACGAATGGGACGCTGGTTTCGCCATCGACATGAAAAAAATCCGCGCGAAGGACGAGCAATATTGGAAGGAACATCGCGGCACGCCGAAAGCGTTTGTCACGCTGGCCGCAGGAGAAAAGATGTGGAGCAATCGTTTTGGAACATTTACGGCGATTCGATTTCCAAACTCTGATGCGACAACAGTTCAGGAAAGGTTGCGGCGCCATCTCGATCCTGCGTCGCTCGGTTTAGTTTTCCAACCCGTGCGCGAACAAGCGTTGCACGCCAGTTCGCAATCGCAGGATTTTGGACAACTTTTTCTGGGCTTCAGTTTCTTTCTGATTTTCGCCGCGCTGATTTTGGTCGCGCTCCTTTTTCAATTCAGCCTGGAACAACGCGCCACCGAAATCGGAACACTTCTCGCGCTTGGATTTCGCGCAAAACAAATTCGCCATCTGTTGCTGGCGGAAGGAGCGTCGCTCGCGTTGATCGGAAGCGTCCTGGGAATGGCAGGTGGAATTTTTTACGCCAAGGCAATGTTGCTCGGACTCAAAACACTTTGGCGCGAGGCGGTGGGAACTTCCGCGCTGCAATTTCACGTCACGCCGATGACGCTCATGATTGGGTGCGTCGCGAGTTTGCTCGTGAGCGTTCTGACAATTTGGTTGTCGCTTCGCAGTCAAGCCAAACGCGCCGCGCAGGACCTGCTTTCTCAAGGCGCGGAGTTGGAAATCGACAATACCCAATCGACGATAGTCAATTCACGAAACTGGTCGAAATGGATTTCCATTTTCAGTTTGCTGGGTGCGCTGGGTTTGATTAGCGGGGGAATTTTGCAAAAGGAAAATGCCTCGCCGGGAATTTTCTTTGGCGCAGGCGCGCTGCTGCTAATTTCCGGTTTGGCCTTTGCTGCAAATATTTTGAAAGGAATCGCGAAGGAAAAACGCGCTACCAAAACCCTGTCGGCAGATCTGACCTTGACCCGCCTGGGCGTTCGCAGTTGCGCGCGACGACGCAAACGTAGTCTCGCGACCATCGGTTTGCTCTCGTGCGGAAGTTTTCTCGTCGTCGCCGTCGCCGCTAACAAACTCGATTCAAATCAAAACAGCCGCCAGCGTTCCTCGGGCACCGGCGGATTCGCGCTGATTGGCGAAACGACTTTGCCCGTGGTTCAGGATTTAAACACGAAAGCTGGCCAAAACTTTTTCGGTTTGGACGAAAAGGATTTGGCCGGTGTGCAAGTCGTTCCATTTCGTGTCCGCGAAGGCGACGATGCGAGTTGCTTAAATTTGAATCGCGCACAAACGCCACGCTTGCTCGGTGTCAAACCGGAAATGCTTTCGTCGAGAAAGGCGTTTACGTTTTCAAAAACTTTGCAGGAGACAAAAAATCCGTGGTTGCTTTTAAAATCAGCGGCGGTCACAGACGCGCCGCTACAACAAACCGATGACGCCATTCCGGCGATTGGCGACGCGAATTCGATTCAATGGGCGCTTCACAAAAAAGTTGGCGACGTGATTTCTTTCACCGATGAACGCGGAAATAAATTCAACGTTCGCATTGTTGCGTCGGTGGCGAATTCTATTTTGCAAGGAAGTCTGATCATTGATGAAGCGGAGTTTGTGAAACGGTTTCCGTCGACCAGCGGCTATCGAATGTTTTTGATCGATGCGCCGTCAGAGAATGGTGCTGCCGAGATTCTCTCGGCAGAAACATCGCGAAGACATTCGATGACGAATCAACACAAGAACGCTGCTTCTTCCGAGAAAATCTCGGCAGCACTTTCGCGCGCGCTGCGGGATGTCGGTGTGGAATTAACTCTGACGGAAAAGCGATTGGCCGCTTTTAACGCCGTCCAAAATACTTATTTGAACACGTTTCAAATTCTCGGCGGACTCGGCTTGTTGCTCGGCAGCGCGGGCATGGGGATTGTGGTGTTGCGAAACGTGCTGGAACGTCGTGGCGAATTGGCCGTGCTGCTCGCGATTGGTTTTCGCCGACCCAATTTGCGTTGGCTGGTGTTGAGCGAACACGCGGCGTTGTTGTGGTTGGGACTCGGGCTGGGCGTTGCGGCGGCACTCGTCGCAGTTTTACCCGCGCTGCTTTCGCCACGAGGAGAATTGCCCTATCTTTCGCTGACAGTGACACTTGGCGCAGTGCTCATCAGCGGAATGATTTGGGCGTGGGCGGCGACCTCGCTGGCGTTGCGCGGGGAATTGATGGAGGCGTTGAGGAATAATTGAAACGTGAGACAAGAAACGTGATTCGTGAAACGTGAAAACATGAAAAACATCAAACGTGAAATAATTTTTTCCGTGGCTTTCTTGGCGGCGGGGTGTTTGCTCCGCGCGGAGGAAACGAAGACCAATTCGGCGGCGGGGAAAATTCTTTATGAAAATAATTTTGAAATAGCAGAGTTGGACAAAGTGCCCGCGGACTTTCTGGTTCTCGACGGCGGGTTCGCAGTGAAGTCGGACGGCACGAACAAATTTTTGGAACTGCCTGGCGCGCCGCTGGACACGTTCGGCGTATTGTTCGGGCCAACGCAGGAGGGCGACGCAACGATGACGGCCAAAATTCGCGGCGAAGCCAAGGGACGGCGTTTCCCCACTTTCGCCGTGGGATTGAATGGCGTGAGCGGCTATAAGCTACAGGTTTCTCCAGCGAAAAAGGCGGTGGAACTTTTTCGCGGCGATGAATTGATTGCCAGCAAGCCGTTCGAGGAAAAACTTGGCGCGTGGATGATGATGCGATTGCAGGTTCAGAAATATTCTGCGGCCCAATGGAAAATTGAAGGGAAAGTTTGGGCGGAAAATTCCGCCGAACCGAAGCAGCCGCAGATTTCGTTTGAGGAAAAAACACCACCAGTCGCGGGACGCGCTTCGATTTGGGGAAGTCCCTACGCCGGGACGCCGATTCAGTTTGATGATTTGAAGGTTGCTTCGGCGGAAGCGCGAAAATAGGAGCGCGGACGTTCTCGTCCGCGAGTTGGCTTCTCAGCTATTTCTTGTGATCTGGAACTCGCGGACGAGAACGTCCGCGCTCCTTTTCAATCCAATTGCACCACTCGATAAAAACGTTGCGCGTTTCCAATCGTGCTGTCGGAAACGGAGATCGTGGAGGAACTCGCAACGATGTTGTTCCCCAGTGGCGTCCAACTCGCATTTTCCAAATTATTTTTGAATTCGATGCGATAGGTTTTTCCGGCGAACGCGGAAATGTTCAACGTCAGCGTTCCATTGGGAGCGTTGGTGATTTGCGAGAAACGCGGAGGCGCGACGACAATGACTTGAAAACTTTTGGTGCCAATCAAACTGCCATCGCTAACTTGCAGGTAAATCAGCCACGATTGCGCGCGGGTGGGCGTCCACGAAAAAATTCCAGTGGTGGAATTGATTGTCGCGTCCGGCGGAGAACAGGTGCCAAACCCGCAGGTCAAACTATAAATCAAACTTTGCGCGGGTTGATCGGCATCGACCGCTCTCGCGGTGAGCGACAAGGTGCTGTTCGCATTGACGACTTGATTTGAAATTGGAAAGAAAACCGGCGCGGCGTTCGGCATCGCATTCGTGGCAATCAAATCCAATCCACATAATTGCGCCAGCCCAATGACCGAACTGAATTGAACATTGACTTGTCCACTTGCATCCGCTGCGACATGAAAACGTTTTGCAATCGCTTTGAACCTCGCTCCCGTTTCGGCCCAGATGTCGAAGTTCGTCAGCACCGAAGAGCCGTTGATAGAAACATTGAATACCCGCTGTCCCGGCGCTGTGTTGGTAAAACTCAATTCCATGAAGTGCAGGCGCAATGCGTAAACTTTGTTAGGCGTCAGATTCGTCAGGAGATAGCTGAAATTCCCATTCCGCTCGGTGAGATAGACGGAAACCGGCGCAGCTGCACTGCCTACGAGGTTCGTGTCAATCGACGCTGTCGTGGTAAACGTCGCCCCACCAGAAAAATTCGTATCGCTCAAAAATGAAGAGGTGGTGGCCGCGCCTCCGGAGTTGATTCGGATGCCGACCTCCAGATTCGTCGTGGCTAAATTATTATTTTCATCCACTTCAGGAAATCGATTGATGTCATCCACATTTCCGACGAGGGAATGGACACCCGGCGTCGCCGTCCACGTAAAACCTCCGCCCGGTCCATCGGCGGAAAACAAAGTGGACGCGCCCGCCGCCAGCGAGAGATTTTCATCCGCGCCGTGATAACAAAAAAATGCGCCGTTATCCAAAGTGAATCCAATGCCAATGCCTTTTCCCGAACCAGTCGGTGTCGCGGCTGCGCCTTGATTTTTTACCGTGGCGCGAAAGACCACCCCGTTGCCCGCGTAAATTGGATTCACGCTGGTGGAAAGTGAAGTGATCGTTACATCGGGCAGCGCGGAAATCGCGGCGATGACTTGCGTCGAGTTCGAACTTTCGCCAAAAAAATTTACAGCCGAGACCACGTAAAAATAAGTTCCACCGTTCGTCGCGGAATTGTCCGTGAAAGTTGTCGCGGTCACGCCCGTCGAAATATTCGTCGCGATAATTCCGTAAGGGCCGCCATTCGTCGGCGAACGTTTCACCGTGTAAGTCGTCGGATTCAAGGGCGCGTTCGTCCACGTCAACGTAACGCTCGCAGTTCCGGTGGTCACCGCGAGTCCGCTCGGCGCGGGCGGAACATTGGTTGGCGCGAGCAAATAATTTTTCATCCAATCGGCAATCGGTTCCAGGTCGAACGACGACCATCCGCCCGGATCGCCATTTTGAAAAAGCGTGCAGCCGAGCAAATATGAATCCTGCTGCATCTGTTGGTCGACCCAATTGAGCCACCGTTTGTAATCGGACTGCGAGCCGCGCGCTTGCCAGCCGGAGTTATTTGGATCGCCGGAAAAATCGACGCCGCCTTCGGTCAGAATCAACGGCATGTCCGCGAGGTCGGGATACGACGCGGTGAAGAAACTGTAAAACTGCCGGTAACGCAGCGAGTAAAAAATCTCCGCAGCGACATCGGTCGTGTAGCTAATCGTGTAGGCATGATAACTCCACGCGCCGCCCGCCGCTTTCGCCTGGCGGAGCGCCGGAGCGAACGCGGCCAGATAACTTTGCATTTGCGAAATGGAGCCGCCGGGATTTCCCACGCCGATGCTGCCGATGCAGGGCTTGTAGCCCGCCGCCACAATTTTCGGCGTAAGATTCGTCCAGAACTGATTGAACCATTGCGACGCGTAGAGCGCGTTATCGAAGGGATAACCGAGCGTCGGCGTGTCGCCTTCGTTCGGCCCTTCGAGAAAATCAATCAGCGCGCGGTCGGAACTGGAAATCGTGTTGAGCGCGTTGGACATGATGCTCCAATACTGGCTCGCGCTCGTCGTGGCGTTGTTGTTCGTTGTGAAATAAGTCGGCGTGTAAATGCGCACCACAATTTTTCCGGCAGGCGCGACCGCTTTGTAATTGCGCATCGCCTGCAACATCCCCGTGGGAAATCCGGAATCCAAGCCCAGCACCTTCAACGTGCGCGGATGTCCAGCGACGATGTTGGAGGAACCGGCGGTGTAGGCGTTGATGAGATGCACGGAAAGTTTACTGCTGCTCAAGGTTTGGCCGTGGGCAAAAAAGGGAACCATCAACAACGAAAGCGTTAGAAACAATTTTTGAAACGGGAACATGGTTCGAACCTAAAATCCCGCAGCGGTGCCAGATTGTCCATGAAGAAAGCCGCGCCTGCGCCTTTATAATTTTCAACCTTTTTGAATCATTCGCACAACTGCATCGCGGACAGCAGAAAATTTTTCAACCTTCAACTCGGCGGGTTGTCCAGCAACGAGGCCCGTGTGCGCTGTGAAAAGCTTGCCCGGACGCGCGTGACTCTCCAGACGCAGCGAACCCGCAAAAAATCAGCAGCATCCAATGGAATGGCGCGTGGGTCGCCGTAGGATTGGCTCGTGATTTGGCAGAGAATCCAATCGCTCCGTCCAGCCTCGGCCAGCACTATCGCCGGGCACAGCTTGGATGCGGGGAGATCGGAAAATGGAAAGTGGACTATCACGACTTGTCCGGCTGCAAATGGGCCCATGCGGCGTCCTCCTCGGCGCGATTCCAATCCTCAGCGAGCGCCGCCTCACTCAATAGCGCAGCGTCATGCACCGTCGGAGCTTCTTCGAGGATCGTGACGAGCGCACGTCGCCGGGACGGAATGCTGACCGGTTCGATCAATCGCACTTCCCCACTCGGCTCAATGACGGTTTCGACAGTTTTCATCTTGATCAAACCATAACTTCACCGCAGGCGTCTGCAAAAGAGCATTGTGGCGGGCAAAAGATTTTTGATTTGTCAAACGTCTGGCCGTAAACCTTCTTTACCGCAAGCGCAGTCCACGTTACTCTCATTCCGTCATGATTATTCCACTGCCAAAAGTTCAACTCCGACGCGATGAAGATGGGGTGTGGATTGCCAAATCCAGTCTGCTACCCGGTTGCCACGCGCATGGACGCGACCGCAGGGAAGCCACTCTCCGTTTTCAACAAGCGGCCAAAGCTCATCTGGAAATGCTGCTCGAAACCGGCCGCCCCATTCCGACCGCCTTTCGCGACAAGTTTATTCTCGCGGCTTGAGTTGTGGGTAAATATCCGTCCTTTAATTGCCGCCAGTTGGAACGCCGGCTGCGGGAAATCGGCTGCGAACATCTGCGCAACACCGGCAGTCATCGGCATTACTCCAATCCGTTTCGCTCCGACCCGTCTTGTCACTTTCTCGTGGCATCCAAGTGACGTTCCGCGCGGCATCATCGCGGACATCGTTGAAGACCTCGGCATCACTCGCGACGAATTTTACTTCGGAAAATTTTGACAGCGCCATTTCGCTGTCCGCCCCGACATCCCCCTCACGATGACGAAAAGTGTCACTCCGATTTCGCCCCAAATTTTTATTCGGAATCTCCTTTGGCCGGTTGGAAAGTCATGCTACGGTGACGCCCTTGAAAACAATTAAACGAAACAAGCGTGTGCCTCTTCCACCATTAGCAACCGGCCAGGTCTGGGAGTTGGAAGGCTCCAATGTTCACATCGGCCTCATTGGAAAAACACTGGTGCACTACAAACATTTTAAGGGCGACACCAAGCGCGCGCCCATCTCGCTTTCCGGCAAGACCGTGTTGGAAAAATATCTCAAGGAAAAGAAAGCGGTCTTGCTTCCCGGCCTTCCTTGCGCCGCGCCGCGAGCCGCCGCCTGACCGATCTGCGCGCCGACGAACCCTTCGTCGGCGCTATTTCTCCTCTTATTTTCCGCGCCCTTGTGGACATCGCAAAAGAAATTCAGCGGCGACGCACCTTCGCAATTATTTCTCACCCGGACGCGGGCAAGACAACGTTGACCGAGAAACTTTTGCTCTACGGCGGCGCGGTGCAATTGGCCGGCTCTGTCACCGCGCGAAAACATCAGCGCGCCACCACGAGTGACTGGATGGAGCTGGAAAAAAAACGCGGCATTTCCATCAGCTCGACCGTTCTGCAATTTGATTACGACGGTTATCGCCTCAACCTCCTCGACACGCCCGGTCACAAAGATTTTTCCGAAGATACCTATCGCGTGCTCACCGCCGTCGATTCCGTCGTGATGGTGATTGACTCCGGGAAAGGCATTGAAGCGCAAACGCTGAAACTTTTTGAAGTTTGCCGGCAACGCGGAGTGCCTATTTTCACGTTCATGAACAAGTGCGACCGCCCGATGAAAGACCCGCTGTCGCTGCTGGACGAATTGGAACGCGTGCTGGGCATCGGCGCGTTTCCGGTCAACTGGCCGATTGGGACCGGGTTTGAATTTCAAGGCGTTTACGATCGACGCACCAAACAGGTTTATCTTTTTGAGCGAGTGGCGGGGGGACAATATCGCGCGCCGGTTTCGGTCGGCGGCTTGAACGATCCCGTGATTCGCGAACGGCTCGACGACGAAACATTTCGCAAAGTTTCCGAAGAATTGGAAATGCTCGAAGGCGCGGGAGAAACTTTTGACGAAGCGGAAGTGCTTGCGGGAAAAACCACGCCGGTTTTTTTCGGCAGCGGCGTGAATAATTTTGGCGTGCAACTTTTGCTCGACGGCTTTTTGAAACACGCCTCGCCGCCGCGCGGCCACAACATTCTCGTAGCCGACAACACTTCGGTAGCCGACGACGTGGGGAGGCGGAGTGATTTATCTGCCGCTCCTGAAATTCCGCCTCCTCACCTCGGCGGCTACATCCCTCCCGAACATCCGGCGTTTTCTGGATTCATTTTTAAGATTCAGGCGAACATGGACCCGCGCCATCGTGATCGCATTGCTTTCGTCCGCGTTTGCTCCGGCAAATTCGAGCGCGACATGACGGTGAGCCATTCGCGTTCTGCGAAAAAAGTGCGTCTCTCCAGTTCACACAAACTTTTTGGCAACGAACGCGAAACGGTGGACGAAGCTTTTCCCGGCGACATCATCGGTCTCGTCGGCCACGACGGATTCGGGATTGGCGACACGCTCACCACCGACCCGACAATCAACTACAAAGAAATTCCGCGCTTCACGCCGGAGGCTTTCGCGTATCTGCATAATCCGAATACGGCGAAGTATAAACAATTTCGCCAGGGGCTGGATCAACTTTTGCAGGAAGGCGTCATTCAGATTCTTAACTTGCGAAACAGTTCCGTCAAAGTTCCGCTGCTCGCCGCCGTCGGTCCGCTCCAGTTTGAGGTCGTGCAATTTCGGCTGGAAAGCGAATATGGCGCCGCGTCGCGACTGGAGTCTGCGCCGTGGACGGTCGTGCGCTGGCTTCCGCCCGATTTGAAAGAAGAAGAACTTGATTCACTGTCTCTGCCGACCAGTGCTCGTCTGGCTTATGACATGGGTCAAAATCCCGTGGTGCTTTTCGCGAACGATTGGTCGGCCAATTATTTTTCGCAAACCAACGCCAAGTTTCCGCTGTCCGCTTTGCCTGTGTAGGGCAGGCTTCCAGCCTGCCGGTTGACGGGACTTTCCAGTCCCGCTTTTTTTGTTTTCCCGCAGGCGACTAGAAAGTCGCCCGAACCGGCAGACAAGAATGTCTGCCCTACGCCGTCAGCGCGGAGTGAGTTACACATCACAAATCTGCACGCCCTGTTTCAACGAAGCGATTTTGTCGTCGCGCTTCGGAATGAATTCCTGCGCGACGAATCCTTTGAAACCGCTTTCCACAATCGCTTTCATCACTGCCGGATAAAAAATTTCCTGCGTGTCATCAATTTCGTTGCGACCGGGAACGCCGCCGGTGTGGTAGTGGCCGAACGATTCGTAATTCTTTTTGATCGTCGCGATCATGTCGCCTTCCATGATTTGCATGTGGTAAATGTCGTAAAGCAGTTTGAATCGCTCTGAGCTGACGCGCTTCACCAGTTCAAGGCCCCACTTGGAAAGGTCGCACATGTAATCCGGGTGATTCACTTTGCTGTTCAATAATTCCATGCAGACGGTGACTTTGTGTTTCTCGGCAATCGGCGCAATGCGCTTCAAACCAATCGCGCAATTTTCCAGACCTTGCGCGTCGTCGAGGCCGGCGCGATTCCCCGAAAAGCAAATGATGTTGGGAAATCCCGCCTTGGCCGCGAGGGGAGCCGTTGTTTCAAAATAATTTACGATGTCATCATGGTGCTCGACGCGGTTCAGCCCTTTGGTAATTCCACCAGGAACACCGCTGACCATCGCGCAAAGCAAGTCGTGCTTTTTCAGCGTGGGGAAATCTTTTACTTCGAGAAGTTCGACGGAACGCAGGCCGATTTCTTTTCCCGCCTTGCACAAATCTTCGAGCGGAATAGTCGGGTAGCACCATTTGCAAACCGAGTGGTTGATGCGGCCTTTGAGTTTGGGATCGACCGCATTTTCTGCGGCGTTCAACCGAAATGAAATGTTGGAGGCGGCAGTCAACACCGCAGTGGTTCCAGCGAATTTGCGGAAGGCGGAACGGCGAGAGATGGGTTGGTTCATGCGTTAGTTGTAACGCCGAGCGGAAAAGATTTCACGCTTCTTTTTTCGGGCATCCAAGCGGAGGGGCGACGGAGAGGCGTCTCATACGGGTAGCATCTGCCTCCGGCGGGTGCGAAGTCGCCTCGACCCTCCGTGGAAAGGAGTTTTCGCACCCGCCGGAGGCAGATGCTACCCGCCGGGGAAGAAACTATTGCTTCCAATCGAAGGCGTGTTTTTTGAGAGCGTAGATGTAGCCGACGAACAGAATTCCGAGGAAGGAAATCATCGAGCCGAAAATCAAAGTCGCATTCTCGACGAGCATGGCGCGATAAACCACCGCCCACGGATAAAGGAAAACGACTTCAATGTCGAAAAGGATGAACAACATCGCGACGAGATAAAATTTCACGGACATGCGCGAGTTGCCGTCGCCCACGGGCAACATTCCACATTCATAGGGTGTGTTTTTGATTTTGGTTTCACGACGATTCTTGTTGGCCCATTTTCCAACGACGACTGACATCACCAAAGTGCCCGCGGCAAATCCGAGCGCGACCAGTCCAAGAATCAACACGGGAATGTATTGGGTCAATTGCGAATCCATGCGGCGAAATTAAGAATCGGCACGGCGTTTGGCAAGGGAGAATGACCTCCGATAAATTCGAAATCCGAAGACTGAAACTGTGGCGGAACCGTTGCGTGGCCAAGCACTTTTCCCAGCGCTGGACGGAAGCCGTTGCGGGTTTAGGATTTTGTTTTGGTTCGGATTTCGTGGATGCGGATTTCGAGATTTGTCGGCAGCATTTTCAACGGGCGGCGGCTGATCACGGAGCACACCGCCGCGCTTACTCAAATCGGGACAGCGCCGCCCGCACTTTGGCGGCTTGTTTTTTTTTCTGAAGCTGAAAGAGTGTCGCGAAAATGAAGACCGTTCTGTTGATCGACGATGATCACTCTTTTCGCGCCACTATTTCACAGTGGCTCGCCGAAAACGGCTGGCGCGTCTTGCAGGCGGAGGATGGCGAGAGCGGCCAAAAACTCGCGCTGGAACATTCTCCCGAAATTGTTCTTTGCGATCTCCTCATGCCGCGTTGCAATGGATTTCAAGTCTGCCGCTTTCTTCGCGCCCACAAAGAGCAATTGCCCCGCACGAAAATCATTGTCACCACCGGCAGCAGCTATGCCACCGACCGGCTCAACGCGTTCGAAGCGGGCGCGGATGAATATCTGATCAAACCGGTTTTACCAAAGGACCTCGCCGTCGTGCTGGCGCGAATGATGGGCGAAAAATCTTCGGGTCAAGACGATGGAATTGTTGAATCGACTTTGGTTTCACCTCAACCCACCCGTCTCAAATTCTGGGGAGTGCGCGGCTCGATTCCCACGCCTGGACCGGACACCGTTTTCTACGGAGGCAATACCTCGTGTATCGAAATTCGAGCCGATCAGGAAATTATTATCCTCGATGCCGGGACTGGAATTCGGCCATTGGGTCTGGCGTTGAACAATGAATTCAAGGGAAAACCCATTAACCTGACTCTCTTGATTTCTCACACCCACTGGGACCATATCCAAGGGTTTCCTTATTTTTTGCCTGCTTACAACCCAAGTAACGGCATCCGCATTCTCGGGTTCGAAGGCGCACGAAAAGGACTGGAAAAAATTCTGTCCACCCAGATGGAAAGCTCCTACTTCCCGATTTCGATGCGTGAAATGCCCGGCCACATTTGCATCCAGGAATTGAAGGATGTTGATTTCAACATCGGTGCCATTCGCGGCCGCGCGGAATTTATGAATCATCCGGGCATCTGCGCCGGATATCGTCTTTATACTTCGGGCGGCTCCATTTCTTATTTGACGGATGTTGAGCTTTTCCAACGCTTGCAGGCGCAAACAACTCCTGACTCCTCGACCGAGCAACAGGCGTTCGCTCGGCAACAAGACGCGCGCCTGGCTGATTTCGCGCGCGATTCCGATGTGCTGATTCTCGACGCGCAATACGATGCCGCGGAATATCAATCCCACGCTGGCTGGGGACACAGTTGTCTGGACGATTCCGTGGCCTTCGCGCTCGACGCAAAAGTAAAACGCCTTTTTCTTTTCCATCACGACCCCGATCACACGGATGAAAAAATCTCGCGTCTCGTCGCTCATGCCCGCGATTTGGTCGCGCAAAGAGGAAGTGATTTAATCGTCGAAGCTGCTCGCGAGGGGTTGGAAGTCATTCTCCAGCCTCAAGAGAATACCGCGCAGAAAATTTCCTGACTCTTAGCGCACGCCTCCGGCGGGCCGGTGACTGACGCTTCCAGCTTCGTCTTCGCGGCAAGGATGCCTCGGAACCTGCTGGCTTGGAAGCCCGCGCTACATCTGAAAACCTTGCCATTACCCACACTTCGTTGGCGGCTGCTCAATCCCACCGGGATTGAAATCACTCAGCCCAGCGTTGCGAGGAACGAGCTACGCTGGGTGAACTACAACCAACGCCATCAACCCCGAAGGGGTTGCAGCCGCGAACAAATTGGAATTGAGATGCAACCCCGTTGGGGTTGGACGAATTTTTTTTACGTCACTCAGGGTAGCTCGTTCCTCGCAACCCTGGGCTGAGTGATCCCAATCCTTTCAGGATTGACGAAACTCGCTGAAACTGTGGTTCAGCAAGCGCTTCTGCCTTCGTTGGCTTCTGTGAAATGAACTTCCGATTCCCTGTCAGATCGCTGCGAAAACTTTTTCCAAAAATTCACGGTTCGCTTTTGCGCCCGCCGTGACTTCTTCATAAGTTTTTCCGCCCGCACATTCGACCATGACCGGTCCGTTGAATCCGGCTTTTTTCAATTCCGCGAAGACCGCGTGAAAATCCACTTTGCCCGAGCCAAACGGAATCATCACGCTGCCCTTTTGTTTGTCGCAATCCTTCGCGCAAAAACCCGTGACATGCTGGGCAATGGGCTTGAGTTGTTCGAGCGGATCTTTGCCGGTGTAAAAAATAATGTTCCCCGCGTCGTACCAGATTTTAAAATTCGGCCGCTTGACCTTCGCCATGCAGCGCTCGATTTCCTCCACGTCGCCACTCCCGCCGCCGTGTGGTTTCATCACCAGTTTGATGCCGCGCTCCTGACAATAGTCCGCCGCGTCCGACATCATCTTGTAATAATTTTCGTAATGTTCCGGGTTGTCCACGCCGAAGGTTAAAAGAAATTCCAGATTCAAAAACTTTCCGTGATCGATTTGCGTCCGCGTATCTTTGATCGCTTCGTCAAATGGCAATTGCGGCTTCGTGCGTAGCGCGCCCATGTTCGCCTTCAATCCTGCGGCTTTGATTTTCTTTTTTAAATTTTCCAGATATTCCTGCGGCGCATCTTCCCCGATGAATGGTTCATCCGGCATGCGCGTGAGCAGGCCCGTCAATTTGTAGCCCGCCTCTTTTATTCCTTTGAGCGCGACATCATAACCCCAATTCGCTGGCATCGGTTTGGAGAGCGGCGCGGTTTTCGTCCCATGCGCCTGCATCCACGGTCGATTGAAACAGCCGATGGGCCAGCGAACGCCTTTCTTCCCGGCGTGCGCGCCGTCGAGCGAGGCATCATTCGCTTTTTCCGCCGCGCGAGAAAAATCAAAGGCGCTGCTCGAAGCGATGACGAGAGTGGAAGTTTGTAAAAATTTACGTCGGCTCAGCGAAGGGATTTTCATGGAGCGTTGGTAACTGGACGCGGAGAATCTGGCAAGCGCGGAAGAATGCGAGAAAGTGATTTCAAGCGGCGGTTGCGTAGCGCAGGATTGCATCTGCTGTATCGCCGGTTTGAAACGGGCTGACCGTCGCAAATAAAGAAAGACGCCCCAGCGCAGCGCGTTCCTCGTCCCGCAGGCGCGGGACTGGGCTGAGTTCCCAATCCAGGATTGAAGTAACCGGCCCTGCGATATGGGTAATGACCAGGCCGGAGGCAGATGCTACCCGCCAATGAAGCGTTCACGGTTCGCTGATTTGTCCACATAACACCCCGCGATTTGCTCCCGTCGTTCCCGGTAAATTTCCCGGCAGCTTTTTCACCCGCAAAAAAGCCAGCAGCGCAAAGGCGGCCGGTTCTATCGCCTGCGCTAGCCAACCCAGTTCGTCACTGGTCTGAGTTTTCGCGGAAGGAAATTGATTTCTAATTGCACTGACCAAACTTGGATTGTCCGCGCCGCCCCCCGTCAAAATTATTTTGTCCGGCGACGATGGCAAATGAAGTTGGTAATTGAGCGCCATCGAACGCGCCGTGAATTCGGTGAACGTCGCGGCCACGTCAAATTTCGACAGTCCTTTCATTTGGCCAATCGCCGTTTTGAAAAAAGGTTCGCCAAACAATTCGCGTCCGGTGCTCTTCGGCGGCTTTTGTTTGAAATAGGAATGACGCAACCAGCGTTTCAACAAATCCTCTGAAGCCTTTCCCCGCTCTGCCCACGCTCCACCTTTGTCGAAATGTTTTTTGCCTCCGCTGAAATGCCGCACGGCGAAATCCAGCAACATATTCGCCGGCCCCGTGTCGAACGCCAGAATCTGTAGCGGCGCGTCTGTGACCGCCGCTGACTTCTCTTTTAAATTCAGGTCGCGATCACAGACCACTCCTCCGCTCCAATCGATCGAAGTCACATTGCTGATGCCGCCGAGATTATTGACGCAAACATGTTTGCCTTTTTTTGCAAAAATAAATTGATGAAAAACCGTGGCGAGCGGCGCGCCTTGTCCACCCGCCGCCAAATCCGCCGCGCGAAAATTATTCACCACCGGCGCGCGAAATTTTTCCACGAGATAAGCCGGTTCGCCGAGTTGGAACGTTGCGGGATTTTTCTCGTTCGGATTATGGAAAACGGTCTGGCCGTGCAAACCGATGAGGCCGGGTTTTGATTTTTGCGTCTTGCGAGTGGCGTGCTGGGCGTAGAAACGCCCGAGGTCGTGATGCAACTGGCAGAACTCCCAACTCGGCAAATCGCCCCGCGCCGCCTCGTGCAATTTGCGCCGCAATTCGTTCGGAAAATCCGCCCACCAAAACTCGCGCAGTTCGACGCGCTTTTCCGAAACGGAGCAGAGCGCATAATCCACGCCGTCAATGCTCGTGCCGGACATGATGCCGAGGACGTTCATAAATCGACCACGGATTATGAAGGGTTGTTAAAGAATGGAGAACATCAATTCTTAGCGTGTGGCCGGAATTTTATTGAATCGCAATAAAAATAAAAAGAGAACCCCGATTAACAAGAGTGTGATAATTCCCGGTTCAGGAACAATGGTGGCGAACAGCAAATCTTTGCTGGCATCGCCCAGAATTCGCCCATTGGAATAACTTGAACCAACCGCGTAATAAAAATTAAGAGTGACTCCTCCCTCAATAGTGAAGGCAAGCCGTTCACCGGGCGTTTGGCTGTAACTTTGATCGAAATAAATAGGGAAGTACAGCGGCGTCGCTGCTGGCGTGTAGAATGAATTGATCTCCGCCGCGGTGATAGTTCCGCTGGTAATCGGGCTTCCCAGAAGAACGCTCCCAGACGCATCCGACCGCCAGAGCGCAACGTGAATATCGGCCACCCCTGTGTTGTCCACTGTCGCCAGCACCACTCCGGTAAGTTGGTTAAATACAGTGGGAACAAACGATTGGCCGAAGGGTGAACCGAGTGCGGAAGCTGGAGCGTTGCCGTTGATTAAAATCTGCCGAACATCCGTTTCTTGCGCGAAAGCCGCCGACGCAGATAGAAATCCGAAAAGGAAAATGGTTCGCCATTTCATAAGTGACTAAACTTTTAAATTTTTTCAAAGGAGACTAAGGAAACAATCCGCCGAGGCTCCGGGGCAAGGGTGCGCAAAAAATCGCGCACCTCGGCGGAGGCGCGGAAGTTCATTCCTTCAAATCCTTTTTGATTTCGGCCAAGGTGTAGAACTTCATTTTTCCCGCCTGAAATTTTTTAATTGCTTTCATCGCTTCGGGATTGGCGAGCGTCTCCACGGTGGCAACGAGTGACTCAAAATGCTCGCGCGGGACAACAAATCCGGCAATGGCGTCATGCCGCATGACCGCAACAACATGGTCTTGCCGCAGAATCTTAGGGAGTTGCTGTTGGGCCTCGGTGACAGAAACGATATTTTTCACAGTAAACTACGTAGCCGCCTTTTTAGACGGCGACAAGCCTGTTGTGTTCTCGAAGCCAGCCGAAAAAAGATTCTTACGGAAGCGCAGGAGTTAACCGTTGACGAAACGCAGCGCCGATTTGCTCCACTCGGCCACAACCAACCGCCTTAACCGGAGCAAACGATAAAAAGAAAAAATATTGGCCGTGAAATCTATCTCGTCTGCGGCTAAACCTTTTGCCCATGAAACTTTTCGTCATCCTGATTTTTTTCGCCTCGGTCGTTCTTGGTGCGGAATCACCACAATTATCTCTCGCGAATTACAGGAACGTCGCTGAACAACTTATTTCATCTGCGACCAATTCCGACTTCGCTTTCAATCGCCTCGCTTTGTTGTGCGATAAATTTGGCCCGCGTTTCAGTGGAACGACGAACCTCGAATCCGCCATCGATTGGGTTCTCGCTGAAATGAAAAAAGACGGGCTGCAAAATGTTCATGGCGAACCGGTGATGGTTCCGCGTTGGGTTCGCGGCAAAGAATCGCTTGAGTTGCTCGAACCGCGCCCGCACCGGATGGAAATGCTTGGCCTCGGCGGCAGCGTCGCCACACCGCCCGATGGAATCACCGCCGAAGTTTTGGTGGTAAAAAATTTTTCAGATTTGTCCAATCGGGTGGCCGAGGCCAAAGGCAAAATCGTTTTGTTCAATGAACCTTTCACCAGTTACCACGCGACAGTTCTCATCCGAACGCGCGGTGCAATCGAAGCCGCAAAAGCGGGAGCGGTGGCGAGCTTGATTCGTTCCGTCACGCCCGTTTCGTTGCACACGCCGCACACGGGCAACATGCGCTACACGAATTCGTTCCCCAAAATTCCTCACGCTGCCATCACCGTCGAGGATGCCGGCATGTTGCAACGCATGTCAGATCGCGGAGAAAAAATGGTGGTGCGATTGACGATGGAGGCGAAAACTTTGCCAGACGCAAAATCGCGAAATGTGATTGGAGAAATTGTGGGAAGCGAAAAGCCGGAGGAAATAATTTTGGTCAGCGGCCATATCGATTCGTGGGACGTGGGGCAGGGCGCGATGGATGATGGCGGCGGCTGCATCGCGGCATGGGAAGCGGTCCGGCTCATGCACAAATTAGGACTGCGTCCGCGCCGCACCATTCGCGTCGTGCTCTGGACGAATGAAGAAAACGGGATCGCCGGCGCGAAAGCATATCGCCAAGCCCACAAAAAAGAGTTGGCCAATCACGTTCTCGCC
Organism: Verrucomicrobiota bacterium; assembly: GCA_038214755.1. Classification (GTDB taxonomy): domain Bacteria; phylum Verrucomicrobiota; class Verrucomicrobiia; order Limisphaerales; family CANJXF01; genus CANJXF01. Next base: position 18,918 of record JBBQRQ010000031.1, read on the forward strand.
ATTGAATGCGACGATGGAGTTTTCAAACCAACTGCTTTTAGTTTTGGCGGAAGTGAAGCAGGAAAAACTTTCGTGAAGGATGTGGCGAAGTGGCTGCAGAAAATTACGCCGATGAAAATAATTTCCGGAGCGGGCGGCGCGGACATTTCACAACTTGAATCGGATGGTGTGCCGCTGATGGATTTGCTGGTCGAGCCGGCGAAATATTTTTGGTATCACCACACCGACGCCGACACGATTGACAAAATCAATCGCGATGAACTCAACCAATGCGTCTCTGCTCTGGCGGTCATGGTATATGTCATCGCCGATTCAGAGGAAAAATTGCCGCGATAAAAGCAAAACTGGCGCGTGCTCCACAAAGTAGCGCAGTGCGTCTCGCCTGCGGCCCGGCTCCGGTTTTCTTGCGGAGCCGAGACGGGGGTGTGATTTTACTAGCAGTCAGAACCAGAGCGCCAGAGGGCTGGCGCACTCCAAGACGCTTCGCGCCATTCACGCCATCGAAATTCGCGCGAGCGTCTTGGAGTGCGGCGGCCCTCCGCCGCTTTTAACAGCACCGATAGTGACCGCTACTTGGAATCACACCCGGCGAGACGCACTGCGCTACTTTGGCCGTTGTTTCTGATTGAGTTTTTAACGGAGCGCATTATTTTTTTCTCATGAACGAAGTCAACGTCGCGAGTTTTAACGAATCGGACCAGGCCGAGGCCCTCAAAAATCGTTTGGAACAGGCTGGGATCAAAGCCGAAGTTTACGACGAATCGAAATTGCAGCGGTTTTGGTTTAACGCCGAGTCGTTGGCCGGAAAAAAAGTTCGCGTGGCCGAGCGCGATTTTGAAAAAGCCAAACTCGTGTTGGACAATCTGGACGCCAAAGAAGATACCCTGCACGACGCCGTTCGCTGTCCCAAATGCGGTTCACCCCGCGTCGATTATCCTGCGGCGACGCGAAAATTTATCGGCCCCGCGCTCGTCGAAATTTTCTGCACGACGGCTCATCTGGTGGACAAAGAATTTTACTGCGAGCATTGCCAGCACACCTGGGCGCCGAAAGTGAAACTGGAACACAAGACGGATGTCCTGGGCTGGCCGGTCAAAGACGAAATCAAACCGCCGTCGGAGGTGTGACGGGGCGTGTTGCCCAACCAAGTAGGAGCGCGGACGTTCTCGTCCGCGTGTTTCAAGACGGGCAAAAACCTCAGCACTTTCGCCGCCTCGCCATTCGCGCGGACGAGAACGTCCGCGCTCCTTTCCATTTTGGGCCACCCGCTATTTTGTAGGACTTTCGCGAGATACGCTCGGTTTGATTGCGGCCACTACGAACGCATCTGCTTTCAAATATTTTCGCGCGACGATTTTGATTTGCTCGGTAGTCACCGCCTCATACTTCGCGTTCTCGCCATCGCTGTAATCGTAGCCGAGTCCGTAAAGTTCATCGAGCGCGCTGGCCATCGCATAACTTCCCAAATCCTGCCGGCCAATTTTCTTTTGCCCGATGACTTTTGCTTTGGCGCGTTTTAATTCGGCTTCAGTCAAGCCTTCTTCCCGCAACAAACCGGCCTCATTCAACAATTCTTTTTCAACCAACTCCAATTTCTCCGGCATCGTTCCGACGTAGAACGCAAAAAATCCTGGAGCCAAACCCAGGAAATGTTGCGCCCCGACGAAATAGGCCAGCCCAAGGTTTTCCCGCACACGCACGAACAGACGCGACCCAAGATCGCTGCACGCTTCCTGGATCAGTTCGAGCGCGTAACGATCTTCGTCAAAAACCGTCACGCCGGAAAAACCGATCAGGAGAACGGCTTGGGTTTTGTCGCGCGTTTCTTCCACACGCTGAATCCGATTCAGCGAAGTCGATTTCAGATTCGGTTGGATCAAAGATTTTTTGGAATTCCAATCCTCCAGAGTTTTTTCCACCGCGACCTTTATTTCTTCCGGGTTCACATCGCCAAAAATGGCCAGCACACAATTTTCTGGAACGACCAGTGCGCGATGGAATTTCTGCAAATCGGAAATCGTAATCGCCGGCACGCTCTCTTCACTGCCGATGGCGTCGAGGCCATAAGTCGTTTCGCCAAAAAGCGCGCGGCGCATGATCCGCGCGCCCGCTTGCAACGTGTGATCGTTTTGCTCCTTGATTCCCGCGAGTTGAATCTGTTGTTCGCGCTGAAAAGCCTCCGCCGGAAAAGTTGGATTCAAAAGCACGTCGGTAAAAAGGCGCAGACCCAACTCGAAATCGCCGCTCATCACCTCGGCGCTGACCCCAAAACTATTGTTGCCGCCAAACGTATCAATGTGACCGCCGACCGACTCAATCTCAGTGGCGATTTGTTCGGCGGAACGTTTGCGCGTTCCCTGCAAAAGCATTTTCGCGGCGAGTTGAGTCAGGCCGTTATTCGTCGGAGTCTCGACGAGCACGCCGCCTTTCAGCACGCCGCGAAATTCCACGAAGGGCAAGCGATGATCTTCTTTGACGAGAAGGCGAAGGCCATTGGGCAAATCAAATTTGCGAATTGGATTTTGCGCAATCTGTTCCGTGATTTGAATTTGTTTTGGCGCGGAACCGGTGGGCAAGAGCGCGTAGAGAGTGCGATTTTCCGCTGACAAATATTCGCGGGCGACGCGTTGCAAATCGATTTGCGTCACGCGTTTCACAGCGGCGAGATGGCGTTCCGAAAAACTGAGATCATTGGCGGCCATCCAATTGCCCCCCAGGTCCTGCGCCTGACCCTGCATTGTTTTGCGCGTCGCGAATTGCCCGGCGATAAATTGCTTAATGATCTTGGATAACTCTTCAGCGGGAACCAACTGGTCTTTGAGCTTTTCAATTTCTTCAAGCATGGCGGCGTTCGCCGTGGAAAATTTTTCGGCGTTCACGTTGGCGCTCAGGCCGAACAAACCCATTTCGCCCGGACTGTAAGTCCAGGCCTCCACAGAATTCACAAGCGCTTTTTTTTCGCGGACTTCCTGAAACAGGCGCGCGCTTCGTCCGTTACCGAGAAGGGTCGCCAAAATTTCCAGCGCGGGAATATCAGGGTGGCGAACATCGGGAATGTGCCAACTGAAATGAAGATGGCCCAGTTCAATGGACGCTTCTTCGATGAGTTCGCGCGGAGCAGTTTGTTTCGGCTCGCTGGGCAAAATACTCGGCGCGACGTTTTTCAATTTGCTTTTGGAAAACGCCTCGGTGATTTGCGAAATCACTTCGTCTTGTTTCACGTCGCCCACCACGACGAAGAACATGTTGTTCGCCGTATAACGCTCGCGGTAATAACCGAGGATATCCGTGGGCTGAAGTTGGTTAAAAATTTCCGGATAACCGATGATGGTGAATCGATACGGGCTGCGTGTGAAAGCCGTTTCAAAAAGGCGACGGCTGGCACGGCGATCGGGATCATCCTGGTTCATGTCCATCTCGCGCCGAATGACATCGAGTTCTTTCGCCAGTTCGTCGGCGGGCAAAGTTGCGTTCTGCATGATGTCGCAAAGAACATCGATGGCGACAGTCGCTCCGGTGTTCGGCGCATTGATCCAATAAACGGTGCGATCAAACGCCGTGTAAGCGTTCATGTAACCGCCCACGTCTTGCACCTCCTGATCGATTCGCCCCGCGCCGCGCGTAGTCGTTCCTTTGAAGAGCATGTGTTCGAGGACATGAGAAAGTCCCGCGCCGAGCCATTTGCCTTCGTCGATGCTGCCGGTTTTGCACCAGGCTTGCGCGGAGACGACGGGCGCGCTGTGGTCTTCGCGGACGATGATGGTGAGGCCATTCGCGAGTTGAATCATTTTTACGCCCGGTGGTAGCGAAGGAATGGAATCGTTATAATTCAAAGTTCACCCGCGCTTTGGACGGCCTTGGTTTTCATTGCTGCGGAAAGATGAAAAGTAGTCTTAGTTTCCAATTCGTGAATGACATTGCGAACGGAAGAAAGGTAACCGTCCTCTTTCGCTCGTAGAAGCACGCCGATCAAACCCATGAACCGAACTCCTTCGCGCGCGGCAACAATGCGGCCTTCCTTTTCGTCAATCAGCAGAAGGTTAGCGTGTGTTTCCTTGGCGAGGACAATGGCTTCGGCTTCACCGGGATCAAGGTCTGTCAGCAAGCGTTCGACTTCATTTCGATTCTTGACCGTTCTGCATTTGAAAAAAGTCGGAAGGGACGGATGTAAGCAGAAAAGTTCTTCTCGGACCGCCTCTGGAATCAAAATCTCTTTATACAAGCGTTCCAACAAATCGACCCGGCTGATTTGTAAAAGCGTGGTGATTGGCGAAGTGTCACTGACAACAATCATGCCGCCTTCCGTTTGCGGCTCAGTTGTTCAACCATTTGAATGTCATGCTCCAAATCCTCCATCGAGTAGTGCATCCCGATGCCGCGCCTGGCAAGTTCCTGCATGAACAAAACTTTGGGCATTCTTGCGACCTTCGCAGCGCGTCCGAGCGACACGCGTTGTCCAGTATAGACACCAACCGCGAGTTCCACCCGCGCCTGCTCGGTCGTCAGCCGCAGATTGTGCAGTTCCTTGTCTGGCAGTTCAATCGTCATAAACAAATTGTAACATCACGGGCTGGTCAGACAATGAGCTTTTGCCGACGCGGTTGGAGTTCAAGCTTTAGCTTGTTTTTACCCGACACGCTAAAGCGTGAACTCCAACATCATGCGAGTTGCGTCATTTTAACGCCAGGCGGAAATGCGGAAATCGACTCGCTCATAATTCGTTTGCCCCGCGGAAAATAATTTCTTTGACGGCATTGGCCACGTAAAAACGAGCGTCGGTTTCGAGTTGTCTGGTCAATTCGCGAACAGACGGAACGAGTCCACGCCCTTTCGCTTCGAGAACCACACCGAGGAGACCGATAACCTGGATGCCTTCGCGCACAGCCACGCGTCTTCCATCAGCTTCGTCAATTAATAGTTCATCCGCTTTGAGTTCCCTGGCAAGCACGATAGCTTCTGATTCTCCTTCATCCAATTCCGCACGGAGGCGGACGTAGAAAGCGGTATCAACAATAGGAACAACGTGAATAAACGCGGGCAACGTCTATGGGTTACTGCCAGTTCATCACACACGGCTTGGGGATAAAAATTTCGCCGTAAAGGGCTGAGAGCAACTCGATGCGCCGAATTTGAAGGAGCGCTGTGATGGCCGAGGTGTCGCTGACAACAATCATCGACCCAATCTTTTACGGACGGTTTCAACATCTTGCTGCGCGTCTTCAGCGGTGTAATTGATGCAGATACCGCGTTGGCCAATCGCGTGCATAAAATCAGTGTAGGAAATGCCTGCGATTTTGGCAGCGCGTCCAAGCGAGACTTCGTGGCGGGCATAAAGACCCACGGCGAAATCCAAACGAGCCTCTTCATTCGTCAACCGCAGATCGCCGATCTCCTTGTCTGGCAGTTCAATCGTCATAAACAAATTCTAACATCACACGCAGGGCAGACAATGAGCTTTTGCCAACGCGGTTGGAGTCCCAGCTCCAGCTTGTTTAAACCAAACACACGGAAGCGTGAACTCCCAATCACGCCGAAGCCTTCTCGCTTTTCGGCAATTTATTCCGGGGCAAAAACGGTTGGCGAAAGGCCGCCTCGAAATTATAGGCCTCCTTGAAATCTTCGCGCGTATCGCTGGCCGTTTTCGCCAGCAAATTATTTTCCACCATGTTGAAAACCATTTCGCCAAAATCTTCGCAGGAACGAATGCCCCACTCGTCGAGCACCGTCAGCGCCATCGGGCCGAATTGCGTCAGAGCGTAATCGCGGATTCCGCCAAGCAATTCCTGTCCGCTCACGTGGCGAATTCCGCCCTTCGATGTTTTAGCCACAATTTTCTGCGTGTGATCCAACGCTTCGCGCAGGAAAAAATAGCTGTCGCGATGGTAGCGGGAATCGGCGCTCAGGATTTTTTCCAGGATTTCTTCAAAGTGAATTGCTTGCATGATTTGTATCTTCCGAAATTTCCGATGAAACGGCGGGCGGATGCGCCCTTCGATAATACTTCACCGCCCAACCAATGAGCAGCAGCGCGAGGGCGAAGTAAAAAACTTTTCGCTCCTGTTTCGTCAGCCAGCCCGCGCCGAAAAAATAATTAAACTTTGGATTCACGATGTTGCGGCGCGGCTTTTCCATTCACACGCGGCGACCGGCGAAATCCATTTTGAATCCACAACCGCCAGACCATCCAGAGCGCCTCGCGCACAATTTTCTTCGACATTTTTGACGTGCCTTGAAATCGATCCGTAAAAATAATCGGCACTTCAACGACCTTCATCCCCTGCCGCCAGATTTTATGGGTCAGCTCGATTTGAAAACTGTAACCATTGGAACGCACCTGCTCCAAATCAATTGATTCCAGGGCGCATCGGCGAAAACATTTGAACCCGCCCGTCGGATCGGTGAACGGCATTCCAGTAATGATTCGAACATAACGCGCGGCGCTGGTGCTTAGGAGCAATCGTTCCAACGGCCAATTGATCACGCGAATCCCGTTGCAATAGCGCGAGCCGAGAACCAGATCGGCCCCGCCATCGCGGGACGCGGCCTCAATAAATTTTGGAATGTCATCCGGGTTGTGCGAAAAATCTCCGTCCATTTCCAGAATGAATTCGTAGTCGCGTTCCAACGCCCACGCGAAACCGGCGAGGTAAGCGCGACCCAATCCATTTTTTTCAGCGCGATGCAGAACGTGAATGCCGGGATGTTTCGCCGCGAGATCGTCGGCAATTCTTCCCGTGCCATCGGGCGAGTTATCATCGACCACCAATAAATCAACCGGCACGGACAGTGCCAGAATCCGTTGCACCATCGGCGGAAGATTTTCGCGCTCGTTATACGTTGGAACGATAATGAGAGTGTTGTTGGCGCTGGTCATGGGCGGGAGAAGTAAGCCCACCCGCCTTGAAAGTTCAAGGGGCAAAGTGCGGCGGGAGAGCAAAGGGGCGCATCTCAGTTTCCTGGAATGTCTGTTCCGAATCTCATTAGCACCCGGCTTCAGCCGGGTGTTAAGGTCGTGCGGCGAGTTCAACCGCTTCAGCGGTTTGCCTATGCGGGAAACCGCTGAAGCGGTTGAGGGTCGAAATCTGTTCCCGTTCACCCGGCTGAAGCCGGGTGCTAATGAGAGGGGTATTCGAGTCGCAAGAAACTGAGAGGCACCGAGGGCACACACGAACACGTAACGAATCGACGCTCACTTCTTTTTGTCTTGGGGAATCGTGAGCGCGGAAACCGATCCATTGGTTTCCAAGCGTTTGCCAAACCCGAGTTTCACCTCAGCCGGGCCCCCCATTACGTTCGGAACGGTCACGGTTGGCAGGGAGGTATATCCCGAGCCACCGCTGATAAGTTGGTAACCCGTTACCACCCCGTTTTGCACCAAGGCGTTGGCGACTGCCGGCTTGGTCGTCCACAATTCTCCGCGACTGCGAACGTATCGGTAATAATTCGATGCCGCATCCAGTTTTTCATTCGTCACGCCATACTTGCCGAGAGCCGACAGGAGCGCGGCTTTGTTGTCGCGCACCTGCCGAGGGTCTGGCTCCGTTCCGGCCGACGCCGGGCGGACATGACGAAAGGCTTCGCGGAATACCTCTGGCGTCACCCCAAGAGCAGCGGCGATCAACACCACCGGCCTTCCTCCGTCTCGTGAATCGGTCTCATGGCCTCCCGAGAAGACCACCGGGACGCGTGTGATGGTTGGTCCATTGGTTTGCGCCTGCGCGATTGAAGCCACGAGAACACTGACTGCGGCAGCGATGTTGAGTGCGATTAGTTTCATAGTTGGTTGGAGGTCTAACGGATTCTTATGATTGATTTCCACTGGAACACAAAAGTTATCCAGTTTGTCCCGCGCTATTTCTTTGGAGAAATTTCGCGCACGTAAATATTTTTGAAAAACAGTCGGCTCTTATGATTTTGCAATTCAATCGGGCCAAAGGGATAAACCGGTTTGTCGCGCTCCAATGAATTTTCCATCGTCACATCGTGCACGACCAACTCGTGGTTGAGATAGACGCTGACTTTTTCGCCCGTCATCAAAACGCGGAATTGATTCCACTCACCAATTGGATGGTCTGCGCGTTTCGTCGGCGTGTTCGGATTTTTTTGGTTGTTGTGCAAGCCGCCTGAACCGACGGAGTGATCCCGCGCGCCGCCTTTGTCAGACGGGTCCCAAATCTGCACCTGCGGACAACCGCGCAGATAAATTCCGCTGTCGCCTTTCGGCGTAATTTTCCAATCCACCCACAACTCGAAGTCGCCATAATTTTTTTCGCTGACGAGATTTTGTCCTTTGCCATCGAATTCAAGAACGCCTTTCTCCACCTTCCAATGTTCGCGCATTTTCTCGTTGGCGATTTTTTGTTTCTTAATTCTTTCGGCGGACGAAAGTTCCGGCCACTTGGAGAACGGCGCGACGAATCCGTTCCAGCCTTTGAGATTTTTGCCGTTGAACAGCCGCGCGAATCCTTCCGGCGCGGAGTTGTCTTTGGATTGGGCAGGCAATTCCTTGATGCGAATATTGCGAAACTCGGCGAACTCGTCGTGTCCGAGAAAACCGACGTGTCCGCGGTCGCGCAGCAAACCGGGATGGTGCTGGAGCGTGGCGGCGTTCGTCACGGAATTGAGGTTGGCGTTGACAATCGTTTTGCCGTTCACGATGACTTTGATGTGGCGACCGTTGGCGGTGATTTCTTCGGTGTTCCATTCGCCAACCCTCTTTTGCGAGCCGGGTTTCGCCGCGATCACGTCGTAAATCGAGCCGTGCATTTGCTCTGGCCGAAGCGGCCCATATTTTTTTGTCGTATCGTCGAGCACCTGGATTTCCATCCCCGTGTAAGCGGCGTCGCCCTCGAATGGAGCGCGAATTCCGATGCCGTTGTTGGAGCCGGGTTCGAGGCGGAACTCGAAACGGAGGACGAAATTTTCAAATTCCTTTTCGCTCAGAAGATTTCCGCCGCCGCCGCGCTGGCAAAAAATAATTCCGTTGGTGACGCCATAACCGAGACCATTTCGATCCATCAACTTCCAACCGTCCAAAGATTTGCCGTCGAAAAGCGCGACAAAGCCGCGTTCGTTTTCTTTGGCCTGAATTGAAAATGACAGCGCGAGTGAAACGAAAACAGCCGGAAAAATTTTTGAGATGTTCATCGCGCGGGAGTGTGGCGAGCATGGATAACTGTCAAAAGTTAAATCTGCTGAATGGATTTATCGGCGGAGGGCTAGATACAATTGATTAGCCACGACTTCCGTGTAATCACAACTTCCGGATCGAACAGAAAGACTTTGTTCCGGTTTAATTCAAAGTTCTGGGAGGAAGCGCGAAACACTTTGCCGCAACCCTGGCTTCTGCTAGGGTCTTGCGGCATGGGGAAAAAAGTTTTTTGTTTGTTATTCGCCCTGTTCGCCGACGCTGCTTTGGGCGCCGAACGTGCCTTTGACTTCAGCCAATTTCCTTTGCAGTCCTCTCCCACCGGTTTTGTGAGCCAGGTCAGCGGCGCGGGCAAATCGGGCGATTGGAAAATAATTGAGGACGAAGTGCCTTTGGCCCTGGCCCCGCTTTCACCCAACGCTCCAAAAGCGGGACGACGTTTCGTCCTCGCTCAACTTGCGCAGGAGACCACGGACGAACATTTTCCCCTCTTGATTTTTAATGGCGAAACTTTCGGCGACTTCACTCTGACGACGCGTTTCAAGTGCGTCAGCGGTTCGGTGGATCAAATGGCTGGAATCGCCTTTCGTCTTCAGGACGAGAAAAATTTTTACGTCGTTCGCGCCAGTTCTCTCGGCAACTCATTTCGTTTTTACAAAGTGGTCAATGGCGAGCGCAGCCCGCCCATCGGCCCGCAGATTAAAATTCCCGCCGGCGTCTGGCACGAAATGTCGGTCGCTGGTCAAGGCAACCAGATTCGTTGTTCGCTCAATGGCCAGGAATTATTTCCCGTCCTGACCGACAACTCTTTTGCGGCTGGGAAAATCGCGTTCTGGACCAAGTCCGATTCGGTGAGTTATTTCGCCGATACAAAAATTATTTACACGCCGCGCGTTTCGTTGGCGCAGAAAATCATCACCGAGATGATCGAGCGTTATCCGCGCGTCATTGGTTTGAAAATTTTTGCCAAAAATGATGCGAACGAATTGCGCGTCATCGCCAGCAACCATCAAAATGAAGTCGGCGAACCGGGCGGAAAAGTCGAAGCCACCGTGCTGGCCAAAGAGGCGCCCTACTACGCCAAAGGCGGAGAAACTGTTTCCGTCATCACGCCGTTGAAAGATCGAAATGGCGACGCCAACGGGGTGCTGCGAATCATCATGAAACCTTTTCCTGGTCAGACGGAAAGAAATGTCCTCGCCCGCGCCACGCCGATTGTCAAAGCCGTCGAAGCGCGAATGGTTTCCGCCAAAGATCTCACGCAATAATTTCGCCGGCGAAGTTTGGGCGAAATTTTTCTCTCGTGACAACTCTCTCCAAAACGCCTCTGCGTGGTAAAAGGGTCAAAGGAACTTTCCCGAAAACCGAAATGGCCTTTCTTCCGTTGGCTCGACTGCAGCAGTGTTGGTGAAACGCGCATAGGCATTTTCTTGAGACGCGGCCGCTTGCGCCAAACGAATTTTCAAAATATCCGGTAAATTCCCTTCCACGACAGGTGGAGATTTTAAAAACAAACCCGCTCGATGAACCAGTAAGCCCCGGCGGCGGCAACGAGGACTGAACAAGCAGGAACCCAGCGTGGAGCGAATTGGGGAAGACGCTTCAACTGCCAAAGCAAGGGCAAGAGCACCGCGGCCACCGCGATTTGTCCTGTTTCAACTCCCAGATTGAATGAGACGAGCGGCACGACGACACTTCCCGCTTTGGCAATTTCCATTTCACGCAGCACGCCCGCGAAACCGAATCCATGCGCAAGACCAAAGGCGAAAGTCAAAAGCCAGCGGCCTTTCGGATGGCCGTGGCGAAAAATATTTTCCAGCCCGACGTAAACGATGGAAGCGGCAATCGTGGGTTCGATAATCCGACTGGGAATTTGCACGATGTTCAAAGTCGCCAGCGCGAGGGTGAGCGAATGAGCGAGCGTGAAACAGGTCACGATTTTTGCGATGGACGCGAAGCTCTGGCAGACGATGAGCAGCGCAAAAAGAAAAAGCAGATGATCGTAGCCGGTCAGAATATGCCGGATGCCGAGAACAAAAAATTCAGAGAAAGAATGTGAACGTTGCGGGGCGCGGACCGGCGCCGCGACCAGATTGACGGTGAAGACGTTGTCATTGGCATCGAGTAAATCTTCAGTCATGGCCGGGCCGACCCCTTCCTGAAAACTGACGAACTGGCGATGTCCGGGCGGAAGCGCATTGATCCATTTGGAAACCACTTTGAGCAGCGTGCCGAAGTTTTTCTCCAGAGTGAGATCGAATTGAAAATTGGAATTCTCGTCCACCGAACATTTGGTGGCCGACACCGCAATGGGTTTGTCATCCAGCGTTATTTCCAAAAGATTTTTCGCCAGGTTCTCCAGCGTTTTTTGTGCAGCGGAAATTTCTTCCACTGAAATGATGCCATCGAAATTTTGATCAATGGGCAGAATCGATTCGATATCGCTGTGAGAAAAAATGAGGACGGCGCGGAGTTCCTCGCCGTCGTGCCGAAGCTTGAGGGTGCTTAAGCCCGGATTGTGCGCCTGCGCATTGAACGCAAACGCCAAAGAAATCAGGAGAGTGGCAGCGGTTTTTCGATTCACAGCATTGACCTTAAAGCATCGAGAAAAAAAGAAAACCGGCTACTTCGGAAAGTAGCCGGTTCCTGCGTGAGTCTCTTTTCAGTGATGGGTATGATTGCGACCATTGTGAGGCGTCGCAGCGTAGGGGAATACTTTGTTGTAGGGAATATCGTTGTGGTCAACGTTGTCGCCCGCCACTCCATTGGCTACGGAAAATGTTGCCGGACGAAGATCATTGATCAAAGCGGAGACCGCTATGTCAAGAACGTCATCCCCGAAACGCCGACCGTTTGGCCAGCCACCGGGAATTGTTCCCGCCGGAAAACCGGGAAGTCCCGGTGAAATCTGACTGGTCAACGCATCGCCGCCAAAAACGCTGAGGCGCGAAAAGCCCGCGTCATCAGAACCGCCGCCGGTGAGCCGCGCCGGCCCGGTGGAGAGATCAATTTTGATGAGGTCTGGAATAAAGATTCCAGCGATGTCGGTGCGATTGCTGGTGATGGCCGAAGTGCCAACCAACGCGTTGAGCAAGCCCGCCAGTTCCGGGCGCAAGGCATATTTCTGGAACAGCGTCGCATCGGCTGTTGGACTGGTTCGATTGTAGAGATCTTTATCTTCGAGCGCGACGAGACCTTCGCAAAAAAGTGGATTACCCTGCCGCCCAACCTGGATGTAACGGCCTCCCACGACGGCCAACTTGCGGAAAATGTTGTCTTCATCGACGCCATTATTATTGTCCACGCTGTTTTTCTTGGGAGGGATTTCGTCGTTCACCAGGCGAGGGATTCTTTCCAGAGTCAAGTCTCTCAAAACATTCACCGATTTTCGACTGGTCGTCGCATAAACACCGACCACTTGTCGGTCGCCGCCCAACTCTGAAACGGGAATTTGGAGAACGATGGTATGAACATTGAAACCAGCCTGGCCATCGACTCCCGGATTGCGGAGTTGAAGGAGATCAAAAACGGATTGAATGTCGGCGTAAAAACCATCATCGCGCTGGCCGGCAAAAGCCCGGTAACCGTTGACCAAATTTGTTATGCTCTGCATCGTGTAACGATCGAGCACGCTCTCATCGGCTACACCGGGTTTGGCCAGGTTCTCACCGTTATCGCCCTGATTATAAAACGGAGTCGCGATCCCCTGATTGTTCGGCGGCACGATGCCGTTGCCGAGAAGAATTCCCGTTCGAGCCTTGCCTGTGGCGGAGTAATCAATCTTGGTCAACGAATAAGTCTGAACAAGGTTCTGAGCGGCGTCGTTGACGTTGGTGATAACGCCCAGATACGCCTGCAGAATAGTTTTCTGGTTTTTGAATTTGGTGTTGAACTGAAACTGGTAGCTCAAAGTTTTTCGGCCCGCGACCAGATCGCTGGTGACGTTGCGACCTCTTGGGGTGTGCGAAGTGGCAACGTGCAATTCATAAAGCACATTGTCATCGAAGCGGAAATCATTTGGGCCAATCCCAGGTTCTTCAAAGGGATAAACCGCCAACGCCACCGTCAGATATTTATTCGTGCCCTGCGCGGTCAGAAACGCATAGACATCTGTCGTGTTGGCTGCTGGATCTAATGTGATCAACGGCGCGTCCATATGGCTGGAAGCCCGCAATAAATTCGGGGTGAGCGCGAGTGACGCCATCGTCATCCCCAGCGGCAATCCACGCAGCATTGTTTTCAGTATTTTTGTTTTCATTTTTTATTTTTTTCCGATGTTTTCGGCCTGAGCTATTGCGCCGGCACTGCGGCCCTTGAGTTCGGCGAGTTGGTTTTGTTCTGAAGGGAAAAGCATTTGCCGAAGGGCGGTGGCCTTCTGTGACAACGCGAGGGCCTCCTGGGAATTACCGATCGCTTCGGCGATCATCGCGGCGTGAAAAAATAAACGGGCGTCTTCGGTTCCTTCGGCCAACGCCAGATTCGATTGCGTCCTCGCCTCGGAAAACTTCCCCGCCGCCAGCAACGCCCAGGCCAACGCGTCGCGTGTAAAAATATCAGCGCGCTCGGACAATTCGCGCTCAATCAATTTCAAGGCGGTCTTCGGTTTTTCGCGGCGCGTCGCCAGATAAAGGGCAAATGTCCGAGGATCTTCCTGCGCAGCGCGCTTCTTCAAATTCGATGCAAAGGCGACGGCTTCATCATGTTTTCCCGCCAACTCCAAAGCATCGGCCAAAAGCCATTGATATTCGGGGAGCGGATTCAACGTCGCCGCGCGTTGCAACGATTTCACGGCGTCGTTCGTCTGGCCTTGCGCGAGTTCGATTCGCCCCTGAAAAAATAATGCCGCGGCGTAATCCGGCTGCAATCGCAACGCGGCCCGGACGGAGCGGAAGCTGTCCGCGAGCCGGCCCAGTTGAAGCTCGTAGGCCGCGCGTCGCGTGTAACTCCACGCGGTCGGTTCTGCGTTGAGGGAACTGCCCGCCGCAGTCGCCATCGAAATTAATTCCACCGCTCCTTCGACATCGCCTTTGATCCAGCGCGCGTGAGCCGCCCGCGTGTAAGAATGAAGGTCGGGTTTTAAATCCATCATCTTCTGATACGCTGCGATGCCCTGCGTCACTTGCCCGCGATCCATTAAAATATCTCCGAGCAAACCGAAATCGAACGACGACCCCCGTTTCTCGACCAGCTTGCGCGCAATCGGTTCGGCTTCTTTGAAACGATGCAAACTTTGGAGAGCGTGGCCGCGCAACAAGAGCGCCGCGGAACTTTCCGGCTGATGCGCCTCGATGCAAAGCGCGCATTGCTCCACCAGATTATAGAGGCCGGGATCGTTCGCGCTCCGCGCTCTGGAGACCAGCAGCCAGCCGAGTCGTTCCAGCAAGTGACCGGGGAACGGGGAGGTTTTAATTTTTTGCTGAAGTTTTAAAATTTCCTTGTCGCTCTCCGCCTGGCCGCGGGGCGGAATCAAGATAATTTTGCACGCCGTGCAAGTCGAGAGAACGGAAACGGGAGGAGAGGCGGCGCTTTTCTCCGTGGATTTATTCTCGGCGCGAACATTCGTCCAAAGTAAATTCGCCACCGCAAAGACTAAAAAAAACTGGATCCCTTTTTTCATTCTATTTCGCCATTCAGTTAACCTTTACGTATAGAAACCTGATTTGGATGCATCAGTTTCTCAATGATCGTTTCTCAACGAGCCGCTTTCTCGAAGAACTGCGAACGTAGAACTGGTTGCGTTTCTCGCAAGGAGGGCGGAAGTCTGATTCTCCAATCGGGGAATTTGCATCCGCTTCTTGAGGACAAGCGGCATCGATACCTACATAAGTGAGGAACCAGACTTCACGGGGGCGATGCGCGCCGGCGATGTATGGCAGCGCGTCCCGCCTGCCTCATCAGCGGCATCCTCCTGTTTGAAAAATTCTTTCCCTCTCGCCCAGACAGGCCAGACACACTGTCCTACGGTGAAAAGTTGTGTCGGTGCCAACGGGACAAACGGGAGTGGAAAAATCAACTGCCCAATAAAACCATTTTACCTTCGGGCTTGGCGACGCCGCCTTTGCGTTCGAGGGTGACCGCAATTTTTTCAAAATTGACCCGCGATTTCGGCTGAAACTGAAAACGCACCGCGCCTTTTTCATCGACGGTAAAAACGCCCGCATCCACTGGACTCGGATATTTTGAGTCGATCACCCAGAGTTGATAATCTTTGTCCGACGGAAGCGACGCGAGATGTTCTACGACCAGAACGCCTTTTTGTTGTTCGTTGTCCCACACCGAAACAGCGACGGCTTTCGGAGAACTCGCCAGCAGCGAACTGAGCATGGCGATTCGCAGTTGCGAAAGGCGATCTTTGCTCCGAAACTCCGCGACCTGATTTTGCAAAATGTCCGTTTCGCCACGCAACGAGATCGTCTGTTTTTGCAACTCCTGTAATTCATCCCGCAGTCGGGCGGAACGCTGCCGCGCTGATTTATTTTCGGAAAAAAAGATCGCGCACAAAACTGCCAGACACGCCGCCATCGCCCACGGAAACCAAGCGGGCGCGAAAAGAGTTTCCGCTTTTTTCAAAGGAACAATTTTCATCCGCTGCTCGATCTGATCCAAAAGTTTTTGCTTCAGGTGCGGCGGAGGTTCGACTGACGGCGCGGACGTGGCGAGTAAATCGGCGCTGCGTTTCAACTGCGCGACGAATCCGCGCAACTCTTCGCTCTCGCGCAATTCTCTCTCAAACTCGCGCGCCTCCTGTTCGGACAAAAGGCCGAGCGCGTAAAGACTGGCTTGTTCTTCCGTGCGCTCGTCGATCATAGGTGATCCTCCAGAGCGTCGCGCAATTTCAACATGCCGCGGCGGATGCGCGCTTTCACCGTGCCCAGCGGTTGTCCCAAAGATTCAGAAATTTCGTTTTGGGTCAGGCCCCCAAAAAACGCGAGTTCAATGGCTTGCCGCTGGTCGCTCGGCAAACTGCGCACCGCCGAGCGCACCATGACGGAGCTTTCGCGATTTTCTGGGTCCGTCATAAAAGTCGAACCGGCGTTTGTTAAGACCGCGGTTTCCTCTTTAAGTTCTTCGAGCAGCCGAAACCGGCGTTGGGATGAGCGCAGACGGTCGATGGCTTTATTCCGAGTCAAAGTCACGAACCAACTGAACGGCACGCCAAGCTCGCGTTTATAGATCCCCGCTTTGTCCCAGATTTGTAAAAAAACTTCCTGCAAAACATCCTCGGCTTCCTTCGGGTCGTTCAAAACTTTTACGACAATGGAAAATAAAATGCCGGAATAACGGTCATAACATCGGGAGAAAGCGACGCGATCTCCTTGCGCGATTTGCCCAAGGAGTTCCACATCGAGTTTCGCGGATTCTTCGTTCACCCTCTTTTGACTGAGCCGAGATGGATATCGGAGCTGCCCAGGCATCCGGTTTTGCCCACTCGATTAACACCGTAACAATCCTTTTCATGTTGGCAAGCTCCACCCATTGAACGTCTCAAACGGTCAAACGGATGCGCGTCTCCGAAACTAATGTGAAAAAATATCACCCGCGCAAAATATCCTTCGCGATTGTCTGGGCGTGACTCGAACGGTCGATCCACCCAAACCATTTTTATTCGTGTCCATTCGTGTTCATTTGTGGTTAAGAATTTCCACGATGAACGACGGCGAGATTTCCGCGCGATACTTTTCCACCGGCAAACCGCTTCGCCTCTGCTGGAAAAATGGAACGATTGCGAGCATCGAAGAAATTTCCAACGCGCCCGAAAATTTCTGGATCGCTCCCGCGCTGATCGACGCGCAGGTCAATGGCTACGGCGGAATTGATTTTCAACAGGATAATTTATCCGCAGACGATCTCCTTTGTGCCGCGCGAAAACTTCGTCGCGATGGTTGCGCGCAATTTTTTCTGACGCTCATCACGGACGACTGGCCGAAACTGACCGCGCGTTTGAGGCATTGCAAAAAGTTGCGCGCGCAATCCGACGAATTAAAAAACGCCATTGCCGGTTGGCACATCGAAGGGCCGTTTCTCTCGGACAAACCCGGTTTTCACGGAGCGCATAATCCCGCGCTAATGATTGCCCCGAAACCGGAACACATTCGTGAGCTTCGCGAACTTGCCGGGGAAGATCCGCTGCTCCTGACCATTTCCCCCGAGCGGTCTGGAGCAATAAAATCGATTGCCCTCGCAAAATCGCTCGGCATCAAAATCAGTCTCGGCCACACCAACGCGTCAGCGGAAATTTTGCGTGACGCTGTGACGGCGGGCGCGTCTGCCTTTACGCATTTGGGCAATGGCTGTCCGCGTGAACTCGATCGTCACGATAATATTCTTTGGCGGATTTTCGAGACGCCAGGTCTCACCGTCAGTTTAATTCCCGATAAAATTCATGTGTCCCCTGCCCTGTTTCGTCTGGTGCATCGCGTGTTGCCCAAAGGAAATATTTTTTACACGACCGACGCGATGTCCGCCGCTGGCGCGCCACCGGGAAAATACAAACTGGCGAATCTCGAACTCGAAGTTGGCTCCGATCAAATTGTCCGGCAACCCGGCCAGACCAATTTCGCCGGCTCTGCGCTGCGTCCCATTGACGGGATTTTTCGCGCGGCGGAAATGTTGAACTGTTCCTGGCGCGAGGTCTGGGCGAGGTTTTCAGAAGTTCCAGCAAGGGTAATGAATTTGAAATGCGGTTTGGAAGTTGGCGCGCCTGCCAATTTTTGTTCGCTGAAATTGACTGACGCAAATCGACTGGAGCAATTGCCTACTTACTCCCACGGCAAAACGTAGCGGCTAATTTTGGGGTTGAAGAAGGCGAACCCGGAAAACGACGGGCAACGCCCAAGAGAATCGCGCAAAGGTGATTGCCGAAATGCTTTTCATATTCACGCTCCGGTTGTAGCAAGAGCGAGTGACCGCTTTCTTCGCCCTCTCGATTTCCGCAATTTTAATTTGCCTCACCACTGGATGTAACTCGGCGCGAATTCTTTCCGCACCCAGAGGAGCGCTGAAGTGGCCGTCACGGAAGTTTCAGATTACGTCTTTGGCGGCTACACCGGTGAATTTCCCAGTCCGCCCCACGCCGATCTAAATCCGAAACGTGCCGTCATCATTTCGTGGAAGCACTTTCCCTTTCGTTTTGTTTTTGCGCACGAGGGCAGCTATTGCCCGTGGTTTGAATTTCCTTCCGGCGCGGGACATTGTTTTCAATTTTTTGAAGGCAACGACGGATGGGCCGAACTCTTCAACAGCTTTGGACGACAGGAGACAAACAGCTTTGTCGAAGTGCTCGAACGCGGACCGAAACAAGTTCACGTGCGCTGGACTTATTTCGGAGTCAATCAGGCCAACGGCGCGCGCGCTTATCGCGCCACGGAAGATTTCTGGGCTTTCCCCAACGGCCATATTTTGCGCCGACAAAGTTTGGCAACACTCATGCCCGGCAATCATCGTGGTTACGCGCGCGAACCGATTGAAATGATCGGCATGTGTCCCAAAGAAAAATTGTGGTTCGATGTTTTGCAGCGCGATCCCGCCACCGGCGACAGCCATTCGCTCGCTGTTCTCGACGCCTTTTCCACAAATCGCTACGACGTTTTCTGGCGACGCGACACGAACACACTTTATAAATCCACCCCGCGGCGCACGGGCAGTCCTTGGAAACTTCTCGACGATTCGCGCGGAGTTGCACTCGTCACGCCGCTGCGCGAGGGCGCGGCGTTTTGCGTGCTCGGCGACGCCGGTGGTTATGGTCACGACTTCACCCGCATCAAAGATCATTCATACCAGGATACCGGCGGCATCGGCTGGGTTTCGCAATGCTGGGATCATTGGCCCATCGGCTGGCTCAACAGTCAGGGGAGCGAAGTCAACGCCGAGTCGCTCAAGAAATATCCCAATCATTTTTCGCCCTCGGGAATGGACATGTTTGCGCTGCCCAACGAACAGGTCGAGCGCCGCGATTTTTATTCGCTGATCGGCGTCGGTGGTAATGATCTCGATGTCGTGCGCAACATTGCGCGGAGTTGGCTCAACCTCGGGGAAAAAGAAATTTCTAATTTGGAAAAAGTGCGCCTACTCCCTTCAACTGCCGGTAAAATAATTGCGAAATTTTTTCTGCGTCACACCGTCTCTGGGAAACGAAAAAGATTTTTTTCGCGATCTGTTTCGCCATCGCTTTTGCGA
This sequence comes from Verrucomicrobiota bacterium, assembly GCA_038214755.1. Lineage (GTDB taxonomy): Bacteria > Verrucomicrobiota > Verrucomicrobiia > Limisphaerales > CANJXF01 > CANJXF01. Next base: position 38,242 of record JBBQRQ010000031.1, read on the forward strand.
ATGGCGCATCTGCAAAATCGCCGTGGCCCAACATCGTTTTCATTCTCACGGACAACCATGGCGCGTGGACGCTGGGCTGCTATGGCAACAAGGAAATTCGCACGCCGAATATTGATAAGCTCGCGGCGGCTTCGCCATTTATGAGTTGGCGCGACTTGGCTGATTTGCGGTGCCAGCCGCAGTGGCAGGCTCACGGCGAAAAAGCTCCTTCGCCAACGTCGCGATCTGCCCGGTAATGCTGGCTGACTCAAAAGATCCCGACGCTGGCACACGCTCCAGGAGTTTTTTGAGTTCTTCCGCTTTTTTCTGGTCTTGATCGCTCATAACTATTTTTGTGATTTCACAATATCCTCCAAAACTTTGGCGAGGTCAATCTTGGCTGCGCGCTCGGCCTCTTTCTGAGCCATTGTGGTAAGAATCTTCGCGCCGCTGATGCCCACGAGAATCGAACTGACTAGTTGGGCAACGGGAAGATGAAAATCAGGCGCCGCTTTCTGTGCAAGATCATATGTAGCCAGTGGGCCGTAAACGCCCCACACGACGACAGCAGCGACAGCTCCTATCACAATATTTGCGATCCATCCGGGCTTCCAGACTTTGTGCGTTGCGTCGCTGTGCGGCAATGCGAACTCGCCAGACAATAAGCAATTTGTAACACCACCAATGATACCTAGAAACGCAACGGCCAAGAGTGTCATCCAAATATTCATAAGGGTGATTAAATTCGACTCACAAGTGTTATCCGCAGAATCGCGCCACACTACGGTTGTTGTGACCCTGGCGGGTTGAGGTGATTAGAAACTTTTTTGTGAATTGAACAAGAGAATAGTGGGAAGTTTTTTTTCCTCAACTTGTCACCACATCAACTGCTTGCCCACGAACCGCGCAAGCTTTGCGACTGCGAAGAAGGGAAATCCAATGAACGAAAATGTTGCCTTCAATGTGCCGATCAGGTGCCGACGAACGCGCCGAGCAGATTGCAGGCGTTCGTGCCTGCGGACTCGAAGAAATTTTGGGTGGATCACTCTTCCAACCGCGCGCCAATGGTCGCGAGTTCGCTCAAGCGGTCCAGTGGTTGATGGGCGCTCCACGCGATGCCGCGCAAAATGAGAATGCGAAAAAGTGGATCATCAAACGTCCAGGTGTAATGGCCGGGAATCGAAACGACAACACGACCTCGCCCTTGTTCGCGCACCCACATGAGCGGCCGATTTTTTCCATCTTCGATTCCGCTCGCGAGCAATTGGAGATTGGTCTCACTGCCAATCAGGTTCCAATAGGACTCGTCAACAAACTGAGTCGCCTTAAAATTTTCCGTGATGGGATGCGGTTGAAATTTTAAATCGATCCCGCCATGTCGGAATTTCGATGCGCCTCCGCGCCAGGCCAGTCCAATGCGTTGCGCGAGTTCGTCGCAGTTCGCGTGCCCATCCACTGCGAAATGGATGTAAACCAAACCACCGCCGCGATTGAGAAATGAATCCAGTTCGGTGGCGCGACTGGCCGACCAACCCGGATTGTTCGAGTAGAAAATCACCACCGTTGCTTTGTTGAATTGCTCCGCAGTGGGCCACTCAGAAATCGTCTCAACCGAAATATTTTCCGCCAGCGCCAGCAATTTCGACCAGCGCTTTTGCCAGAGAGGATAGTCGTGTTCACTCGGGCCGTGATCTTTTGGTCCGGCACAAAGAAGAAGGTGCATGGGTTTTAATTCGACGTTCGCAGAATTTATTTTTCCCAACACCGCTTCAACCTCGGCTCGTTTTCTCGGCGGCGGCTCTCCACCGATTTCGAGCGTTGCCGGCTGCAATGGTTCGGGCATCAACAAAAACGTCAGCAAATCTTTTCGATCATTTTCCGCAAGCGCTTCGAGCAAACCTTCCGGCATCAACGACACTGTGGAAGGTTTCATCGAACGAATATTGCTTCGCGCAATGTGTGTCGTTTGTCCGCCGGCATCAGCGAGAAATAATTCCGCGTCGTTGCCGCCGATGGAAACTCCGCTCAACGAATCGCCATTCTTCAAGTCGATGTTGTAGGCGACGTGATCTGGATTGATCGCGGCGCTGGGTTGAAGAATGTCCTTCAGCACGGACGGATAATCACGATGCATGAGGTTCGATAAATCAGGGCCGACCTTCGCGCCTTTTCCGTGGATCAAATGGCATTTCGCACAAGCGGCTTGCTCGCCAAAAAATATTTTGTTTCCCTTCAACCAGTTTCCTCCCGCCAGTTCTGGAATCACGCGCTCCGTTTCTTCTGGAATGGAATTCTCCGCTGGCCTGGCCCACGGCAATAAAATCCTCCGCAACGGAAGCGGACGGATTCTTTCGTCCTCTGCGGTAAACCATGACACGGCCAAAGTCGGCGCGACGCTGGCCGAAGTTTGCAAGTTGAGTTCCAGCGGAATCCACTCGTTGGATTTCAGTGTGACCGTCAGGCGAGATTCGTTCCCGTTAACTCGCTCCACCTTTGCCGAACGCGCGGTGATTTCCATTGGCAAATCAGATTGGAAAACAACGGTCACAGTTTCGTTCGGATATTCGAAATCCAGTTTGCCGCCGGGCTGAGTGGCCGAGCGGAGCATCTGCCATAAATCCAACTGCGCCTTCAAATTTAATTTGCCCGCCTTTGAAAGCGCCGCCCAAAATGGTGAATGAGCGGCGCTCTGTTCCGTAAAATCTCGCGCCACGGAAAAGTCCAAATGCGGCAACCACGTTTTCAGTTTTGTTCCTCCAACAGTAGCCTCCCAAATCGCTTCCGCGCCGGAGAGGTCGTGAGCGAGTTCGATCGTGCCACGCGAAATGTTTTCCAGTGAAGGCAATGTGATCGCGTAATGCACCGCTGAACTTCGCGGCGTGGTGCGGATCGCCAAAGTCAGGCCATCGGAATCGAGCGCGGTGGAATGCACTTCCAATTCCAGACGCGGCTCGGCCAATTGGTTCACCACCGTTTGGTAGCCGGGTCGCAACGTTTCAAAACGATCTCCCGCGCTGACATAACGACCTTCTGTTACGACGATTTTATTTTTCAAATCCTTGAGCCGCGTCGCATCCAGCGGACGATCAAATTCGATCAGCGTTTCGGTCGGACTTGCCGCCCACAGCGCAACGGGCTGCGGCGAATCTTTTTTGGAATACGAAATTTTGAAAAGTTTCCCCGCGCCAGTTGGCCCGCTGCCCCAATCGGGCTGGCCGCTGTGCGTTGACACTACCAGTTCGCCGCGAGGCGAGACGCAGACATCAGCAGGCAGCATGTTCACGCTGCCGATGATTTCATTTTGCGCGACGTAACCCGATTTTGTTTTGACCAGCTTGGTGCGAAATAATTTTCCGCGTGAATAACCTGCGACCAACGCATCTCCTCGCCAGCTTTCTGGACCGAAGATGGGTCCGCCATTGACCGGCTCGTTGAAATTCAAACCGCAAGTCGATTGATGCTGCGGCGCATAATCAAAAACGCTCGGCTCATCGATCACGCCCGGCAGATGTTTTGGATGTCGCGGCGGAAATCCGTAGTGCCGCCCTCTCTCGATAAAAAGAAGTTCGTCCAGCGGATTTCCATTTGGCAACCACGTGGCGCCTTCCTGATCGGTGCAAAACAAATCGCCCGCGGAATTGAAGGCCAGCGCCACCGGAAAACGAATCCCGGTGCAGACGATTTCGCGTTTGGAAAAATCCGGCGAAACTTTGAGAATAGTTCCGCGTTCGTTTTTCAAATCGTAACGTGCGCGGCCTGTCTTGGAATCAATGAGATAAGCGTCGGTGAAATTTGCGGTGCCCAAGCCAAAATAAATGCTGCCGTCCTGATCCACTGCCACGCCAAGCGCATCAACGTTATGCCACAACTCCTGCCAGCCTTTGGCGACAATGATTTCTTGATCCGCAATGTCGTCGTTATTCGTATCGACAATCAGCGAAAGTTTTCCTTTCGATGGGACGAACACGCCGCGTCCGTTCGGATAATTCGGCGGCGTGAGCGCCATGCCAATGGGCGAGCGCAATGTCGGCTGGTTCCAAAATGGCATCGCTTTGTCTTCGAGGCCGTCGCCGTCCGTGTCGGAGAGCAGCCAGATATTTCCATCGTAACCGAGCGCGACGAGTTTCCCGTCCTCGCGATATTTGACGCAGTTGACGTTGTTCAACTGCACCGGAATTTCTTTTGCTTCGAAGCCGGGCAAAAACATTTTCACCGGCGGGCCGTTGGTAATTGTTTCCAGCGGCACAACTTTTTTTCCAGCGATCTGGAGCGAAAAAATTTTCGTGGCGAGAAAGCGATTTACCGAAGCGCGTTCTTCGTCAGTCAAGACGCGGCTGTAAATGAGCACTTGAGAAATATCGCCGTCGAAAAAACCTTGAACGTGCGCGGGTTCGCCGTTGTTGGAATAAAATCGCGCGCCGATGGTCAACAAATCAAAAGCAATCGTCGGCGCGGTGCGCTCGCGTTCGTCCGAAAAAAAATTGTCCGCCCAAAGTTTAACCCGGTTCATCTCCCCGCCCGAGGCGATGGCGAGCACGTGCATTTGCTCGAATGGAAATTCCATTTTCAACATGTCACGAATTCCAGTGAAGCTGTTGCCTTCGATGTTCACGGCCGCGAAGCGATCACTTTTGTTTCCAAGATCGATGTTGATGCCAGTAGAATAATCATTCTTGCCGCTGCGACTCGTTGCTAGAAACGCCCGCAAGCCGCCTTCATTCGTGCGCGGGGCCGTCTGGATAAAAATTGTAAAATTGGTCAGGTCTTGTTCGCGCCTGCTCATCATGAGGAAATCGTCTTTGCCATCGAAGCGAACTGTCGTACCGCGCAAACCCTGGATCACGCGGGGCCTGGCGCTCGGCACGAATTGGACGACATCTCGTTTGTGGCCGGAGGCGTCGTGCCAGATGTCGAGCGGCGCGCCATTTGGAATTCGAGGCAATTCTTCTTTGGGCCGAAATTTTTTTGAAGGAGTGCGCGCCGGATTTTCGCGTGAAGCATCCAGCCATAATTCCAATCCGGCGCGGACCGGCAATTGATCGTCCGCCCACGGTTCAAGAGCGGGCAGCGAAAAAATTCCAGCCATCCAGATGGACGCGCAGAGAAATCCCAGCGTGATTTGCCGTCGAGAAAATATTCGTCGTTCAAGCATGAATGGAGAGAGGCTGCCTGTTTGTATTTAAGATTTGGAGGGGAAAATAAAAGATTCTGTGTGATAGGGGATCTTGACACTACCACCAAAGTAGTGGGGCAGACATCTTGTCTGCCTGCGGGGCTTCCAGCCCCAAGAGCAGGATTCGCGGGCAAGATGCCCGTTCGGCAGGCTGGAAGCCTGCCCCACTACATCGAATCGCTTTGGTGGTAGTATCAAGATGCGCCCTGTGTGATAAGGCCGGTGACACCGTAGCCGCCGACGGGAGGAGAACCCGGCACCATGAACCGGCCAGCGTTGGTAGGGCGCGTCACTCCGTGCGCGCCGGGGCGAAGCCAAGCCAAATGCGGCGCGCACGGAGTGACACGCCCTACCCTTAGTTTCATAGATAGGCGGATTTGTGTTTTTCAGCCGAAATCCGCCTCCTCACGTCGTCGGCTACAATTCACTTAATCCGATAAGTGTTCATTTACGGCGAACGTAGTTGATAAAACCGGCGTGAAGAATTCGTCGCGGTCGCGTCGATGAATTGATAGAGGCCGGGACTAATTTGCGTGGCCGCGCCCAACGACGCCCAGTTGGTGAGATTCGTGGACGCATACACCGCCGCGCTCAGGCCGCTGTTGTTGGTGTAGGAAAATTGAAACCTCCCGTCGCCGAGTCGCACGGGATTGATCAGGCGAGTAATGAACGATACTGCCCCGGCAGGCGTCGCCTCCGCCCAGGAATTCCCGATGCGCAACTCGTCCCATTGCATTGCGGCCGGCACACTCACCGCCGTGTTCTGCCGAAGGTTGAAACGGTCAATGGTAAATCCATCCGTGCCGGTGGTCGCGGCAATGAAACCGTTCGTCGGATCTGTGTTGGAACCGAACGTGGATGAACTCGGATTGATCCACAAAGAAACAGCGTTGGGCGACGCATTGAAATCATATTTGCCCACGAAGAAAATAGTATCGTTCGTCTGATATTCAGTCGTATCGAAAGTTGGTAAAACACCCGTGCCGCCTTTTTGCACGCCGATGACGTAGCCCGCAGCGGAATTGCTTCTCACGAGAATCTGAAGTCGAAAGCTGCTGCTATCCGTCGCGGTCAATGCGCCGACTTGCGCAGACGCGCCGGTCCAGGTGCCGTAGCCGAGATCGTTGATTCTAAACAACGCCGATACATACAGAGTCCCGCTATTTAAATTCGTCCCGAACAATCGCCGAACGCCCAGACCCGCGCCGCCGTTCGTCACGCTGTTCCCAATCGACGTCGCCAGACCAACATAGGAAAGATTGCCGCTCGTCACATTCAAATCATTCGCCCCCGTTCCGCCAGTCACCCAGTTCGCCGGTGTGTTGCTGCTGACGGGGCCGCCGATATTCGGATAATCAAATGGTTCATACAGAACGGGCAAATTCGAAACCACCGTCAAAGTCGCCACGATGCTCGTCGTGCTCCCGAAGGAATTATAGGCGACAAAAGAATAACTGCCTGCATTCGTCGCTTGCACATTGGCGCGCGTGTAACTGTTCGTCGTAGCGCTGGGAATGTTCACTCCGTTGAATTTCCATTGATAACTCAGCGGAGCCGCGCCCGCCGCTCGACCGGTAAAAGTCGCATTGGCGCCAAGCGTGACTGTCGTATTCGCAGGCTGACTTGTGATCACCGGCGGACCGGTCAACGCCGCGCCAATAAACGGAGCGCCATCCGAAAATTTAAATAATGCCGCGTCGCCGCCATTTAGATTTAAAACCAATTGCCGGAAACCATTCGTCAGCGGCAACGACTGGACTTCCACCAGGCCAGTGAGCGGGTTCAACATTTCCACTGCGGTCAATGCGCTGGCGAAGTTCAATTTAATTTCCTGCAAACACTCCGCCGCCGTGCCCGTCAAATCGCTCAAGCCATTCACGACCATCAGATAAACTTCGTTCGTATAGTTCGTCCCATCGAACGTTTCATCGAGCGGCGTGAACCACGACACGATCACGTTGCCGGGCTGGCCGTTATTTCTTGTGCCCTTGTTCGTCACCACCCAATTGTTCGTGAGATACGGATCGTTCCGTTGATACGCCCAATCGGTCGCAGGGTCGCCGCCGCCCGGACCGGCGTAGAAGCCAATGGGAAATGGATTGAGCGCGCCGCTGGAATTGCGTCCGAGAATGAACATCATGCTCGTGGTCCGCAAATCAGGAAAAGAAACATCCGCCACCGGCTTCAATCGCACCAGAGCCTTGCCAAAATTCCGCGCGCGCAGGGCGGCAATGGCTTTCTCGTAGTAAAGCGAGGTGGGCGCATTGTCTCCGCCTAGAGCATTGGTGAAGAGCGACGACGCGCCGCTGTTGTAAGTAAAATCAATCAGCGTCTTGCAGTTGAACGCGAGCGCGGCGGAATGTTGCAAACGCAATTCCGAAGGCGACGGCGCACTGACGTTTTCCGTCCCGGAACTATAGGTCTGCAAATAAGTTGCCAACGGAATATTCGCTCCCTTGGCGTGCTGGCGATAACGGCGCATATCTCCATACCAATTCACCAGCGTCTCGTATTTGTTGCCGGAACCATCCAGACGAAATGGATAAGCATCGAAACAAAGCATGTCGGGCTGTGCGCGCGTGACGAAGTCGCCCAACTGGGCGTCGCCGACCTGGCCTCCATAGTTGTTGTGAAATAAAATCGCGTTCGGCCAATTCGCGCGAAAGGCGTTGAACCAGTTGACCAATCGCGTGCGCGTCGCGTCGTCGTTTAACTCCCATTCGTCGCCCAATTGGATCATCATCAGTTGGTTCGTATAAGGCCCTTCGCTTCCGAGCGGTGGCATTTCCGTTTCATTACGCGCCCAGCGCGCCCACGGAAATCCCGGCACTGCGCCCATGGCGGATGGTGTCGAATCCCAAATCCAATTCATCGCGGTGTAGTTGGCGTTGCTGTAAGTGGTCAAGTGGAACGGATCAAAATTGGAAATCATCCCCTGCACCTGGAAGCCGCGATTGATGAGGATTTGTTGCCCCTTGCTCACCTGGGCGCGGCTGATGAGAGCGGGCGAGAATGCGAGCAGGCAAAGCGCTAAACAAAAACGTTGGAAACGCATAGCCAAGAATAATGCGCCAAAGAAAGAGCAACAAGAAAATAGGTCGCAGCAGGGTTGAGGGTTGAGGGTTGAGAAGGTAAAATCAGTCCCGTCGCTCAACGCTCAACTCATAACCCTCAACCCCCACCGCCCTCAACCCTCAACTACCTTCAATCCAGCGGACTTCTCACACCCATGCCCGGCTGCTGCATGACGTGCGTATAAATTTGCGTCGTCTCCACGCTTTTATGGCCGAGCAATTCCTGCAACGAACGAATATCTGTGCCCGATTCCAGCAGATGCGTCGCAAACGAATGCCGGAACGTGTGCGGACTGGCTGGTTTGCTCAAACTCGATTTCTTCGCCGCCGCCTTCACTAGTCTTTGGATGCTGTGCTCATGAAAATGATGGCGCACCATCTCCCGCGAATAGGGATCACGACAGAGGTTGGCCGACGGAAAAATAAATTGCCACGCCCATTCCTTCCTCGCGTTCGGATATTTTTTCCGCAACGCATAGGGTAGCGACACCGTTCCAAAACCCTCCGCCAGATCGTCCTCATGCAATCGCTCCACTTTTTTCAAATGTTGTTGTAGTTCAAGCTTGAGCTTGTTCGGCAGCATCGTGACTCGATCTTTATCGCCTTTGCCATTGCGCACCATGATTCGGTTCCGGGCGAAATCCACATCCTTCACCCAGAACCGCAACGCCTCCGTCAAACGCATTCCCGTTCCATAGAGCAATTGCGCGAACAACTTCGGCGTTCCCTCCATTTGGGCGAACAAGCGATCCAACTCTTCCCGCGTCAACACTTCCGGCAAATACTTGGAAACACGCGCTCTCGGCACGTCCGCCATATACTCCAGCTTTTTTTCCAACACCCGCTGGTAAAGAAATAAAATCGCGCTCAAAGCCTGATTCTGCGTGGAGGCGGTGACCTGATCGACGACGGCCAAGTGGGTTAAGAATTCCTTAATCTCCGCCTCGGCCATTTCTCGCGGATGCTTCCCCTTGTGAAAACGGATGAACCGGCGGATCCAACCCAAATACGCTTCCTCGGTGCGCAATGAATAGTGTTTGACCCGCAACGCCTCCCGGACTTTTTCCGACAACATGAGGGGCTTGGATTTTTCCGCTTGCGTTGGCGGTAAATTATCAGATGCTTCGTTCATCATTAACGCCACTGAGAAGACACGATGACACGGAATTTGTCAGATAAATTTTCACGCCGCGAATGCGACCTAATGTCTCCTAAAAAAATTAGGCCAACATCGATGCGGCATAATTATAGTTAGCCGTCTTGACGCGCGTCCTGTGAACACTGCGAACAATTCCAGAAAGACCTTGATGCAGGGTCTTTATTATCCTGCGGTTCTCGGGACCGGTCTGGTCCTTATTCTATTTCGCCTTACCATGCACCGCAGTGTGACGGCTGCGCTTGGCGACTTTGCCCTCTACTTCGGGCTTCTGTTCGCATTCTTCTTCAGCATCTCCTTTCTAATCAACCAAGATACGCCGATTGACCAGTATGGCCTCGGCGCGTTTCTCTGCGATGTAGTGGAGGTGTTGCTGGTCTTCGGGGCTTACTTTTGCCTCGGTCTTTTCAACACAAATCAGATTGTTGCGCCTGACCTCCGCAGTGTCTATTTCATCACAGCTATCGTCGTCCTAGTGCAGAACGGTTGGAACTTCGCTGCGGGCTTCCGCCTTCCTTCATTATTGCTTCTCAGCCTCTTATCTTGTGCCATCCTTCTCTCTGCATTCTTCTGGGGCTATCCGCATCTGTGGGCCAACATCACAACGACAGCGATACTCTATGTGCTTCTCGCCTTTTACTACCGCTCAATTGTCGCCTAGCCAAGCATTACGTGGATTCTCCGTTCTGCGTCTCGAACGCTCGAACCCGCCATCTGCGCTCGAAAAGAAGGAGCGGACTTCGAGAGCGTCTCGACAACAGGAAATTTTTTAGGGGAGGGTTTAGCTATGCGACGCGACTTCTCCGATACCCACGCGGTTCCCGTCGGATTTTACTCCACGAGTCGGCCCTGCTTTTCGCGTCGTTCGCCTCGGAATTCCAATCCGAACGAAATAACGGCTAACAATGGCGCTGCAGAGAACCGCTCCGGGCGGCGGCGCGTGTCACGCTGGCTGCTCCCCGCAGAGCCCGCCGCGCAGCCAGCGCGCCACGCGCCGCC